>JACMQU010000111.1 GCA_014376805.1 Bacteroidia bacterium
CAATTGGATAAGTAACACCGAAGAAATAATCAATCCTTACATGGGCAAACATCATCCGGAATATAAAGGTACCATGTTGCATTGTGGCGAGGTAAAGGATTCAATTAAAGCACAATAATAAAATAATCAATCAGCTTACGAACAAGGATTTAACAGGCAAAAAATAATCCCTTTCATCAGGCAGCAAAATTTTCTATGCGGTTTATATACTTCTTATTAGTACTCTTTGCGCTGCCTTTTGTAGCATTCTCTCAAAACAAAATCACTATTAGCGGCTATGCTAAAGACGCTCAAAGTGGCGAAACACTTATTGGGGCAACCATCAGCGTGCGTGGGCAAACAAAGGGCATAAGTACCAACCAATTTGGGTTTTATTCTCTTACACTTACAGAGGGAAACTATGAGCTGATTTGTTCCTATGTTGGCTATCAGCCTTTATTGTCTTCCGTTCAACTTGCAAAAGATAAGCTCTTTAATTTTAATCTTGTACCCCGTGATGCATTGACCGAAGTGGTGATCACTTCTAATAAAAGAGATATAAATGTAAAGAATGCACAAATGGGCAAATTTGTGTTACCTATTGAGCAAATTAAAGCAGTACCAGCATTTTTGGGAGAGGTGGATTTAATTAAAACCATTCAGCTTTTACCAGGCGTACGCAATGCAGGCGAAGGAAGTGCAGGGATATATGTAAGAGGTGGCGGGCCAGACCAGAATTTGATTTTATTAGATGATGCCATCGTTTACAATACCGGGCATCTGTTTGGATTCTTTTCCATTTTTAATTCGGATGCCATTAAAAATGTTTCCCTGATAAAAGGCGGAATGCCGGCTCAGTATGGTGGCAGATTATCCAGTGTGCTGGATATTTCGATGAAGGAGGGTAACGATAAAAAATTCCAGGTAGAGGGTGGGATAGGTGCCATTGCCTCCAGGTTATCCATACAAGGACCCATCAAAAAAAACAAGGCTTCCTTTATTATTTCCGGCAGACGTACTTACATAGATGTTTTGGCTAAACCATTTATTAGTAAAACCAGCCAGTTTAATGGATCAGGTTATTATTTTTATGACTTAAATGCAAAACTTAATTATAAGTTTTCGGAAAAAGACAGGCTTTATATAAGCGGATACTTTGGCAGGGATGTTTTTGATTTTGTAAATGGAAAGCAAAGCCTCAACATAAAAATTCCCTGGGGAAATGCTACCGGGTCTATCCGGTACAATCATATTTTTAACAAGCGCCTGTTTGGAAATACCACCGCTGTATTTAATAATTACAATTTTACCTTTAATGCATTACAAAATAATTTTTCTATCAAGCTGGCATCGGGTATTAGAGACATTAGTTTAAAACAGGATTTCGATTTGTATCCGTTCACCGGACATAAAGTGAAATTTGGAGGCCTCTACACTTACCATAAATTCACTCCATCTGTAGTAAGTGGCACACAGGATTCTGTTGAGTTTAAACCTTTAAATGCACAAGCTAAATATGCCCATGAAGCAGCATTATATGTGCAGGACGATTGGGAAATTAGCGATAGGATAAAAATTAATACAGGTATCAGGTATAGTTTTTTTCAGCAAATTGGACCTTTTAAAATATATCAAACAGATGCCAATCTTAACCGCACTGACAGCACCGTATACGGTAATGGCCAACCGGTAAAAACTTACGGAGGCTTAGAGCCTCGTTTTACCATGCGGTATGCAATAAATGATGCAACCTCCATAAAAGGATCAGTAACACGTAATCTTCAATACATTCATTTGGTGAGTAATTCGGGTACAACATTACCAACCGATTTATGGGTGCCCAGTACCTACAAGGTTAAACCACAAATAAGCTGGTTATATGCAGCCGGTTTGTTTAAAAACTTTAAGGAAAACACCTACGAAACATCTGTGGAGGTATATTACAAGCAAATGGCCAACCAGATAGAGTATGAAGAAGGTTACACCCCCAATACACTG
>JACMQU010000112.1 GCA_014376805.1 Bacteroidia bacterium
AATCGAGTAACGCAGGGGAATTTCACCCCTACGTTCTCACGGAACCGTGCTTGAAACTCTCGCTTCACACGGCTCTTCAGAATCTTGAATGCAACTTTACATAATAGCAAACCAACTCGTTTGTTGCCAATGGGCAAACAGGTAAGGCATTTCTTTCCACTTTTGTTTTAACCAACTAATAGCCTCCAACTTGAATTTGCGGTAATTCCACTTGCACCATTTTACCAATCTTTGGTTAATATGTACATACAGTTTATTCAATGCTTGTTTACCAAAGGCTCCATAGTAGTTTATCCATCCTCTCAGGATTGGATTTAACTCCTTGGCAAGGGCTTGTATGTTCTGCTTACGTTTGTGCAAGTTGTGATACTTTAATATCTGTATCATCTTTTGCATTGCTTTGGGACTTACCCTTGCATCATAAAGCAGTTTATCTCCCTTCTCTTTGGTTTTGAACCAATGTGGCTGAAACCTGTATCCTAAAAAGTCAAATACTTCTACACTTTCTCCCTCTTTCCGCTTTTCTTTCTGCTTTTCGGTGCAAACTATTTTTGTTTTCTCCGGATGTAACTCCAAGCCACATTCATTGAATCTCTGCTCCAGTGAGCGCAATACAAATGCTGACTGTGCATAACTGCTGCAATGAATAATGATGTCATCGGCGTACCGCTCAAAGTTGAATTTACTCTTCACTGTTTTGCCGATCCATGCATCAAACACCACATGCAGGTAAAGGTTGGATAATAGCGGACTTACCACTCCTCCCTGTGGTACGCCTTTAAGCGTAGGCTGTAACGTTCCATCTTCCATTTGTACCGGTGATTGCAAGATGCGCTCGATATACAGCCACATCCATTTGATGGGACAGTAATGTTTTACTGCCTGCATCAATTTGTCGTGTGGAATGTTATCAAAATAGCCCTTGATATCAAGGTCTATAACCCAACTGTAATAGTTGGTACGATACCTGCACTCACCTATGGCCTGATGTGCATTTTTACCCGCTTGATAGGCGTAGCTGTTCACATGAAATCTCGGCTCAACATAAGGTGCTAATATGCTTCGTAGCACCTCCTGTGCAATCCGGTCTGTGAGGGTGGGGATTCCCAACCCTCTTGTACCGCCATTGCTCTTGGGGATACTTACCCTGCGCACTGCCTGTGGAAAATAACTACCCGAAGATAGTCTGTTCCATAAGGTATACAGGTTTTGTTTCAACCGCTTGTCAAACTTTTGCCAGTTTACTCCATCAACGCCATACGTACCTTGGTTGGCTTTTACTTTCTTGTAAGCCTCCCATACTTGTTGTTTACTTATTTCTAAGCGCATCGTTTTGTTTTGGTGGTATCCTCTCCCGGCTTTCACCAGGATTGTACCTGTTAAAACATGAAACAAATTCTGTGCATCCCTTCGCTCCTCTTTGCTTTCGCAAAGCATCATCACTACTATGAATGCATCTGACTTCCTCCCTGCACATTGGTAATAGACTTGGTGGTAGTACCACCTTGAGCTTTCCCTTTTGCATTGCAGCGAGGATCTCTCCTGTTGCAACTAAAAGCCTGTACAAAGTTCCCGCCCTCTTTACTCCGGTATCCGCAAGGCCCACATCGGTTTACAGCCGCCTTGCTTATCCCACTTCGCGTGTAATCAGTGGTTTTGGATACGTATCATTATTATCGAAGCTTCAACCAAGGGTTCAACCGTTTTCGGCTCCTTTGTACTTACCTGCTATGTTCTTTTCCAACAAAGCTTTTCCCGTAACGCTTAACACCAGAAAATTACTCTTCCAGCATCTTACGGTGGTTTGCATTCGTTGACCGTCAACGCATGCGGTAGGCCTACTACCATCTTTTAGTTACTTTCTCAGGACACACACAGCAGCTATGGACAAGCAATCGTTATAACCATCGCCATTGGGGCTAAATACATTTGGTAATGGCTTAATTTCATCGTCTTTCATTACCGATAAAAATAAACTGTCGGTGGCATTGCACCCAAACGAATCATTGGCTGTAACGTAATACATAGTTTGCTTAACCGGGTTGGCCACAGGATTGGCTATAGTATTAATGGAAAGGCCCTCTGCCGGCAGCCATAAATAATTGTTGCCACCGGTAACATTTAAATAAGCAAGCGGACTATCGCAGGTAATATTGTTTGATTTTGTAACAATTAATTGAAGTGTCTGGATAGTAAGCACTATTGTGATGAGGCTATCACAACCTATAGTGTTGCTTATGGTATCGGTATATGTACCGCCGGTATAATACTTATATTTTCCACTGGGCGATGTAAAAGTATCACATACAGTTTTATTGCTATTGCTTTGTGATGATAAGCGTTTGTAATGAATATAAAGAATGCTATCACAACGTTGATTTGATATGAGGGTATCTGAATAAAAACCACTTATGTTATAAATGTGTTTACCGCTTGGACTTGTTATTGCATTGCAGCTTTCTAAACTAAGGGTATCGCTTGTTTTTGTTTTTGTAAAGTTTATGGTGATGATGCTATCGCAATGATTGCTGTTTTCTAAAGTGTCATAATAAATGCCGGTGGAATTAAAGTAATAACGCCCGCCTGGAGCTTTATAAACACCGCAAAAAGTAGTTCGATGGTATGATAGGTTTGCAATATCTTTAAGCGGAGGGTAATGATGCTGTCTCCATTTTGTTTGTTGGATATTGTATCTAAATAATTGCCGGTAACAGTATAAGTATATTTACCACTTGGAGATAACAGGCTTTTACAAACAGTGGTATCAATGGTACTTTTTGATTGCAATACGGTAAGGCGGATGATAAGGATACTATAACAACCACGGGCTGTTATAAGTGTATCTTTGTAGGTGCCTGTGCTGTCCCATACATGCTTACCGCCGGGCGATAGCATTTTTATTTTTACGGTTGAATCAAGCGTGCTTGTTCTTTGTAAAACAGTAAGATTTACTGTAATGATGCTATCGCAATTTTTTGAGTTGGATATTGTATCGCGATAGGTGCCCGAAACAATCCATACATATTTACCGCTGTATGAACGCATGCTTTTACATACGCCACTATCAAGCCTGCTGTTGCTTTGCAATCTTTTAAAATTAACCCAAAGAATGCTGTCGCAACCCAAGCTGTTGGGTATGGTATCAAAATAATAACCACTGCTGTCCCAAACATATTTGCCACTTGGCGAGCTTAGCTGTTTGCATGCTGATAGATTGATGGGAATGTAAGGATCGAGTGCTAATACAAAGCCATCATAAAGGGATGTCCCAAATGCGTTACTCTCAACTAAAGCATGTAATTTTTTACAGGGTAAACTAATACTATCTGCAAACCATCCTGAAATATAGGAACGGCCTTTTGGGTCGGTTATTGAACCAATATTATAATACCCAAATTGTATGTTATTGCCTGTTTGATTTTGGTTGGCAAAAACAGGTTGCGCTGAAAAAATATTGCCCAAACTATCTAAATAGACTACAAATGAAAAGGATTTATTTACAAGGTTTACCGGTGTAAATTTTTGCAATTTTAAATCATTACCATTAGTAGACCCGGCTAAAATGTATTGTTTTGTAACATAATTATAATTAGTGGTGTTGATAGTTGTATTAACATATAAATCTTGCCAATTTAAATTTCCGTTTGTATTAATTTTACAAAGATAACTGCCATAACTACTGCTAAAGAAGGGATCAAGTAAAAATTCATAATACCATGGAGCGATATCCAGGAGTAACATCAATTCCTGCTTAGTGGTATCAATATTCATGCTGGGCGTAGGAGTATAATTCAAAAGAATTTTTTTCGCTATTGGTATTGCCCAAAGGATACTATCATTCTCATTTAACTTAAATAATAAAGTTGTGTGGCCAAACTTTAAAGGCACCGGGTTAGCGCATTTTATTGTATCGGCCCTGGTTGTACTAATATTTAATATAATAAAACTATTTTTCCCATCTGTAACCATTTCTACAACTGGTACGTAAGGATTAAGCTGATTATATGAAGAGTCTGCATGATTAAAAGTAAGGCGATTTTTTAAAGGCTCTGTTACTGTAAGTAAATTACCATTATCACCAAATTTAAATATAACATATTTGGTACTAACAAAAAACATGGTTTTATAGCCAGTATCATTGGTTACACTTAAGGTATCAGGAACAGATGAGTTATTGTCTCTAATATTGGGGAAACAAACCCTAATTTCATTGTCATTGTTTATGAGCAGTTTCCCAAAATTTCCCGAAATCGAATTTGCAGGCAGAGTTTCTCTTGTTATAGTGTTTAACCAAATAATTTGGCCGGTGGGGTTAAGTTTGCAAGCTATTGCTGCCAAATAGCCATTAAGATCCGTAATCTTTTTATTGTAAAGTGGCTTTATGGCCTTATTCAATGTTCCCTTTGCATCATAAATACTCAGTGAATCATATTGTGAAAAAGTGTAACATAAAATCGCTTCGTTAAATGAATTAAATTTGATGTCAAAAGACCATCCAAAGAAATCGACAGTTCCGGTTGTATAAAAGCATAAATGATATAAATACCTCCCGAAAGCGTCATACTTTATAATAGCTTTAGCAAAAGGATACCCTGGGGTCGGATTTTTTAAAATAGTTATTGGGATGCCGGCACTGTCAATTATAAAATTTGATCTGTAGTAAATAGCCTGGTAACGATTGCCACTCCTGTCAATAAAACTTTTTATAGCCCGCTGATCCCCGCTTGCGCCATATACCCAGCCCGTTTTTATAATCTGCGCGTTTAGTTGGCAAATACTGATAAATACAAATAATAATAGAATTAGTTTTTTCATTTCTTCAGGCAAAACAAATATACTACATGGAGTGCTTATATCACTCCATGTAGTAAAGCAATTATTGTTTAATTACTTTTATTGATTTAACAATATTATTTGGCAAATAAACCTGAACATAGTAACTACCTACTTTAAGTTCGCTGGTGTTTAATTCACCATTATCTAAGCTTGTAGTGCTTAATACTTTTCTTCCACTTATATCATACATAACAACTTTTAAAATTTGTTCTTTGCTTGTAAAGTGGAGTAAATTATTAAAAGGTATAGGATAAGCGCTCAATTCTATATAAACATCTTTTGAAATTTTATCTGTTTTAACGGAAGCAATTAGGCCATCTGGCGGAGGAGGAGCAAGTATATGCGGGCAAATTAATTCACAATTTGTTTGGCTCACAAAGCTACCGGTTACAGTATTGTAAAGCCCGGTAGCAGGATCGTAAATTTTTGCCTGCAGTTTTTTGGGATAAATATTATAATCCGGAAAGGGCTGAATTTCACATAAGCCTCCATCACCTGCTGCTGATACAGGCTTCCAACGGCTCGTTGTTTCCCCATTCGCTAAGGTAGTTGTTACCCAGTTATAAGTAACTTTGCAACATACATCGTTGCATGGTATATTTTGCGACACTTTAGAACCTGCCGATACATAGAAAGTATCAATATGGCCAAGGTCATTGGGAACTCCGGCAAAGAAGGCCCCATTTGGAAAACTTAAGGTTACCAATGAGTAGCAAGCTCCTTTAAAAAACACATCATAACCACCGGCTTGAGTTGTGATACCTTCTTTATTTAAAAGTTTTGTTATAGCATCTGCTACGGCCGCTTTCATAGAGTTGGTTGTAGGTGGGGCTGGATATATACAACCTAAAGTAGCTGGAGGAGGAATTATAGTTGGATTTGAAATAACACATCCAGGCAGAAATTGGTTACCCCAAACCGTTTCCCAAAAATCCCTGTTGTCAACAAAAACATAATCGTCAATTATAACAGATTTTATACCACCAGGGCAAGTTTTAATTCTGTAATTGATAATAACAAAAACAAAGGGTGCATCGGTTATTATTTCATTACCGTTAATGGGTGGAGTATAATTAACTGTATTCGTAAATGTACAAAGCGGGATAGTCATTGTCTTCAACGAATCTTCCGTACAATCATCTTTACAAAGATTAGGTTGCGCAAGCGCACAACTTATTAAAACGGCAAACATGCCAAGGGATAAAAGTAGTTTTTTCATTTGTTTTTAAAATTATTGAATAATTAAAATAGGCCTTTGAGGTTTATTACAGCAGGCTAAACTGTAAGTATTTTCTAATGATTTAGCGAATACGGCTGCTTGTTTAAGCCATTCACCATGAATGAATATCAACTAAAATAAACTTAATTGGTATTTAAATAAAGTCCTCCTTTCTTAAATCGAAGTTAAAAGTTTAATTCACAAAAACAACATGTATGTTCTTTTTATAAACAGATAACATCTCTTCATTGCCAAGGTGCAAAATGTAAAGGATGAGTATTTTTTGGCAGCCTTAGGAAAACGAATTCGTTCTATCAGGGAGGCAAAAAAATTAACTCAATTAGATTTAGGGTTACTTTGCAATAATCATTCAGAACAAATTGGAAGAATAGAAAGAGGGCAACATAATGTTACTATTTGCTCCTTGCTTTTAATCGCCAATGCACTTGAAGTTTCAATGAAAGATCTTTTAGACTTTGATTATGCAGTGCAGCCTAAAAAATAATTGTTATTAATAAGCATTATCAAAAAACAAATAGGTAAGTTTTTCTCAAAATTACAGGAGTAAAGATTTCTGAAAGCCAAATAAGTTGTATCAATTCTAATAATTTTTAAATATAGTTTGTAAAGTCGTTATAAAATATATATTTGCCATTACCAGTAACGCATAAAAAATCTGATAATGGTTAAGAGTACAAAGAAAAAAATTAGAATGGAATTTGAAATCAAGGCCTCTCCGGCCATGCTCTTTAATTACATTAGTTCACCGTCGGGCTTGTCGCAATGGTTTTGTAATGATGTTGATATTTACAATAACTTCTATAAGTTTAAATGGGATGGCGATGAAAACATTGCGGAGATGTTAAAGAAGACCGTTAACAAAGGCATTAGATTTCGCTGGAAGGATACACACCTGGAAGAGTTTTTTGAGTTTGAAATTCAACAGGATGAACTCACGGATGATGTTGCACTGGTGGTAACAGATTTTGTTGAACCTGCTGATGAAAAAAACGCTATGCTCCTTTGGGAAAATCAGGTTCAT
Source organism: Bacteroidia bacterium (assembly GCA_014376805.1). Lineage (GTDB taxonomy): Bacteria > Bacteroidota > Bacteroidia > UKL13-3 > UKL13-3 > B1. The sequence continues at coordinate 7,098 of JACMQU010000112.1, forward strand.
GAGTTAAGAACCCTGCTGGGCGGTTAATCCTTGTAAGGACAATACTAACTGATAAAACCCGGCTACTTCTTCAAATAAGTCTACAGTTTTTTTAATGGGTTGAACCTGAATAAATTTTAGATAAGGCAATGTTTTTAACGCATTCTTTTCTTCCTTTGTCATAGTTTTCAGCAATTGAAAAGATTGGTGGTTAATATCATTATTCCAGATCTGATCGTTAATTAAGACATAAAGATCATTAATTTCTGTAGATTGTTCTATCAGTTCATCTGCTTGAAAATACTTTTGGTTCAGAAAGAACTGTAAACCTACATATTTGCCCCACCAAAAAACTACCCTGCAAAGCATTTTAAAGCCTTCTCCCGAAATCTTAGGATAATCCAGTACAATGTATGGCAGATCCTGGTAATTTTCGCCTCTGCTAATCTTATAACCATTTACATTTCCTAACGCTTCAGCTAAATTAATTTGCTGTAATTGTTCTCCCAATATTACCAACTGAGCCTGTACTTTTTCCATGGCACTTTTTTTGAGTAAAGGATAATAAGTTCCTGAAATTAATTCAAGTTCTTCATTTGTCAGTTTATTTGTCCATTTTTGCCCCATATCCCTCAAACATAATCAAGCGTGAAGAAGTTTTATCAACTTATTTTAAGAAGTTATCTGGCAGCCTTTATTCCCACCTTCTTAATTGTTATGCTAATTTTACTGATGCAGGTTATCTGGCTCTATGTGGATGAGTTAATAGGTAAAGGACTGGAGTGGCAAGTAATAGCAGAACTTATGTTTTATTTTTCGGCAAGCCTGATCCCACAGGCATTGCCACTATCGGTTTTACTCTCTTCCATTATGACCTTTGGAAATCTGGGTGAAAGTTATGAACTTGTTGCAGCTAAAGCATCGGGCATTTCCATTTGGAGAATGTTTAAACCTATGGTTGGGCTAATGGTTTTCATTGCCATTTTTGGATTCTTTGTTTCAAATATTCTCATCCCTCAAGCCAATCTTAAAAGAGGCTCTCTGCTTTATGATGTGAGGCAGCAAAAACCGGCACTGGCTATAAAAGCGGGAGTCTTCAGCCAGGATATTCCGGGAATTACTTTAAGGGTAGGGAAAAAAAATAGTAAAACACAGGAACTTCAGGAGATCCTTATTTATGACTTGCGCGAAAGTCAGTTGCATCCGGTAATTATCTTTGCCAAACGGGGTAACATGTCCATGAGTGAAGATGGACGGTATCTGTTTCTTACCCTCTTTGAAGGTGCGCGCTATGAGGAAATGGAAAAACAAAAAGGTTATTACAATTCTCAACCACATACTACTACTGCATTTTCTGAAGAAAGGATTGCCTTTGACATGAACAGTTTTAAATTTAGCAGAACGGATGAGAACCTGTTTAAACATCACTGGGAAATGTTAAACGTATTGGAGCTGCAACATGCCAGTGATTCTCTTGATAAGGTGGCAAAAATTAAGTATAAAGAACTGGCAGATTTTATTAAACCCTATTATTATTTTTCGAGGGCCGCTGCAGATAGTACCGGCAAAATTAATGCCCTCCCGCCTATGCAGGTGCAATCAGTTAATCCTGATATTATCAGTCATTTTAAAGAACTCCGGGGAGATGGTGTTTATACTGCAGCAATTAACAATACACGCAGTGTTAAAAATATTGTAGAATACAGTATTAATGAATATAATGAACTCACTAAAATGAGAGCTCGTCACCGCATTGAATGGCACCGCAAATTTATTTTATCAGTAGCCTGTGTAATCATGTTTTTTATTGGTGCACCGCTCGGCTCTATCATCCGTAAGGGAGGGTTTGGACTTCCCATTGTAGTTTCGGTTATTCTTTATGTATGTTATCATATCGTCTCTCTTTCGGGTGAAAAATTTGCTAAAACGCTAGCCTGGAGTCCAGCAGCTGGAATGTGGCTTGGAATAACAGTTTTTGTACCACTTGGCATTTTTTTAAGTTATCAGGCAGCTAATGATTCTAAAATATTTGATGCTTCGGTGTACATCAATTTAGGCAGAAAACTTAGCAGCGCATTTAAGAAAAAACTAAGTTCCCGATCTCACTTGTAAGCAAATTATTTATTGGTATTAATGCCTGAACCATCCTTAATTTAAAAAATGAAGATCCTGCAAATATTTCCTCGCTTTCCCTGGCCTTTAAAAGATGGTGGGTCTGTTGCATTTTACAACTCTTTAAACGGGTTCAGGCAAAAAGGGTGTGAACTTACCGTTGCAGTTTTAAATACCAGCAAACACCGGATCAATTTTGAAGAATTACCTGAACAGGTTAAGAACCTTGCCGAATTTCATTTGATTGATATTGATAATACCATTACACCCTTAGGTGCTTTCAAAAACCTTTTTGAACAACAATCTTATATTATCAGTCGCTTTTATAATAAAGATTTTGAGCAGTTGCTGGTAAATCTGGTTCAGAAAAAAAAATTCGATGCTATTATATTTGAGGGTCTTCAGATTACTGCTTATATAAATGTGATCAGGCATTTAACCACCGCTAAATGTATTTACAGAGCTCATAATATTGAACAGAATATTTGGTTAAGCCAGGCACTAATTGAAAAAAACAGTTTAAGGAAAATTTATCTTACTATACAAGCCGGACGTCTGTCAAAATTTGAAATAAATTGTGTTAAAAAATTTGATGCTATCTTGCCAATTACTTTTGCAGATCAGGAAAATTTTAAAAAATTCGGTGTTAAAACTCCAATGCATGTTATGCCGGTTGGCATAGAACTCAATAAATTTGAAAAGTATAAACCTGCTAACCAGGGAGCTGTTTTTCATATCGGATCAATGGACTGGATGCCTAATCAGGAAGCTGTTTTATGGTTTTTAAGGGAAGTATGGCCGGAGGTATATAAGCGAACTCCTTTAGCCCGTTTTATGGTAGCCGGTAGAAATATGCCTGCTGCTTTTTTTTCTATTAACCAGCCTGGTGTTACCATTGCAGGGGAAGTTGATAACGGGTATGAGTTTATGCAACAACAGGGTGTAATGGTGGTACCTTTGTTTGCCGGAAGCGGGATGCGTGTTAAAGTAATTGAAGGAATGGCTATGGGCAAATGTATAGTAGCTACTTCTATGGGTATGGAGGGTGTGCCTGCAAAGGCTGGAATACATTATTTGCCTGCAGACAATGCAAGTGCTTTTGCAGATACCCTCACAGATTTATTAGAACACCCTGAAAAAGGCGAACAAATAGGAATTGAAGCCAGGAAATTTGTATTTGAACACTATAACAATTCAAAAATAATTGAACAGGTATTAACATTTATTAAGCAATTAAAACTACCAAGCAAAAGCTAAAACATTCTGTCGGTGTCAAGCCCAAAAGCAGCTTGTGTGTTAAATCTTTAAACCATGAAACTGATAGATAAAATTAAAAATAAAATCGGCAGATTCCTTTTACATAAAGGAATCTCCAAAAATAAAAATGGCAGAAGTCTTCCGTCGTTCGAACAATTACTTGATATTGGGATTGTTTATAATGCCAATGAAAAAAATAATGAAGAAAAGATTAACCTGTTTGCAAATTACCTGAGAGGCCAGGGGAAAAAAGTTTTCATGCTCGGTTATGTGGATGCTAAAATCTTACCTCCATCCAAAAAATTTCATATCACTTCTGAGTATTTCTGGAAAGAAAAACTTACAAAATTTAACCTTCCTGATGCCGTTAAGATTGGCCGCTTTTTAGAAACACCTTTCGACCTTTTAATGAATATTTATTATGAAGATGAGTTGCCATTGCAAGCTATATCTGTGTACTCACGTGCCAAATACCGCATAGGAGCGAAGATTCCGAATGCCCTGGTATATAATGATACCGTAATTGATACCTCAACCAATAAAGACCTGCAAAATCTTGCCAGTCAAATGGTGCACTATCTCAAAGTTGTAAGCCGTTAATAAAGTTAATAAAGTTAATAAAGTTAAGTTACCTTTTTGCGGTTCTCACACGCTTAAATTCCCCTCTTTCAACAGCACCATATCACTTATTTCATTCCATCGTTTTACTAATAAAAACATAACAATAGAAACTTCCAGTATAGGAAAAATTACCATCCCTGGTGCAGAAACATGTATATCAGGATAAAATGCAGCCCCAAGACCAATATTTTTAGTTAACAAGGGCATAATCACATAAAGCAATAATAAGTAAACAAGCATGGCAGTATCAGTACGTTTGCTCCGTCCCGAAAAATTTAATAACAATAATATTCCAATATCTCTGATCACAAAACCGGATATAGATAACCAGAATAAAAAAGGCTTCGCACCGCCTTCTAATAAAATATCATGAAAAATATTATCTGACTTACCGTTTTCAGGATAAAACATAAAAAACACTGCTGATAGCAAACCAATTAATAATGCCACCGGTAAACTGATGAGCCATAGTGGAACATTTTTAAAGAAATGCCTATATTCTTTATGTGTTAACAAATTTTTTAATAACCTGAAGTTAACAATACTTTTTGCATCTGTAAAGAATAAAAAATAAACCAAAAAAATCAGCTCGCAAAAAAGCAGTCCGGTTACAACAGCTAATGCTGCAATTCCCGGATAATTCTGATTCCAGAAAAAATAGCCAAACTGTAGTAAAAAGTTACTCCCAATAAACAGCATCCACCAGGATGGAGTATCGGAGTATTGTAATTCGGCTCGCATACTTCTGTATAAACCACCAATAATCCAGGCACAATAAAACAATGAACTGAATAAGACAATATCAATTACTCCCAATTTTATACCGTACCAGGTATGTAATACATGATCTTCATTTAATATCATCCCCAATCCAAAAATATTTGATAAAAAAGTAAGTAGCAGAATGCCCAAAATAAAAATACTGTTACTTTTTATTTTCGACCGGCCATCCGTCTTGCGTAATAATTGAAGTGCCAGTAGTATCATTAATCCGGGTAATGAAATCATAGAAATAATCAATAAAATACCAATCTTAAATTCGTTTTCCGGCTGCGGCATTTCTATGGCTGTAACCATAAAAATAAGCCAGCAAAAAGAAGCACCATACCAGTTATAAATTGTACTCCCGAATAACTTCCCAATAATTAATTTCCATGGGCCAATAATGCTCATCTTTTGCCAGTCCCAGGTCTTTTCATTATATTCTTCCATTATGGCATCGGCAGCATTTTTTAACCCCCAGAATAAACCTATAAAAACAAATCCTGCAACTGAAAAATAATGCAAGGAACGCCAGGCCTGTTCTGTATCATTGCTATTGGTAAAAATCAACACTACTATTAACAAGATAATGGCAGGCATAGCCACCAGTCTTTGCAAACTAAATTCAAGCCAAAGATTTCTGGCAAATTCGGCATTCCATTTTAATATTTTTTCCATTATGCTTTTGATTGTCTATAGTTGGAAACTGTTTTAATATATTCATCCTGAAGATTCATTTTAACTTGCCCAAACTCTACTATCGGAAGATCATTCAACACAAGTATTTTCAATAATTGTTGTGATGATAAAAGTTTTTCATTTAATTTCAAACTTATTCCTTTATCCGTTACAATCACCTCCTTCACACTTTCCATCGTTTTTATAAATTCTATGAAGGCGTTTGAATACTGGGTAAGGCGTAAAAATATATGGAGGTAATTATCTTTTTCAGTTACTGCCTTTAACAAACGGTGTTCAATCATCCTGCCCTCTTGTATAACAAGCATTCCGGTAGAATAATCTTCAAGTTCAGCAAGTATATGTGAAGAAACAATTATAGTCATGCCGGCATCACGTAACGCCAGCAATAAATGTGATAATGAATAGCGGGCTTCGGGGTCAAGTCCGGATGCAGGCTCATCCAGCAGTAATACTGGTGGCTGGTGTATAATTGCCTGTGCTATTCCAACCCTTTGCCTCATTCCACGGGAAAGAGAACTCACCTTTTTATCTAGAAATCCATTTATCCCCGCACGTGTGGCAGCTAATTCAACAGCGGCATTAACATTCATACCCGGCTTCATTCTGCTATGCGCAGTAAACCGTAAGGATTGTATTACTGTAAGCTGATCATATAAACCAAACAAGTCTTGTAAATAACCAACTTGTAAATGAACTTCACGTGGTTGTGTAAAGGCATCAAATCCGTTAATCCGGATCTCTCCTGATAAAGGTTTTGCCAGGGCTGCCATACTTCGTAATAAAGTAGTTTTTCCTGAACCATTCGGACCAACCAATGCAGTAATGGATCCTTCATCAATCTCAAACGAAACTTTATGCAAGGCTCGCTTATCTGAATAATCATAAATTAAATCTTTTATAAATATCATAAAATTTGCATTTTTTTATTATTAAAACAGTATTGAAACATACATATGAATTAACCTGTTTAACCACCAATAAACATCGCTTAATTAGCACTTACTATTTCAATAAATAATATATTTCTGTATTCGTAAACCTGCCATCATAAAAATAATATTCTTTTAACAATGCTTCTTTTTAAAGTGAAATTTAGTAAATTTTTTTTTGATTTATCATTCACCTGATTTATATTAATTTTTATACTATGGAAGTCTGTTAGATTAAAATCAATACAAGAAAAATTTTCTAATCAGCCAATTGTTTCAAAAAGAAAATTAAGCTTAAATCCAACTTCAGCGCTATAATTTTTGTGATCAATTCTATGATGCCCAACAACATTAATCAAGTAAACTTTAACCTTGAGTTTAATACTTCATTATATCAGTTATACTTAATTGCTAACTTAATATTTAGATATTTAAAAAATTCATTCACATCTGATGAACAGTTTTTTCTTAGAATTAAGTCTATTTGCAGGGAGTTCGGAAAAGGATCTAATTTTAAAATTAACCTGTTAAAGTTTTAATTACAAATAAGTAAATTGTAATAAAATTAGCCGGAATTTAATACGTAAAAAAAAACCATAACCACGACTTAAAAATTATAATAAAGCCGGTAAAATGGATGTTTATACTATGCTATTAGTTTTAAAAATCAGAAACATAGAAATAACAATAAACCAGGTAACAGATTATGCCGGGTTTATTAATTTATCGTTAAGCCTATTTAATTCTAATTGCATTTCTTTAGAGGAGTTACTCATTAATTTATTTTCCTCATTTAACCTGTTAGTTTCTTCCCGCATGTTTCTCAGTTCATCTCTCATTTTATCCATCTCACTTTTCATATTACTAGAAAAATCAGACTTAATTGATCCAAGCTCAGCATCCGTATAAATGCGGTGATTGGAGGTTTCGCTTTTAACAAAAGCAGTGCTGTTTTCAGCAGTTTCAGAGATTTTAGCATCAATTGAATAGGCTTGCTTATTCAAAGCACTTTTAAGCTTTGAAACTTTCGTATTCATCAGCATAAAAACCACTAATGGAATAAGAACAGACAGACCTAATAATACCCAAATTAACATCATCGCATTTGCAAGTGCTTCATCATGTTTGCTTACGTGTGCTTCTGTATTTTTACGAAACTCCTCGACAGAAAATCGTGTCTGGTTTAATGAATCATTGGTTGAAGATATTTTAAATGCCGTTGAATTTAATATCTCTTCAACTTTACTCATTTGTCCACTCAAAGCATTAATTTCTGCTTGTTTGGCATCAATTGCACTTTTAATATTATAGGTGTTTGCAGACATTGATTTTATCTGATTGCTGATACTTTCCATACCCTCTTCAAAATCCTTTTTTAAAACATACGGGGGAGGTGTTTTAGGTCTTTGCATGGCTGCAGAAGGAGGTGGTGTTACAGGCTTTGGTGCTTGTTTGGGTTGTGCATGCAAAATAAGAGTGGTTAATACCATTACAAAGGTTACTAGTACTTTCATAAATCAGGTTCTTTTAAATTAAGTAAGTAAAAATAAGGTAATTTATATCAGATTATCAATAAAGAAAATGTGGACATCACTATCTGTAAAATTTAAATATATGATTGTTAATGATTTAACTTAAAAAATTGATGGAATAATAATATGGAATTAATTTCATTTTTATTACCTGTTTACCTGATTATATAAAAAAATAAATGTTATGTAATCAGGCATATTATCTTTCGTCTGTAAGATAAACTATATATAAAGAATAATTTTAATGCTATTTATGGGGTTAAATATCCGGCTATTTTTACGTGGTTTCGAAGTAGTTTTTGAATCAAATTTCAAATGTTAAATTAGCAAGAACCGGGTCTTAATATAATAACCAGTTTATTATGTTTACATCCATGATTAAAAAGTCTCAAAATTTTTATACCACTTCCGGAACATTTCAACTTTACAAAATGCCTTTGGTTTCTAAACAGAAATTATAAATGATATTTTATATTGCAGTGAAAAAAGATGAGCTATGAAAAGCATTTTTATTAAATGACCAAATATTTTTAGTTAGCATTCCGGAAAATAAAAAACAACTGATTGTAAAAATTATTCTGGGTGAACCTACCACAGAAAACAAAAACAAATAAGTATTTACCTAAGTAATTGGTTTGATCTCAATAGAGACTTGAATTCATTTTATACTTTTCTAAAAAAAATTAACCATCTTCACTACATGGGTGATGCTTTTAATAGCTTAAGGTTTGTGGGGAGAAACGACTTGTTTGACGCACTGCAGATGTATAATTAAACAACAGATAAATTTAACTTTTGCCTATAAATTAAAGCGGAAATTAGTTGAGAAGTTTGGAATTACCATTATTTATGAACTGGAAAAATATCTCTTATTTCCTTCTCCTGAAGTATTGGCATTGGCTATAGTGGAAGATCTGCACAACAGTTTTAAAAACAAAGTAACATTTTTAATTGGAGTTGCAGCGGCCAAAGAAAATAGAGAGTTAAGCCGTGAAATTTTAATGCCATTGCTAACCTTTGAAGAGCAACAAAAATTGTTAATGTAAATAAAAGGTATTGGTATCTGGACTGCTAATTATACACTGATAAAATCATTACGAATTCCGAATTGTATTCCACATGGCGATGTAGGTTTGTTAAAAGCATTGGTTGACCATAGTATTATAAAAGAAAGAAATGAAACGGATAATATCCGGAAATTTTTTAACAAATTTAAAGGCTGGGAAAGTTACCTTGTTTTTTATTTATGGCGAAGCCTGACAGGTAAAATAAAAGATATAAAGTTCAAACTCCATCATCCATTATTGAGAGTAATTTATATTGCGTGGTGCATGTAACAACAGGATGAAAAATATATCCTTATACAAGAGCATGTGTCGTCAAATCCATTTATAATTGTCCTGTATATATATCATATTAAACAATAATTATATCATGCCTGTAAAGCAATCCGGCTAAGTCATGAACGAGAAACTTCGCCTTTTTTATATTGTTCACTTCCGGGTCGATAGAAAAGTTTTTACAGGTGGTAAAATCTATCCCGCTTAGGTTTGAATGAAAGAAAAGTGCATCTAATAAATCGCAGTTTTCAAATGTAGTTTTACTCAAATCGGACTCCGTAAAATTGGCGCCGTTAATATGGCAACTTTTAAAGGAACTCTTATTAAATTTTTTTTTATCGAAAGCGGTATAATCAAGGTTACAATTTTCAAATTGAACAGAGAAACCAAATTCTTTGGTAAGTGAAAAATTTACACCGATTAGTTTACATTCTACAAATTCAACTTCTTGCATTTTGCAAGCATCCAACTTTGCATTACTTAAATTGCAATGGAGGAAAGTACACGCCTCAAAATCAATTTGTGACAAGTTTGAAAATGTACAGTTTGAAAATTGAACATTTTCATATTCTTTCCTGTTAAATTTTTGCTTTGTATCATCAATATAGTTAAACGCTTCTTTTCTTGATTTCCTGCTAATCATAATTTATAAGAATGTGATGGGCAAGGTACACGATATCCATTATTTTTTCTCCAGAATTTACCTTAATATTATTGGTCTTACCACTTTCATAAATCCGGATAATTTAATTATGTATGTTGTTAAATAAATAAGCAGAACTTATGAGAACGTTTATCAATAATTTAGCTGCACCCGACAAAAAGTATTGAAAAACCGCAGATTTAATTTTATTCACGATCCTGATACTGTTAGTTTTTACTTTTAGAAACACTTTCTCTTACACACAGGAATAAGAAGATATCCCAAACTTTATGAAAGGCTCAAAACCTTCTCTAATTGAACTTTATAAAAACAATGCTATTTATAAAAGCTGATTTTTTTACTATAACGCCATTTTTCCTGAACCGCATTTAGTATAGTGTATATTACCGAATAAGGCATTTGCTGATATTTACAAACCGGATGAATTGCTTATCTTTGCACTTTCATTACCGTAATATTCATGCTTGCAGCATCCAATAATAACCCGCAATTTCTTCCATTAATGGAACACTTTTATACCATTCAGGGAGAAGGTTACCATAGTGGCAGGGCTGCATATTTTTTACGCCTGGGAGGTTGCGATATAGGCTGTGTATGGTGCGATGTAAAAGATAGCTGGGATGCAGCCAAACATCCACAAATAGCAGTTGAACAAATGAAACAATGGGTTGAGCAGGCCAAAGCCAAAATGGTTGTTATTACAGGTGGAGAACCATGTATGCATAACCTGGAGCTTTTAACACAAACCCTTAAACAGGCAGGTATAGAAACCAATATAGAAACATCAGGAGCTTATCCGTTAACCGGGTTCTGGACATGGGTATGTGTATCTCCTAAAAAATTTAAGTCACCCTTACCAGAGGTACTTGCAAAAGCCGGCGAATTAAAGATTGTGGTGTTTAACAAAAGCGATTTTGCCTGGGCAGAACAACAGGCTGTACATGTAAATTCAACTTGTAAATTATACCTGCAACCTGAGTGGGATCAGAAAAACAAGATCTTACCTTTAATTATTGATTATGTTAAAGAACACCCGCAATGGATGATTAGTTTGCAAACGCATAAGTATTTGAATATTCCGTAAAAACATTGTGTTTCTGTGTAAGACTTTACTCCTTTAATATTTTAAAAGTAAGGGATTTGTTTTCAATCTGAATACTTAACAGATAAATACCGGCATACAACGCTTCGGCATTTATAGAATTAACAGACAAGTGCTTTCCGCGCATTAATACCTCTCCCAACATATTTGATATGGAATAAGAATAGGGAACGGTAATTCCGTCTAAAAATATAGTTCCCTGCACAGGGTTAGGGCCAACTGATACTGTTGTTAAATTATTTTCAATAATTCCGGTAAAAAAAAGTGGAGAACCATAGCTTGTTACAAATTCAACCGAACATTTAAAATCTACCTTGAATTTCCAATATCTTCTATTAATACATCCTGCCATACAATCTCCCCAGCCATAGGAGTAAATTAATTCAACGTGATCGTTATAAACAGAATCTATAATATTATTACCGTCACAACAAAATCCATCGGGATCCGCATAGCGAACACCGGTAACCAATTTAAATAAATTAGCTATTGGTTGAAGATTATAATTGCTATCTGATTTAAATGTTACCGTTTTAAAATTATCAGAAGATGTTGGGTAAAATGAACGAAGCTTTAATCCATAATCAGCCATTAGGTTATCAATGATTAAATTTCCTGTAGGTATAATTCTTAATTTTAGTTGTTGCATCCAGTTCAGATTTGAATCAGCAACTACATATAAATCATTCATTACTATATCAGGGAAAGTATGAATATTAAAAATGTTTGTAACAGTATCTCTGGCCGCTAATGTTTTTGCATTAAAAACAGCTATTAAAGCTTTTAATACAATGCTGGAAAATTCTGCAGGAATTTTAATACTATCCATATAAGACAAATGATTCCGGTAAATTTTTCCTAAAACCATGCGGTCGGCATCGCCTTTATATTTTATCAAAATACTATCAGGTGCTGTACAGGAAGAAGGAACAAATTGTGCATTGGCAACTTGTGTTACCAGAACAAAATAAAACAGAAATATCTTTTTCATAAATATTGATAAAACTAATTATTAATTGATAAAAAGCGGGAATATATAATTATTTATTATTTGACCTATTACATGTAACGTTACAATTAATTTTTGAATTATATCGCGCTACCTTTCTTAATTTTTATTGCCGGGCCTCCTTCTAAGAATAATGGTTTCACTCTTTTTAGAAAGGCAAAATCATTTCCATATAACAGGCTCAAAACCACCTTCACAATAAATCCTATAACTGTGTAAGCTTCCCAGTGAGGGCGCATTGCACGGTATTCAGAGGTAACTTGATAGTCTGTTTTTTGTTTAGATTATTCCTTTACCGCATAAACAACCATTTGTGGTGTTCCCTGTGAAGGTACAAGCATTATTTCCTTAAGTGTAACATTTATAAAACCTGCTAATTTCACTCGGTCACAGATATCATTTAAGGAATGTCTGTAAAAAACCGGTGCCGATTTTGCGCCTCCTAATCTGCTATCATGGTATTCGGGTTCACCAGAAAATACAACTTCATCATTTATAACAGAAGCAATCTGCACTGTTTTTTCAATATCATATAAGGGTACTGCGAAAATATAAGCACCTCCTTTTCTCAGTACCCTGTAGCATTCTGCGTAACCCTTCCTATCATCGGGAACATGTTCAAATACCTGGTTTGAAGTAACCATATCAAAGGAATTGTTGTTGAAAGTTAGATGCTGCACATCTTCATTTAAAATGCCATTAACAGTTTCACCGAATTTTTTACCTGGAAAGTATTCGCTAAAAACAAGGTTTTTGAAATGCCGTTTTAAAAAATCTAAGGTAGATCCATAAGATGATAATTCGTATACATGTTTACTGTAATCGTTATTTACATGGGCTTTTATTACCGGAATTAAAGCGAGGTTGGTAATATTTGCCTTACATGTTAAGCACCTTGTTAGAAAAGGATTATTTTTTAAAGATATAAAATAACTTTTGCCGCACAAAGGACATTCGCCTCGTGATATTTTCCATTTATAAAACGGATCAGCCCAAGATAAATAACGGATAATAGAAGAAATCCTTTTAAACTGCATTTTTATTTTTAGTTAGTTTGTAAGATTAAAATATATTTTAAAAAAAAACAAACTTTGTTACAGCAGGAAAAAAAAAAAGGCTATTGTATCCTCGATCCTTAAAGGCATAGATGAAGATGTAAATTTCAGAAATTTTTATCTGAGCCATCATATTAAAAGCCTTTTTCAGTACATTTTATTTACTCCGTTTTGTATTTCAGTAAAGATTTAATAGAAGAAAATAAACGCTTTTCATATAATAAATTTTACCAAATAGAATATAGTTAACTAATTACTTTATCATGTTTGTTAACATAATATTTAAGCAGGCTGATAAACATGAATTTGCAAAAAGAGCACGCCTGTTTTTGAATTGAAACAGGCAAAAGAATACTTTACATTTATAACAACACAGACAAGCATAAATTTGAGAAGAAAGTAAACGTTTTTATTATACAACAAAAATTAATATGTTGCGCACCTATTAATAAAATCAATATGAAAAAACCCTTATTTAAAATTGCCCTACTGGCTTTCGCTACCCTTTTTGCTGGTGTTGTAAAATCTCAGGTTTCATTTAATCATTCATTAGGTGTAAGTACCTATTTTGCGTTAAGCACCAATGCTACTGCCAGCGGTTATGGTATTATGTACTCTCCAAGATTAAATTTTCTTGAGTTAGCAGATGAAACAACTCTTTCAGTTGGAACCCATCTTGGATTGGGCTTTTCAGGTTCTGCAAACTCCCAGTCGGGCTCATCCGGAAGTTTTTTATTAGATGCCCCTTTAATGGTAGAATTAAACTTTGGGCAAGCTGCAAATCCAGATGCAAGCTCATCTTTTGGTGGATTTGGTGGAATAGGTTATGGTTTTAATGCGATGGCTCAATCAAGCAATACTGCCTTCGGAAATTCATCAAGTACATTCAGTGCAAGTGGTATTGTTTTCAATGGTGGTTTGAGAGCTGTAATCAGAGATCGTTCAGTTGGTGCCAGAGTTTCTTATATGTTAAATATGACAAGTGGTGGTGCTAATGTTATTGGTATAGGCGTGTTTTATACTTTTGGAATGAATTAATTTTTTTTAATTATAAAAACCGGGATATCTTAAATGCATCCCGGTTTTTTTGTGCCTATTAAAATAACCTCATTCTGAAAAGAGACTATAATTCCGGATTGAACTTTCTCTTAAAAAACGGATAGGTAAAAACTGCCATCAGCAGCAGCGATGCACCTGCATAAAATCCGCCACTCATCATTTCACTTTCACCAAAAATAAGCAATGAAAAAACCACCCCATAAATGGGTTCAAGATTATTGGTTATGATTACTGTTAAAGGATCTATTCTGCGTAAGATCTGCACACTTAATGTAAATGCCAGTGTTGTACAAAACAAACCTAAGATGATTAAATAAATAAGGTCGTTGCTTCCGGGAAACGGAATTTTAAAAAAATTTCCCTGATATATCTGAATGATTGATATTGTTAAAAGGGCTCCACTAAATTCATAAAATGTAATTTTACCCGCATCATGTTTTTTTATGAGTTTGCCATTATATATGCCAAACATAGCACCTGTAAGTGCGGCTAAAACACCGAATAAAATACCCATAGCATAAAATTTTTCAAATTGTAAAATCACCAAAATCCCTGCCGCTATAATTACTCCATATAAAACATCTCCCCAAAAAAAATTCTTTTTGAGCATAATAGGTTGCATAATACTGGCAAACAAAGTAATGGTGCTAAAGCCTGCCAGCGCAATAGATACATTGGCAACTTTTATGGCATGGTAAAAAAAGAACCAGTGCAACCCTACTATAGCGCCCCAGCCCAGCAAATAAAAAACATCTTTTAAGGAGCATTTTAATGAAATGCCTTTATAACGGATATACAAAAACAAACTTAAAGAGGATATCACCAACCTCCACCATACCAGATCAAGCGCTTTTAAACTAATGAGTTTGCCTAATACAGGGGTAAAACCCCACAATAAAATAATAAAGTGAAGAAGTAGATAGGGATTTGTTTTTAGCTGTTTGATTGCAAAAATTTTAATACTGTAAGTAACTTATTTAGGTGAACGTTTTAACATTACCAAAGCAATAGCAAAGAACACCAGCGATGGAATCCAAACCGCAATCAAGGGTGGAAGTACGCCCGTATTTCCCATGGTATTAAAGATCTGAATAACCAAAAGATAAGTAAAAGTAATGATGAGCCCAACTCCTAAATGAACTCCAACACCACCCCTGCTTTTACCTGATGATACAGCAACGGCAAGAATTGTTAATACAAAAAAAGCCACTGGTATAGCCGTTCGTTTATATAATTCAACTTTATATTTATTAACCTGCGGATTTCCTTTATTGGTTTCCTTTTTTATATAGGCATTCAACTCAGGATTTGTCATGGAAGAAACATAATTTGTTTTCACAAAAAACTCATCAGGTTTCAAATTTAAAATGGTGTCCATACGTGCCCCCTTAGAAATTACTTCTCTGTCGTTCACAAAAAGTCTTCTAGAATATGTTTCAAAAGTCCAGCATTGTTTTTGTCTGTTCCATAATAAACGGTTAGCAAAAGTGCGTTCCACTAATTTACCATTTGCAAAACTTTCGAGGTTAAAGTTAAAGCCCGAACTATCTGCATAGTTGAACGATTCCATATGAATCATGTTTGAATCATTCAGCATATTATAAATATTATTGTTCTGCGTAACCCTTCTTTCATGAATCCAGTCATCTTCAAACTTAAGCCTGTAACGATCGCAGATGGGTAGTAACTGTGTATTTAAAATAATAAACATCACAAACAATAAGCCTGAACCAATAAGATACGGACGCAGAAACCGGCCATAACTTAACCCACTGTTTAAAATGGCTATAATCTCAGTGTTTTGGGCCAGTTTGCTGTTAAAAAACAAGGTAGATAAAAAGATGAAAACCGAACTAAAAAGCCCCATAAAATAGGGGATAAAAAATATATAATAATCAAAAATAAGTACACTTAATGGCGGTTTACGTTTAATAAAATCATCAATTTTTTCGCTGATATCAATAAAGATAGCGATTAGCGTAAATAGTAAAACAGAATAAAAAAAAGTCTGTAAATACATTTTTATAATATACCTGTCAATAATCCCTAATTTTAATTTTTCCCACATAATTTTAAGCTGTTAAACCCGGCACTGTGAAGCAAAAAACTGCCCGGGTTTCCTTAATTATAATTTATTCATCAATACAGGCAAGATATTCTTTTTCCATTGGATAAAGTCACCGGCAACAATATGTTTTCGGGCCTCACCTGCAAGCCACATATAAAAGCTCAGGTTCTGTGTACTAGCAATAGTAGCACCTAACATTTCATTACATTTAATCAGATGTTTTAGATAAGCTTTCGAATATTCGGGTGTAAACACATCGTCTACCGGCGTATAATCAAATTTCCATTTTTCATTTTTAATATTGATGATCCCTTTTGAAGTAAAAATAAAACCATGTCTTGCATTTCGGGTAGGCATCACACAATCAAACATATCTACGCCTAAGGCAATACATTCAAGTATATTGGCAGGAGTGCCAACACCCATTAAATAGCGGGGTTTGTTGAGTGGCAGAATATCACATACGAGTTCAGTCATTTCATACATTTGTTCTACAGGTTCACCTACACTTAAACCACCTATTGCATTACCCGGCATATCCTGGCTAGCAATAAACTGTGCAGAGGCAATGCGCAGATCTTTGTAAATGCTACCCTGCACTATGGGAAATAGATTTTGTTCTACGCCATATAATGGTTCAGTTTCATTAAAACGTTTAACACAACGCTGCAACCAGCGGTGTGTTAATAACATAGAATCATGTGCATATTTATGATCACAAGGATATGGTGGGCACTCATCAAAAGCCATAAAAATATCTGCACCAATAGTTCGTTGAATATCTGTTGCTATTTCAGGGGAAAAAAATATTTTTGAACCATCCAGATGAGAGCGGAAAAATACACCTTCTTCTTTTATCTTTCTGATGGCACTTAAACTAAATACCTGGTAACCTCCACTATCCGTGAGCATTGGTTTTTGCCAGTTAATAAATTTATGGATTCCGCCTGCTTTACTAATAACTTCGAGACCGGGTCTTAAAAAGATATGATACGTATTGGCTAAAATAATCTGTGCTTTGATCCTATCGGCAAGCACAGCCTGAGGCACAGATTTAACCGAACCTTGGGTGCCAACGGGCATAAATATTGGTGTATTAATTACACCACGGCCTGTTTCAATTATACCGGCACGTGCTTTTGAACCGGTGTCTTTATGTGAGATATTAAATTTCATAAAGTATGCAAAGAAAGGGATTTAGCGTTAAGTTGAACGGGGTTCTTTTTATGCTTACTCAAAATGCAGCGAAAACTGCAACAATTGCGGCGACATGCTTTGAATGGCATTGGTAAAAATAAATCCATCGCGGTGCATGGCATTACCAAAAGTATTACAAACTTTAAGTTCCGGTGAAAATTTGAAGAACTCGAAATAGAAATCAAATCCAAATCCAAATTCATACCCATAGGTTATAGGCACCAATGATACAATTGGATTTTGCACACCTCTGTTTTTCTTAATAGTAGAAGCAAAATCGTAACTTAATCTTCCGCCGCCGATCACATAAACCCGCATGTTTTTTCTGCGTTCAGATTTATATTTAACCAGTAAAGAAAAATCGCAATAAGCCGACTCAATTTTCACCTCCTTTTTAGAGTGTTCAAAATCATATTCAAGGTTTCGCTGCACAAAAGAGATCACAGGAGCCATTAAACGAAGATCAAGATACTCGCCTATCCTTAGGTTGGTTATTGCGCCTAATCCTATACCCGGAAAGCTTTTAACAAGTACATTCCGCATGGTATCATTGGTAAAGAAATTTGTTTTGGTATCAATTAGCATCCTACCTGAGTTCCCTGCCAGCGTAAATCCAAAATGCAGTCGCTGCTCATCATACTGAGGCAGGTTAATTTGGGCAAGCAAATTACTCACGTTTATAAAAACGAAGCACAAACAAATTATTTGTCGGCGATATAAAGGGAGCAAGTTCCGAATGTTAATGGTTTTACAATGATACCTTTATAACCAGCATTTTTCAAATGCACTGCAAATGCCGGACCTTCAGGAAAATATTTAACACTCTCCGGAAGATAGCTATAAGCATTCTTACTTTTACTAATGAGATTGCCCCATAGCGGAAGTATATAAGTAAAATAAATGTTATACACCTGTTTATAGGGAAAGCCCGATGGCTTGGAAAACTCAAGTACAACAAGCCTCCCTCCCGGTTTTAAAACACGAAACATTTCTGATAGTCCTTTATCAAGATTTTGAAAATTTCTCACACCGAAACCAACGGTTATTGCATCAAATTTATTGTTCTCAAAAGGTAAATGTTCACTGTCTCCCTTTAGCAATTGTATGGTTGTTGCTAAGCCTTTAATCGCTATTTTTTCTCTGCCAAATACAAGCATTTGTTCAGCAATGTCAATCCCGGTTATCTTATCTGGGTTCAGAATCATGGCTGCCAGCGCAAGATCAGCCGTGCCTGTGGCAACATCTAAAATTTGTTTTGGATGTATAGGTTCAAGATAAGAAATAGCTTTCTTCCTCCACCCTTTATCAATGCCCATAGATAAGATCCGGTTCAAAAAATCGTAGCGGGGAGCAATACTGTTGAACATTTCCTCTATTTGTTCCTTTTTGCTCAGGTTAGAGGTGTAGTCTGGTTTTACTTCTTTCATTTCGGGCTGTAAATATAACTGCACTTTCAGCATAAAAAAACATTATCCCTAAATCTTACCTATTGAATCTTAACCCTCTTTAAAAATATTACCCTACGGTAAATTAAAAAGTCATTCTTTTTTAGTCTTCACGGTACATCCAATGTTGCCAGGTTTTAGGTGAAGTAGTAAAATTAGCCTTACCTTTGGGGCATGGATATTAAATCTGCCATATATAAAACAAGTGCCAATGCGCTAAAAGACTGCCCTATGCAGGAGATTCCCGAATATGCTTTTATTGGCCGAAGCAATGTTGGCAAGTCTTCCCTCATTAATATGCTGGTTCAGAAAAGAGAACTCGCAAGAACTTCCAACACGCCAGGCAAAACGATCAGCATGAACTTTTTTCTGATAAATGACGAATGGAATATTGTAGACTTACCAGGATATGGTTATGCCCGTCGATCCAAAACACTCAGAAGTACCTGGGAAAAAACCTTGCTTGCCTATTTACAGAAGAGAGAAGTGTTGGTTTGCTTATTTGTTTTGATCGACTCCAGAATTGAACCTCAGAAAAGCGATCTCGATTTCATTACTTTTTTAGGTGAAAAAGCTATTCCTTTCTGTATTGTTTTTACAAAGTTAGATAAAATTAAACCTGCTGAAGCGGAAACCAATATTGAGCAGTTTTGCACTAAATTACTGGAAGATTGGGAAGAACTTCCTAAAATCTTTAAAACATCGTCACTTGACCGGACAGGAAGAGAAGAATTATTAAAATACATCACAAAACTCAACAAAGACTTTGCAAAAATTCAAAAGCAAAAAGACGTGCAGCTGAGATAAGATTTTTATCTGATCTTATATCTTACTCCTATAAAACCCCTTATGGCATATAAAGAAGTATAGTTATATTCCGTATCAAAAGTGTAATTATTCGGATTATTTACCACATCATTCACCTTTTTGTCAAAGGGATCAAACGGACGCATAAGCGGGTTTTTGGGAAGATAATTCCATATATTTTTAACACCGCCATATACTTCAAATCCTTTTGGCAAAACTTTAGTTATTTGTAAGTTCTGGATAGTAAACCACGGTGAATATGCAGGGCGGTAATCTCCGGGCAAAACAGGAAGGCGCATAGGGCCATAAACCTGGCCTGTATAATCGATGCTTATGCCTTGCTTTTTAAAAGTGTAAGTTACCTGAAAGGTACCCGAAAATTTTGGCGCATGTATTTGTTGAACATTTTTTAATATGCCAATACTGTCGCGCATTACGGTATATACCTGCATAAGGGTAATGCCAGCATTTACTTTTAAAGGAAAGGTAAAAGCAGCATCTAAATTAATAGTTACTCCTTTTGATACCGCGTGTTCGGCCAAGTTATCATAAAATATTTTGTTAGGGTCTTTATCAAAATTGCCTACAATTTTATTGCTGAAATAAGTATAAAACATCGCCGCGTCAAGCCCTATAAATCCTTTTTTAAAATTTAAGTACCTGCTGTATTGCAGGTTAATATTCCAGCTTTGTTCAGGCTTAATTTTTTCGGTAATTATTACCTGCCTTGCCCCTGTTAAAGCAGCATGGTCTTCGGTAAAAATATTTACTACCCTAAATCCATTGCCGGCACTTAATCGTATTGTATTGTTTCGGTTAATGGTGAGTTTATAATTTGCCCGTGGAGAATATATAAACCCATGAGCTTTATAATAATCAAGTCTCGACCCTAAAAGCAGTGTTTGTTTGCTATCAATGGTAATCTCATCCTGAATAAAAACTCCCGGTAAAAAATTTTGCTGTAAGGTTGCCGTGGCAGGTGTATTATCATCATAACGGGTGTACTTTAATGCTATTCCGATTAGTGCATCATTGCGTAAATTTATTTTCTTATCCCATAGCAACTGATTAAAAGATGTTTGCTGCACCGCATTAAATAAGTTTTTCCCATAAGCCGAATTCTGATCATGAATATTATAGGACAACTGAAACTTTAAGTGTTGGTTCAGTAATGTAAACGGATGTGAACCCAGCAGTTCAAAACGCTTTGTATAAATTGATTCACCATACACACTATCGCCGCCCCTGAATGATTTATTCCATTGCAGCTCACCCCCAAACCTATCTTCATAATAATAACGCACGGCAAGATTGCTGCTTAGTTTTTCTTTGCGGTTATATTGCATTTTCGTAAAAACAGATACCCGGTTTTGCAAAGTAATGTCCGTAAAATTATCCTGGTTAAGATCAACCCTATTGTTAAAATTAAAATAGTTACCACTCATTAAAAAACTTAGTTTGCCAGCTCTTTTAACATAGGATAAATCAAGGTTATTTTCAAGGTAGCTTGATCCAAAATAATCAACGCTTAGCCTGGGTGCTTTATCCGGATTTTTTGTGATTACATTAATCAGCCCGCCAACAGCTTCACTGCCATACAAACTTGCTGCCGGACCTTTAACTATTTCCACCCTTTCAATTAAACTGTTAGGTATGCCACTTAAACCATAAACTGTTGAAAGGGCACTTATGATAGGCATCCCATCAATTAACACCAATGTATAAGGACCTTCAAGACCATTAATATGTATATCGCCGGTATTGCAAACATTACAGTTAAGTGTTGGTTGAACACCATTAATCATTTGCAATGATTCAAACAAACTGTTGGACGGATTTTTTAAAAAAAACTTTTGTCCATATACCTCAACGGGCACTGGCGAATTTAGCCTGCTAACCTCCTTCATTGTACCACTTATGGTTAGCTCATCAAGATCTGAATGCAGCGATTTGAGTTCAAAATTGACTATGCTTTTTTTACCTGCTTCGGTGTTAACCCATACCCCCATTTTAGTAAAACCTATTGAACTGCATTGGATAAAATACCTGCCTACAGGAACATTTTCTATAACGAACATTCCCTTTTCATCTGATGTAGCCCCTTTTTTAATTTCGGCAATACCCACCGAAACATAAGCAAGGGGTTGGTCGTTATTAGTAATTTTACCGCTTATGGAAGCATTTTGCGCTTTTAATACGAGACTAAAAATAATACATAAAGTTAAAAATACAAATTTTGGCATGAGTACAAAAGTCGCTAAATTTTAGCAATTACAAAATTTATTTTTAGGTTTGTCTAAATTTTTATTTAGGCTTTTATATACTATTGCTATTGCAAAATACTTTTATCTATTTTTGAACCTGATAAATACAAATATATTTGTTGCTTAAATTGTGGTATGAAATTATTCGGATTGATTGGGCAAACATTAAAAAACAGCTTTTCGAAAGATTATTTTAATCAAAAATTTGACAGGCTTTCCTTGCCGTGCCGTTATGAAAATTATGAGCTGGAGAGCATGGCTGATTTTCGGCAACTGTTATCGGATCAACCAACACTATGCGGGCTTAATGTTACCATTCCTTACAAACAACGTATTATTCCGTATCTCAATTTTATTGATAACAGCGCGCTTAAAACAGGTGCGGTTAACTGTGTAACCATTTATAAAGATGAGCATAACAACATAATGCTTAAAGGATTTAATACAGATGTATATGGATTTGAAATTTCTTTATTAAACTTTATTAAACCACTAGCGCCTCGAGATCGCAGTGGAATTATATTTGGAACCGGTGGTGCAGCAAAAGCTGTATGTTATGTGTTAAATAAATTAAAAATTCCATTTATTCAGGTGGGTAGAAATGCTGATAATAACAATCATATTCTTTATGAAAACTTAACAGAAGAACTGATTGGTTCAAACCATATACTCATTAACTGCACTCCGGTTGGAATGTATCCTGATGAATTGAAACTTTTACCTTTACCCTATCATGCTATTTCCAAAAATCATTACTGTTATGATCTTATTTACCTGCCGGCACAAACAACTTTTTTAAGCGCCGCAATACAACAGCATGCCCATACAAAAAATGGATTGGAGATGTTACATTTACAGGCCGATAAAGCATTTGAAATATGGATGAAGGAAGAAAAATAATCAGTTAATTTTTGCCAATATTTTCGCAAACTATAATTAAAATTATTCAACAATACTTCTCATTACAAGTGATATTTCTATAAACTTTATCTGCTTATCAATAAAGTATTTGTTTTATGAATGTTTCCGCTTTGCAACTGGTAATAATACATACCTGTTTTAAAGCTTTCTGTATTAAGTTCCAGTTCATGTGTACCACATGGGTATACATTATTTAAAATCTCCATTAATTCTTTACCGGTATTATCAAACAACTTTATACAAACACGTTCACCATTGCAGGTGAATCTTATAGTAGTTTGTGTATTTGCCGGATTAGGATAATTATCAAGTACTCCGGAACCTGCACCCATTGTTTCTTTTACTCCTGTTGCGGTTTGTATAAAAGGTACCCTATTAAATTGTTTAAATAAAACTGCTGTAAGATCTGTATCGCTTACTTCGAACCAATCTTTTAATAAAGTGGCATATACAGCTCTAAAATCAAAAGCCATGGGCACATTATCATTATTGCCGGCAGTAGTTGGTATAAAAGGATTTGCCCCATATACGCCCCCGTTAACTTTTTTCCCAAAGATAAATAATGGAGCTGCTGCACCATGATCTGTTCCCAGACTATCATTCGATTTGATTCTCCTGCCGAATTCTGAGAAAGTCATACCCAATACCCGGTTATCAATACCCAGCAATTCAAGATCGTTCTGAAAAGCGTTTACAGCGACAGAAATTTTTTGCAACAGGCCAGCATGCGTACCCAATTCGGTGGCACCTGATACAACCTGAGCGGAGTGGTTATCGAAACCACCAAGGTTTACCATGTACACCCTTGTTTTTAACCCCCCTGCAATTAATTGTGCTACAATTTTTAACTGATCTGCCAGGGTATTGCTTCCTGCAGTTGGATATAATGTTGATTTATTAGTGGCGGCAATTGCAGCAGCTTTAATACTGCCTGCGTATTGTTGTGTTTGTTGTGCAACCAACCTTACAAATGTAAGTTCATGCCCTGCAGGAGTGGCAGGAGCCGTATCAACAGTTCCATTTACAAACTGATAGAAGGTTGTAGGATCCGTAATACTCATGCCCAGACTTACAGCATTACCCTGGAAAGCAGGTGACACCATTGGACCGATTTGGATCGCCGGCGGATCGGGATAATTTGAATTGGGATAACCTGTAGGATAAGAGGGATATTTTTTATCGAGGAAACGACCCATCCAACCCGTATTTTCATTAACATTGCTATCACTTGCCGAAAGCCAGATATCTGTAGACCGGAAATGAGAATAATCCGGATTGGGATAACCTACACTTTGAATTATACTAACCTTACCATTATTGTATAAATTACGCATTTCCGCTAACGCCGGGTGAAGGCCAGTTGCAGAGGTACCCGTAAGGCTCAGTACCTTTGTTTCTGGTATGGCAATATTCTGGCGGGCAGCCATTAATTTACTATATTGATCTAAAGGTATTACTGTATTCAATCCATCATTCCCTCCGTTTAACTGAATCAAAACCAATACCCGGTCTTCATTTCCGGCCTTATTTAAAAAAGCCACCAATGGTGAATCGGAAAAAGTTTTTACTGAAAACCCTCCCAGCATAACAGGTAAAATTCCTGCACTTAAACTCTTTCCTAAAAATTCTTTTCTGTTCATTTGATTAAAAATTAAATGTTAACACAATTGGTATTCTGCCTGGCCCATTAAATATTTAATTAACCCCTGTAAGCGCGTATTCACTGTAGTCTTTAAAGAAGCATTGGTAGGGGCAGCAACATAAGCATTCCAGGCATCTGTCCAGTAACTGTTGGTAAGCTGACCAGATAAAAGGAAAGAGATTTTTAGTGTATTTTTTACATTTGCAGAAACAGGGACTGCATAAAACAGAGCCACCATCTGATCAATTAATGCATCAGGCAAACCGGGTGTATTAAATTGAGCAGCAAAAGCAACACAATCAAACATTGTTTTAAAACTAAAACGCGAATAACCAGCATATATAAAATAATCGCATAACTGATTTCGTTTTGGTAAAGAATCGGAGTTGATCCAGAGTTCATGAAATTGCGGATTTTCATAAAAAGCTGCCCAGCCTGCTACGTTAGGCGGATCACCAATATCCTGATTTAAAAGTACACCATATTGTTGCATAAACAACCAGTGTGCATATTGTTGCTGGGTATTACCCGAACCTGGAAATACAAGGTTCATTTGCCTAGATAAACCAATTACATGATCCATAGGCTGTTTAATCATACAGCCCATGTTTAAGGTATCAAAAAAATGTTCACTTTTAAATAACGTATTCAACACCGGTTTAATGTCATAGTTATTGTTCCTTAAAATAGTGGCCAATGGGTTAATGATGTTTGTTTCAACTGTTGAATCAATAAGATAATAAACAAAATAGCGATAGATTTTTCTGCAGATATATTTTGCAACTTCCTGTTGCGCAAAGATCATATTAATAAGATCTGTTAATTCATCCATGCCCGCATTATTTCCAGTTCTACCAGTAATAACAGTATTGTTATAAAATGAAGAGAAAGTTTTATTTATACTATCGTGTTTTGTTGGATCAAAATAGGAGTTTATACCTGTGCGGTTATTGCGCCAACCCGTTAACACCTTTGCTGCGGCTTTTACATCCTCTTCGGTATAATGCTGAGGCAGGTCTTTACCAACTGTAAAAAGCTCTTGCAATTCTCTACCGTAATTTTCATCGGGTGCCGTTTTGGTGTTGGTATCTCCGTTTAAATAAACCAGCATGGCAGGGTCTGTTGTAATCAACTTTACCAGGTCTTTAAAATTACCCAGACACATGTTACGTAGCAGATTGTGGTGTTTGTAAAAGTATCTCGAATCCTGAATTGTGTTACCTTCTGTAGAGAAATGATTATGCCAGAATAAGGTTAGTTTTTCGCGGATGTTCCTATCCTGATTTAACATTAAACCAGTCCACCATGCCTTTAACGAAGCTCTCCTTGCAGATTCTATATTAGGATTAATAGCGGCGTTTACCCAAGTCTGCCCATAAGGCACTTCAGGATCCGGCTGATTAGTATTTACACTATAATTGTTAAGTGGTGGCGCCGGAAGTACTGAAGGAACAGTAAGCAAATAATCTACCATTTCTGTAACGGTATTTGTTCTAAAGAAATCCATATCAGCTTTAGTTACCCCAAATAAAGTTCTGCGTAACAGGTGAATTTTTTCTGTATCAGACCATGAACCGAGATATGGACTTAAACCTGTAGAAGTCTTTCTCAGATCGGCTGGTAAAACTTTATTAGAAGGATCCACATAAGGAAAAGCAGTTAAAGTAGTGGGTTCAGCCAAAATACTTTTAGCAGCCTCACCCAGAAAATCACGGCGATGTAATTTTTCCATTGGTTCAGATTTTTATTAGTATGATAAAGGTAATGGGATTTGGTTTAATTGCAACCGGAATAAAATTTTATAAAGGTTTGCATTAGAAAGTTTGAAGTAATGAATGAAGCTAAAATTAAGTGTGCATTAAAATAAGGTAAATGCTATAAGTTTTAAGAAGCATAAGCAATGTTTGATTTATTTTACTTGGTCTTACTATGATTCTGACGTATTTTTTCTTCTTCTTTTTTACCTTAGTTTTGAACTAATATTTTACGGATGCAAAAAATAAAAAATTATATAAATGGCGTGTTAACTGAGCCCGTTTCTATACACTATATAGATAATATTGATCCATCTACCGGAGAGGTTTATAGTATGTGTGCAGATAGTGATGCGCGCGATGTGGAGTTGGCTTACCAGGCTGCTGAAGCGGCTTTTGAAGACTGGGCCAACATGCCTGTTGGCAATAGAAGCAGGATTATGTTACGCCTTGCAGAACTCATCGAAAAAAATACGGATAAACTTGCATTGGCCGAAAGCATCGATCAGGGCAAACCTGTATGGCTTGCAAAAAACGGTGAGATACCCAGGGCACAATCCAACATTCATTTTTTTGCAACTGCTATCGAACACTTCTCGTCAGAAGCACACCCAATGGGTAACCATGCCTTAAATTACACCCTGCGCACTCCTATTGGTGTGGTGGGTTGTATTAGTCCGTGGAACCTGCCATTATATTTGTTTACATGGAAAATTGCACCAGCCCTGGCCGCAGGTAACTGTGTGGTTGCAAAGCCATCGGAAGTTACACCCATGACTGCCTATTTATTTAGCGAACTGTGCATAGAAGCAGGCTTACCCAAAGGCGTTTTAAACATAGTGCATGGCCTCGGACCAAAGGTTGGATCAGCCATAGTAGCGCACGAAAAAATTACAGCCATTTCATTTACAGGCGGAACAAAAACCGGTGCCGAAATAGCAAGGATTGCAGCACCTATGTTTAAGAAATTATCATTGGAACTTGGTGGTAAAAACCCCAATATTATTTTTGCCGATTGCGATTTTGATAAGGCCGTAAAAGAAAGTGTTAGGGCAAGCTTTACCAACCAGGGAGAGATTTGTTTATGCGGCTCGCGTTTGTTTATTGAAAGAAGTATTTATGATAAATTTAAAGAGGCTTATATAAAACAGGTAAGCAATTTAAAAATAGGTGACCCCTTACTTGATGATACCAAAGTAGGTGCTATTGCAAGTAAGGTGCACTTTGATAAAATTTTAAGTTATATAGAACTGGCAAAGCAGGAAGGTGGTACTGTTTTAACCGGTGGCAATATTTATAAACCGATAGGCAGGTGTGCCAATGGTTTCTTTATTGAACCCACAGTAATTGAAGGCTTAAGTTTTGATTGCCGAACCAACCGGGAAGAGATTTTTGGACCCGTTGTTACCTTACAACCTTTTGATACGGAAGAAGAAGTTTTGATGATGGCCAATAGCACAACATACGGTTTGGCAACCATGATGTTTACAGAAAACCTAAGCAGGGCACACCGCATGGCTGCCAATGTAAAAAGTGGTATTGTATGGGTAAACTGCTGGTTGTTGCGCGATTTAAGAACACCTTTTGGAGGCATAAAACAAAGCGGAGTAGGCAGGGAAGGCGGACTGGAAGCGTTGAGGTTTTTTACCGAAGTTAAGAATGTTTGTATTAAGTTATAAAGTGTATTAAGGCAATGATGTAAACTGTTTCTTGTTTTACTTATGCAATAGTTTAAAAATATTCTAAAATAAAAAATAAAATATTGTTCATCTTTTTTTTTCTCATTTCATGCAACTTAAAATCGCAGAACGTAATTGAAATCAGTATACCTGAAAGTTATGAGCTTTCAAACATAATTCTTGCGCTTACAGATTATGGTATAAATGACAACTGGGAGGTACAGAAACACAGCAGGTATTATAAAGATGTTATCACATTTTTTGAACCCGTTAAAAATCATTTGTTACTAAAAAAAGTAAATTACTCGCGCTTATTGTGGGAAGATTACCTAAGTTTTAGAACGGATGCAGTAGCATTTACCATTGATAAGAACAATCTTCTTAAACGGGAATCCGGTTTTCATGCAAATCACGGTCATAAGCCATTTGACAAGAACCTAAAGCTTATAAACGATTTTATAACGCAATCTAATTTCAGAATATTTTATAACAACCACCGATCATTTTATGACAGCATCATTCACAACTACAGCAATTATTATATGCTTAATGAAATGATGGATTTTCTTAAAACGGAATGTGGCATCATAAAAAAAAGTTCACAACAACATCAATACAAAATAATTTTATCGCCATTGGTTTACAGGATGAATTGCCATAGAGACATAAGTAATACTGTG
Organism: Bacteroidia bacterium; assembly: GCA_014376805.1. Taxonomy (GTDB): domain Bacteria; phylum Bacteroidota; class Bacteroidia; order UKL13-3; family UKL13-3; genus B1. The sequence goes on from JACMQU010000112.1 coordinate 35,678, forward strand.
GTGGCAGATTTCCCTACAACGGCACTTACATTAATTGATAACCCTGGTGGAAAACCCGATGAAGCAGAAAGGGCAATAGAAATACACACCTTATTTACCGAAGCCGACCATGGTTGTGTGAACCCAATCTCCGACAATTCTTATAAGGATCTCAAATCAAAAATAAATTATGAAAGGTGGGATGATCACTCCGGTTATCCTGGCATAAGCATATTTAATGAATACACGACCTGGGCATTGTAGGATGTTTTTGTATTAAAATATTTTCCTTCAATTGCCGATTCTATCTCCACACAATGGCATTACCAGAACGGCGAACGTGGCTTTCTCGCATTGAAGAAGCGGATACTTTTAATTTAAGCATGATAGCATTTAATGAAGATAGGGAAATAAGAAGCACCCTTACAGTTACCAAAATAACCAACAGGATTGCCTGGAGCAATGATGGAAAAAAATTAGCATTCACGATCAACATCCCTCCATCAAAAAAAATAAAGCTACAGCCTAATTGGTGGGGTTGTAAAACACCTTTAAAAAGCAGGAAAGGTATTATGTTAATGGTTTTCAGTAAAGTTGAATTAGTTGCAATCCCTTAAAATTATCTCAGGTAATATTAACTATGATAATGCTTAAACTAAATAAACTAATAATACTATTTAAATACCCGTAAACATATTAATCTTGTTCAATTGGGCTTTCATAAATATTTACTATTTTCGCTTCAAATTAAAATTGATATGGAAAACAACGAAAATCAGCAACAGTTGCAAATAGAATTAAGTGAAGAAATGGCGGAAGGCATTTATTCAAACCTGGCTATTATAACACATTCAACAAGTGAGTTTGTGATAGATTTTGTAAGGGTGATGCCAGGAGTTCCCAAGGCTAAAGTTAAAGCAAGAATTGTGCTCACTCCCGATCATGCAAAACGTTTGTTAATGGCATTGGGCGATAATGTAAACAAATTCGAAGACTTACATGGAGATATTAGTATTAATGAACAAATGCCCCCATTTCCTATGAATTTTGGCGGCCCTACCGGACAAGCATAAATTTGAGTTGTTACTTTAAAAGTAAACGTTCAGGATGTTTTATATTGATCGTCTGAAATTTTTTGGTTTAACATTCTTATCTTACTGAATACTTAATTATGTAATTTACAATATTCCTTGTTTATTGCACATTTAATTAAATGCCCAACATAATGGTATGTCTCCCTATTTATGATCTTCTATAATATTTGCAAATACCTAACCCGTTTTACCAGCAAATTTTATTACGGCAAAATTGTTGTAAGTGGCATGGAAAATATTCCTGCTAATGTACCTTTGCTGCTTACTATTAATCATCCCAATTCTTTTTTGGATGCGGTGCTTGTAGGTGCCTATCTTAACAGGTCAACCTATTTTCTGGCAAGAGGCGACGCCTTCCAAAATAAAATAATATTGCCAGTGTTAAAGGCATTACATATGTTACCCGTTTACCGTTTATCTGAAGGTAAAAATAACCTGAGCAAGAACACGGAAACTTTCGATGCCTGTCAGGCTATCTTAAAGGAACGTAAAATTGTGCTTATTTTTGCTGAAGGCTTAAGCGAAAATAATTGGGAATTGCGAAGTCTGAAAAAAGGTCCGGCCAGAATTGCCCTAAAAGCATGGAACAGTAATACTCCTGCTAAAGAATTACAGGTAATACCTATCGGACTTACCTATGAACATTATTCTGGCGGAGGTAAAAACATTCTGATTAATATTGGCAAACCGGTTACGGCGAAAGAATTTCCGGAAAACGACAGTGAGGCTTTTTTTGTAAAAACATTCAACCAAAAAATTTCGGTAGCATTAATAGACCTTATTTATATTAATAAAGATATGATAGAAGATACACCTTTTCATCATAAGTTCAGGGCAAAGTTTCAACAGCTCGTTAAAGAAAATAAATCCGCACCTGAAGTTATAAATGGATTGCATGAACTTTCTGCAACAGCTACATTTTCAACTTCAATGCGCCTTAAACAAACACTACTCTTCTGGCCTCTATATGCTGCATGTGGTAACATTACTAAACAACTTATAAAATCAAAACTATTCTTTGATTCTATCTCTTTTGGTTTGTTCTTGTTTTTGTGGCCTGTTTACTTACTATTGATCCTGTTGGTTTTATCTGTTTTCTTATAAATTAAAATTCCTGATAAACTCATCAATCATTCAAACAAATATACCTATCAATCATTTACCTTATTCAAACCCAGTAAACTTACCATCCAGTAAGGCAGAGGTTTTTGAGTTTTGCGTTTTTTTAGATTAAAGTAAATGCCGAGTTTTTTTATCAAAGGTACTTTATGTGTTTCTACCATTTCTATGAGTGTGCCATCAGGGTCTTCCACGTATGCAAATCTTCCACCAGATTCACCCATATCAAAAGTATTGCCACTATCCACAGTAAGTTTATAACGCAATCTTTCCAGATTTGCTTTTAACGTATTCATATTTTCCACATCAAAACACAAATGAATAAATCCCGGATCACCCCAGAAACGGCCTTCGTAGATCTTCTCTCCTTTGCGATCAAGAGATTGGATCAGTTCTATTTGAATATTGCCTAAAAGCTTGCTAAAAGGGCCTTTAAAAGGGTTTTCAAAAATTAATAATGCTCTCCTGAAATTCTGATTTTTACTATCTTCCCCCAAATCATTAAACTTACCTGTTACATCATAAATAACTTTGGAAAAACCGAATCCATTCTGATAGAAGGCGATGGACAGATCAATATTGTTTACCCCAATAATTGCACCACAAACACCTCCCATCATATATGTTTCATTTCTAAACCACGATGAATCATTTACCACCTGATACCGGTTGCCATCTTCATCATTTACTAGAAAAGTAGATTGCCCGGAAGGGCCAGGCAGCGGTGAGGTGCAGGCAGCATCATAATTAATGTTGGCATAAGCTGTTTCAATATCAGTAGATTTAAACTTAACTGCATTGATACCATGATCACCCCAGTGAATTTTCTTTCCGGCCGTTGGCACTTTGCTTGTAAATTGCCAGATCTCAGCTCCTCCTCCACCATTCATATTCATAGCCAGAATAGCCCGGCGGGAATGCACTGTTCCACCCGTATAACGGCTCATTAAGTTTGCCTTTGCTTCATCATCAAATATTTTTACGTTTAGCCCAAAGGTCTTTCTTAACCATGCAAAAGTTGTGGTAGCATTGCTACAACCAATTCCTACTTGCTGAATTCCGGAGATAAATGCCATAAAGAGTTAGGATAGTTTAAGTTTTTTTACGAGTTTAAAAAATAAATACGGGAAACATTTACGCAGGATAATTAATAATAACTCCTGTTGTACAACATATACTTTGCGTTTATTACTGATAATACCACTAATAATTTTCCTTGCACAGGTTTCAGAACTAATTCCATTAGCCTGCCCATCATCTAATTGCTGATGCGGGTTTCCATCTGCCTTTAGGGCTGCATAAGAAATATTGGTAAAGATGCGTCCGGGAGAGATGGTGGTAAAGTGAATATTTTTATGCTGATTCTCCAAACTCCAGGATTCAAAAAAACCTTCGAGCGCATGTTTAGAGGCAGCATAAGCACTCCTTTGCGGAAAACCAAAAGTACCAACAACACTGCTAATTAAAACAATATTTGTATGTGTAGCATTTAGAAGCATAGGCCATAATAATTTTGTTAAATTTACCTGTCCAAAAAAATTCACTTCCATTATCCTTCTATCCACCTCTATTCCGGTTAGTTCTGCCTGCGAACGCTGACTTATACCTGCGTTATTTATGAGTATATCCACACAATTAAACATCCTGGAGACCGCTATTGCAAAAGTTGCTATAGTATCCGGTTCAGCCATATCAATAAATAGCGTAATACATTTAGCTCCTTTAGTTTCACAGTGAATTTTCACCGCAATCAATTCATCCATCCGCCGCCCGGCCAAAATTAATTGAACACCGTCGTCAGCCATTTGTAAAGCCAATGCTTTTCCAATACCGGATGAGGCTCCGGTGATGATAACTACTTTATTTTTGAATGGGGACATGTACTATTTTATAAGCCATTAAAACTTTCGGAATATATCACAAACTTTTTTAATTAAAAGTTAACATTTAATTCTTTTAAAAAATATTTTCCGGCAAATAAAAAAACAAACCATATCCATAGTTTAGGGAAACTATTGCCAGGGCTGCTTTGCATAAACTTAATAATAAATTAGAATATTTTCGTTAAGCTTCCATTATTCCTTATCCATAATCTTTATAACTTTGGGCTAATAAATAAAAATTAAGTAGCATCTTAATCCATTTAATTTTTACTTTTTTGATGTATTTAGGGTAAATTAAATCACTTTTAATTCTATAGATTTCCAAAAAAATTAAACATTTGCTACTCCCCTTTTAACAAAGTAAAAGTCATGCGGTGATAAGGAGTGGTACCGTGTAATTTAATGCCTTTCCGATGTTTTTCTGTAGGGTAACCTTTATTTTGATCCCATGAATAATGCGGAAATTCATCGTGCAAAAGGAGCATGTGATCATCCCGATAAGTTTTAGCAAGTATAGAGGCGGCGGCAATGCTCTGAAAGATTGCATCTCCCTTGATTATGCAGGTGTGTGCTACATTTTTATATTGAATAAAGCGATTACCATCAATAAGCAATAACTGAGGTTCAACACCTAATTGGTCGAGGGCCCGGTGCATAGAATAAAACGAAGCTTTTAAAATATTTACCTCGTCAATCTCCAGGTTTGAATAACTTCCAACTGCCCAAAATAATGCATTCTGTTCAATCTCAAAACGAAGACTATAACGCATTTGTTCACTAAGTTTTTTAGAATCATTTAACCCCTTAATACTTTTTTTCGGATCAAGAATAACAGCCGCAGCAAACACAGGCCCCGCTAAACAGCCCCTCCCCGCTTCATCACAGCCCGCCTCCAAAACCTTTTTCTGAAAAAACTTCCTTAAACTCATGGGTCAATTTTACAAAACTCTTTTTAAAAGTTATTAAGAAAAAACTGACATTCAAATGGGAATATGTTTGTGCTATTAAAATTATTAAATAAGCTTGACTGCTACCGGCATTAGGTGAAAATTAAAATCAGTGAAAACTCTTAACAGGGATAAAAATACTTGCAGCAATTTTTTAAAAATAACCGGTTTTTGGCTCTATGTTAAGCTATGGCAAATGCATAAACCGGGCCGATGAAGATGAACTGAATCCATTTCCAGAATACACCAATCCAAGAAACATCAACGCAGGAAATCCGAATATTAAACCCGAACAAATTCATTCATTTGAATTTGGCTATAGTATAAAACAAAAGAAATATTCACTGTTCCCAACCTTATATCACAGGTACATTTATGATGGATTTACTGAAATATCCCGCTACGTGAACGATACGGTTTTTCTTACCACTTTTGCAAATCTATCATCAAACAAAGCTGCCGGACTTGAGTTTATAGTTACAGGAAAGGCAAAGGAATTTCTTTCACTGAATTTTAATGCTATTGTATTTTATACTGAAAATGATGCGTTTAATTTTGGCTATACAAGTAACAAATCTGCCCATTTATGAACTGCTAAACTAAGTGCAAATTTTACGGTTACAAAATCTACAGTTGTACAATTTAATGGCAATTACCCTACCGCACAGCTAACCCCGCAGGAAATTATTTTTCCTGTTTTTGTTCTCAATGCCAGGCTAAAGCATGACCTGTTTAATACATTGAGGTGGCAAAGTGAAATTAACACACTGTTGATCTATGAGAAAACATATAACAAACGCAAATCACAAATTATTTATATAGGCATAACGTGGCGTTTTGGTTATACCCCTAAAACAGTTCAGGACGAATTGAAGTTTGGTGAGAAATATTAAATTCGGCTTTGATTTTTTACGCCGTCATTTTTAAATACAATTCAAAAACTTGCTTGCCTTAAATGAATTCTTACCTTTATATCATTAAATTTTACCATATTGTTAAAACAAGACCTGTTAATTTTAATTATTCCATTAATTATTTCTAACATATTACATATGGTGGTAGTTAAAAAAAACTGGCTGCCTTTGCTTCAAATCGCAGTATCTCAAAAATTATACGGCCCAAATAAAACCGTTCGGGGCTTTTTTGTGCTTACTTTATTAAATGGCCTTTTTGTAATGCTGGCCGGTATATATTTACAGTTACATTCTTTATCACATAACTTTTTTATTGGAGCCCTATACGGCTTTATTTATATGTTATTTGAATTACCTAACTCCTGGTACAAAAGAAGGCAGGGTATTGCAGCAGGTGGAGCAGCACCAAAATACAGATGGCTTTATGCGTTGTTAGATAAAACCGATTCATGCTTTGGCGTACTTCTGTTTTTTTATTTTATTTCTGATCCAACCTTAGGGAGCGTGATCCTGTTATTTTTAATCAGTGTATGTTTACATATAATTTTTTCAGCAGTGCTGTTTGGTTTAAGGCTGAAAAAATCGTTTTAACAACTGTATAAAATTCAAGTTCAGGATGTATGTTTAATTAACTGAGCTTGGTTATTTATAATTTTAAACTACTCATTTTATTTCCAAAACCGAATTCAGGTTATAATTACAATTTCATATTACCCTAACAGCCCCATGTTTAAATAAGTGCTGTTCACCTCGCATAACGTAACCCAGTTGGTTAGTAACCATTGTGGTATTGCCTATTTTAAAAGGAAGGACATTACAATAATGATGCCCATACATCCAGTAATTTGCATTTGTACTTTCTATTAATCCATGTAGTTCTGATGCGAATGCACTGTTAATATGGCTGTTTATGTATTGTTGAGGATAATGGCTGCGTGTTGGAACATGGTGTGTAATAACAATACGATGCTTATAAGTTGATTTTAACAATTCATCTTTTAAAAAAAGCAAGATCATTTTTATGCAGCGTATTATAGTCCGTTATAGATAATTTTCTCCCCCTGTTTCTTATAACATCAAAGTCGTTTAGGGTTTGTTGAAAAGTTAGTTGTTGTTGCGGGATTATATAGCTCCATAAAATACAAAACATCAATTCAACATTTTTATAAGTTATATTTTGTTGATTTAGCAAAAAGACATTAAGAAGAAGAATTTCTCCTTCAGGTTTTATTAGAAATTCTTCAGGTAATTCCTATTATTCCTAAACTCCAAATATAAAACAGAACAATATTGTATTTTCAGCTATGCCTTAATTATCTCTAAACCCATATCTCTTTACTCATCTCTCATCTCCCATCTCTCATCTCTCATCTCCCATCTCTCATCTCCCATCTCCCATCTCTCATCTCTCATCTCTCATCTCCCATCTCTCATCTCCCATCTCCCATCTCCCATCTCTCATCTCTCATCTCTCATCTCCCTTTAGGTTGAAGAATAGTTATAGATTATTCTCCAGTTCTTCAATTCTTGTTTTATATTTCCTGATAACCTTACGTGATTGAATCCGCAATTCCATTTCATCAATGACAATACTTGCCATTTGCTTTAGCATTTCCTGTTGATCTGAGTTGATATACCGCTGTCGTTTATCAAGCACACAAAATGTTCCCAGATTATAACCTTCTTTAGTTTTTAATGGTGCTGCTGCATAAAACTGTAACCCAAAATCGCCTGCAACAAGCGGATTACTTAAACAGCGTAAATCATTTCTGGCATCTTCTACCAAATATACATCATCCGATAAAATAGCCGAAGCGCACAAGCCAAGATCTTTACCTATTTGCTGTGTTTCTAAACCAAAATGCGATTTAAACCAAATTCTGTCAGAATCCACGAGACTAATAATGACAATGGGAACATTAAATATTTTCGCTGCAAGCTTGGTAAGTTTATTAAAACTCCCGTCAGCAGGAGTATCAAGTATTTCCATTTCATAAAGTGCTTCAAGTCTCTCCTTTTCATTTATTGTAACGTCCATAATATTTTCAGATAATAATATCAAAAGTACACATTTTTAGATACTAATACTTCTTTCATGATACCTGTTAATGTAATTAAAACACCAGGATTAATAATATGTGAATCATACAACCTATTACTAAAAATTATATAACACTTTTCAATTGTTTCTTACTAAAATTTGTATAATTTATAATTAATTAAACAATCATTATTATGGAAAACAATCAAAACCAAACGTCTTCTAACAACAGTAAATCTGAACGTAAGCTTTTAACAGGTATGTTCATAACTCCAGAAAGTACCGCAAAAGCATATCATACTTTGCATGAGAGAGGGTACACAAAAGACGATATCAATTTAGTTATGTCTGACGAAACCCGTAAAAAACATTATTCAGGAGACATGGAGAAAACCGAAGTAGGCTCTCAGGCAGCAGAAGATGCAGGTAAAGGATCTCTGATAGGTGGTACCATTGGTGCAATAGTAGGTGCAATTGCCGCAATTGGAACCAGTCTTATTTTACCCGGACTTGGCCTTGTTGTTGCCGGGCCTATAGCAGCCGGTTTAGCAGGCGTGGGCGCAGGAGGTATAACCGGTGGAGTAATTGGTGCTTTGGTAGGCTCAGGGATACCAGAAGACCGCGCAAAAAAATACGAATCAGGCATAAAAGAGGGTCATGTAGTTATGGGCGTGCATCCCCGCAATGATGAAGATGCAGATTACTTTGAAAATAAATGGAAAGAGCATAATGGACAGGAAATACACAGGTAATAATTTTACTTCACATATAATAAAAGCGCGGTGATATTGTTCATTGCGCTTTTTTTTTATCCCATTGCCTTATTTAAAGCATTATTTTAACAATAAACTAATGCGTATTGTTCAGATAGTTTTGTAATTTTTTTTATTTACCGGTCTAAAAAAAAACGACTTGTTTAAAACCAATTGTAATCATTTAATTTTGAACCTTATTGGCTTATGATTAAATCAAATATTTTTATAGCATTAGCGGCAGTATTTCTTGCTATTGAAACACAAATTCAATTGGGTATGAATCCGCAATGGCATCCGTATTTATTTATTATTTTCTTTGCCACTTTATTTGAATATAATTTGCATCGGTTTATTACTGTTGTAACCAACAAACAAGCTTTAAACAACGAAAAACATCATTGGGTAAAAGAGCATTTAATACTGTTTTATATAGTAGTTGCGCTATCTGCTATCGGATTTATAATCTCCTTGTTTCTGGCTCAAAAAGCAGTGCTTATTGCATTGGCTCCTATTGGTTTATTAACATTGTTTTATTCATTCCCGGTTGTAAAATTTTTTAGACTTCGGGAGGTCCCAGGTTTAAAGGTTTTTATGATCGCTTTTATATGGTCGGCACTAACCGTTTTGTTACCACTTATACACACACCCATTTCTTTTAGTAAGGTGCAGGGAACAATAATCCTTATTGAACGTTTTCTTTTTATCCTCGCCATTACAATCCCATTCGACATTAGAGATATGGAAGGAGATAAACAATACGGGTTAAAAACAATCCCCCTGCTTATAGGTGAACAAAAATCAATAACATTTGCCAATAGTAGTATTGTTTTATTTGTAATCATCTCTACTATCCATTATTTAAAAACAGGATCAACAGGCATCCTTTTCGCATTTATCATTTCTGCCTTCAGTACCTTATTGTTTTTAAATAACAAAAAAATAAGACTCCTCCCATATTATCATTATGGAATTTTAGATGGTACAATGCTCCTTCAGGGACTTCTTGTATATCTGTTCTATTTTATTGAAATAAATATCTAGCAAATAAATCTACTCTAATCAGTAAGTAAAAAAAAATCCTTCAAGAAGTATAATGGAAAGTAAATTTATGTCAATATTTTTCGGTGTGTTTATATTGATTCTCCTGTACACTTTTTTTATAAATTATTTTGTTTTTGTCCTTCATCATTATCATTTTTCTTAGGTAGCATTTTTTCAATTTGCACATCGCATTCAACAATTTTAAATTGAAGATTAATATATATTTTGTATTCGTGTCTTAAAGCAAAGAGATAATGATATTTACCATTTGTAAGTAGTGCCATTGTTATCTCTTCTTCTCATTTTTTACAATTGCCATTTCTTAAGGAGGCAAATTTTTGAGAATTCAATTCACCTTTACAAACGGCATCAATAATTTTTAATCCGGTTAATCCCGTAACATCATTTACACCTATATCTAATCTGAAATTATGCAATCTTAAATACTTTTGCATTTTGCGGGCAATATCTGCTGCTTGCTCTAATAAATTTGCTTCATGCCTGCAATAATATCCAGGATGTTCAGTAACTTCATCAGGTAAAAACTTCTACTTTATAAACCTAAGGTATGTAGTTTTTGAATCCATCGACAATCCTGCACATCGCTTTTGGCTTAAGCGGGTGGGTTGCGGGTAATGGCTTTATTTATTTATAATGAAGTTATTTGTCAACTGTCTTCTTCAACTCCTCAACAATCTTCGCCACAGCCGGGCAAATAAGGGTATTATTAAAAGTGATTTTAAGCTTTTGCAACTGGTCTCTTTGTTGTGTATGCGGATATTCCCTGCAGGCATTAGGCCTGTTTTCATAAACTTTGCAATAATGATCATCGCCTAAAAATACGCAGGGCATTTGTTTAAAAACATAATCTTTATCCTCATCAATTTTTAAGTATTGATCTACAAATAAAGATGGTTTTGTTTTAAAGGCTTTTGCCAGCCGGTCTATATCTTTATTTAATAACAAAGGTCCGGTTGTTTTGCAACAATTAGCACATTGCATACAGTCTATTTCCTCAAATGCCTCATCGTTTAACCGGTTTATGGTTTGATCCAGATTAGATATTCGCTGCTTCTTAAGTTTCTCCAGAAACTTCTTGTTTTCCAACTGCTTTTGATAGGCCGTGTCTAAATATTTTTTGTAGGCAGGATTCATTTGAAAGGTGTATGCTATTTATTAGCTTCGGACGAAGGTAACTCAGGGTAATGAAAAAATAATCGTTTTAGCACCCGCATAATTCCCACTGCTGTCAAAAGGTTTTATGGTAACTTCATTAATTTTCACTTTAGGATCAGCAAAGGTATTGCCGCACATACCCCATGATATATCCATGCCGAGATTATGATCTGAACAAATAAACGTCTCCTTGTTCAAGGTTACTTCATAAAATACAGGATATAACTTTAGATCGTAAAACTTAAAAGTCAGGTCCGAAAATGAATTATCGGTAATAGGGCACGCAAAAAAAACCGACAAAGTGGGTGCTGAAGATTGGCGGGCGTCATGGATAGAAAAGGTAAGTGAATCAGATTTCCATTGAGGCGCATTTTTATCAACTTTACCGGTTACTATCCATCTTTTCGATTCAACATAACCTTTAAATATATTTCCTAAAACCGAATCAGTAGCGGATGGCAATAAAACTAAGAGAAGAATGCTATCATTAAGCTGAAATGCAGAGGCCGGTTTTAACAAAATCTGTCCATTTGATTCAGCAAAATATATTTGTTTTATCTCTAATTTAATTTTGCCTCTTTTGGTGGAAAAAGCATAGAAAGAAAAATGGGGAATTGTATTTTTAAATTTATAATCACGCTCCGAAAAGCTAAGCAAGAAGAGGGAATTTGCGGCAATATGCGAATTTCGGGGAAGCACTTCAATCCATTGGCCCTCACAACAAGCCAAAGCATCACTTCTCCAAAAAATACCGATAGCCAAAGGTATCCATATTAAATAATTTTTAAAATTGAATCTGTGTTTAACAGTCATTTGAATAAATATTATGCATGCTAATTACCTTTTATTCCGCTTTTAATTCATGTCCCATTTTATCTCTTTTAGTATCGAGGTATTTTTTGTTATGCGGATTGGGTGTAACTGCCAGCGCAACGTTTTCAACAATCTCTAATCCATAGCCAATAAGTCCGGCGCGTTTAGTTGGATTATTCGTCATTAAACGCATTTTATGAACCCCCATTTCACGCAATATCTGAGCGCCAACTCCATAATCGCGTTCATCCATTTTAAAGCCCAATTGCAAGTTAGCATCAACAGTGTCTAATCCTTGTTCCTGAAGTTTGTAAGCCTTAAGTTTATTGGTAAGTCCAATGCCCCTGCCTTCCTGATTAATATAAAGTATCAATCCTTTACCTTCTTTTTCAATCATCTCCATTGCCTTGTGTAACTGGTCGCCGCAATCGCAGCGCATTGAATGGAAAATATCTCCGGTAATGCACGATGAATGCACCCGTACAAGCACTGGTTCGTTTTCTTCCCAGGTACCTTTTTGCAAAATAATATGTTCTTCTCCGGTATCAATTTGTTTGAAAGCAGTTAGCACAAAATCGCCATAATGTGTAGGCATGTCAACTGAAATAATTCGCTGAATAAGGCACTCATTTTTTAAGCGGTAAGCAATAAGATCTTTGATCGTAACCAGCTTCATATCAAATTTTTCTGCAATACGTATCAGATCCGGCACTCTGGCCATTGTACCATCTTCATTTAAAATTTCTACTATACAACCTGCCGGTTCAAAACCTGCTAAACGTGCAAAATCTATCGCCGCTTCTGTATGTCCTGCACGCCTAAGTACCCCTTCCGGACGAGCCTTTAGCGGAAAAATATGTCCGGGCTTACCGAAATCCTGAGGCTTGCTATCAGGATCAATTAATGCCTGAACCGTTTTAGAACGATCCTGTGCAGAAATGCCTGTAGTACAACCTTTACCCAATAAATCTACTGACACTGTAAATGGTGTTTCATGCAAAGTTGTATTATCATTTACCATCATATCAAATTTTAATTCATGACAACGGCTTTCAATCAGAGGGGCGCAGATTAAGCCACGTCCTTCTTTGGCCATAAAATTAATAATTTCAGGGGTAACATTTCGTGCAGCCGTTAAAAAATCACCTTCATTTTCACGGTCTTCATCATCAACAACAATGATCATTTTGCCATTTTTAATATCTTGAATGGCTTCTTCTATCGTATGAAATTTAAACATAAGTACAAGCTAAAAGTTATAAAGGTTTGAACCAAACCCATTAAAAATAGTATTTTGCTCAATCGGCAAATATCATATCCGAAACTGATACTGCCCAATAAAAAAACATGATTTATATTTAGGGCCGCAATATGCGGATTTTATAACTACAAACGATAAAACAATAATGTTTTGGATCAGATAAAATAGAGATACATTGATAGAATAAGCCTAAAATTGCAGTATGAATTATTTGCGTGCCGAGAACCTGGCCAAGAGATTTGGAGAGAGAATACTTTTTGAAGGAATTACTTTTACACTGGTAAAAGGTGAGCGTGTTGCCCTGATTGCTAAAAACGGCACAGGTAAAACATCTCTGCTGAACCTGTTAACCCAAAATGACGAACCCGACGCGGGCTCAGTTACCATAGACAAAAATATTAAATGGGCATACCTTGAACAGGAACCCTCTTTTGAAGATCTGGATACAGTATGGCAGGCCGTGTTTAATTCGGATAACGAATTACTGAAAGTGGTTGCTGAATATGAACTGGTGCTGGAAGATATAGAACAAACACCGGATGATGTTAAACTACAAAACAGGCTTCAGGATTGTATGGAACAAATGGATACCATGAATGCCTGGGATATTGAAGCACGGGTTCATACCATATTAACACAATTAAACCTGCATCATCACCTGCATCAGCCAACTACCTCCTTAAGTGGTGGTCAGAAAAAAAGGTTGGCTCTGGCAAGGGTATTGATTCAGAGCCCGGATATGCTGATTATGGATGAACCCACCAATCACCTGGATATACAAATGATTGAGTGGCTGGAAGGCTATTTAAAATCTCAGGATGTTACGCTGTTGGTGGTAACACATGACAGGTATTTTCTGGATAATGTATGCAATGAAATTATTGAACTCGACCTTGGGCAACTGTTTGTGTACAGAGGCAATTATGCGTACTTTTTAGAGAAGAAAGATCAGCGGGAAACCTATCAGGCCAAAGAAGCAGACCAGGCCCGCAAACTGGCACGTAAAGAACTGGAATGGATGCGCAGGCAACCAAAAGCACGTACCACAAAATCTAAAAGTCGTATTGATGCCTATTACGATGTAAAAGAGAAAGCAGCCTTCAGAAAAGATGAGTCGGTAGTGGAAATTAACATGCAAATGCAACGCATGGGTAAGAAAATTCTTGAGGTGTATAATCTTACAAAAAATTATGGTGATCAGAAAATAGTTGATAACTTTACTTATTTATTTACGCCGGGAGAACGCATAGGTGTGATTGGGAAAAACGGGGTAGGCAAAAGTACATTCTTGAATATGCTTTTGGGTTTAGAGATGCAGGATACAGGAAAAATTTCAAAAGGAGATACTGTTAAATATGGTTATTATGGACAACAGGGTCTGCCCATAAAGGAAGATAAACGTGTAATAGAAGTGATCACAGATATTGCAGAATATCTGGAGATGGGAAAAGGTCAGAAATTAACGGCTGCAGGCATGCTTAAGCTGTTTTTGTTTGACCCTAAAACGCAACACAACTATGTAAGCTCCTTAAGTGGTGGCGAAAAACGACGACTTTATCTGCTCACTATTTTAATGAAAAAACCAAATTTTTTAGTATTAGATGAGCCTACCAACGACCTTGATATTGAAACATTAAATGTACTGGAAGAGTTTTTGGAAGGTTTTGAAGGCTGCCTGCTGGTGGTTACGCACGACAGGTATTTTATGGATACGCTCGTTGATAAACTTTTTGTATTTGAAGGCGAAGGAAAGATCCGCGACTTTAATGGAAATTATCAGGATTATATAAATGAACTGGAAGATAATAAACAAATTGCCATTGCTAATAAACAGGCATTAAATCAAAAAAATAAGCCGGCTGCAAAAGCAGTAGTATCTTCCGCTGTGTTAAAAGTTGAAAAGAAAAAATTATCCTACAAAGAGCAAAAAGAACTGGAAGAACTGGGCATGGAAATAGAAGGCCTGCAACTAAAAAAAGCCGATTTGGAACACCACTTATCCAATGGTAGCAGCAACCATGAAGAACTAACAGGCTGGAGCAGGGAAATAGAACAGTTTACAAAGCAACTTGATCAAAAAGAGTTGCGGTGGCTGGAGTTGTCTGAGTAACCGTTATAAGTTTTGAGTTAGGAGTTAGGAGTTATGACATTGTGATCCGTAGCTTTACAATAAATTTTGGTTATTTTGTATGACACCGGATTTCAATTACAATTGAAAATCAAAAATTAACCCATCAATAATTAACCATCAATAACTAATTCCCTCCTTATGCTATCAAACAGATCTCTCAACACGCCAATTTCATTTAATCATTTTCTTGAGGTTGAACTGCGGGTGGGCACCATCATTGATGTTAAACCATTTGATGAAGCGAGGAAACCGGCTTACAAACTTTGGGTTGATTTTGGATCGTTTGGCATCAAAAAAAGCAGTGCGCAAATTACCGTGAATTATACCCTTGATGAATTAATAGGTAAACAAATTATTGGAGTCATTAATTTTGAACCTAAACAAATAGCGGGATTTATTTCAGAGTTTCTGGTAACGGGTTTTGAAGATACACGTGGAAATATTGTGTTGGCGCAGCCCCAATGTAAAGTGCCTGATGGGGGAAAGTTGCTATGAGAGACGGGTGTTCGCATGGCATGCGCAAGGCACTCCTTTTCGCATACCGTGCGCATGGCACCCCGCTGTGGGGTATCGGTAATGGAAGATTATACAACGGCGATTTTCATTTGGGTATATACCTTATAGCCTTTGCTTTTTTCTCCGCTAACCACCGGCGCAAGAACCGATTCCATAAGGCTATTGAGGCGCAAGGGCTGGGCCATTTCTTTAACAATGTCAAAATCCAACTGATCTTTTAAAGAAGTAAATGTAAACCCTACATAGTTTCCGGGTTCATAAACTATTACGCATTGTTCGTTATAATTACGACCCTTACCTATTACATAATAAGCTTTTTTTTCTGTCATTAATTTATCAAAAAATACCTGTGCTCTCTGGTTGTAAGCAGCCACATTTTCCTGCACCATACAATAGCCATCGCAAACATTTTGTTTTATCTGAATGCAGGTATCATTGTTGGTTTGGCTGTTACATAATTTAGGACATAAGTTATAAACAGCAATAAGTTCATTGAGGTACTGCAACGCAGCACTATGGCTGTTAAAAGTTACCAGTGGCCTTTGTTCTTTTCTTACTTTATCAATGCCAAATCTGATCTTGCCATTCTGATCAAGATAATCGAACAAGCCAAAAACCTGCGGAACTCTTTTCTGAGCTCGGTTCTCATCTGGCCATAAGCGGCGAATCTCATGACTTTCAAGGATTATGGCAAGCAGCTCATTGCCCGTTGGCACATGGCTGAACCCATGAATATCCCGCATAAAATTTTGTTTTTGCTTTGTCTTCAGATCACCACTAAAATGGGACCCCACCCTTGACAGTATATTTTTGGCTTTACCCACATAAACCGCAAGACCTTTATCATTTACAAAATAATATACACCGGGTGCTTTTGGCAATTTTTCAAAATCACTTTTATTAACGTTAGGAGGAAGGTTTTGTTCTTTTGATCCGCGCTTTAAGGAATCATTAATGTGTTTGTCCTGATCATTTTTGAGGAGGTATTCAAACAAACCAACAGTTGCAAGTGCATCTCCACCGGCTCTATGTCTGTTCTCCAAATGAATTCCAAGAGCAGAACAGATATTGCCCAGGCTGTAAGAACGGTAACCCGGAGCTATTTTTCTGCTTAGCCTTACGGTACATAATTTTTTAACCTGCAAGTCAAAGCCCCATTCAGACAATTGTTGTTTAATAAAGCTATGATCGAAATTAACATTATGTGCAATAAAAATATTACCGGCTAAGAGGGCATATAATTTAGCTGCTATCTCACCAAAGACCGGCGAATGTGCAACCATATTATCAGTTATTCCTGTAAATGCCTGTATGTAGGCAGGAATCTGCATCTCAGGGTTGATAAGTGTTTCAAAATGATCTATGATGCGTTCGCCGTTATGTATGTAAACCGAAATTTCGGTGATGCGGTTCTGGTTAGCATGTCCCCCTGTTGTTTCTATATCTACAATTGCGTACACACCACAAAAATAACATAATTAAACTTATGTTTCAATCATCAAACAACTAACCTTGTCATATTTTGTAAACAGAAGTAAACAATTGCTCATAAAAAAATTAATATTGCCATAAATTTACCAATATGAGAGGAACAGGAGTTGCATTAATAACGCCATTTAAAGTGGATTTAAGTATTGATTTTGATGCGTTATCTAATATTATTGAACACTGTATTAACGGAGGGGTGGAGTATCTGGTTGCCTTGGGTACTACCGGAGAAAGTGTTACCTTAAATAAGGAAGAAAAGAAACAGGTATATCACTTTATAGTGCAACAAACAAAAGGCCGTGTGCCAGTTATTGCCGGTATTGGTGGCAACTACACACAGGAGGTTTGTGATACCATTAAAGCTTTTGATTTTACCGGTTATGATGCCATATTATCTGTGAGCCCATTTTATAACAAGCCAAACCAGGAAGGAATTTTTCAGCACTATATGGCAGTTCAGGAAATAGCACCTCTGCCTATTATCTTATATAATGTACCAGGCCGTACCGGTAGTAATATTACTGCTTCTACCACACTCCGACTCGCGAATGCAAGCGAGAAATTTGTTTCTATAAAAGAAGCCAGTGGTAACCCCGAACAGTTTATGGATTTGCTGAATGAGAAGCCTCCGGGTTTTGATATTATATCGGGTGATGATAACTTAACTCTCCCTTTTTTGGCTATGGGTATGAGTGGTGTCATATCAGTGATTGCACAGGCATATCCGAAAGAGTTTACGAGTATGGTACGTTTAGGCCTAGATGGTAAATTTGAAGAAGCAAGGCAGTTGCATTACAAATTGTATAACATAATGAAAGGCATCTTTTTGGATGGCAATCCCGGTGGCGTAAAATTAGTGATGAGCGAAATGGGTCTGTGTAAAAATGTGGTGCGCCTGCCACTTGCTCCGGTTGGTAATGATGTTGCAGATAAGTTGAGAGCTTTGATGGGGAAGATTTGATGTTGGGTGTGAGTGGTATTCTGCTTGTGATTTGTGGCTTTGGGGGGAATGAAAAAAGCTCGCAGAGGCGCAGAGACGCAGAAGGGATGTTGGTAGATTTAAGTATGTAGGAAAGTTTAGGCTATACCAGAAAAATAGATATCCAACATAAATGATAAAAAATTATTAGATAAAATAAAATAGTATGCTCAAAACTTCTATTATTATAAAAGTCTTTTTAGTACTTATTTATTTGCTGGTGACGCTTCTCATCAAAACTGATAAGGATATGCAAATTTAAGACAGCCTTTTAGTTGGTAGTTTTCGCATGATTGACTCGCCAAAGGTTATTTTAAATCTGCTACCTGGAAATGTGTTTACCCGGGAAAACCAAATCTCCGAAAAATATTATGGTGACGGAAACCGGGAAGCCAAAAAAATGAATTAACAAGCTTAACACTTGACTTCGGGAATGGAGAAACCCTACTCCTAAATTATTTTTCACAAGATGGTTAATTGATTAGTGCAAACATAAGCAACTACAAAGTGAAGTTACGAAAGACCGCAAGTAGTAACTAAAAAAGATACAGCCGTTAAACTCATTAATAAATATTTTTCAAATGATCAATGTGAAAAATAAAAAAACAGATTTAGACATAGACTTCATCGGAGAGCAAGGTTCACTTACAATTGAAGAAGAAAAAGCACTAAGTGATTTTTTTAAACAACGTAAATTAAAAACCTACAAAATGAATTCCACTACAAAGAAAATCAAACCAAAAAGACGCGCAAAATCTATAGCATGAAACTGCTCACGGGAATAGCACTCAGGCATAATAAAGCAAAATGATAAGTGGCAAAACAGCATGACGCAGTGTCCAAATTTATTAATAAAGCCTGGGAGGAATTGATAAGGTATTTGAGTACGCATCATTTTCATTAAGTCGTAAAATATTATAACTTTGTAAGGTGGCAACTTTAAAAGAATTAAACAAAAAAAAGAATACTAAAATAAGAATAGATAAGGCACTGAATAAATACAGTAATGTTGTTTTATTCCCGGATAAATTGGAGAAAGCAAACGAAATGCTACGGATTATTGGACTTCCGAAACCTGGAATTAAGAAGCGAAGCAAATAGAATAAATTGCTTAGCCA
>JACMQU010000113.1 GCA_014376805.1 Bacteroidia bacterium
ACATTTTGTACATCAGGAAGGACAAGCTGTATTTAAAAACGCTGTTGTTAATATGGCGGAAGTGAGCGCCGATATCATGACTAAAAACCACCTGATTGCGGATGATATTGCATGGTTAGCGCCACATCAAGCAAACAAGCGTATTTGTGAAGCAACAGCCAATCGCATGGGTTTAAGTCCGGATAAAATGATGATGAACATTGAACGCTATGGTAACACCACAGCGGGCACTATTCCCTTGTTATTATGGGACTATGAAAAGCAACTTAAAAAAGGTGATAACATCATATTATCGGCTTTTGGCGGAGGGTTTACCTGGGGCTCTATTTGGGTTAAATGGGCTTATGATGGCAGTAAAGTAGGGAAGTAAAAATTTCGATTTTTCACGTATCAATATTAAGCATTGTTAAGTGGAGAGTTAATATTTAAAATGTCAGTTCTTTAATTAGGCTGACATTTTTTTATTCCATTAAATCAAATTATATTTACTAAAATATTAAAGCATGAAAAAACTATCGTTAATATGTGGAGTTTTTATATTTTTTGGAATGATATTCTCAAAAAAAATATCTGCACAAAGTATAGGTGCAGGATATTTACATACGTTATTTTTATGTAGCGATAGCACGGTGAAAGCAACTGGACAGGATTTCTATGGGCAATTAGGAGATGGGATACCAGGAACTTCTGGTGCATTTGTAAGTGTAGCTAATTTAAATAAAGTAAAAGCTGTTTTTGGCGGTGTAGACCAGTCTTATGCTTTAAGGTATGATAGTACACTATGGGCTTGGGGGAATAATAATGTAGGACAGCTTGGAGATGGAACTACCATGCAAAAATTTTCTCCTGTGCAAATTGCAACTTTAGGCAAAATAGTAGCAGTATATACTCACCATGAACAAGCGCTTGTTTTAAAGGCTGATGGAACAGTATGGGGGATTGGGGCAGGTTATCTAGGAGATAGTATATCAAATTTTATTTCTACTCCTCGACAAATAAGTAATTTAACCAATGTCGTTTCAATAGCCTTACTTCCACCATATGGATTTGCTGTAAAAGCAGATGGGACTGTTTGGGGATGGGGAGACAATAGCTCTGGGCTATTAGGAGTAACTTCAAACACCATACAATATTTGCCTATTCAAATACCTAATATAACTAATGCAATATCTGTTGCTATTGGCTACACTCACGTTTTAGTTTTAAAGTCTGATGGTACTGTTTGGGCATGGGGTGATAATACATACGGACAATTAGGAATTGGTAATACTATTAATCAAACAATTCCTATACAAATTCCTGGACTTAGTAACATTATTAATATAAGAAGTGTTACTGGTGGTCCTAGTAATTTTGCATTAAAAAATGATGGGACTATTTGGACATGGGGGTCTAATCAAAATGGCTTGTTTGGAACCGGTAATTATATAAGTTCGTCTTCGCCAATTCAACTAAATAATTTATACAATATCGTTGAGCTAAATAGCCATTCCAAAAGTGTTTTCGCTTTAAAAGGGGATGGAACAATATGGGCCTGGGGCGAAAACACATATGGCCAATTATTAGGATTAGGATCTCCAACAACAACGGTAATATCACCAACAAAGCTTGTTGGTTCCTGCCCTCCTCTAATGCCTCAACATCATTATGATCATTATGTGAAAGGATTTATATACGGTGACGACAATCATGACTGCGCTAAAACTGCTACTGAACCTAAATTTAATTTGCCATTAATAGCATCGCCTGGAAATTTATATAGCTCTTCAAACGATACTGGTTTTTACTCTATTGGTGTATATAATAGCTTCAGTTATACATTACAACCCATCATACCTCAAAGATTTAGTGGCTTAATTACTAATTCATGTCCAATAAATTATAACGTAAATTTAAATGCAATCCACCCTGTCGACACGACGGGGTTTGACTTCGGACTTGATTATAGCCCATGTCCTTTATTACGCGTTGATATTGCTTCTGATAGGAGAAGACGTTGCTATAGAAACAATACAAAAGTATATTATACTAATGAAGGATTTGCACCAGCTAATAATGTTCAAATAAGAGTCAAATATGACAAGTATATAACTCCTCTTTCTTCTGATTTTGCATACTCTTATGGCGCTGATAGTAGTTTAACTTTCATTATAGGTACCATATTAGCAGGTCAAAAAGGCGTAATACATATTGTAGATTCTGTAGCATGCATTAATGGAATAAAAGGATTAACACAATGTACTAAAGCTTGGATAATACCAGCCAATCAATGTCTAATAGATTCAACTACTGGACCTGGATGGGATGGATCTGAAATAAAGGTGAAAGGGTTTTGCTTAAATGATACTGTACGTTTTATTATTAAAAACAATGGCGCTGGTAATATGGCAACTTCAAATCCGTTCCGTATTTATTTTGACAATGTATTAATACAAACATCGAATTTTCAATTAAATGCAGGAGATAGTCTTCGCATGAATATCATTTCCAACGGAGCAACAATTCGTTTAGAAGCAGATCAAAATTTACAACATTCAGCTAACAGTCATCCTAGAGAAACAGTTGAAGCCTGTGGTACCAATAGCATTGGAGGATTCAGTATTAACCAGGTTAATCAAGCCCCAATGGATGATGAAGGTATCGATGTGGAAATTGATTGTATGCCCATCCGTGATTCTTATGACCCAAATTTAAAAGAAAATTCGCCAGAAGGAATTGGATCAAGTCATATAATATTACCAAACACATTATTAGATTATGTCATTCATTTTCAAAATACTGGTTCTGACACTGCTTATAAAGTTGTTGTCGTCGATACCCTTTCAACTGATTTTAATATGGCTTCTATTGAGCTTGGCGCATCTTCTCATCCGTATTCATTTTCAATATCAGGTGAGGCAAAGGCTATTTTGAAATTTACATTTAATAATATCGATTTATCGGACTCTACCTCTAATGAACCACTTAGTCGCGGATTTGTAAAATTTAAAATTGAGCCAAAAGCAGGCACACCTTTAGGTACCGTTATTAAAAACTCAGTAGATATATACTTCGATTATAACCCCCCGATAAAAACAAATTCTGCATTTGTAACAATAGGTAACTACGCAAGTATTGAGACATCCTTGTATGAAAACAATAACTCAACACAAGAAGATATTGTTTATTCCCCAAATCCAACTAATGGATTGGTAATAGGATATTTTAAAACAGTCTCTAAGGAAAAAACATATATTGAAATAACAAATCTTATGGGGCAAACTGTTTTAAATGAAAGTACAAACAATCAACAAATAATCTTTAATTTACAAGGGTTTACAAATGGAGTATATATTATAAAAACATCCAATAAAGAAAAAACTGTCGTCAAAAAAATAGTCTTACAAAATTAAAATATTCTACCTACGATATTTAAAAATGTCAGTTTGTGCCTCACAGACTGACATTTTTGTTTTAATGCCGTCAAAAAGCGGTAATATTGTCCCGCTTAGGATAAAAATTGGGCATTGGCACATTTTTAGACAATACGCAACCGTAAAAATTAATTAATTAAAAAAATCACATAAATTATGGCAAAATCAAGTGCAAATGTAAGCGTAAAGCCTTTAGCCGATAGAGTATTGGTAGAAGCAGCTCCGGCAGAAACAAAAACAGCAGGTGGATTAATTATCCCTGATACTGCAAAAGAAAAACCAATGAAAGGTAA
>JACMQU010000114.1 GCA_014376805.1 Bacteroidia bacterium
CTTTCAGGCATTTAGTACAATCATACAGAAATTTATCATTGCCATAGATGATCCCGCACATTTCTAGTATGCTCTACGATCATGCCCGCCCTGCAGACTGTACAAATGTCCTTGAATAAAAAAGTGCTAGAAAAATGGTTCGGCGGACGTTAAAAAAATCATACCTCAGGTGGATAGAGCCTAATCTATCGGCAATGAAAATTACCTTTACTCGGTGAGCAACCCCTTTTTGGTGGCTAACCGGGTAAAGGTGGGTGATGGAAATGGAGGAGTCAATATAAGTGTAAAAGTTACTGCATCCTTCCGGGTTAGGCACCCTTAGGGGGTTGCTCACCCGGAATCTCGCCTACCGTATAATAGTTTTAAAGAATGAAGCATGGTAACCTTTACTCGGTGAGCAACCCCCTTCGGGTGGCTAACCGGGTAAAGGTGGCTGATGGGAATGGAGGGGCGGGTATGCATTTGTCAGTCACAGCAGTCGCGATTTCGGATTAGCCACGCTGAGGGGGTTGCTCTCCTGGAATCGCAACTACCGTTTAGCAGTTTCCATACAGCAATCGATATTAATAACAACTTTATCATAAAAAATAAATGATTAAATACAAATATAAAAAATCAAAGCTTATTAAGCTCATAGATTGCGAATTCCGATAACTCATAACTCATAACTTCTTTAAAGCGCCAATAATAATACACTCTCAGCTACGCTGCTACTTAAACTTTCTCAACATAATATTTCTATACATAACTTTCATCGGCGAACCAACATGCACCTGCACACCAATTAAACCAGCCAGCATACCATTCACTTTATCATTATCCACAACTTCGCTCATTAAAATTCCGTTGATAAAATGTTTTAGATTTTTACCTTTAATGATCAGTCTGCAAGTGTTCCATCCTTCAAAATTAATTTTAGTTTTTAATGAATCTGAAGTTCCCAATGAGCCGGTAACCGTACGCTGTGACCAAGCATTATTTTGAATAAAATTTTGTAATGAATCGGCAGAACCTGGTTTTTGTGTATGTACTTTAACTACTTCTCCCCGATACGCTAATGTTGTTCTTTTACGCTCTTCATAATTTTGACCTGTGTAATTAATTGCTCCGTCAATATCTGCCTGATATCCTTTTAAGGCATGGGGTACATTGGCAACTTCCACACTCCTATAATTAATACCACTGTTCCCATTTTTTGATATTTTAAACTCAAGCGTCAATTCAAAATCCGCAGGTTTACCACCACGCCAAATTAAGAAAGAGTTTGTTTTAAGTAAGGTGGATGGCGTTATTTCCCCTACAATATTGCCACCTTCTACACGCCAGTATTTCTTATCGCCTTCCCAGCCATTCAATGTTTTACCATCAAATATTTTCACAAAACCTTTTTTATCGGAAGTATTTTGACAAAATGCCGCGACACCCGCAAGCAATAACACGCTCATCAACAAAATCCTTTTAACCAAAGTAAAATTTTTATAATTAGCCATTGTTTATTTTTTAAAAATGTATTTTATGTAATAATTTTTATGTTAAAAATTCCGCTGCATGAGTATTTTGCCATGACTTTGTATCTGCCGACTTAATCACTGCTTCACATACTTTTTGCGTTTCAAGTGCATCTCTGAAATTAGGATGGCAAGGCTTGCCTGTTTCCAAACATTGCAAAAAATCTGCTACCTGGTGCACAAAAGAATGTTCGTATCCGATGGTTAAACCTGGCACCCACCATTTATCCATATAAGGCTGATCACCATCTGTAACAAGAACTGTTCGCCATCCCCGAACAATCGAATCGTCCCCATGATCAAAAAATTCAAGCTTATTTAAATCATGCAGATCCCATCGGATGGAAGCATGTTCGCCATTTATTTCGAACGTGTACAATGCCTTATGACCACGGGCATAACGGGTAGATTCAAACAATCCCAATGAA
>JACMQU010000115.1 GCA_014376805.1 Bacteroidia bacterium
AACTGAAGCAAATGATAGCTGTATTAACCATTATTTATTCGGAGTTTGTGCTCACCTAAATGTATTGTTTTTTATATGCAAAGTATAAGGGTATTTAAAAAGCACTAAGCAGTTATTATTTATGTTATTAAATTATTTATTACACCAGGTATGATTGATTTTGAGCTTATTCACAATTAGCGTAAGTTGTTATTTGTTTTTTGCTGATTGTAACTTAATATTGCTCATATTATCGCGCGATTATGATTGCACAAATACTGTTTATTGCCCTTGCCGCTGTGGCTATCTATTTTTTTGCTAAAAATATTGCAACGGTTCGCCGTAATATTTTGTTGGGCAAAGATATTGATCTTAGCGACCGCAAACCCGAACGTTGGGCTATGATGTTTAAAGTGGCCTTTGGGCAGACAAAAATGGCGGTAAGGCCTGTACCCTTCATTTTGCATTTTATTGTATATGCGGGCTTTGTATTGATCAATATCGAGGTATTAGAGATCCTCATTGATGGTTTGTTTGGCACCCACCGGGTATTATCTTTTTTTGGTTCAATATATAATGTGGCTATTGGCTTTTTTGAATTACTGGCTTTTGGTGTACTTATTTCATGTGTAATTTTTTTAGCCCGTCGTTACCTGATAAAAATAAAACGTTTTACTTCGCGCGAATTAAAAGGATTTCCAAACCAGGATGCAGCAACGATTCTCTTCGTAGAAATTCTTTTAATGGGAGCTTTGCTTACCATGAACGGTGCCGACGTTGTTTTACAATCGCGCGGACTGGAGCATTATATTCATGCCGGCGCTTACCCGGTTAGCAGTTGGCTTGTAGTGCCCCTGTTGCAAGCTATGGATTCTGGAAGTCTTATAATGATGGAGCGTGTATTCTGGTGGTTGCATATTATTGGTATTTTCTTGTTTATGAATTACCTGCCTTTTAGTAAACATTTTCACATCCTGCTTGCGTTTCCAAATACGTATTATTCTAACCTCAAACCAAAAGGCGAACTAAACAATATGGCCTCGGTTACGCAAGAGGTAAAATTAATGCTTGATCCGGCAGCCGTTGTTCCCGAAGGCTATGTGCCTCCAACAAGTTTTGGGGTAAAAGATGTAACCGACCTTACCTGGAAAAATTTAATGGATGCTTACAGTTGTACTGAGTGTGGAAGGTGCACTTCTAATTGTCCCGCCAACATAACAGGCAAGCTTTTATCGCCCCGTAAAATTATGATGGATACCCGCGATCGCTTAGAGGAAGTAGGCAAAAACATTGATAAGAATAAAACATTTACAGACGATAATAAAAACCTGCACAGTTATATCAGCGAAGAAGAATTATGGGCATGTACAACCTGCAATGCCTGCGTTGAAAGTTGTCCGATAAATATAAACCCAATGGAGATTATTGTGGAGATGCGGCGTTATAAAGTAATGGAAGAAAGCAAAGCCCCGGCACCCATCAACGGCATGTTCAGCAACATAGAAAACAACCAGGCCCCTTGGCAATTCAGCCCAATGGATAGGGGCAACTGGGCGAAGGAAGGGTAAGGCAAAACTGGAAAGTCGATGCTTAACAGAAAAAGTAGTGCTACTTTTTGACGATAAGAAATTATGAAGAAATAATATGAAGAATAAATTCCCATTCTATTTAGCAGCTTTACTGATTTGGGCAATGATAATAATGTCCTTATTCCAATCATGTTGCACGGGGGTTTCTTGCGGACCGTGTGCAGGTAATACTGCCAATGTCGTGTTGGTTATGAATAACGATTCAGGAAAAACAGGAGCCTTTAAAAAAGAAGAATTGGCAGGAACACTGTTTCTTAAAGTCGACACCTTTCTAAAAAAAACTGACACGCTTGTGCGTCTTGAAGATTCCTTGCCTGATATCAAATCCACCCACTATGAATTTAACATAAGCAATATCGAATCTTCCGACTACATCAACCCCTATATTTATAAAGTACAAAATGAGCGGATAAAACTGAATATAACCATTGAAAAGATAAAAATTAAAGGTCATTATAATAAAGGCTGCTGCGGTTGTTATAAATGCGATGAGATACAGTTTACGGCAAATAATGTCCACTATATGCAAAGAGAATTAATAATTAACAAGCCGTAGTACTCTAACATCTTTTCATCTGTCTGCCACAACATATTCTACATATCTTGCATTCATACAACTGCTAAAAAGATGTTTGAAATTAGGGTATTGATGATTCAAATAATAATTGACTGATATTTTTCTTGACTCATGCGGACTCCTGGAACTGGGCTTAAGGGAAACATGCCACTCTTCAATAGAATTATAGGTTACACCATTGTGAACCAAGGGAAATAAAGCATGATCGATATAACGAAAAAAGGCATAAAAAGCAGTAGTAATTATCCAATCATTATGTGAGTTTGGAATGATATCACACAAATCTTTATTGTGTTTTCCGTGATCACTTTTTTTGCTCATTTATACTATTGGGGTATTCGTTGTAAAATCATAAGTAAAACCATAACCATCCTGTTTTATACAATCAACATTCAGGCTTTGCCGGGCACAAATAAAACTAATATCTAAGGTCACACCATCAGTAAAAAGGTTCAATTCAATTTTAGATATGGCGCTATAAATCGTATTGATAAATTGCTCGTCATTATATGATTCTTCATCAATGGTTATTAATACTTTTGATTCCACCATACTGTGTTTAAGGAACATTTTACAGGGCTTCACGCCTTCTGAATTGATGTTAGCAAGACATTCCTGTAACCCTTTAGCAACCAGTTTGAATTTATCATAAAATTCTTCTCTTCTGGTGGCCTGTAACTCAAGTTTGGCAGCTACCTTCCCATTCTTATGGCCTTCCTGTGTAACTTTTTCATAAGCATCAATTACTAAATCAATGCTATATAATTCGTCTTTATAACCTGCAACATCTGCATCCGGCCTGGTAGCAATATATTTATCTAATAGTTCAACAACAGCAGTGGCTATTTCCATAACATTAATATTTTTAAGTTAGTTTGAAGTTGGTTTTTTTTGACATTACAAAGTAAATATCCAAAAATATGCATTAGGAAACAAATTGGTAAGCGATAATTAATTAAAGAGAGACAACATTGCCTTTTGCAAATACTTCAACTTATAGTCATCATTTCTTAGCAGATAATCTCATTTAAAATCACATTAGTGGTGACATCTCTGTCCCCAGCAAATATCATAGCAAAAGCGCGAGGCAGATACACTTTGTATAACAAATCTCACTTTTTTTATGCCCAGTTTTACAAAACTTACAATTTGTCCGGTAGCGGAAATCCGCTTTTAATGCTAAATGCTTAAACATCATTTATGATTTCCTCAAAGAAAACTATTTGTCAGATTTTAGCCTTTTAATAGGAATTAATATTCCTGCTCGAATATTCCAGGTTAGTGGATCATAAGCGAACCTTGACTCAACATCATATTGCGAAGAACCATTTATATATTGTTTAAACCCACCGGGCAAGTAAGCCAACAAAATTCCGCTTCCTCCTTCTACAAAGAACTTCCAATCACGGCCAATTCGCGCCTTTATTCCAAAGCCTGTGCAAAAATCCATAGAGAGAAACTTGTCAGTTGAGTAATATCCTCTCCAATACATAGGATTACCAAAAGTGTCAATTTTATCATAGGACCAATCATAATAACCTTTTACACCCATATAGTTGAAATCAGACAGGGCATACCAATAAATTGAAGTAAGCTCATTAACTGAATATATATTATAACTGTAACTAGTATAAAGTCCGATATGCTGGAGTACATTTGCAGCGTAAAACCTATTATAATAATATCCCCCTTTCGAGCTCGTAGAGTTACTATTATTAATATGAAATTTTATCCCAATTTCAAGATTGGCTTTTTTGTAACTTTTGCAATAGCCAACTTTTAAATTAATATAAGTATGATTCTTTGAGATCGACAGTCCCGCATGCTGGCAATAAACAGGGAGATGAGTTAATAGTAATATAAATAGAGTTAGCGAAGCAAATCTCATACTATGGTTTGTTAAGATCTAAGTTCTCTTGGCCTTTAGAATTATCAAAATTTATTACTGTATAAACATTCCACGGCCAGCAAAAAGTTTGATACCATTCGTCAATATTCACCATCCGGCACTCTAGGATTTTTGTACCACCACTTGAACTGGATCCAGCAACAGCCACACCCTGCATAGAGGCGTACCAATCATATTCAAAAGCACAATGATATACACCCCCGCCTGTATTAACTTTAGGCCAATTTGTTGACATTGGACGATTACAGCATGGTATACTTCCTTTATATATGTATCCAATTTGTCTCGATAAAGAACATGTAATAGAACCATTGTTCCATGATCTCTCAGTTTGCCATATTTCGCTATGTCTACTATTATCATATCTGTATTGTGCTCTGAAACTAGTCACAGCCCAACCACTATTCCATGACTTGTATAGATTGTTACCTACAGAGTCTATTACACATGCTGAAGCTGTGGGGCTTTCCACATCATCGCTTCCATCGCAAGTTATTAAAATTGGATCTGTGGCTTCATTTGCCTGAGATTCATTATAAAGAACCTCCTCAACATTTTCATCATCTGTTCTAATTCCCCAAGCCGGTATCTTATTTGTATCAAATGTAGACACTTCGTTAAGATCATCAGCAATATACTCACGACCAATGGCTACAAAATATTTGTTGTTATAAGAAACATTGGATAAATTAATGAAATAAATAGTGGGGTAATACTGATGGCCTCTAAAATACATGTATTCTAGCATCTGTGCATATGTAGTAACATGAGGTCCTTTGCAGTTTGAATACAAGTCAATGTAAGATTCAAACGCATCTTTAAGACCCGTTTGACTAATAAATAAATCTGAGTACTTTAATTCTCCATTGGCATCATAATTCGAGGGATTGAGGATTGCAGAACGATAGTTTGAATTCTCCATTAATAAGCTAAGCGCTGATGTTGCATAAAAAATCATTTTTGACTTGCATTCATAACCGGAGTCAGCGTCGTTGATAGCTGCCTTCCACAGCATTGAACTATCAATCTTAAGAGAATCGCAATTCGCATAATTGCTCATTTCAGTGAGCTTAGGTTTTGTACAGCAAACAATAGAGAGGCTAATTAAGACAAGATATACAATGTTCTTGTAATGAGTGAGTTTTTTGAGAGTTACCATGGAATTATTAAAATTAAGTTCGTAATTTAATCTAAAATCCTCTGTAATTAGAAATATAATTATAATTAATTAAATGTTAATTTATTAGGCATCTACATCTTCTATTCATTTTAGCAATCTATTTTATAACGAATGTAAAATCCTTTTCTATGAACTTACCCCGTAAACCACTTATTCTTTATCGCCACATTAATTGCTTGCGCCTTATTACATACATGCAGCTTCTCGTAAATATTGGTGATGTGGGTTCTTACTGTATTAGGGCTTATAAATAGCTTCTCCCCTATTGCGCGGTAATCGTGGCCATCAACAATATATTTTAAAATTTCTCTTTCCCTATCGGTTAGCCTGGTGGTTACCTCTACATCTTCTTTTTTAAATTCAACATTCGATTGCATCAGTAATTTTAAAGCCTTGCGTGCAATGCGCGGACTCATTGGTGCTCCCCCGCTGTCGATGGTTTCTTTGATGGCGTCACTAATTCGCTCCACCTTTTCATCTTTTAATAAATAACCAATTGCACCGGCTTTAATTGCATCAAATATTTTATCATCATCATCAAAAACAGTAAGCATTAAAAACTTTGTATTCATATAAACCCTGCTGCCATGATTCACCGCTTCAATCCCATTCATAACGGGCATATCAATATCCATGAGCACTACCTGGGGCTGATTTACCTTTTTTGCATGGTTCATTTTATCAAGAAAATCCTGTCCGTTCGCAGCCAGAAAAACGATTTCAAACTCTTTTTTAAATGTAAGTTTTTCAGCAAGTGAAACACGATTCTGTTCTTTATCATCCACTATCGCTATTCGTATCATATTTTTATTTTTATCCTGATGTGTTTATTACCCCGTATATTTAAACAGATATAATTAATTTTCAAATTTCGCTTTTAGAAGGCGCTGGTTCAATAGTGCAAATGCTGTAGTTCTTGTAGTAGATTATGCTTAAAAATTACATTCATTCGATGCTATATAAGGTAATTGTTTAATTAAGAATTGGGTAGCAAAAGCCCGGTGGAATTACAAATTTTTGTTCATGATATTATTTATTCTTTTTGATTCTTTCTGCTTAAAGGCAACCTAAGAATAATTTTTGTGCCTTGCCCTGCTTTACTTTCAATGGTGAGTGAGGCGCCTGTTTCTATTGCCCTTGCATGCATATTCTGCAAACCATAATGTCCGGTTTTAATTGCATTATTTGTATCAAACCCCATTCCATCATCTTCAAGTATAAACACAAAATCTTCATGAGCAATACTCTGTAAGGTAACTTTTATATTCTTACAAGCCCCATGTTTTAAACAGTTATTAAAAGCCTCCTGGCAGATACGAAAAAGGTTTAATGCTGCTCCCGGACCTAAAATACTTTGTTCATCAATTTGTTCTTCCACATGCAACTGAATATCCTTGTTGTATTCAAGCATTTTTATAATAAACTAACCTAATGATTATATTGCTTTATACTAAGCCACTACAAAAATTGTTATTGATTATACAAATGATATTTCTTTGATCAACAGGAATCAATAAAACATCCTGTTTTTTTAACCTTTTTATTCATTATCATTGTCATAAATATTTGCGTATAATGAAACCCGGTATAAAATAACCCCATATATTGCTATGACAGATTTTAGAGTGAAAACATTAGCCGATATGACGGCAGCCGGCGAAGTAGCCGAAATATTATTCTGGGTTGGATGTGCCGGCAGCTTTGATGAACGTGCCCAAAAAATAACCAAAGCAACTGCTAAAATACTGCACCATGCAGGCCTAAAATTCGCTATCCTGGGCACTGAAGAGGCGTGCACAGGTGATCCTGCCAAACGCGCAGGAAATGAATTCCTGTTTCAAATGATGGCCATGCAAAACATTACCACCTTAAATACCTACGGCGTTAAAAAAATAGTTACCGCTTGTCCGCATTGCTTTAACACCCTTAAAAACGAATACCCCGCCTTAGGTGGCTCTTATGAAGTACTTCACCATACCACACTTATCAATCAATTGTTAAATGAAGGAAAAATAAGCATACAGGGCGGTGCCTTTAAAGGGCAACGCATAACTTACCACGACAGTTGTTACCTGGGACGGGCCAATAATATATATGAAGCCCCACGTGAAGTTATAACTAAGCTCGACGCTGCGCTGGTAGAAATGAAACGCAGTAAAACAAATGGTTTATGTTGCGGTGCTGGCGGTGCGCAAATGTTTAAAGATGCAGAAAAAGGCGACCGCGAAGTGAACATAGAACGCGCCGACGACATGCTCGAAACCGGTGCCCCTATAGTAGCAGCAGCCTGCCCCTTTTGCATGACCATGTTACGTGATGGAATCAAACACCACAACAAAGAACAGGAAGTGCAAGTGCTGGATGTAGCTGAACTTGTGGCGAAGGCGATGGATTTGTAAGGTTTAACCGACAAATTAATATGTTGATACCCACTCATTGACAGATCAAACTTAGTATTATAAAGCCAGGTTCAATTCATTTATTTTTTAAATCCTTTATCTGCGGTTAGCAAATGGCACTTCTATAAATAGAGATGTTGCAGCTATAATGCTATCCGGTAATTTCATTTGATGTTTCTGTTTAATAGCTATTGTTTGCATTTTTATTTCATCATTAATGTCAATAATTATGCATTCATTCAAAAATTGTTTTACTTCTTGTTGCTCTTCGGTGGTAATACCTTTATATCCCAACAATTCAAGTTGCGTAATAAATTAAACATAGAGCTGTGAACCATCAATGATTTGGGAAATGGTCACATTCCCAGCCAATAAAAATAGAGCAACATTGGTATCAAGAAGAAAACTACGACCACTCATCTCTCATTTTTTTTTGTATCGCCAAAGGATGTTCCTTAAGTTTTATCACACCGCAATATTTTTTCGCATAAATACCTTTATAGTTTTGAAGCTTTGCCAATGACTGCCTGATTGATGCTTTACTACTTCCTTGTTTTTAACAGTTACCTTTTTGCTTTACTTTTAAATACGAAAATACCATTTTTTGATGAAAAAATATGATTCCAATTTAGGCGGGGTAAGGTGTTACCTCCACTTAAATTTTATATTGTTTTTAAACTTTGCTTCAGGCATTAATCCTTTATCAACTTAAAGTTCTTTACCCCACTTGCTGTTTTAACTTCCACCATATACATGCCGGCACTATAACTAACTACATCAATATTGGCTTCTTTTGCATAAATATCTTTGCTTAGTAATAATCTTCCGCGCGAATCATAAACTGTTATTGTCTGCATTTCAGTTGCTAATGAACTCACTGTAAATTGTTCTGATGCCGGGTTCGGATAAAGTTCTATACTGTTGTCTTCAAACACCGAAGTTAGTCCTGTAGTAACATTGATATTAATTAAAGTGGTGTCGAAACAACCAGTTGAATTAACCATTTTAATCCTAATGCGTCCCATGCCTCTTAATACCCATTGCACGGTTAGGGCATTTGTTCCCTGTCCGGAAAGAATGTTTGCACCTACCAGTGTCCAGTAATACAAATGTCCGGGCTGTGCTGCTACACTATAAGTGGCAGTGGTTAACAGTGAATTAATTTGTAAAGGCCCTATAATATTGCCAACAACCGGAGTAAGAACATTAGTGGTTGTAAATACAGCAGAAGTGTCTGTACATGAGTTAGCGTTACTGGCAATTACCTGGTAATTGCCGGTTTGCTTAACAACAAGATTTGCTTGTGTGGCAGAGGGTATAATAACCCCATTCTCCAACCATTGATAAGTATTCATTGATCCGGATATTGCATTTAAAACTACTGAGTCGTTTGTACAGAATGATCCGGTACCTCTGCTGGTTTGAATGACTACCGGTGATGAATAGAGTATGGTTAAATTTTTAGTGCTGGAGTCTTTACACCCATTATCACTTACTGTTAGTAATTTTACAGTATAGATGCCCGGCGTATTATATATTTTAAATGGGTTCAGTAAGGAGGAAGAGTCGCCATCACCAAAACTCCATTTACGCAATATGGTGCCGCTGCTGATAGAAGAAAGGTCGGTAAATAGAAAATTATTACCTGATAAACATTGCTGCAAATTATTAACCGTAAATCCACTTACCGGTACCGGACTAATGGTAACTGTTTTAGTAACCGAATTCTGACAACCTTTGTTACTGATAGAAATAAGGTTCACAGAAAATGTATTAGACTGATTATAGCTTTTGGTTGCAGGATTAATAACGCCATTGGTGGCATCTCCAAAGTCCCAGGTACGTATGATAGAACCCGATGAAATGTTTGATGTATCATTAAACACAAAATAATTTGTATTGAAACATTGTGATGGATTATTGATAGTAAATCCGGTGTTAGGAGAAGGGTTTATAGTAACGTTTTTTGTCAAAGAATCTTTGCAACCTGCACTACTTATCGATACCAGTTTAATGGTATAAATTAGGGCATTTGTATAGGTGATATTTTTAGTGATTAAAACAGAGGTATCACTATTGCCAAAATTCCAGTTACGGCTCAATATGCCTGAACTGATGCTTGAATTGTCGGTAAAAATAAAATTATTTCCAATAAGACACTGGGTTGCATTATTGATACTAAAAGCTGCTGTAGGTTTTGGATTTACAACCACTGTTTTAATTGCTGAATCTTTACAACCATTTAAACCCGTTGCAAAAAGTTTAATTGTAAATGTACCTGTTGCTCCAAATGTTTTAACTGCATTTTTTAACAAAGAGGAGTCTCCGGTACCCAAGTCCCATTTTCTGCTTAGTTCTGCAGAAGTAGTATCATTAAACACAAAATTATTACCACTTAAACATTGGGTTGCATTATTAATGCTGAAACCGGTATTAGGGATTGCGTTCAAAATAACGTTTACAGCGCGTGATGAATCGGAACAGCCTTTTGCATTGGTTACCACAACTTTAAAAGCACCGGCTGTTGTTGCCGTGTAATTTAAATTTATAGCACCTGCAATATTAACTCCGTTTTTTCTCCATTGGTAGGTAAAACCGGTTCCAGTATCAGCACTTAAAATAGCACTTTGGCCGGGGCAAAAACGTACACTGTCTGAACCGGCTATGGTTGCAATAGGAGGAGGATTTACCGTTACGGTTTTGCTTACAGAATCTTTACAACCCGCACTGCTTGTTGAAACCAGTTTAACGGTAAAAGTGCCTGCTGTATTATAAGTTTTAGCATGAATGACAGATGTGGAAGTATCTCCGTCTCCAAATGTCCACGAGCGTGTTAAAGTGCCACTTATTATGCTGGTGGTGTCTGTAAATATAAAATTATTTCCACCTTTACACTGTACATTATTATTTACTTTAAAACCACTTACAGGCCGTGCGTTTGCACCGGTACTTATGGTATTGGAAGTGTCTTTACAACCAAAACTATTTGTGGTAACAACGGTGTAATTACCGGTAACACTGCTAGTATAAGTAATAGCATTTGCACCACTTATATTAATGCCATTCAGTTTCCATTGATAGGTAAGTCCGGTGCCGGTATCAGCCTTTAGTGTAACATTGCCACCGCTGCAAAAACTGCTTGAATTTGTTGCTGTTATAGTTGCAGGCGATTGTGGTTTTACGGTTACGGTTTTACTTAAAGAATCTTTACAACCCAGCAAACTTGTTTCCAAAAGTCTGATGTTATAAGTGCCTGAAGTAAGATATGTTTTACGTGGGTTGATGGTGGTAGCTGTATCACCATCTCCAAAGGCCCAAAACCGAATTAACGAGCCTGTAGAAATAACAGAGGTATCACTTAAAATAAAATTATTTCCTGTAAGACATTGCGATGCGGTATTAATAGTGAAACCAACATTAGGCTTTGGATAAACCGTAACGTTAATTCCATTTGAAGAGTCGATGCAATTAGTAACATAAGTAACTACAACTTTATAAATGCCAGAAGCAGTAGCACTATAATTTGCATTAGTTGCGCCGGCAATATTTCTTCCGTTCTTTCGCCATTGATAAGTTAGATCTACGCTCATAGCTGCGCTTAAAACCACAGAATCGCCCGGGCAAAAAGAAGTTGTTCCAAATGAGGTTATAACCGGACTCGGGATCAAACCACACGGAACATCGTTTTCTTTAAAGGTGCGGTTTCCTGATGCATCATAGGAGTATCTGATGGTTTGTCCGTTAGGGTATTGAATGAGACTTACCCTGCCTGCATAATCATAATCGTAGCTGATGCTCTGTGCAAATGAGATAAGTGCAAATGCATTTGTTATAAGGATGGTTAAAATTTTTTTCATTTGGCTGAATTTATTTTTTTAGGGAACCAAATTTCTTTTTTAAAAACACGCGGATTATCATTGTCATACTTTCGGAAAAAATTTACTGATTTATCAATTATTGAAAGTGGATTGTTAAAAGCAAACAGATAACGGTTAAGGCTTTGCGGATTTGTTATGAGACCCCAATCAGCACTTTTACTTATGAACCTTCCAGTTACAGCATCATAATATCCGATGCCTGTATAAAATATATTATTGCCCTCTGTAGTTACACCTTGTCTGCCACCTGTAAGAAAAGGCTGATCGGAATTTCCATTGTGATTTAGCATTTCGCCAAACGGTTCATAGGTATATGTATTGGTAATTAGTCCGCTTGAATCCGTTAAAGCTATGGTATTTCCGGTACCATCAAAGTGATAATAACTGAAGTTGTTTGCAGAGTCAATCCTGGCAATTAATCCTATACCGTAAATACAGGTTCCTTTAGGATTTCTGCTTGAATCTTGCTCCTCAAGAATTTGAAAGGTCTCCATCGAGTAATCTAACAAATACCTTTTTGTATTAGTTCCTTGCCTCTTCTGAATCCTGTTTCCCAAAGGGTCGTATTTAAAAGTAAATGGTGCTTTTGTTCCGCGTGTTACTGAGGCAAGCAGGTTATTTTCTGTCCAGGTATAAAGTGCCGCATTCAGGCCTGTTTCAGATAACCGATTGCCATTAGCGTCATTGTTGTAGGTTATACTATCAACCTTTTTTAAGCGGTTATCGTTTAAATAAGTGTAATTATTTATATGTGGTGTCAACAAGGTTGTAAGTGGTTCCTGCCTTTGTTCCTGAACTCTGTATCCACCTGCATCCAGCGTATAAACGCTCCGGTTAATAATGGTATTACCTGCAAGTTTATTATTAATATCTTTTAATCTTCCTGCATTGTCGTAAACATAATTGCAACGTGTTCCGTTTGGATAAGTCATCGTTTTAATCCGTCCGGCATTATCGTACAGATAAGTAGTGATATGTCCCATCCAGTCTGTTACCTGGTTTAAAGCATTTATACCATCATAGGTATAGGTAACCGTTCTGTTTCCCGGATATGTTACCGTAGATTGCAGGCCACCTGCATTATAAGTATAGTTAAGTCTGTTACCAAATGCATCTGTAACCACAACAGGGTGATTTGTTTTGTTATATGATATGCTGGTAAGCCCTGTAGCGTTGCTCATTGTCAGCAAATTGTTATTGCCATCATAGGTATATAAATTGCTATCGCCGGTGGAATAAGAAATTTTTATTAACCTGTTAATGGCATCATAAGTGTATAATGCTACTGTTCCATTCGGATCAGTTTTAGAAATCATATTCCCTTTTGCATCGTAAATAAAACTGCTACTATTGCCTATAGGGTCAATAATACTACTAATTCTGTCTCCGGGAATGAAATTGTAAGTAGTTACATGTCCTGCAGGATCTTTTTCAGTTATGCGGTTGCCATTTGCATCATACGTATAAACAGAAATAGAACCGGTTGGGTCCTTTACCGAAGTAAGGAGCATATTGGCATTGTAAGTATAATTTGTAATGAGATTTTTCGGATCTTCTGAAGTTAATTTCTGGTTTAACGCATCATAAGTGAATTTGGTAATATTACCAACCCCATCTGTAATTGTGGTAAGCCGAGAAAGTGAATCATAAAGATAACCCGTAACATAAAAAGTTTCATCGGTTTTTGAGGTGAGATTTCCAACAGCATCATATCCAAATTGCTTTATACCATTAGCATTGCCCGAGCCATTCATTTTGTTTTTTGGATCATAAGAAAAGGTGGAAACATTGCCTAGTGGATCTGTTATTACCGTAAGGTTATCCTGTACATCATATCTAAATACCGTAGTTGCCGATGTTGGATCCTGAATGGTTACTAGCCTGTCTTTTTTGTCAAATGTATAATTCGTGATGGAACCCTTTTTATCAGTTGAAGTGGCCAGGTTATTATTTTTATCATAGGTATAAGTAATGTTCTGACTTGCGGCATCTTTTACAAAAACAATCTGGTTTATGTTATTATAATTGTAGCTGGTTATATGCCCATTGGGATCTGTAAAAGTAAGAATGTTGCCTGAACCATCATACGCATAGGTAGTAGTACCGGCAGGCGTTGTAGTTGTGATCAGATCCCCACTTGCATTGTATGTAAAGGAGGCAGGCTGGTTCAACTTGTCCATAGTGTTGATTAACTGACCTGTTAAATTATAAATAAAAGTTTTCTGATTACTAAGTGGATCAATAACCGATAACAGGTTCCCGTTAACATCATAGTTCATTGTAGTTATGTTGCCGAGCGCACCAGTTATGCGGGTGGTATCATTTTTCAGGTTATAAGTGTATCCTGTAACTGCGCCTTGTGGCTTGTTTTGTAAGATCAGATTTCCGCGGTTATCATAAGTAAATATTGTCCGGATTCCTTTTTCATTCGTTATTGTACGGTTATTAAAATCCTGGTCATAGGTATATACCAAAGAATCTCCTGTTTCATTGTATTCTATTAATAGGCGATACATTGAATCATGTATGAACTTCTGTGTACCACCATTAGGTAAAAAAGCGGTAGAGGTATCGGCGGGTGATAAATCATAGGTAAAAGTAGTGGCGTTAAGATAGGCATCAGACTGAGAAATGAGTTTATTAGCCGCATCATAAGTGTTGTAAATAACGGTATCTCCTTTTGCACTTGTTACCCGCGTTATTTGTCGTAATGTACTGTATGTATATTTGGTGGTATTGGTATTTGCATCGGTATAAGAAGTAAGGTTACCGGAGGTATAGGCATAGTTAACATTTCGTCCTAGTGGATCAGTTACTTTTATAATCCGGTTACTTGCATCATAGGCAAATGTTAAGCTTCTGCCACCCGGTGCAGTCACAGATGCAAGCCTCACAGAGGAATAACTAAGTGTTGTCATATTTCCGTTTCTGTCTGTAATAGAAGTTAACTTACCCGTTGAGTCAAACAAAAACACTTCCTGGTTTTTAAAAGTGAGCGCATAGGTTTTATTTACATTCTTTAAAAGAGTCTCAAATGTGCCGCCAAATACAGGAGTGGCGCTTCCATCAGCTAAGGGAACAAAAGGTGTTTCGTGCCCATCTGCGTAATGTACTTTCCAGATTGAGTCGCCAATATTGGTAAGCACATAATCATAAGAATGACTCCAGCCAAATCCCATTAAATGATTATAACCGGCTAGTCGCGAATTATAAAATAGCTGCCATACAAGGGGTCTTGGTTGTGCAGAAACTGTTAAATCTGTATGGTTTAAAAAATAGGCTCCGCTTGCCATGTTGATTGTCTGATATACCTTGCCGGTTTTAAATTCAGGTCTGCTTACATTTGCCACATCAAGGTTTAAAGTAATACTACTGGCAACCCCGCTATATGGAGAAAAAAGTGACGTGCAAAATGCCCTTACCCGATACCAGTATTGTTTATTTACAGCTAAACTAAAATTTGTAAAAGCTGTTACATTTGACCCTACAGTGCCTATTGAAGTGAAGCCGGTGGTTCCAGAAATAGATGATCTTTCAATAGTAAAACCATCTTCAGCGGTAGAATTATCTATCCATACCAGACTTATTTTTGAGGTAGAAATGGTAGTTGCCCTTAAGCCCCCGGGTGCTTCAGGAGTAACACATACAGGAAACATGCTTACATTTTCCGTATGTAATATATGGATGGCATTTGAATTAATACTAAACAAAAGAAATATCAAAAGAGGAGATAGTTTATTCATATTGATGTTGATTAGAAAAAATCAAATATATAACTTAACACTATCTCAGGAAAGTAAAATTAAACCATGATTTTGTACAACCCAACATTTGTCTTAATGGGCTAATCAGATAAGGATTTGATGAAGTTAATCTATATTCTTTGCTGCAATTTGAAACACATAACTGTTTAACCTGCATGTATTATTTCTGATTGTTATAGCTATCATAGTCCCCTGCATGGATTTTTATCCATACCCCGAAATGATTAACAACCTTAATTTCCATTTTGCAGAAAAACGATGTGTACGGCAAAGGTGTGATAGTTGTTAATGAATTTGCAGTTGTTTTTTTTAATGTAAAATCTGCAACTGAAACCCGGGCGCTAAATGCTTGCGTGCTGTTGAGCAAAACAAGAAAATAAGGAGTGTACTGGCTTGTACAGAATTGAAATGGTTGCGTATTAAATGGTTTATTTTGGGCTGAACACAATGATGTGGAAAGTATAATTTTACAGATGATAAAAAATATAATGAGCCTTTCCATAAAGTAAATATACAAAATAAGTAATCAGGGAATGAAAATTTTTTCACAATAACTAAGGCCTGTATTTATTCTGTATTATGAGTGGTATTTGTTTACGCTTGATTAAATCAAACACAATATAAATTCACTTGCAAAGGGCAAAAATTATAAGGAAATAAGTATTCCTTTTTATCACCAAAAGACGGAACTATTAGAAGTTTCTGCTCCACCTGGCCTGCTTCCTCATATTACAGTTCCGATTTTATAAAAATATAAAATATACTTTCATTTATCACTTTCTTTTTTACCTCCTTTAAAGAGTGCAAAAATAGCCATTGAATGTCCGTGTCCTAAATCAAAATCTTCTTTTAACCAGGCAACAATTTGAGATGCTTTAGTGGTAGGCAATAATTTCCCGTGTTGCAGTAAACCTTTTTCCTCTGCAAGTCTTATGAAGTCTTCAGGGCTTTTGCCGGTCTTCGTTTTTATGTTGTCGATGTAGGCTTGAAATGACATGGTATTGTATTTAAAAATTAGTTGTTAGGAAGGTTTTTGTTGTTTTTGTTTTCTTTATTGAGATATATGTCGTGTTTAAAACCTACGTATTTTGTTTTCATCATACCTTATTGGAAATTTACTTTTATGAATATAAAATTTACATAAAATACCAGCGATATCAGCAACTGCAACTTTTGCCTAAAAGCTAATCTTTGTTAAATATACCTTCTAAAAATAATTCAACTACAGAGCCTCTATACTTTTGAACATCCGGGTATGTTGCTCTATAAAAATTTTTTCCTATTAAAGATTGAAGGAGTAAGGGGGATTTAAATTTTATATTTTCTTCAATAATTGTAAAATCTTTGTCCTTTTTTAACACAAATTTCATTTCAATTTTAATTAATTTCATTACAATAACACGTATCGTAACCGAATTGTCAAGCTGCCTGCTTTCAATAGTTACAGGGTATGTAAAAGAAAAGGGAATGAAACCCGGTTTTAATGTTTCATAAACCAGATAATTGTTATCAGAGGTCTTGTCTATTTTGGTAATTACAGGATGAACGCAGGCAAATTTTTTCATATCTGTTATGTAGTCAAAAACGAAGCAAGGTGTTTTTTTTATTCTAACATATAATTCCATGCTCTTTTGTATATTTAATTAATGTTGTTAACAAGGATAAAATTAATGGTTTCGTATATGAAATACCGAATTTGAAACTATATGCTATCTCCTTAAAGTGCACAACGAAAGTAGTAGAATTAGAAGGAACTACAATAGTTCGATTTATTTTATTAGTTGTACCTTGCCCGTGTTTCCATTCCGGTATAACTTTTCGAAAAGAATTATTTATAGGGAAGACGGAATAAATTAATATCTTTTTTTTTCATTTATTCTTAAATATTCCAATACCTTTTATGCTTTCTGATGAAGAAATGATAAGGCAAACCCGATCCTGGATCAGGCTGGTTGTTGCCGGATCCAATTTTTGTCCTTTTGTGGCCAGAGAATTAAAAAATAACACCATTCATTATCAGGTGGCTGCTCACGGAAACAGGAAGGCCTCTTTGAGTTACTTTAAATTAGAATGTGAACGGCTGGATAAGCATCCGGAAATAGAAACATCACTGCTTATTTTCCCACATAATTTTGAGGTTTTCGAAGATTATCTTGAACTGGTTAACAGGGCAGAAAAACAATTGTTAAAGAATGGTTATGAAGGAATTTACCAGGTAGCCGGTTTCCATCCTTTATATTGTTTTGCCGGTGCTGATGAATCAGATCCGGCTAATTATACAAATCGTTCTGTATATCCCATGTTACATCTGTTGCGTGAAGAAAGTATTGATCGTGCTCTTGAAAAATACACTGATCCGGAAGGCATTCCGCAACGCAATATTAACTTTGCCAGAAATAAGGGAATTGCTTATATGAAAATGTTGAGAGAGCAATGTCTGTAACTATTAATACAGAAACAATAAACCTGCCTCCATTATTAAAGTCTTTATGCTACTTTTTGATCCCACCCCTGGCCACGGGCAATGCAGCCATTGGATCATCCGGCCATGCATGTTTGGGGTATTTTCGTTTTAATTCTTTTTTTACTTCAAAGTAGGTTCCCGCCCAAAAACTTCTAAGATCTGAGGTTACCTGCACCGGCTTATAACCTGGCGAAAGGAGATGAAGCACAACAGCTGTTTTCCCATTATTTATTTTTGGAGTATCGGTAAGTCCGAACACTTCCTGCAACCTAACTGAAAGGATAGGCGTTTCGCCATTTGGAAAATAAAGCAGTGCTATTTTTGACCCGCTTGGCACTTGCACTTTTGAAGGAGCAAGTGTATCAAGTGCTTTTTGCTGATCGTGGTTCAGTGAGTTCAATAAGGCCTGAACCAAACTTATTTTTTTTAGATCCTCTGGTTTTTTTACCTGGGTTAAAAAGGGCCCCAGCCATTCATAGTTAGTCATCAGTAAAGTTGCCATACTTACTTCAGGCCATCCACCCTGAGGATTCCATTTGCGAAGACTCTGTATTCTGTTTTGTAACTGTACCATCGGTTCATCAAAAGTGAGCAGGCTTTCTCCTTCTGTTTTCAAGGCTAAAGAAATGGCCTCTACAAGATGCTTTTCATCAGGCGCAGGGAGTGGCTTAGACTGGAGTATAATATTCCCTATCCGGAGGTCTTTGCTTGCAATTAAACCCCCTTTACGCGTGTCCCAGGTAATCACTTCTTTTTCCTTTACCATAGGCAAAAGATCTTTCGGATTTAACGGTGCCGCCAAAAATATTTTGCCAAGTCCATCCCGGCTGTCCATGTGGGCTACCGCAAGCCATGGCTCATTTGCCAGATCATCTTTATGCCCGGCGGTAGCGTATTTTCCATTGGCTAACTGAAACTGAGCATTGTTGCCGGGCCTTGCAAAAGCTATGCGTTCAGGATAAGCAAAAGAAATCAGTAATCCTGTTTCAAATGGATCAACCGGACCATTATCGATGCCTGTTTTTAACATCTTTCTATACGATTCCGCTACTTTTTCAATCCTTGCAAAGAACTTGCCGGAAGTTCCGTTAACTCTTGCCCTTCGTAATGCTTCAATACGAAGA
Organism: Bacteroidia bacterium; assembly: GCA_014376805.1. Taxonomy (GTDB): domain Bacteria; phylum Bacteroidota; class Bacteroidia; order UKL13-3; family UKL13-3; genus B1. The sequence continues at coordinate 18,864 of JACMQU010000115.1, forward strand.
TTAACATCTATTCCGGCATCTCTGGGTAATGGATCGCGCTCTTCAAGTATGGCGGCTAAATCAGTTCCTAACTGCACCGATTTTCCTTCTGTAGCCGATAGCAACATGTGTGCTAATCGAGGGTGGCAGCTAAGCTTATGAATCTGTTTCCCATGTTCGGTAATGCGGCTATGCTCCAAAGCATGGAGCTGATGTAAGGTTTCACTAGCTTTAATAACTGCTGCTTTTGGTGGAGGTGTGAGCCATGTTAACTGCTCGGGATTAGTGATACCCAATTGCGCCATATCAAGTACTAAAGCGGTAAGATCTGCTTCCATTATTTCTGGAATCCGGTGGCTCGCTAAACGGGCATGGGTTGTTTTGGTCCACATGCGGTAACATACACCTGCATCTAATCGGCCCGCACGCCCGGCCCGCTGATCGGCTGAATCTTTGGAAATCTGTACCGTTTCTAATCTTGATAAACCGGTCTTAGGATCAAACCGTGACATGCGGCCAAAACCGCTATCTACAACTATTTTTATTCCTTCAATAGTTAAACTGGTTTCGGCAATGGAGGTGGCTAATACAATTTTTCTTTTACCTTGTTTGTTGGGCGTTATAGCAGCATATTGTTCCCGTTGAGGCAACATTCCATACAAGGGGTGTATGGCAAAATCAGTCAACTCGTTTTTTAAAAGTTCAGCACATTTTTTTATTTCACCTTCGCCCGGAAGAAATACAAGCACATCACCTTCATGATCCCGGGTGGCTTTTATAATTATTCTGGAAGTTGTTTCAGGCAATAACCGCTCATCCTGTTCGCCAACATAATTTATTTGAACCGGAAATTGTTTGCCTGCACTTTCGGCAACAGCGGCATTTAGCAGCCGGGTAAGTTCAGGCATGTTTAAGGTAGCCGACATAATCATCATACGCAAATCGGGCCTGAGTACCTGCTGTGCTTCACGGCAAAAAGCCATGGCTACATCTGCATGTATGCTGCGTTCATGAAACTCATCAAAGATAACGAGTCCTACCCCATCTAAAGCATTATCTGTATGTATCATACGGGTAAGTATGCCTTCTGTTACCACTTCAATCTTTGTATTTGCACTAACTTTATTATCAAATCTGATCCGGTATCCAATTGTATTTCCCACTTCCTCCCCCCAAAGTTCAGCCATGCGCATGGCAATGGTTCTGGCAGCCAAACGCCTTGGTTCAAGCATGATAATTTTTTTGCCTTGCAACCAGGGTTGGTTTATAAGTACCAGTGGGAGTATAGTGCTTTTTCCGGCCCCGGGTGGTGCATGAACTATAAGGGTGTTGTGCCTGCTAAGGTGTTCAATTACCTGAGGAATAATTTCTATAACAGGTAAACCCGTGTGGTAGGGATTAAATGACAAAGCGTAAGTATAGCAAGCAGCGAAATTAAGCAAAAGAAAGTATAACAAGTAAGAAAGTTCATGGGATAAGTGTTCATCCGGAATTCAATTTCAAGAATAAATAATGGAATAAAATGCACAAACTATGTTAAATATTTTACGGGCTGTTTAACTGTTCAGGCAACCTTACAAACAACGAAGATGAGGTAAGAAATTTATTAACTATCGTACAGTTTAATGGAATTCTTGCAGCACTTAAAGGCGAACAGATTTCAAACTTTCCCAAAAGTTATTACAAAGCGAATACTACCATCGTTTTACTTCGCTTTAATTAATTTATTACAGGTCATTCATTTTCCGATAAAGAGATTTTGGCAACTGATTTTTATGTTCATGTAAATAATAATTACAAATTTATGCGACTGCTCTTAGATCACAGGAGAGAAGTGCTCACCACAAATCATAAGGGCGAATTATGGATATAAACGGAATTAATTTTTTTTGGAAAAATACTTTACCTTTACAGATGAGTTCGGTTAATATAGCGGGCTTTTATTACTATAATTATGGAAACGTACACAGCATCCCGGTTAACAGGCGGCAACGAAATATTCCCTGCACAAATCATACTTGATGAAACAAGTGTAACGCTTAATGACCCGGGTCTCTTTAATGGTATAGAAAAAACGGTGCCTTATGGTAAAATTGCATCAGTTGATGTGGAAATTCCATTAATAGGATTTTCTACTATTATTATTGAAACAAGTGGTGAAGGAAGCATTAAAATGCATGGATTTACCAAAGATGAGGTAACCAAAATCAAAAAAACGATACTTGAAAAAATGAAATAATTATTATTCAGGAGTTACATGTTAACGTTAAACAACATATGAATAATTTTATTGAGTTGGACTCTATAAAGGTGCCTTCCCTGGGACTTGGCACTTATGGCATGGATGACAATGCCTGCAGTAATGCCGTAACTACTGCTTTGCATATCGGTTATCGCCATTTAGATACCGCGCAAATGTATAACAACGAGGAAGCAGTAGGTACAGGTATTAGTAAATCTGATGTTAACAGGTCCGCTATTTTTCTAACAACTAAAGTATTACCGGTTAATTTTTCTAAGGCAAAGTTTATTCCTTCTGTTGAAGAAAGTCTGAGAAAACTTAAATGTGAGTACATTGATTTGCTGTTAATTCATTGGCCATCTGATGAAACTTCAAATCAGATTGCTGTAGAACAGTTGTTGCTTTGCAAAGATAAGTGTTATGCAAAGTTAATTGGAGTAAGTAATTTTACCCTGAACCAAATGAAACTTGCACAAAAATCAGCTCCTGTAATCTGCAATCAGGTGGAGTATCACCCTTATTTAGGCCAGCATTTAATGCTTGAATATCTGCAACAACAGGAGCTTATGCTTACCGCATACAGACCATTGGCAATGGGAAAAGTTTTAAAAGAACCGCTGATTATAAACCTGGCTGTAAAGTATAACCGAACGCCAAACCAGATTGTATTGCGGTGGCTTATTCAACAAAAAAATGTAGCAGTTATTCCAAAGGCTTCTAATGAAAAACACCAGCAAAGCAATTTTGAAATCTTTAATTTTTCACTGCTTCAGGACGATATGAACAGGATCTTTAATCTTAATACCGGAACACGTTTTGTTGATCCAACTTTTGCTCCTGATTGGGATTGATGAAGGTGATTTAACCCAACCAAATTCATTGGATTATCTTTTTAATTGATGGCTGCTTTAATACACTGGCAAAAGCAACCTGCAAGAACTTACGCCACTAACTATTCGCTTTTATTCTGACTAACGATTATTTTATCATTCGCTAAAAGAAAAAGACTTACGGCTATACTTAAAAGTAAAAATCGAATATCTGCACTTATTAACATCTCTTACATACTTAGATGCACAGACGTTTAAAAATATCCGGCACTGCTCATTTTATTTCAAAAGGCAATCCTGCATTCATATTTATTAAAACCTGGTGATATTTATGGATGATTATGGTTGCTCCGTTTTATTACGGGAAGAGAATTGATCAAACACCAGATGGGGCCTCCCATCAACTTTGCTCAATAAACAACCGTAAGCATAATTGCACTTCATACCAGTGAATTTATGAATACAGAGCGGCATATATATGAACAATCTGACTTTAAATTGTACAGAAAAGCACCTCCTGTTTTTGAAAAAGAAATTAAATCTGCCTGAACCATTTAATATAAAAAAACTATTGGCAATTAAATATTTTATTTGTCCGAATCACCCGGTACGCAGATACGAAGGCAATCGGGAAAAACTTTTAGATGTTAACGACAATAACTTGGTGACTAAAACTCTGGACAAAAAATATGCTTGTTGAAATGTCTTCCTATGCCATATCGTGTTTATTAAAAACATTTTATTTCTTTGTGATGTTGTAGTTTTTAAATTATCGGATCATCATTTAAAAAAAAATGTATAACAAGCAGGTAAAATTAAAACAAAGTGCTATCATTAACAGCCTAGGCTAAAAAATTTTAAATTAATATGAAAAATACAGGTACAACTATACTTCTTTTGTCGATATTGCTATCAGGCCTTTGCAGTTGCAGGAAGTCGCTGGAAAATAAGTATAAAGAAAGTGTTAAAAATGAGCAGGTTAAAAATACTTCAGCTATTAAGGCCTCACAAAATTTTAAATGGAATACCACCATTTCATTAAATTTTAGTTTTAATGCGGTTACACTAGACAGCAGGATTGCAATTTTAAAAATTACAACAGTAGATGGAAGTGTTGTGCTTCAAAAATTGCAAAAGGCAGATCAAGACTTTAGTGTATTAATTGAAATCCCCGTTCATTATGAAAAGCTGATTGTAAGTTTCGGGACCATATCCAGGGAGTTTGAAACCAAAGGCGGTAAAATTGTTATGGACTTAATGTAAATGTTTATACTATTAATAAGAAATTATTTTCTTTCATCAATTAGCAATTATACCATGCAGGCAACAAACTTTTACAATCCTAATAGCAGATCTATTTCATTACTATTTTTTAAACTTAAGAATGCAAACAATAAAATAGTTTTCCAAATTGTGTTAGCATTCTTACTCTTAACCGGATCAACTATAGATCCGTTAAATGCTCAAACTATTTATGTAAATGATAACAGCACAACAGGTGATGTTTATACAACTGCGATTGGGAATGACAATTTAGGTTCTGGTACTGCAACAGCTCCTTACGCTACCATAAGTAAAGCTATATTTGTTGCAACTGCGGGCACCACCATAAAAGTAGATGCAGGTATTTATTCTTCGGCCTTTACCATAAATAAAAATCTTACAGTAATGGGCACAAATGCAGGCATACCGGGCTATTCAGCCCGAATAGCAGAAGCACAGATAAAAGATGTGTTAGTAACTATTTCAGGTACAGGTGCGATTATTCTTGATGGTTTTTATATTTATCAGACTACTACCACATCAGGCGGCACTGTAACAGTTTCTAATACCCCTGCTATAATAAGAAATAATATTATTGAACGGGTAGGATCAACAACAGGTGTTATAGCAATAGGGGTGCAAACTTCCGCACCAACTGCAGTACTTAGTATAAAACGTAATTTGTTTACAGGTAGTACTTCAGGTGGTTTAGCAAGTGGCCACAAAACATGGAATTCGGGCATTTACCTGAGCAGTGGAGGTGCAAATACCACGGTTGACAGTAACCAGATTCAGAATTGCCGTACTGCACTTAATGTGGATGCGGTGAGCACAGGTACTATCATAAGCAACAATACATTTGCTACAAATGGAACAGCTATCTCTTATGGTGGTACTTCAGCTCCGGCAGGTGCTTATAGCTTAGCGGGTAATTCTTTTAACAGTTCCGGCAGTACTTTTAATCTGTCAAATGTAACGGCTACTTTTCGTTTAAATGCTACTAACAATACCTATAATGGGGTTGCCGCCATAAACATGACGGTGGCACAATGTTTTAGTCTTGAAAGTACCATCTCTCACAAATTATCCTCAACCGGAAAAAATGGTTTAGTTACCTATCAAACCGGAAAATTATTTAAAACCAGTACCACTACCATTGCAAATAATATTGCTTTTGCGAGCGATAACAATAGTATATTTATTGCCGGTGGAACTATTACGGAAGCAATTACTATCAACAAACCGCTTAAACTCTACGGTGCTAATAATAATGTTAACCCTAATACAACAGGATCATGGATATACAATTATTTACGTGCAGCGGAATCCATCATATCAGGAAACGGTATCACTATAGCTTCTTCCAATGTGGAAGTAAATGGATTTAAAATTACAGGCATTACCAATGGAGCATTTGCTATAGGAAGTTCAACATCAAATGTTACAGCTTACAGTAACCTGGTAATTGCTAATAACTGGATCACTTCTAATACCAATGTATATCCGATTGTAATTGCAGGTTCCTCGGGTGGACTTTTGTATGCAGGGTTGCAGGTTATTAATAACCGTATGGAATTTAACGGAGGTGCCAATATCACTTCCATAAATATACAAAGGGCGGGCACCTACACCATCAATGGAAATTATATTGACGCCGCTACTTTTCATGGAATCTCCGTTGATGGATATTCAACAGGCACTATAGCATTAAATAAAATAACAAATGCGAAATTAAGAGGGATTGTTTTATTTACTTCTTATTCAAGTCCACTCGGCATCATCATAAACAGTAATATTATCAGTGGTTGTCAGGCTGCTATTTATGTAACCACAAATAGTGTTTTCCCTAATATTGGTTTACAGGTTACCGATAATATTATAGATGAAAATGTAGGGAAGATGGATATTAATTTAGGACTTATTGAAGTAAGAGCAATAAACAGCGGCATAACTGCGCCAAACATCATAAGCAGAAATATTATTACCATGAGTGGAACCTTTGGAAGTGCTCCTGTTGGTTTAAGTGCAACGGCAGGGGGGCCGGCCACAGCGGCTTATGGTATTTTAATGGTGGGCGATATGGGTTCAACTAATATTATTAATAATGTAATTGATGGTGGAAATGTAATAGGTACTGCCGTTTCAACTTCAACCAATAAAGGGCCGGGTATGACAGGAATTTATTTAAGAAATGGTACCGTTGATCAATCCACTGGTTTAGCCGGTGCATTGCTGATTCAAAACAATGATATAAAAGGTTTAACTACCGGGATTACTTGTTTCAATACAACCACACTTAATGTTGATCCTATCCCGGTTAGCTTGAGACTAACTGTTACCAATAATTCTATAGTACCTGCCGGAAATGGTTTTGCTATTCAAACCGGAACCGGAATGTCTACGATAGCGGGTACTTGCAATTGGTATGGTTCTGCAATGTATGCTAATGTATCGCAGAAATTATCCGGTAATATTACTTATCAGCCTTTTCTGATTAGTGGTGTGGATAATGATTTTACAACCATAGGTTTTCAACCTTCGCCTGGAGTGTGCAGTGGTTATGCAGTTAGTATACCTACTACAGGTGCTTCTGCGGGGGTATTTACAGCTATCTCCCAAACATCAATGACCATTAGATTTACAAAAGGTAACGGTTCAAAAAGAATGATAGTAGCTCGTAAATCAGCAGCAACAACATTAATTCCGGCAGAAGACCAAACTTATGCTGCAAGTTCTGATTACGGCAGTGGTGCAGGTTTTGATAATGGTTTTATTGTTTATAATGATACAGGCAACTCCTTTACCATAACAAATCTGGAAGCCAGTTCAGCTTATTATTTTACCATTTTTGAATATAATTATTTAGTTTCAAATATAAAATATGCAGTAACTTTAAAATATACAACCTCAACTACTACTTTGCAGCCGGATGCAGATAATGATGGCGTTGCTGATGTAGATGATGCCTATCCGGCTGAACCATACAAGGCATTTAATACGAACTATCCGGCATCTACTTTTGGCACCCTTATGTTTGAAGATTTATGGCCCGCAAAAGGAGACTACGATTTTAATGACCTGGTGGTTGATTACCGTTTTAATACAGTAACCAATGCCGCCAATAATGTTGTTGAAATTCAATATACTTTTGTTACACGCGCTATAGGCGGAGCTTTACATAATGCATTTGCTTTTCAGCTTGATGGGATCAACCCGAATAAGATAACAAGTGTAAGCGGATCTAAAGCAACGGATGCAAGTTGGATTGCGCTGAACGCAAATGGTACTGAGGCTGGTAATACCATAAATGCCAATATTCTTGTTTATGATGATGCGTATAAATTATTAGCTACACACGGAGGTTATAGTTTTGTTAATACAGATCCCAATGCGCCTGATTCAGGTACTGACACAACTAGAATAACTGTAAAATTTTTAGTAAATGGAACTGCACCTTCAGGCGGCATCTTAAATTTTACAAACTTTAGTTCATCGCTCTTTAATCCTTATATTATAATCGGGCAGGTGCGTGGTAAGGAAGTACATTTAAGTGACAGGTTGCCAAGTGCAAAAATGAATACACTTTATTTTGGACAGGAACAGGACCGAACGGATCCCGTTACCGGAAAATATTTTAAAACTGAAGATAACCTACCCTGGGCAATTAATATAAACACTTCTATTCCTTTTACAAATGAGAAGACAGATTTTAGTGCAGCATATCTTAAATTTATTGAATGGGCAAGTTCTGCCGGGGCACTCAGCCCAACATGGTATTTGAATATAACCGGCAACAGAGATTTAACAAAATTAATCCTCAGATAAGTAAAATATTCGGGAATTTATACCCCGGTTTGTATCCTTGTTAAATTTGCTATTCTGTATCCTTTTTACTACCGGTGAAAAAACTGAATATGTGCTATCTATTACCTGTTTCGATTAATTTTTTTAATGCCTGTATAAGCAGGTGAACCAACTTTTTGATAATGGCATAAATAATGCACATCAGTTGGTATGAAGATTTTAACGGAGCTGGAGAAAGATGTACTTGATGAATTTATATTGGATATAAAAAACAATTTTTCTGTGGTAAGGATTCATGAAGATAACAGTAAACAAATTCTTGATATGATGACAAATGGGAATGCTTCTTTTACACTTGTAAAGGATAATATCTCATATATATTAATGAATGGGGAATTTAATGACGAGCAGTTAAAACGTTTTTGTACTTTTTTAGAAGAAGGTTTAATCAAAATCAATATGGGAAGTCAGGTTTCATTTTACATTGGGGAATATATTCCCGCCCTGTGTTTTTATGTGGAATGCAATCCTCAAACAAGTAAAATACATCAATAATCTTGCTGTTTTATCAACTCTAAAAATATAGATATTGAAAAGCAAATGAAACTTAATATTACTCGTGCTATACTAATACATACCAATACAAACAGTGTTAAAACACTTATATAATTATAAAGAGGTTTTTATATAACTCAAAAATAATATCACTGTCCTTTACAATTTATCTGCATCCGTTTTTTAATATTTATTGGCATAATTGATGTTAACCGTATGATACAATTATTTTAATTAAATGGTTAATTTTAAAGCACTATCAAAAGATATTTGGACAATTACCAAAAAAACTGCAGCAGCGTGGTTTGAAGCAGATCCTTTCAGACAAAGTGCTATCATTGCTTATTACGCTATATTTTCTATTCCAGCTTTACTGGTGATTATTATATCGTGTGCGGGATTTGCTTTCGGCCAAGAGGCAGTGAGAGGTGAAATCACGTCGCAAATTAGCAATGTAATGGGGCACGATACTGCGTTGCAAGTGGAAGAAATGATCATAAAAGCAAGTGCGCAAAAAGGCTCTATCTGGGCTACCATTATCAGTATAATTACCTTAATACTTGGTGCTACCGGAGTCTTCACCCAACTTCAGGTTTCATTAAATCAGATTTGGGAGGTTAAAGTAGTAGCAAAAAAGGTTTGGCTTAAGAGTGTAAAAGACCGTTTATTTTCTTTTGGTTTAATTATTTCCATTGCATTTTTATTGTTGATCTCTCTTCTTGTTACTGCTGCTGTTGCGGCGTTCAGTGGCTGGATCAAAGCATATCTTCCAGAATTTATATTGGTTGTTTTCTATCTTATAAATTTCATTATCTCGTTCGGCGTTATTTCTGTGTTGTTTGCTTTAATGTTTAAAATACTGCCGGATGCGATTATTAAATGGGGAGATGTGTGGATAGGGTCTTTTGTTACGGGGTTTTTCTTTGTAGTGGGTAAGTTTGCACTCGAAATTTATTTTGGTAAAGCAGAACCGGCTTCCACTTATGGTGCAGCAGGGTCGATAATTCTCATTATGCTGTGGGTTTCGTATTCATGTATGATTGTTTTTTTCGGTGCCGAATTTACTAAGCAATATGCAGTGCATTTTGGACATGAAATTGTGCCCACTAAAGATGCCCAACTAATAGTTGAAAGTCCGGAGAAGGCATTAATTTCTGATAAGCTGGAAGCAACCGAAAAAATTGAAAAGCCAACTACTTCAGGCCGGAAATGGTAATTATTTATAGCGTTAACAGATACAACATTTGTTAAAAAAAGTATAACGTAAAATTAAAACATTACATAAAATTTAATTAATAAAATTATGAAAACAGCAACAAAAGCAACAGCAAAAGCAGCAGGACAAAATGAAGCTAATACACCTGCAAAAAAATCAGTTAAAAGTAAGAGCATGAGTAAATCTTCTTATGGTATGGATGAATCTAAACTAATGAAATTATTTGAAGATGAGTTGAAAGACATTTATTGGGCAGAAAAAGCATTAATTAAGGCATTACCAAAAATGAGCAAAAAGGCAACAGCTGATAAACTGGTGGTAGCACTTGAGAATCATCTTCAGGAAACAGTAGGACACGTTCAAAAACTGGAGCAGGTATTTGAAATTATTGGCAAAAAACCTCAAGCAAAAAAATGTGAAGCTATGGCCGGGCTCATTAAAGAAAGTGAAGAAATAATGAAAAATACGGATGCAGGTGCCATGCGTGATGCCGGAATTATTTCTGCAGGGCAGAAGGTGGAACACTATGAAATTGCGTCTTATGGAACCCTTCGCACTTTTGCTTCAACCTTGGGTTTAAATGAGGCTGCAGCTTTACTGGAGGTAATTCTGGAACAGGAAAAAGCAGCCGATGCAAAGTTATCTGAAGTAGCAATGGCTACCATAAATATGAAGGCTGCCCGTGAGAAAGAATAAACAAATTCATAACATCATTTAATCTATTTCTTGCCTTTATTACCAGTTAAATTTTATTTATAATGAACCAACTTGCAAATGATCAGATTAGTTCTGGCCGACATCTTTCTTACTGGTTATACAGTGAGATGATGTTACTTGAATTTGAATCGCTGAATGCCGATATTGAAACAGACGTGGTTATTGTGGGTGCTGGTATTGCAGGCTTGTCTGTAGCTTATCAGCTTGTGCAATCGGGTAAAAAAGTGGTAGTGGTAGAAGACGGATTTGTAGGTAGTGGGGAAACCGGACGCACAACCGCTCACCTTACAAATGCCCTTGATGACCGGTATTACCGGCTTAATAAAGTATTTGGTGAAGAAAAAGCTAAACTCATTGCAAAGAGCCATACTGACGCTATAGACTTTATTGAACACGTGGTTCAGAAAGAAAATATAAAATGTGATTTTACCCGCCTGAATGGATATCTTTTTTTGCATCCCAGTGATAAAACAGAATCTATTAATAAGGAATTTGAAGCGGCTAAGAATGCTGGAATTGATGTTGAAAAATTACAGAATGTACCCGGCATTTTAAATGAAAAGGGCGAATGTGTAGAGTTTAAAAATCAGGCCCAGTTTCATCCATTAAAATATTTAAATGGTTTGTGTAAGGCTATTCTTGATAAAGGCGGCAAAATATATACACAAACTCATGCTAAAGATATAAATGGTGATGGAATTAAAACAGGGGATGGTTTTACAATTAAAGCCGGTTATATAGTTGTTGCAACAAATGCTCCTGTTAACAGTAAGTATATTTTGCCAATGAAACAGTTTGCCTATCGCACTTATGTGATTGGAGCCAAAATTAAAAAAGACAGTATCCCTATGGCTTTATGGTGGGATACCGGTGATCATAATGCCAACGCCTCTATTCCTCCCTATCATTATGTTAGAATTCAACCAATGAATGACGAGTTTGATTTGTTAATATGTGGTGGGGAAGATCATGCAACCGGATTGGCTGATGCTGAAAAAATTGCTGAAGAGCAACGCTATAAGCTATTGGAAAATTGGGCACGCGAACGATTTCCTATGGAAGAGGTTATTTATCATTGGTCGGGCCAGGTTATGGAACCTATAGATTGTATGGCTTATATTGGTAAAAACCCGATGGATAAAGATAATATCTTTATTGTAACGGGTGATTCTGGAAATGGAATGACACATGGCAGCCTTGCGGGTATGCTTATTTCCGATCTCATTAACGGCAAAGAAAATATATATGAAAATATATATGATCCATCAAGAATGAAGTTAAGGGGTATAGGCGTTTTCTTTAAAGAATTTGTAGGTGGCCTTTTCTCTTATCTCCAAAATAAATCTTCTGATACAATAAAAGATATAAGTGAACTTTCTAAAGACGAGGGTAAAATTTTTGAATGGCAAGGGAAAAAATGCGGTATCTATCGGGACAAGGATGATTATCTGCACATTGTTGATGCAGAATGCACCCATTTAAAATGTATAATTAAATGGAACAATGATGAAAAAAGCTGGGATTGTCCTTGTCATGGAAGTCGTTTTACCCCAGATGGAAAAGTAATAAACGGACCGGCAAATGTAGATCTTCCGCACCATGTTGAAAAGCTTGATAATGGGTTTTAAT
>JACMQU010000116.1 GCA_014376805.1 Bacteroidia bacterium
TAATCCGGCCAACCTGGGTTTCGCTTTTCTCTGTAAAATTTAAATTCATATTTTGAAAAGTGGTGGAGATGCGGTTTTTGCGGGTGTTCAAAATATCATTTATGCTGAATTTAAGATTGGCTTTATTGTTCAGAAACGTTTTGCGAAAACCAGCGTTTACCACACTTTGGGACTCAACTTTGAAAATACCGTTTTGTAATGGGGATTGGTACTGTAGGGATGTTTCTGCACTTAGGGTTTTATGAATAGTTATGGAATGGTCCATATTGTAATTTAAAGCGGTTTGACCAGATTTTAGAACCTTCCCATTTAATGTACCTTTAAATCCCATGTAAAATATTTGAAGGTTATTATTAATTTTCCACCAATGCTTTACTGGCACAGGAGCAAAAATATTTAATGCAAAGACTTCCTGTTTATCAATATTCCGATCAATTGCATAAGTTTTTTTGGTTATGTCGTTTTGTTCAGTTACAAAAATCCGGGCATCCTTAGTTCTGTTATAACTTATACTAGTAGTAAAACTACCTCTATAAGTATGAGAAAGATCAAAAGAGTTTGAGAATTGGGGTTTTAAGTCAGGGTTGCCTTGTTGAAAAGTGTACTCATCCAAAAAATTTAAGAAGGGATTTAAATTAGAATAAGATGGACGGTCTACTCTACGGCTAAATGATAATCCTAATTGATGGTCTTTATTTATTTTATGTGACAAAGATATACTTGGAAAAAGCTTAAGGTACTTTCGATCTACGACAGCATTTTTAGTAATAGAATTCCCTTTAGAATGGGTATGTTCTGTTCGAAAACCAACCTGTACTTCTGTTTGTGTAAACTCTTTAGAGAAGTTTAAATAACCTGCAAAGATATCTTCTTTATACACAAACCGGTTCGTATACTCGCTATCTGCAACCCAGATAGCACCCTCCCGTTTAGCAAGTAATAGATCATTATCAGTTTTTACTAAGCTAGATTTTATTCCAACTTCCAGTTTGGTAGTTTCATTAAGCGGATGGATATAATCTATTTTAATAGATTTTACATCTATTTGAGAAGGCGCATAATTTTTAATAAACAATGGTTTTTTTGGTGAAGCGTCAGATAATGTATAATAATTATCTCTTAATTCATCTTGTTTACCATGATAATTGGAGTAATCTAAATCTACCGATAAATCTTTGCCACTGGTATCAAGAATTCCTATATAATTAAGGTTGTAAGCTATGTTTCTGTATGTATCTTTTTTATTGCCTAGTACATCAATAGCTTCAGATTGATCAAAATTATTTTTTCTAAAAGTATTGTTATTGGTTTGTTGATTATTAATGTTGTCATAGCCATTTATCAATACGCCTATAGTATGATTTTTGTTAATCGAATAATCCAGACCACCTTTAAATGAGTTGCTAATCCGACGGTTATTTCCGTTATTTAATTGATCAAAGTTGGTGATGGTATCCAGATAATCAACCCGGCGGTTTAAGATCATATTAGTTAAACCACCATTATCTGCGTAATTATAATTACCGAAAAGGTTTATGTTGTTTTTGCGATAATTTAGATTGGTACCACCATTATATTTAGAAGTTTGACCGTAACCTGCCCCTGCAGTAAGAGTAACATTTAAGCCCATACTCCTATTTTTTTTGCTTTTAATATTAATGATACCAGAAGTTCCGGAAGCATCATAGCGGGCTGAAGGACTAGTGATTAGCTCAATACTTTCTATTTGGTTGCTTGGCATACTACGTAGCATATTAGAAACATCTGCATTACTCATGTAGGTTAGTTTACCATCTAACATAATTAATACACCTTGTTTGCCTTTCATGGTTATGTTATCGTCTTTATCAATAGTTACTCCAGGAGCCTTTTCCAGAACTTCCATCGCTGTACTTCCGGCCGAAACGCTACTTCCTGCTACATTTATAACTAGTTTATCCATTTTGCGTTCAATAAAAGGATTTTGTGCTATCACCACAATTTCTTTCAAAGTTTTGGTTTCCATAAAAAGTTGCATTGGGGCCAGCTTTAATAAGGCAATTGTTTCGCTTACTGTAAAAAGCTTGCTATATGCTTTTTTATAACCTACCATTGTGGCTACTATCTGGTAATTTCCGGTAGGAATATTTTCAAAAATAAAATTTCCGGCAACATCAGTGAGGGATGTTTTTACAAGTGTGGAATCTTTCATTCTTAGCACGTTAATGGTTGCATGAGCCAATGGTTTATTAAAATCATCAGAAATACTACCGGATATTTTATTGCTGGATGTTTTTGCTTGTGCTCTGGCATTTAAATTATTGATAAATAGGCTAATAAATAAGATTACTATATGAGCAGTAAGGGAAATGTTATTTTTTAATGTAAATGAAGATTTAAGAGTCCAATTCAATTCTGTTTTACTATTGTCTTTCATTTTACTTTAATGTTTATCTTTCATTTATTTTTAATGGAGATGCATAGTGTAGATTCGGTCTCCTGAGTTGTATATCTACTTTATAAGTTAATCTGCCATACTTACCTACTTTAAATATTCACTTGTCTCAGGCAATAGATCTTAAGGATATTGGTCATTCTGCGCATCAAATTCAAAACCGTGGTTATATCCGCATAACTGGATTCCAGCCTTTTGACATCACACCTGCTTTGTTCAATTTATCAGCAGTTTGTTTATAATGGTCAAGATTGCCGCGTTCGGCATCAAAAAGGAAAGCACAAACCATATATTTTAATCCGGCAGTGGCAGCATCATCAACCGCCTTTTGCCAGTCGTTGGATATGGTTCCTTTAATTTGCAGCGTGGATTCGCCAGCATGTAATGTGAGCTAAACATGTTCAGCCCATTATCATTTAAGGTTTTTTTAAATGTAGACGGGGTCATTCCGTAAAACTTTTCTGTTTCGATACAGGTACCCACTTCAATAGAGTTAAAACCAATTTTTGCAACTTTGGCAAGCGTATTAATGGGGTCAATGGCCATTAACTCACGTACAGTGAAAGGTTGCAGGCCGATATATTGCGTTTTTGCACTTGCAAATAATTCAAGAGCTATTAAAAGTCCTGCAGATACTACCGCTGTGGATTTGACAAATGATCTTCTGGTTGTCATTATTATTTTA
The DNA here is from genome assembly GCA_014376805.1 of Bacteroidia bacterium. GTDB lineage: Bacteria > Bacteroidota > Bacteroidia > UKL13-3 > UKL13-3 > B1. The sequence goes on from JACMQU010000116.1 coordinate 3,120, forward strand.
GTAATTGGAGTTTAATTTGACTTTGCCAAACTGTCTTTTTGTAGATCAGTATTATCACCACCGGTTCTGGAAGTTTAAAAGTGTATTTCCCAATAGCGATATTTCCATCACATAGCCTATAAATTCGTGCTGATATATAAGGATGTTGTAGTATAAAACTGTCACACTTTAAAAGAGTGGGCAGTAACTTTTATTATAATTTTTTAGTTAAAGTTTCTGTAAGCTGTGAGATAACTGCTTAAGAAATTAGTGAAGCAAACTTATCATAATTGTAGTCTGCCCATCATTGCCGAAAAAAAAAAGTAGTGAAATTATTTTATAACAACTTCATTACAAAGATTTTACAGAGAAGACAAACACGTAAAAAGTAGTCTTTTAAAGTCAAATTATTCCTGAGGGGATAAAAAGCCAATGTTTAGTACCATTGCTTCAAAATCATCACGAGGTACAGCAGCTTTATTTCGTGCGCTGGTGCGGTAGTTATAGATCGTACTCAATGAATAACGAAGGAATGCAGCAATTTTTACGCTATCAGTAATGCCCAAACGGATCAAAGCGAAAATACGCAACTCCGTATTTAGTATTTCACCATGTTTAATAAATACCTGTTCTTCTCTAATCAATAAAGCGTTAAAGTCCTGAATGAATGTTGGGTATAAGTTTAAGAAGATACGGTCAAAAGTGATGTACAACTCTTCCAACTCATTATCTGCAACATTGGTTGACTTTAGCATCTTAAATAGTTCATCCAGTTGTTTATTTGTGGCTTTTTTGTTTAGCGTTTTACGATAATTTTCCATTTTATTAACGTATGTAGAACATAGGTCAAAAAAATGAGCGATATATTTTTCCTTTACATGGTTTGATTCAGATAAAAGCGCATTTCTTTCATTCAGCCTATAATTCGCTTTTGCAATGTCCTTATTTGATCTTTCCAGTTGTTTACTAATTAAGTGCAATTCCTCCTTTATCCTCGATACTTTTTTCATTTGTTTGTAAACATAAAGTATGGTAAGAACAAGAAATAATGAAAGGATACTGATCATCGTAAGGTAAATCTGAAGTTGGTTTTTTGCTTTCGCTTCTTTAATCTGATAGCTGGTGTTGATGATTGTATACAATTCCGAAACTTGTAAAGTGCGGAACTTTACCTTACAAAAAATCGCATCCTCAATAGCTGATTTTGTAAAGCGGTAAGCATTGTCAATATCACCTTCCTTATAGTAAATGATAGCCAGCGTTTGCATTGCGGCATTGTCTTTTATCGTATTTTTAAGATCTGCAATGGCTGATATAATATAATACTTTTTCTTTTTATCAGAATTGTGTTGTAACTCATACGTATTTCCTAATAAATAAGAAACCGTACCATAATCGGGATGGTCTCTTTTAGTAACGCTAAATATTTTAAGAAGATCATTTTGAGCGATTGCGACATTTCCACCCAAAATGTTTTTTTCTGCCATATTGGGTTTAAACTTCATTGATGTGATATCAAGCACGGATAACAAAGAATCACGATAAGTTTCCACCTGTTGTATGTACACTTGGCTGTGACTATTAATGATGTAATGTTCATAAAACCGACCATATGCCTCGTAATAAATGGCGCACCCGTCTCTTGATAGATCCCTGCTATTTAATGATCGCAGTAGAATTTCGGATTCCCGGTATTTTCCTGATGAGGAATACAAATTTGCTAGTTGAATTTTAGCTTCATTTTTTAACTCCTTGTCATTAAGTGCATACGCAATCTGCAAGTTTCTATCCGCGTAATAAATAGCAGAATCAATTTTAAATTTTCTGTACTCTTCATATATATTCGTATTTAGATGATATTCCTCAATGAGCGGAATCCTGGTTTTTCTTACTCTTTTAATTGCCGCAATGTCTTCTTCCTTCTGTTTTGTGTATTTATTTTTATTTGTTATAGCATTAGTCAGTTCGGTAACACCTGGATTACTATCGCTTTTGCCATATAAGGAGGTCGTTGTAGAGAGAATGAAAAGTGAAAAGAAAATAATTTTCATTTAATAATTAGTTAATTAGGTTGCTAATTTAGTGAAGCATCCTACCAAATATCTATACTTTATTACTTTAGTAGTACTATAAATGCGATGCTATAAGAGGGAATTATCAAAGGAAAGGAGAAAAAGTATCACGATATGACGTAGAGATTCTTGTATCAATACACCTGATAGTTTAGTAATTGGTATGTTGCTATTTTAGTTATAATCGCAGTCCATAAAAGTTATGGCTTTTTAGACCGCAATTGGATTTGCGTTCTAATCTCTTTTATCAATACCTTATCATATAATAGTTGGTGTGCGAAATCCTAAAACATTAGAACTAAAGAATGCAGGCAAAAGGCAGTAAAATCTTCTAAGCACAATCACGGTGCTTTTTGTACTTTCTTTTAAAATGTCCCTAATTTCAGTCACATTTATCCCTTCTTTCCTGAAGCTCACGCCAGGTTGTTAAAATAATACCTTGTTCCTGAATATACTTTTTTAACCCAGAGTTTTTCATTGCCAGAAGGTCGCCTTTCCTGGTGTTGCCAGAATTACTGATATTTTGAAAAAACTCATTAGTGCCTGTATCACTACAATGAACCATAATTACCGTGATACCTGGTTTTAAAGATTCTAGTAGGGCCTTATATTTTTTGGTCTTAAAATTATCTAAATTCTTATCGGTAGGTTTCAAGTTTTCAGGCAATGACCAATCGTAACTTGATACGTACATGTCATCTACTACAGCTAGACCTTTTTTCCATATATCATGACCTTTTTTTTGAATGGCTGCTAAAACCTCATTTTGAGTTTTTTTATCCGTTGATTGACCTTCTGCTAACCGGGAAAGGCCGGAAAGAGGACTGGATGGTAATTGTTCCATTAATAAAGTGCCATGACCACCGGCATATAACACAGGTATGTGTTCTTTTACACCAGCATTGATATAGCATTCTAAAAATTGCGGCGAAGCCCATAAGGTTCCCATGTGGGTATCTAAATGGGTTGGTTTAAAACCTATTAATTTAGCTTTTTTTATTTGCGCCTCAATTTCTGCCTCTATTTCATTCGTAGTTGCATGCTTTAGTACATCGTTTACATTATTCCACAAAGCACCATCATGATCAACCAAACCCGCAGAAACAGAATTACCTGTAACGGGCCCCCATCGGTAATCTTTCCATTCTGAAGTATGAGTGAGGTGTAAACCTGCATCAAATTCCGGATGTTCATTTAAATATTTTAGCATGGCGGCAGACCAAGGGCATGGCATCATTACACTTACAGAAGTCGCTATTCCAAATTCCATGGCTTTAATGGCACCCTTATTAGATTCATAAGACATGCCAGCATCATCTACATGAAAAATGATTACTTTATCATCTTTTTTCCAACCAAGCTTCTCTGCATAGTTGGGAGTAGTTTGTGCCGAAACACTGGTTGTTATAATAGTAGCAAGTGCACCAATCATCATATCGAGTTTCATGTAATTAATTTTTGTACTTTTTTGTTCGCACAAAGAACAATAAGTTTTAAATAAAGTACAATAAGTCAATTTTTTGTGACCTGGTTAAATTGATGAAAATTCAATACTACTTCTATCCCGCCTAGCTGCAAGAAGTTATATAGTAGATAAATTTTATTGGAAAACTATTAAGATATAAGGGATTTAACTTTTCAGGAGGAACCCAAAAGAATTAGCACCTTATTGATTGAAGAGGTTTAAAATATGTAAGATTAATCACCGAACAAATTCCCGAAATTACATAGCAGGTGGCAAAAGCTTCATTTCTTCTAAACTTTTAAATACCGGAATAAATGACAAGCCAGTTTCTGTAAGATTATATTCAATATGTAGAGGCTTAAGCTTAATAATTTTTTTCTCTAGAATATTATTCCGTTCCAGCTCATGTAAAGCCATTGCAATGGCTTGTTTGGATGAGCCTGGCAATTTTTTAATTAATTGATTAAATCTAACCGGCCCGTATGAAGCATACCTGAATATACAGGGTTTCCATTTACCAAATAAAACCTTTAATAGGTACTCGCTTGGGCACTTTAAAATCATGTTTTGATTGGTTTGGGTCACAAAAAATTGACTAATTGATTAATTAAAAGATCAGTTGTTTATTTGTATAAAATTAATTTTCCTAAAGATGGGAAGAAAAACAAGTCCTTTTCAGAGATATTTTTAATAACCAGATTAATTAAATTTTCAAGACTTATCTTCATCCTGTTGCTTGAAGTTATTGACTATTTAAGAACCAAAAAAAAATATAACAAACTGAAAATGTGCTCAATACTGATGAATAAACCATCACAATTTAACAATTAATTATATGAAAAAATTTAAAATAGGTATGCTACTATTTCCTGATTTAACTCTTCAGGATTTTGTCGGCCCTTATGATGTTTTTATCCGGGCGGAGTGCTTTGAAGTATATACTGTTGGGTTAAACACGAATTTTATAAAAGCAGAGGGCGGACTATTAGTTAGTGCTGATTATAGTTTTGAAAATTGCCCTTCTTTGGATATACTATTTGTTCCTGGCGGAAAGGGTATAACACCATTGTTAACAGATATGCAATATTTAGAGTTTCTTGAGAACAAAGGCAAAAATGCACAGTATATAACTGGGGTTTGTACAGGATCGTTATTATTAGCTGCGGCAGGGTTACTTACTGGTTATCGTGCCACAACACATTGGCGATCTATTATTTTATTAAAAATGTTTGGTATTGATGCTGTTGAAGAAAGAGTAGTGATTGATAGGAACAGAATAACTGGCGGCGGTATAACTGCAGGCCTAGATTTTGGGTTAGTGCTAACTGCTTTAATTGGCGGAGAAGATCAGGCTAAGCTCGTTCAGTTGATTCTTGAATATAATCCACAACCACCATTTCAATCTGGATCTCCTGCCAATGCGGAACCGCATATATTAAAAAAAGCTATTGAAATAACGCAACAGTTATTTGAAACCAGGTTAGAAATAATAAGGAGAATAATTTAAATCCATAGGTAATTCGACTTTATTTCAATGTAGTTAAATGAATTTGGTTATTCCTTTTAACTCCTGTAAATTCAACGTCTGTTTACATCAATATTTTTTCTTGCTAGTGCGAGGTGTACCATTCATTTACTTAACAATTAAAAACCAAATAAATACTTTAATTTGTTTTTTATATGCTTACCTCAAAAAATTTTGATGAAACACAAAAGGAGAATCTTTTCTAAACATTGTAGCTGCGCAATCACGTTACTGGCATGCTTTTTAATTTCGTTTGCTTCGGTAGCACAAAGTGTAACAAGCCGTATTAAACTAAACCAGTTGGGTTATTATCCAATGGCACCAAAGGCTGCTGTAGTAACAGGCGATACAGATGGCGACAGTTTTTATATTACCTCCACAAACCTCCGCGACACATTTTTTACAGGTAAGCTTACTGAAGAAATGAAATCGGCAAACTCCTCAACTAAAACAAAAATCGCTGATTTTTCTCCCTTTCAAAAGTCGGGAACTTTTGTTGTTATCATTCCAGGTGTTGGACATAGCTATGTTTTTAAAATAAATAGTAAAGTAAATGCCGACGCGGCAGTGGCTGGATTGAAAGGATTTTATTACCAACGGGTTTCTATGCCTTTGGAAGCACGTTACGCTGGCAAATGGCATCGTTCTGCCGGTCACCCAGATGATGTTGTTTATATTCACCCTTCGGCAGCAAGCAAAGAGCGTCCGGCAGGCAGTACTATTTCAACTCCGGGCGGTTGGTACGATGCAGGAGACTACAACAAATACATGGTTAATTCTGGTATAAGTATGGGAACGATGCTATCCGCTTACGA
>JACMQU010000001.1 GCA_014376805.1 Bacteroidia bacterium
ACCGAAACATTGATTTAAAAAATATTAAAGTGATTGAACTCACAACGGATGAAGTTAAGAAGTTGGGCATTACGGTTAAGGATAAATCCATTTTTATTTACTCCGGCGGTAAGGCAAATAAGCCCAAAGTTAAATCAAAGCCTTTTTATAGAGGTTATAATAAGTCGGGCCTCACCATTACATTCAATGCTGAATCGATTGATAGTCTGAAATTAAGTACCTCGTTCAAAATGAAGTTTGGATCTGACGAGTGGAGCACTGTTGATTATAGTGGTTTTGAAAATGCTCCGGATACAATTCTTGAGCTACCTTCTCATGTGCTGGTAACAGATGATTTAGGTCAGTTGTGGCGCACTTACAAAAAAGAGGATCAGCTTACAGATGAAGAGATGAAATATGCACGTAAGAATAATATCAAATGGGAAACCTGGGATGTTCTTGTGAACAGAATAAAAGAAAGTGAAAGAAAAATAAATGCAAATCTCTCTGGCTATATTCCGGTTTTAGTTAGGTCAGGAGATGTAAATTTGCCCGATGATAAGTTGAAGAATCTTTACCGTGCAGACATCATCATCTGGTATGAACCATCAGAGCAACTCTTCAACGCCCTGCCACCTCGTATCGCTGATGATTTACGAAGGGAATATCAATGCATCTTTGTTGATAAAGAAACCAAAGCACCCACCTGCAAATACTTTGAGGCATGTAAAAATTCCCCGGGTGCTATAAGTTCTTATACTGTTTTTCCGAATCCTGCCGAAGATGAATTGCAGGTAGAATTTACATTAAATCAGCCTCGTTCAATTAATGCGAATCTATACACCATCTCAGGCCAGTTGGTGAAGAAAATATGGAACAATGAAAAGGAGGAAAAGGGATTGCATACACATAGTGCCCACATAAGTGAACTCCCGCCGGGTATATACCTGCTGGTAATTGAAACCGACAAAGGAGATAGAATCAGCCAAAGGATTATAAGAAAGTGATCCGGTTTATCAGAATTTATTTCTCGCTTTGGATAAATAAAAGAAAGCAATCAACAATAAATGGTAAGCGGCTAAACTATCAAAATAATTGAATGTTTTTATTGCTAAAGGCTGGTTACACAACAGGTTTAAACTGTTCGAAGCCTTGCAAACAATTATTGCAATAGTGAATACTTCTGCACAGGGTTGCACCAAAAGGCGTTTTCATCTCTACATTATGGCTGTCACAAAACGGACATGCAATATTTTCCAGCAATTCCATCGTAATCTCACCCTGATGTTTTGGAGGAGGAGCAAGGCCATGTTTTAACAAGTGCTGACGACCACGTTCTGTTATCAGATTGCTGTTCCATGGCTTATTAAAGGTGGTGCGTACTTCCACTTCTTTGATCCCGAGTTCGCGTAAACGTTCATGCACCATTTGCTCCATCTGCTTTACTGCAGGGCAACCCGAGAAAGTAGGGGTCATTTCTACAAAAACTTTGCTATGATCTGAAGCTAAAATAACGGATGTAATGATACCCATATCAACCATAGAAATGGTAGGGATTTCAGGATCCATCACCGTTTCTAAAGCATCCCAGATAGTTTGTTCGTTTATCATTTATAAAAATAAATACACCGGTGTAAGTGTTATATATTATTAATATGAAGAGACGCTATAAATAGCGTCTCTTCATACTTTAAAGGAAATTTCCTTTATTCTTTTCTTTTACGTCTTTCGCCGCCAAAACTGCTGCTCTTTCTTTCGCCTGAGCCACCGCTGTTTCTGCGTCTTTCGCCACCTGCACTATCACCGCTTCCGCCACTGCTGCTTCGTCTTCTTTCGCCGCCAAATCCACTGCCTTCGCTGTTGCTACTTCTTCTTTCTGAACCAAATCTATCACCACCTTCAGCAGTGTTTCTTCTCTCACCACCAAAGCCTCTTCCGCTTTCATTTCTTCTGCGTTCACCGCCTTCACTGCTACCGCGACCACCGCCGTAACCACCACCACCACCATAACTGCGTCTCGAACTACCGCCACCACTTCCGCCGGCACTCTCTCCTGCATTGCTTCTGTCACCTGACACCTCAGCACGCACCGGACGATCTTTGTAGGTCATACCGTTTAATGCTTTTAATATCGCCGGAACATGTTCTTCTTTTGAATCAACAAAACTATAAACGCCACTTACATCCACATGCAGATCTTTCCAGGATACATTTGATGAATCTGCAACCCAGTCTTTAAAACTGCGGATATCAAAACCATCTTTTTTACCCAAACTTACAAATATTCTGGTACCACGAGATCCACCACGTGCCGAATCTCTTGAACCGCGTTCGCCACGATCTCCTCCTGCTGTAATATTCAGGTCGGGTTCATTGGCAAAATCTACAGAGAACCTGCGTAATTCTAATGAAAGGAATTTTTGCAATAACTCTTCCTTATCAAGTTCCATCAAAGTTTTTACACCTTGCATTACATGCGCATCAAAAATACTTTCATCAATTTCTGTATTGATGATGGTATCTGTAAAAGCAACAAGTTTTTTATCGCGTACATCCTGCGCGCTTGGGATCAAAACTTTTTCGAATTTCACGTTGCTCATCCGTTCAATGTCTTTTAATCTGCCGCCTTCACGCATGTGCAAAAGAGTAAAAGATACACCCAACTTACCGGCCCTGCCTGTACGGCCACTGCGGTGTGTATAATTTTCAATATCATCAGGCAAATGATAATGGATAACATGTGTTAATCCACTAACATCAATACCACGTGCCGCAACATCTGTAGCCAGTAATATTTTAATGGCATGATGGCGAAAACGGTTCATTACCTTTTCGCGTTGTCCCTGGCTTAAATCACCATGAAGGCAATCAGCATTATAACCATCCTTAATTAATTTATCGCTAATGTCTTGTGTTTCATTTTTAGTTGTACAAAAGATAATGCAATAAAGACTGTCAGAATTGAAATCTACAAAACGTTTCAATGCTGCATATTTATCTTTTGCATGAACCACTGAATACTGATGAGTAATATTTACATTACCCGAATTTGATTTTCCTACCGAGATTTCCACGGCATCTTTCATATAGCGGTTTGCTATAGAGCGTATAGATTTTGGCATGGTAGCACTGAACAAACACACTCGTTTTTGTTCCGGTGTATGAGAAAGAATGTATTCAACATCTTCTTCAAAACCCATGTTTAACATTTCATCAGCTTCATCAAGCACTACAAAACTAACATTGTTAATGTTTAATGCTTTGCGGCTCATCAGGTCCATTAAACGACCCGGAGTAGCAACAATAATATGTGCTCCGCGTTTAATTTCACTAATCTGACGATCAATGCTGGCTCCACCATAAACCGAAACAACATTAATGCCCGGTTTATTTTTGCTGTAGGTGGCTAAGTCACGTGAGATTTGCATGCAAAGCTCGCGTGTTGGACAAATAATTAAGGCTTGAATGTGCTTCGCACGAAGATCAAGCAACTGTAAAATGGGCAGGCCAAATGCTGCCGTTTTTCCGGTTCCCGTCTGGGCTAGACCTAAAATGTCACGTCCGTTTTCTAAAAATACAGGAATTGTCTGCTCCTGTATAGGCGTTGGGTTCTCAAAACCCAGTTCTTGAATCGCATTCAAGATGGACTGTTCTACGCCTAGATCACTAAAATTTTTCAAAGTACTTTATTAAAATTGAGCCGCAAAGGTACGGAATTAATTTGAATAAAATTCTAACGTGCTGAATTATTGTTACTTTGTGATTTAAAACAGGAAATTAGTCGATGGTCCATAGTCCATAGTCCATAGCGTATAGTGAATTGTCGTTTTATGGTATATCAACTATCGTCTATAAACTTTTCTCAGGCGAATTGAGTGGCCGATCTCAAATGTCCATTCTATTTATATAACCAGCTTTTATGCCTTCAATTTCGTTAATGATATCGTTTAGGTCATCCAAAGTGATATCAAAGTCGTCACATATTTCATTCGGATCAAATAGCTTTCCCATTAAGAACTTTTTATTTTGGTGGTAGTTGTAGATTTTCTCACGATTGTGATTTAAGTCTGTTAACCTAGCTTCATGCAATATATTTAAAACTTAGGCGTTGGCGAACCGAATTCTATATCGCATATTTACTTCTTCAAAATATTTGTAAAATCAAACACATTTATAATCTTGAAGATTGGCTAATTATTACCAAATAATATTAAAGAACAATCACCAATAATGAATGGCATACATTGAATAATTAAAAAAAAATGCTTAACATAAGTCTTAATCAATATATTTGCACTACTTATCCAGAAAGACTGAGGGATTAGGCCCTAAGACGTCTTGGCAAGTTGCACCTCGTGCAATAGTGCTAACACCTATTCTGCAATTGCAGGAGCTGATAAGTGAATGAAATGCTTCTGTACAGGTAAGCTCTCAAACACAAATCAGTAAAAATTTAAGGATAGTCAATTTGCCACAGATCATAGTCCGTGCTTATTGAAAATTTTAAGCTATAGTCTAGGGACTATGGACTATGGACATTTTAAAAAAAAATGAACATTTACGACATATTAAAAAAGCGCATTGTAATTCTTGATGGAGCAATGGGAACCATGATTCAACGGCACAAACTTGAAGAGGAAGACTTTAGAAATGTTGCGCTAAAAGATCATGCCTATCCTTTAAAGGGTAACAATGATTTATTATCGCTAACCCGCCCTGAAATTATTAAGGATATACACAGGCAATATTTTAACGCCGGTGCCGATATGATTGAAACAAATACATTTAGCGGTACAACCATTGCTCAGGCCGATTATCACCTTGAACATTTAGTTGACGATATCAACTATTATTCAGCAAAAATTGCACGCGAAGTTGCTGATGAAATCACCGCAAAAGAACCGCATAAACCTCGCTTTGTTGCGGGTGCTATGGGACCAACAAACCGCACCGCATCTTTAAGTCCGGATGTGAATGACCCCGGCTATAGGGCGGTATCATTTGATCAACTCGTTGCGGCATATAAACAGCAGGCAGCGGGCTTGATAAAAGGGGGTGTAGATATGCTGCTTATAGAAACCATTTTTGATACACTGAATGCAAAAGCTGCTCTTTATGCAGTTGATGAATTATTTGAAGAACTTGGCAAGCATTATCCTGTAATGATTTCAGGTACAATTACGGATGCTTCGGGCAGAACACTTTCGGGTCAGACTACTGAAGCGTTTTTGATAAGCATGCAACATGCACCCTTATTAAGTATAGGCTTAAATTGTGCTTTGGGTGCAAGTGCTTTGCGTCCGTATCTTCAAATTATGGCAAACAACTCTCCATTTTTTGTGAGTGCTTATCCAAATGCAGGTTTGCCTAACGAATTTGGTCAGTATGATGAAAGTCCTTCCGCAATGGCAAAACAAGTGGAAGAGTTTTGTAAAGAAGGCCTGGTAAATATTCTTGGGGGTTGCTGTGGTACTACACCTGAACACATAAAAGCAATTGCTGATATGGCGGTGAAGTATGAGCCAAGAAATTTGAATTCAGTAAAAGCGTCCGGGTGAGTCCATAGTCCATAGCTGATAGACCATAATAACTCAAGGATGCAGTTGAATTCATTGTCAATTTTGGAAAACAGATAAACATTAACTTTGTCAGGTATGAACTGGTTTCATCGTTTAAAAGCCATAAAATATAATAATGTAAATTACACAGTCAAAGTCATATACGAAAGCCCCTATTAAATGTATTAAGGGTCATTAATAAAATCTAACAATAATGTTCAAATTTGAAAATCTTGAAGTTTGGAAGAAGTCGATGGACTTAATTGTTTCAATAGACAAAACTTCTAAAAAATTCCCCAAGGAAGAACAATATATACTTACCTCTCAAATTAAAAGAGCTGGAGATTCAATTACACTCAATATTGGAGAAGGTTCCCAAGGACAAAGCAATCCGGAATTTTCTAAGTTTCTAGGGTATTCAATTAGATCTTGTATTGAAGTAGTATGTTGTATCTATATTGCTCGAGTGAGAAATATTATAGATGATGAAGATTTTGATATCATTTATTCAAGATGTGAAGAATTAGTTAAAATGTTACAATCTTTAAGAAATAAACTCTAATTAATAAATAAAATTATTCACCATTGAATGTAATCTATGGACCATCGACTATCGACTATGGACTATCGACTATCGACCATGGACTATCGACTATCGACTATCGACCATGGACCATCGACTAACAGCTAAAAACAAAAAATATAAATGAAAGACTACACACTTAGACTATCCGGTCTTGAGCCCTTAGTAATTACCAAAGATACCAACTTCGTTAATGTGGGCGAAAGAACCAATGTTACGGGATCAAAAATGTTCTTACGGCTGATCCGTGAAGGAAATTTTGAAGCTGCACTTGCTGTAGCAAGAGAGCAGGTAGAAGGGGGTGCTCAGATTATTGATATAAACATGGATGAAGGAATGATTGATGGCGTGGAGTCTATGGTACGCTTTCTTCACCTCATTGGATCAGAGCCCGATATTTCAAGAGTTCCTGTTATGATAGATTCATCAAAATGGGAGATTATTGAGGCAGGTTTAAAATGTGTACAGGGTAAATGTGTGGTTAATTCAATTTCTTTAAAAGGCGGTGAGGAAGAATTTATCAGACAAGCCAAAATTGTTAAACGTTTTGGTGCGGCTGTCATTGTTATGTTGTTTGATGAAACAGGACAAGCTGACAATTTTGAACGAAGAATAGAAATTGCAGAACGGGCCTACCGCATTCTCACAGAACGTATTCACTTTCCTGCAAGTGATATTATTTTCGACCCTAATATTTTTCCGGTAGCCACGGGCATGGAAGAGCACAGGCGCAATGCAATTGATTTTTTTAATGGAACCAAATGGATCAAAGATAACTTAGCCGGCGCTAAAATAAGTGGTGGTGTATCTAATGTGTCTTTTTCTTTTCGTGGCAACGATAAAGTACGTGAAGCGATGCACTCGGCTTTCTTATATCATGCCATAAAACATGGAATGGATATGGGAATTGTTAACCCCGGCCAGCTTGAAGTATATGATGAAATTGATAAGAAATTGCTGGAACATGTAGAAGATGTATTGCTTGATAGAAGAGATGATGCAACGGAACGATTGCTTGAGTATGCAGAAAAAGTAAAAGGTAAAGGTAAAGAGAAAGTGGTTGATGATGAATGGCGAAAGGCTCCTGTAGAGCAGCGTTTAAGCCATGCTTTAATTAAAGGCATTGTAGAGTTTGTTGAAGTGGATACAGAAGAGGCAAGACAGAAATATGCTAGACCACTGGAAGTAATTGAAGGCCCGTTAATGGCCGGAATGAACGTGGTGGGAGATCTTTTTGGAGCCGGCAAAATGTTTTTACCTCAGGTGGTTAAGAGTGCCCGTGTAATGAAAAAATCTGTGGCTTACTTAATGCCTTACATGGAGGAAGAAAAAAGAAGAACCGGTGATACTTCAACTTCTCAGGGCAGAATTTTAATGGCCACTGTAAAAGGAGATGTGCATGATATTGGTAAGAACATTGTAGGCGTGGTACTGGCGTGTAATAATTATGATATTATAGATATTGGCGTTATGGTTCCTGCAGAAAAAATTCTCGAAACAGCCATCAGGGAGAAAGTAGATATAATTGGTTTAAGTGGTTTAATTACGCCAAGTTTAGATGAAATGGTGCATGTGGCCAAAGAGATGGAACGCCTCGGAATGACTATTCCTCTTTTAATTGGTGGGGCCACTACTTCTCGTGCTCATACTGCCGTTAAAATAGATCCCGTTTACAGCGGTCCTGTAATACATGTGCTGGATGCAAGTAAAGGGGTTCCTGTGGTTCAAAGCCTTATAAGTCCGGCCCAAAAAGATGCAACCAAAATTAAATTTAAACAGGATTATGATCAGTTTAGAATCGATTATAAAAACAGAAGAAAAGATAAAAACTTCGTTGACCTGACAAAAGCCAGAGAGCACAAATTTAAAGTGGAATTTGAAAACGTTGTTGAACCCTCTTTTATAGGAAATAAAATTATCAATAATTATCCATTGGCAGAATTGCGCAAAAGAATTGACTGGACTCCTTTCTTTTTAACATGGGAACTTGCGGGTAAATATCCGGCCATTTTTAATGATAAAATAATTGGTATTGAAGCTAAAAAACTTTTTGATGATGCCAATGAATTACTGGATAAAGTAGTGAATGAAAATTTATTACAGGCATGTGGTGTAATTGGTTTATATAAAGCAAATTCAATAGGTGATGATGTATTGGTAACTATTCCGGTTGCAGGTACGGAACAAAAACAAATCTTTCATTTTCTTCGTCAGCAAAATGAAAAAGCAGCAGATCTGCCGTATCTGTGCCTTGCAGACTTTATTGCCCCACAGGATAGTGGCATGCAAGATTATATCGGCATGTTTGCTGTAACAGCAGGTATCGGTATTGAACCTATTGTTGAAGCATTTGAAAAAAATCATGATGATTACAACAGCATTATGATAAAAGCATTGGCTGACAGGTTAGCAGAAGCTTTCGCAGAGAAAATGCATGAACTGATTCGTACAGAATATTGGGGTTATGCAAAAGGAGAACATTTTACGGATGAAGAAATTATCAGAGAGAAATATGATGGAATCCGCCCTGCACCAGGTTATCCGGCTTGCCCTGACCATACAGAAAAGCTAAAATTATTTGAAGTACTCGATGCTGAAAAGAACACAGGAATTTCATTAACTGAAAACTTTGCCATGTATCCAACAGCGGCTGTAAGTGGATTTTATTTTGCCAATCCACAGAGTAAATACTTTGCAGTTGGTAAAATACAAAAAGACCAGGTAGTGGATTATGCTAAACGTAAAAATCAAAGTATAGAATGGGTTGAAAAGTGGTTAGCACCTAACCTGGGTTACGACAATTAATCGCATCCTTAAGAAAGCTTATTAAAACAGATAAGGAATGTTTTCAGAACTTTTAAAAAAATAATTATATTCATTTTCTGTTATTCCGAATGTTAGTTTTTTCGCTTTAAATATTATCTTTATTCAACTTAAAGTAACTTATGCAAAACGTGCCCGTTTATGTGAGTGCCTTATTCATACTCACCACATTTATTGCCGTAGCAATATTCTATAAAGCAAGCCATAAATCAGCATCTGTTTTATTAACTATTACAACGTGGTTATTGTTGCAAAGTATAATTTCACTAACAGGATTTTATACCATAACCAAAAGCTTACCTCCCCGGTTCATCTTCTTGCTAATGCCCCCTTTACTAGCCATAATTGTTCTATTCGCCACAAAAAACGGGCAGAAATTTATAGATAGTCTCAACCCGCAATTTCTAACTTTACTTCACGTGGTACGAGTTCCTGTAGAGTTGCTTTTATTTTCTTTATTCTTTTATAAAACCATCCCTCAATTAATGACTTTTGATGGTAGAAATTTTGATGTTTTATCAGGGCTTACTGCGCCGGCTATTTATTATCTGGGGTACTATAAAAAACACATCGGGAAAAAAATAATTCTCATCTGGAATATGGTTTGTATAGCCTTGTTATTTAACATTGTTTTGAACGCAATTTTTGCAGCACCTTTCCCTTTTCAATTGCAGGCATTTGATCAGCCTAATATTGCCATTCTTTATTTCCCGTTTATCTGGTTGCCGGGTTGCATAGTTCCATTGGTTTTATTTTCACACTTCGCTGTTATCCGCCAATTAATAATGAATAAAAATAATGCTGAACCTGTTTCATTCGGGTTTTCTTCATAACCTTAACAAGCAAAATTTTACCGTAGATGAGGATCGCCAACATATTTTAGAAATCTTTTGGACAGTCTGATTTTAAATATATCCTTTAAGTTTATACACTACTAATCCTATCCACTCTTTAATCACATACGTCCAGTTTTCTATGCCACCATAAGTTGGTAAAAAGGTGTTTAGTATGTTTCCTTTGCTTCGTATGGAACGCAAATCTGTTGAATAAGGAGTTACATTCAACCCCGCTTTTTCAAAGCAGGCCATAGCCCGTCTCATATGAAATCCGGAAGTGATGAGTAAATATTTTTTTTTCTGCCATTGAGGGTCTTTGTGTTCAAGCAAACTTTGTGTAAATACTGCATTTTGATACGTATTAATTGAAGCTGTTTCTATCCAAATCGCCGAATCAGGAATACAAGCCTTTAATAAAAAAGCCCTTCCCAATTCAGCTTCTGGTTTGTATGAACCAAAAATGGTATCGGCCCCGGCTGTATAAATGATCCGGTTTGAAACTCCTCTTTTATACAAATCCATCGCTTGCATCATGCGGTCATTGCCATCAGAAAAATTAATCCGCATCTGGTTGTCTATTTTATAATTGGTAACAAATCCACCCAGAATAATGAGTGCATCATACTTTTCATTTTTTGCTACCACTACCGGTTTAACTTCATACCAACTCATCATTAACTGACTGAGGTAAGGATTAGAAAAAAACACGAGCAAACCAAAGCCCCACCACAAATAACTTTTAATTTTTGTAAAAATATAAACTAAAAAAAGAATAATAATCACACTAATCGGGGCTACCAGTGCATATAAAACCTTCGATAAAAAATAAAACATGATTAATGATTAAAATATTGATAATAAACTGCGCAAAAAATCAAACCATAAAAAGTAACTTCTTTCATCAGCCAGCGCTTATCACTGATAAAAAAATTAGATAAAATAAAAGATAAAGAAACCGATAGAAAACAAAGTCCAAACATAAAACTCTGGTTCTCGGCAAATACAGAAATAATACCAAATAACAACATAATTAAAATCACCAATTGAATCCTTCGGGTTTTAACTTTATGTCTATAAAAGTTAAGCTGTATATTAAATGAAGAAAAAATAAATACAGGAATAATTACTAACCATATTAAACCCTGCTGAAACTGAATTGCTATAGGATTAAAATAACTTTTATTAAGTGAGTACTGAAACGAAGCAATAAAATCTTTGAGGTGATTTGTTAAAAAGAAAATTACACCTAAAAAATATGCTGGCAGAATAATGCCAAAAACAGCAACCATCCAGTAACGAAAGTTAAAGGATGTCATATACAATACGCTTATTAAAATAAACGGAAGATATATAATCAGATCATAACTGAACAATAAGCCAAATCCTAATAAAATGCCTGCATCAAATACTAATAATAAAGGTATTTTTGATTCATATAAATAACAAAGCCGGTATAGTAATAAAATAATAAATGTATTGGCAAATAGCTGCGGCGATAATACTAGTTGCTCGGGGTAGATACTGTTTAGCAATACAAAAAAAGCAGCAGGTAAAAAGCTGTCTTTATATAGAATAGAATGAGAGGAACTGATATAATTAACCAATAATGCCTGAAAAAAAACAAACAGTGTGGCAATAAGATTTGTTTTCAATTCAAACCCGCCAAACGACCGGAGCCAATCAAACACCAGTTGGGCAAAAGGAGTATTAATGGTGGGATGAACAGATACAGGTATAAAAATGGTTGACAGGCGGATAAGTATGGTGAAAACCAGTAAGCCAATAATTGATAAAAGTGATTTTGATCTGAATAAAGTTAACAAAATTAAAGCATTAAAAGGTAACACGCATTAAAGTAAACTGCTTATCGCGGATGGTACAAAAAATTGCACCATTGGCAGATATTTGCTTAAATTCTCCGGGTATAACTGCAGCATTAAAATTGTTCGATTTAATCATAATTTTTCCGTCAGACTTGCCCTGATAATTGGTGTAATGTACCATGATATCACTTTCTTTATCAAGGTCGCTGTTATAAACAACATATATATAATCAGTGGTAGAAAAAGTAATTACTGAGGAGAGATAACCTCCATCGCCAACAGAATTCTGACGTTTTTTAATCACATCAGTAAATTGAATTTTTCCGTCATTGTTAAAAGAGAGAAGTCCCACTTCATCGTAATTATAAACTACACGGGTGGCCGTTTGAGGGAAATTATTAACATAGTAAGTGTAAGTCTGTTTTGTCTGATAAAACTTTTCAGCCACTAAAAAAACGCCTCCGTCACTCCTTGGAATAATTTTTCTTATATAATAATCATTCAGATCCTGCTTGCTGCGTTCGAGCCGTGTAGCAGTGAGTTTTTGTAAAACACCCGGATCAATTAAACCCGAATAACTTTGTTCAACCTGCTGCGTTTTAAAACTAACTCGCTTCATAAAGTAAGAATTCAAATCCCTACTTTTTACCTCAGAATAAAAACCAATAACCGATACCGACTGATTAAAATTATTTACCGTCATGCCCAGCTCTTCAATAAATATTGAATCATTATCTAGCTGATATTCCAATATTTTATCATTACGCTGATAATAGCTGTAAAGGTAAAATTTACGAGGATCGTTCTTATCGTCTTTATCCTTGAACTTTGGATAGTCAATTAACATAAACATATCCCCTCCGTTATTCAAATCAAAAGAAGTTATAAAAACGGCCTGAGGGGTATAATTTAAATTAAACTGTTTACCATAAATTTGTTGAAGTTGACTATTAAAACAAAACAGGTTTAAAAAACTATTGTTTGGTTCAGTGCCAATTGTTAAAAACATAATACCTACTTTGTTTTTTTCAGCATTTGTTTTAATCTGGATCTTTCTTTTCTCTATAAAAGTACCTTTTTCAATTGTACACACAATAAATGGCTGACCTGTTGGCTTTAAATTATCATCCAATTTCTGAACCAGTAAATCAACCTTTCCTGTTTGTGTATTTCGTGCACTGATAAAAACATACAGTGCATTATCAACAAGCAAAACCCGCTCTACTAAACCATTAATTGTTAAGGGTAAAGGCACACTTAACTCAAGAGAAAGGTTTGATTTATATTTTTCAATGATTACATCATTGGCAAAATCATTGTCTTTGCAGCGAAGGAGATAAAGTCCTGAAGGAGATTCTCCAATAATCTGAGAATATAAATTTTTTTGTTTTATTTTCTGCGGATTGCCCCATTCTACATTCTGCGAACCGGCCCGCAAGCACAACAAACACAATACTATGGCGAAAAGCTTGTTAAATGGCATTAATTTGCAACTTATAAAAAACGAAGATACTTTTTTCTATTATAAGTAAATAAATTTCCGGAAGGAAAAATTGTATCTTGCAGTTAAACCGTAAAATTTCCTGAATTGATTTTTAGGTATAGTTCAAAAACGGTATAAAAAAATTGTACGACCACAATATTCACCAATGACCAGATTTAAACTCACAGAAACAGCAAAAAAACAGGAAACCGCAGTAATGATTGCAGTTATATCACAGAACCAGAAGCCTGAACAGGCAGAAGAATACCTGGATGAATTAGCATTTTTAGCGCATACCGCAGGGGCAAAAGTTGTAAAACGTTTCACACAAAAATTAACTCACCCTAACCCTCGAACCTTTATTGGCGAAGGCAAACTGGAAGAAGTGGAAGCTTACGTAACAACCAATGAAATTGATATAGTAATTTTTGATGATGAACTCACTCCATCGCAAATCCGAAACCTGGAGAAAACTTTAAAATGTAAAATACTAGACAGAAGTAATCTGATACTTGATATTTTTGCTAGTCGTGCCCGAACCGCACAAGCTAAATTTCAGGTTGAACTGGCACAGGCACAATACATGCTGCCTCGGCTTACACGCATGTGGACTCACTTAAGCAAGCATAAAGGCGGTATAGGCATGAAAGGGCCGGGCGAGACAGAAATTGAAACTGACAGAAGGGTACTCCGCGAAAAAATTACCAAGTTGAAAGAGCGGCTTGAAGGGATTAACAAACAAGCCGAAACCCGCAGAAGAAACCGCGATGAAAAGGCACGGGTTGCATTGGTTGGTTATACCAATGTAGGTAAATCAACCTTAATGAATGTACTCACAAAAAGTGATGTATTTGCCGAAGATAAATTGTTTGCTACGCTTGATAGTACCGTTAGAAAAGTAGACTGGCCGGGCTGTAGTTTTTTAATAAGTGATACGGTAGGCTTCATCAGAAAATTACCACATCAGCTAATTGAATGTTTTAAATCTACGCTGGATGAAATAAGAGAGGCAGATATTCTGTTGCATGTAGTTGATACGAGTCACATTAATTTTGAAGACCAGATACATGTAGTGAGTGAAACCTTAAAAGATATCAAGGCACATGATAAAAGAGTGCTCCTTGTGTTCAATAAAATTGATAAATTAAGTGAACCATTTATATTGGGTGATGAAACTATTGAAAGCAAAAAAGCCTATATAAACCAGCTAAAAAATTCATGGATGGCCAAGGAAAATTATCAGGTGGTTTTTATCTCTGCTGAGAAGAAAATAAATATCGAAGAATTAAAGGAACTGCTGATTGAACAGGTTGTTGAAGTAGTGAAGGAGCATAAGAAAAATCTGCCTGTGTTTTAGTTGTTAAAGACTCGCCGGCCGAAGTATGTTTTTATAGTTTACTGCATTCATTCACCTACACTCCTGCACCCAACTTTTTATCTCATAAACCAGTTCAACATTTCTTTTAAAATTAGGCAAAGCCACAGAATTTCTTATTTTCGCAGGTATCGTAAAATGAACCCGGAAGAAATACAAATAGAATTAAGCATTGTAATGCCTTGTTTAAATGAGGCGGAGACTATAGAAACCTGCATTAAAAAAGCATTTGGCTGGTTACAGGCTAATAATGTAAAAGGAGAAGTTGTTATAGGCGATAATGGCAGTACCGACGGTTCACAACGCATGGCCGAAGCACTGGGCGCAAGGGTAATTGCCGTGCCCCGCAAAGGATACGGCAGCGCATTAATGGGTGCTATTGAAGCTTCAAAAGGCCGGTATGTAATTATGGGCGATAGCGATGACAGTTACGATTTTGGCAACCTCACCCTTTTTGTGGAGGCCTTGCGTAAGGGTTACGACCTGGTGATGGGAAACCGCTTTATGGGTGGTGTGCAAAAAGGTGCCATGCCATTTCTGCACAGGTATCTGGGTAATCCCGTATTGTCATTTATTGGCCGCCTCTTTTTTAAATGCCCCGCCGGCGATTTCCACTGCGGGCTGCGTGGGTTCAGACAAGACATTGTTAGTGTGCTTGACTTAAAAACCACCGGTATGGAATTTGCGAGTGAAATGGTTGTTAAAGCTACCATCTTTAAATTAAAAATAACCGAAGTACCAACCATCTTATCTAAAGACGGAAGAACACGCCCACCACATTTACGCACCTGGCGTGACGGCTGGAGACACTTACGATTTCTGCTTATTTATAGTCCACGTTGGTTATTTGTAATACCAGGTATCGTATTAATGATTGCAGGTATCATTTTAAGTCTGCTTATTATAAAAGGACCTGTTGATTTATTTAGTCATATTTACTTTGATACCAATACACTGCTATATGCAGGAGCTTTTATCATTGTGGGGTTTCAGGCTGTAAGCTTTGGTATTTTCACCAGGGCTTATGCGGTACAGGCAGGATTTTTACCTGTTAAAGATTCGCTTACTAAAGCCTTTGAAATTGTAACGCTGGAAACTGGTTTAATTATAGGACTGATTATTTTTATTGCAGGCTTATCCGGCACTTTTTATTCTCTGCATATCTGGGAGGAAAGCCATTTCGGGCAGTTGGATTATCCACGTATTTTACGTATTGTTATTCCAAGTGTGGTTGCAATTATCATAGGGCTTCAAACAATTTTATCAAGTTTCTTTTTAAGTGTGCTGAGTGTTAACAAAAAATAGTATTGTTGAAGATCGTTAACTCAAATGAAGGCATTAGACAGATACTTACAAAAAATCAGAATACAAAAGGCAGGGAAATATATCCGCAAAAATGATACTGTACTTGATATTGGCAGTGTTGATGGAATTATGTTTGAAAGCTGGAGAGGTTTAATTGGTAAAAGTATAGGGGTTGACCCTACACTGAAAACTAAAATTGAAACAGATCTTTATACCTTATATCCTGGCTATTTTCCTGAGGCATGCCCGCAGAACATCACTTTTAATGCAATTACTTTATTAGCCGTGCTTGAGCATATTCCAACAAGTGAACAAACCCGGCTGGCTGCTGATTGCTATAATTTTTTACAGCCCGGCGGGCGCCTTATTATAACAGTTCCTTCACCTCAGGTAGATACTATTTTATCTGTTCTTTTAAAATTGCGTTTAATAGAAGGGATGAGCTTGGAAGAACATTACGGGTATAAACCTTCAGATACAGAACTTATCTTTTCACAACCTCACTTTAAATTAATTCATAAGCGATCTTTTCAATTTGGCTTAAATAATTTATTTGTTTTTGAACGGGTTGAACCCATTTAACAATTGTTGAAACATGGAACCTAACACTTTACTTGATACCAGAATAAGCCTGCTTATTGATGCAAGACAAGCAGACAAATCTTTTTGGAATGGCTTGAATCAATACCTGCTGAAAACAAAACAAGATACCGAATTTTTTTGCCTTGTGAAGGATATTTATACCGACAAAAGTATAACAGACTGGTCGGTAAAAAATAAAATTCAACAGGTTGTTTTTGATAAAAATAAAACACTTTTTCAAAACATGCGTGAAGTTGCAGCCGCCGTAAGTGGTTCTTCAATTTTATTACTATTCAACACCCTGTTGCCTGTTGCAAATTTGGTTCAGACCTTACAAATCAACAAGAAACAGATAGCGACAAATAAGCTTACAATTGGGTCACAAAACAACAGTATCAAAAGCAGTGTTGGTAAAGCATCTTTTGCTGTTAAAATATTTAATACACTCACCCGCTTATTCACTCCCATAAATGTAAGAGATGCCAACAGTGGGGTGGTATTTGGCAAAACGCAAACCCTATTGCCATTGCTGAACCATCAACTTATCAGTACCAATGATTATCAGCAGTTTTTATATCTTTTAAATGCATACGAAATACCTGTTAATGAACTGCCGCTAACTTCAGAGAAAAGAGTACCGGTAAAGTTATTGAAAGCATTTTCTCAAATTTTTGAACTACGCATTAATTATTTTATTAAAGATGCCTTGTGGCAAATTAAAAAAGAACCGGTTAATTTATCAGATGGTAATAGTCCGGTTTATAGATTGGCGTATTTTACCTGTTTTTTATTAGCCTTGTTTTTTATGCCTTTGCTTAGTCAGGATTTTGGCAGCACCTGGGATGAAAAAGCGCACAATGATTATTCTCAGTTATCCTATAATTATTTTACAAGTTTTGGTGCCGATAGTGCAGCACTGGCAGAATCTACAAATAGTGCAGATTTTATAAGACAAGCTTACAGGTATTATGGCGAACAATTAAATACCATAGCCGCATTTGTTTATAATTGGGCAGGCACAGGCGTTTACGAAACAAGGCATCTGATCAATTCTTTTTATGGATTGCTCGGTTTAATATTTACCTCCTTAATTGCATTTGAACTGGCTGGCTGGCGTGCAGCAACGCTTGCGCTGCTCTTTATGTTCTTTAACCCCGGCTGGCTGGGTCATAGTATGAACAACCCAACAGATATTCCATTTGCAACAGGTTTTGCCTTTGCCGGATATTTTATGATTAAGGTAATACGAACATTACCACGGCCTAAATTTGCGCACGTTTTCTGGTTAGCGGTGGGTATTGGCATTGGCATTGCTTCGCGGGTTGGGGCATTTTTAATAGTAGCTTATTTTGGTTTATTTTTAGGTGTAAACTGGCTTAATAAATTTAAAGAAAAACAAAAAGATATTGGCAAACTTATTTTGCCTTATGCCAAACTTTTAATCATTGTTACTATCATTGGCTATATTCTTGGAATCTTATTATGGCCTTATGGTATCAGTAATCCCTTTAAGCATCCCTTCGAGGCTTTTTCAAAAGCTTCTTCCAATGCCTTCTATACAAATAATGTTGAATTGTTTGAAGGAAAAAGAATGTACATGCTTACTACGGCTCCATGGTATTATGTATTCAAATTTCTAGGCATTGGTAATCCTGTTTATCTTTTATTGGGATTATTATTATCTGTAATTTTAATTAAACCGTTAAAAGCAAAAGTAGGTTTGGGCAATATAGCCATGTTATTATTCATGGTATTCTTTCCAATACTTTACGCTGAATACAGTAACCTTAACTATTATAATGGTTGGCGGCACTATTTGTTTATTCTGCCTTTTGCTTTACCCTTAGCAGCAGTAAGCTATGATTATTTGCTCTCCCGAAGAAAGTATATTGCCATAGGATCAGCCCTGATACTTGCCGTATTGTTTGCCAAACCAACCTACTGGATTATAAAAAACCATCCGAATGAATATGTTTATTTTAATGAATTAACAGGAGGTTTAAAAGGTGCTTATGGATATTATGAAACAGATTATTATAGCAATTCCTGTAGGGAAGCCGCAGAATGGATTGCCCGCAAACATCCAAATGACAGCCTTATTATCGGAATTAATAATGAAACCACTACCGCAGCATACTGGGCACATCAGATTAACCCACGGCTAAATTTTGTGTGGACGCGGGAAAGTGAAGAACAAAAACAAAGCTGGGATTACCTGATATTAACTACCCGTACCTTTTCTAAGAACGAGTTATTAAACGGCTCGTTTCCTCCAAAGGGTACAGTTTACACGGTAGAGGCCGACGGCGTGCCCCTGGCTGCAGTTATTAAACGTGAAGACTGGAATATGCCTCGTGGTTATAATTCGCTCCTTAAACAAGATTTTGATTCTGCTTATTACTACTTCCGAAAGGCAACCGCTTATGCACCTAAAGACGAAGAAACCTGGCGAATGTTAGGCTTTTCCTTAATTAACCGCTCAAGTTGGGATAGTGCTGAAATGGCAATCAGAAAGTCTATAGAAATTTATCCGGAGAACTTCTCTGCCTATAGTAATTTAGGATTGGTATATTTTAACAGAAAAGAATTTAAGAAAGCCACACAGGCTTTTGATTCATCAACAACCTATAAAGAAAATATGGTTGAAAGCTGGTACTATAGTGCCCTCTCCTATCTAAATTTAAACGATTATAACAATGCCATTAAACAACTGGAAATGGCTGTTAAACATAATGCAAGTATCCCCGAAGTTTACTATTACCTGGCTAAATCTTATGATGCTACCGGTAACACCCAAAAGGCTGCCGATAATTATCAGTTAGCACTATCCATTAACCCTAATTTTGTTCAGGCATGGGGAGATCTGGCAGCAGTTTTTACTAAACTTGGCAAACAGGATTTTGCAAATCAATGTCTCGAAAAATATCATGCATTAGGTGGTAAATAGCTGAATTTTCGATACCGGAAAACCTTTTATTAACAGCCTTTTTAATAGCTGTCTAATTTTTGTAAAAAGCCGAATCCTTCGTCAATAGAGGAGTTCGGCTTTTTTTATTATTACTTCTTCTCTCATTTAAGGGTAATCCACCGGATTAATGTAAAGGTGCAGTGTTAAGGCAGTATAAATACTGTGTAGTTTCGTAGTAATGATACTGATTAATAAATACGAGCCCCTCATTTCTATCGATGAAGCATTTTTAAAATGCGTTCAGGACCATGTTGAGCTTTGTAAGATTTATGAATTTATCGACCTGCCTGATCAGATTAGAGTAATAGAAAAACAAAATAGCACCATACTGCGAAATTATTATGCCAATGCACTTGATAACAACCTGCTTGAAATTAAGACCGTAAAGTATTTAATCAATAAAAACCTAAGACCAGGAAACATTGCAGAAAAAGCTGTTGAACAATATCAAAAAGCCGAACAATTTATTAATGAGCAACTGCATGAACAATTAAGTGTGCCTTTATTATACCAGTTACAAAGAATTATTATTGATGATCTTTACCAGAATAATAGTGAAATAAATTTGTTTTCGACACAGCAGGCACGCTTGCCCGAAAAGCTGAATGTAGAAACAGAACTGGAACTGGAAAGTCTTTTTGAATTTCTTAATAATGATACTGAATTTCATCCCATAGTTCAATCATGGATGTTGCATTTTCGTTTAATTTCACTGCCCCTTTTTAGTTTATCACAAACTAAATTTGCAAACCTAGTGCAGTACTTCTGGTTACGTAAACATAAAATGGATATGTTTGGCCTGTTAAGTATTGAACACGAAATTTATATTAATAAAACCGAGTACGATGAATTACTAAACAAAGTTAAACCGGGAGAAGAAATAAGCCTCAACGACCTTATTGCTTTCGGACTTCAATTACACCGGACACAACTAAACCGACTTAAAGATTTGTTCAAGTCGTACTTTAGAAAACAGGTTGATTTTGAAAAATTAAACCCACGACAGAAAAACATTATGAATTATGTTTTCGAACGTGGTTATAAATTAAAAGAAATTGACGATAGTATTTTAAATAAACGCCAAAAGCTAATCATGTATATTATTCAACACCGGGGTTTTATTTCAACAAAAGAACTGGTGAATGAATTTGATTGCAACCGTAAAACCATACAACGCGATTTTACCATGTTGCTGGAGTTGGAACTGGTAAGATCAATAGGTGCCGGTGCCGGATTACGTTATTGTATTAACCTGCATGAAAAAGGAAATCCGCTATTGGAAAAATACCAAGCGGATTTCGTTAAAATAGCTACACTAAATGAAGATAACGGACAAGAAGAATTATAATTCGTCCTCGTTGTAAAAATAATCTTCACTAGTCGGGTAATCAGGCCAGATCTCATCAATGGTTTCAAATGGCTCACCATCATCTTCCAGTTCCTGTAAGTTTTCAATCACCTCCAATGGTGCTCCCGAACGGATAGCATAATCTATTAACTCATCTTTGGTTGCAGGCCACGGGGCGTCATCTAAATAAGATGCAAGTTCTAAAGTCCAGTACATATCGTAATCAATTTAATTTTACGCGAATTTAAAAAAACCAATCACTTATTGATGAAGTTTTTATTAAACTTCCAACTATAAATCAAAGCCCTTGATTATGAATTAGTTCCTTTACAGCGTTCCGGTCTGTTTTCCCGTTTTCTGTGAGAGGCCACTCACTTATCACCCTTATTTCCTTTGGTAAATGATATTTGGGGAGCTTATCGCTTATCATATCAATCAATTCCTGAAATTCAAATTTGCTAATCGATTCCGTAGTTACACAGATACATTTTTGCCCCAAATCATCATCTGAAATCGACGAGATCATGAAATTGCCCCTGATTAATTTCTTTACCTTCAGTGCCTCTGATATGGCATTCTCAATTTGCTCAGGATTTAACTTTATGCCTCCGCTATTAATTACAAAATCGGATCTTCCCAATACCTTAAAGCTACCATCATTTAATATGTTAACTTCATCATGCGTTTCTATCCAGTGATTAATAAAATTTGTTTTGATACAGATACATCCACCATCAGTCATCTTGATTTTTACATGAGCGAGCGGATAAAATGAATCCTCTTTACCAACTCTTCTCAATGCTACATGAGAAAGTGTTTCAGTCATGCCATAAGTATGAAATGTTTCTGGCAATCCTTGTTTCAATTGCGTTTCTAAAAAGGGTGCAATGTTTGCGCCACCAATTAAAACCTGCCTAAATCTGTTAAATTTACTGAAACTAAAATTTCCGACGTTTAGTTGAATAGGTACAAATGAGGCAAAAGTATATGGATGATCTTCTGATAATAGGGCCAGAACATTTGCATTAGGTTCAACCAATGTAATTTCACAATCAAGCTCCAATGCTCTTGCTATCATCATGGCGCCTCCTACAAACTTTGGGTTGATACAACAAAAAATATGCTGGGGATAATCACGAAGGCGTAAAGCCGTTATGGTTAATCGCGCACTCGCCTGTAATTGTTCTTTGTTAAACCCGAAGGCATGTGGCGCACCAGTGCTACCTGATGTAAAAAAAATAAACGGTAACTTATGATACCAATTGTATAAAAATCTGGCGGTATTTGCAGCATAATCCTCATGCCATATCATCGAGGCAAATGTTTCACCATCGTAAACTTTGTTTTGAAAGTGGATTTTGAAACTCATGGTTAAAAGAGGGTAAGAAATTATAATATCATACTTAGGATGTTCGTTTATTTTATCAGCCTTTTTATTGCTGAACCAAAAGTTTTTTACTGATCAATTGATGGCCCACTTCAATTCTTAAAAATAGATGCCATCATTCAATGCAGGCAATGTATATTTTGTTTGATGTAATCCGATGAAAAAGAAAAAATGAGTTGTAATCTGAAAGAAATAAAATCTCTATATTTAATAAAAAGGGTTAAACAAATTTCAACATTTGCACGAAATATATAAAAAAGAAAACATGATTTGTTTTTTAATTCATTATTCTATATTTGATTAACAAATTTTAAAATTATTAAACCTTTTAAGTCGTTACATGAAACAATTTTTTCTTTAATTTTCTTTCTTGTTTCACTAACTTGTTCTGCTCAAATTCCTACTGGAGTTATTAATTATTATACCCCTGCTGAGCCAACAGGTGGGGCACATTATGCCTTTATTAATAGTAACGCACAACTCATTGATGCTCCAATTGGTGAAATTTGGACTGCTGATGGAAATTATCGCAATCATGCATATTTAAAAATAACACAGGATGGGGACAATTTTTATAATTATTTCACCCTTAGTTAAAGTGTCACTTGCCAAATAACGATTTAAACTATCATTACGTTATGGGAGAATATGACAATACTTCAACAGGGAAAGAATTTTTAGGAAGCCCAGGCCATTTTTATACAACTGTTTTAGCCACACCTCAAGTAAATACTGATTCATCAGCTTATTATTTCACTACCGGGCAAAAAGACATTAATAAAATTTACGCTGAAAATCTTCGCTTATCAATTTATCCAAATCCAATTAATAATAATCAAGAATTAACCGTACACTATTACGTAGCTGCACAAACACAAATCAGTCTCGAATTATATGATAATTCAGGAAAACTAATTGATCAAAAAACATTAGCTACAGCGGGAAGAAATATTGGAGAACAAAAATTTAATACTGCGCCCCTGACTAATGGAATCTATTTTATCCGCCTTAAAACAGATTCGGAAAATACCACACAGCGATTCATTATTAATAGATAAAATAGCACCAAATGAAAGCTCGCAATGGGGTTGTTTTATATTTAATGTTGCTTCTATTTTTGATGGATAACCCGCTCTGCGCCCAAACAAATCTAATCCCAAACCATAGTTTTGAAGAATATATTAAATGCCCGGACCAGGATATTTGGCTAGGCAACGATATTAGCAGGTTCGTTAAAGACTGGTTAGATCCAGGTTATTCTGCAACACAATATTTTAATTCCTGCGCTTACGGACCTGCCAAATTAATCAGCAGCGTACCAACTAACCTATTCGGGATCAGAAATGCTTCTGATGGCAATGCCTACATTGCAATAAGAGGTTATGGAACTACAAACGCCAGAAATTATCCGGGAGTTAAATTAATGTTCTCTTTAATTAAAGGGCAAAGTTACAAGGTTGGTTTTAAAGCGAGTTTAGCTGATTCATCTTCGGGCAATATTGATAAATTAGGAATGCTGTTTTATGAAAACAATCCAATGCCAGATTTATATTCTTACGATATCAATGGTCCATGTGTAATCTTTCCCAATAGGGCACATCTAATTTCAACAAAACAATTAGATACTAGTTGGAATGAGGTAAGCGGAATTTTTAAAGCCGATTTAAATTACAATTATTGCATACTCGGCAATTTATTTGATTCTTCCATCACCCACTTCGTGAGAGATTATACCAAGCCAAGCTATGGTGAAAATGGTCAACATCAAAATGTAGTGATGTATTATATTGATGACGTAAGCGTAACTGAATACGGTAAAAGAATTGTATTTACAGACACTATTTTTTGTATAAATGACACCTTAAATATAGCTGAAGGCGGGCAGGCTTATGTACCTTTCTTTTGGTCGTTTCATGCCAATGGCTCAGATACAATATCATTAGATAGCAATTTAATTTTAACGCATCTCAATCATGATACAACCATTTATTTAATTACACCATTAAATACCGATTCGGTAAGATTTTATTTTTACCCACCACCTGTTGTAAGTATTATTGGAAGCACCACACTCTGCAACGACTCTATATTAACCTTAAAAAGCCTGCTTAATAAATTTCAATTGCATGTAAAATATAAGTGGTCAACCGGAGAAGCAAGCCCTGAAATTAAAGTTGCTAATGAAGGTATTTATAAGGTAACAGTAACATTAGGTTCTTGCCGGTCAACAGATGAAAAAACCGTGAAGTATTGCACAAATTCATTGTTTGTGCCAAATGCATTTACACCCGATCATGATAACCTAAATGATAATTTTGAAATTACCAGTAGAAGCATTGAAAAATTTAATATCGAAATTTATGACAAATGGGGTAAGCAGGTTTTTAGTTCCAATAATCTTTTGCATTCATGGGATGGGACATACGTAAGCATTTCTTCACCTTCCGATGTGTACTTTTATCAAATTAATTATACCACTAAACAAGAGCCCCTGTTTGAGAAAATTTTAAAAGGAACAATCACATTGCTTAGATAAAACCATTTTTTAATTAAATAAGCTATAACTCAAAAGGGTTAAAAAATTAGAATAACATGATTCTGTAGATGTATTTAAATAAGTACTTTTTCTATCATTTAACCGGATGCAAATAAGCAAATAAGCTCACCTCGCCTTTTAATATTAACTTCTTTCTAAAACAAAACTCTTTAAAAGATTGCCAACAAAAAAGGAATAATTTAAGTTGTCAAAAATACATCAATGGCCTCTCTTAATCCACAGTTGTGGGTTTTGTAATACCCTCTGTTTATATATTTCGAAGTGCAATGGTGTAGTTCCATCTTCTTCACTGGTAGCCAGTATTCCAACCTTATCTCCCGTTTCTATTTGTTGTCCTATTTTTACAAATACCGTGGCAAGTCTCGCATACACGGTAAAATATTCACCATGGCTGATGAGCACCACCCGTTCCATGCCCGGAATAGGGAAAATGGCTTTAACAGTTCCGTTAAATATGGTTTGAACAGTTGCATTTGTTTTGGTAGTAATATCAACGCCATTATTATTGGTAATCACTCCTTTTAAGGAAGGGTGAGAATGTTCTCCAAAAGATTCAGTAATATTTCCTGATTCGAGAGGCCATGGTAAACGTCCTTTGTTTGATGCAAAATCGTTACTCAATTTCAGATCAGCTTCATTTAAATAACTATTTGCAGTACGTGTATCTTTTACTACAGGTAATGGTTTGTTTTTGGCTGTAGCAACTTTTGCAGCTCTTTTAGCAGCCGCCCTCATCCTCGCCTCTTCTGCCCTGCGAGCTTCTTCAATTTCTCTGGCTATCAACTCTCCTATGGCCTTATTAAGTCGTTTGGCATTTTTTTCCTGTTCAACTATTTGTTGATTAAGTTCAGACACTTTTTGTTGTAGTTTATTAAGCATTACTGCTTCCACCTTTTTATCTTTTTCAAGCAACAGTTTTTCCTTTTCCTTTTCTGTAAGTAAGAAGTTTTTTTTCTGTTTAATACCAATCATTTCACTAATCCCGTCAATAATGGCATTTTGCGTATTTAAAATTAACAAGCCTTGCATTTGCCGGTATTGCCCGTATTGATTAAGATACCGAAGCCTTTTATATGCCTGGTTAAAGTTTTTTGAATCAAATACATATAATAAAGCATCATTAACATTGCGTCTTTTGTAAGCGGCAATAATGTTATCTGCATAATCCTTTTTAAGGTTTTCCAGATCATGCTGCAAAGTTTGTATTGCCTTACGCTGACCTTCTATCTCAAGGCTCAATTCAAATGTTTCCTGACCTATGTTATCAATTATCCTGACTCTTGTGGTAATTTGTGTAGATATAACATTTAGCTGCGTAAGGGAGTTATTTTCCTGCACTCGTGTGCGTTCAAGAATTTTCTTATTTTCTATAATTTCTTGTTGAAGGGCTTTGCGTTTTGCTTCCAGGTCTCTACGCTTGAGATTTGTTTTTTGGCCATAACACAAACTTAGTAAGCACAGTATGCCAACTGTACTTATAAAAATACGTTTAAAGTACCTGTACCTTATATGATTTTGGAACAACAAATTGTGCGTCGCGTTTTAACTCAGTCGCAAAGTTGTTCAGCCTGAATTTACAATCAAGTTTTTTTTCGCCCTGAATGTTAATTATAAATTGTTGTGGAAACGAATTATCCCCCATTAATAAAAAATCCCCATAAGTAACAGTCATTTGGCGGTTTCGGCCTTGTTCAGTTAATAATACAGTTTGAGTTTTTAATGCTTTATTATATACACTTTTTTGCTGGGTTGTTCCCAAATTTATCAAAATGGTTAACATTTGATTCATCGTATCCAACACAGTACCCGGCAAAGAGGGATCAAAAATAGCGTTCCCCAGAACGAGGTTCTGTAACTGTTCAAAATTTATAGGTGCCTCACTAAAAGAACGCATATAATTATATGAAGCAGAAATATATGTTTTATTGATAAGATCAATTATACGTATTGAATCTGGTTTAATTAAAATGCGTGCAACATTTACAAAGCCAAGTGCTTTTGCATTTAGCCAGATATATTGATCCTGCTGAGCCTGCAATTCGAGTTCAAGAGATACTTCCTGCTTCCCATCATTATAGTCTACATCAGCTTTATAATATACAGCAGCTGCGGAGTTTTTTGTTTTTTTAATTTCTGTAAAAAGCAGGTCGGGAGAATTAGGGATAGCTATTTCCTGCGTGGTTATTTCCGTTTTTTTTATCGTGTTCTTTTTTGTTTTACATCCCAACAAAAAAACAACCGGCAATAAAATAATGAGACAGGTGTTTATAATTTTTCTTCGCATATAATTTTAACATCAACAATTAAAACAAAAGAGATTTTATATTTTTAATAAATCTACAATTTTTTGTCTTTAATTTTTTTATTCAGTCCATCACTTTCTGCTCCCATTTTTTTCGCTTTCACCCAGTTTTCCAGTGCTGCTTCTTTTTGGTTCAGCATATAAAGTATATCGCCCAGATGCTCCACAACTTCGGCATTTTCGGGGGCAATTTTCAATGATTTCTCTATATATGTTTTTGCATTTTCGTAATCCTTTTTCTCATACAGTATCCAGCCATACGTATCCAGGTTGGAGGGGTTTTCAGGATCAAGTTTAATAGATTTTAAACTCATGCTGTCTGCCTTATTTAATTTTACTTTACGCAGGCTTAAAAAATAGGCATAGTTATTAAGTGCATTTGCATTATTGGGTTGTAATACCAGTGCTGCCTCGTAAGCAGAGTCTGAAAGCTCATATTGTTTGGCATAGTGCGCTACATCGCCCAGGTTGTTTAACATCTGTGCTATCATTTCTTCATTGTCGGCATAATTTAAACCTTCTCTTGCCGTTTGTAATGCCTTATCATATTGCTTTAAATGTTTACTTGCAAGGCTCAAATACAAATAGGCAGTAGGATAAGTTGGAAATAACTCAATCAGCTTTGCACAATCAATTTGCATCAGATCAAAGCGCTGCATTTGCTGATCGCAAAATAAAATTTGTTCCCACGCAAGCAATGAACTTTCATTGCGCTCTGATGCCTGCTTATAAAATTTTCTCGCCTCTTCATAATTTCTTTCCTGCAAATACATATCTCCCTTAAATAAATATGGAGCCACATCATTCGCATTTGTTTTTATAAAATCTTCTATCAGCGCGTTACATTTTTCTTTATGAGCCGAACCAAAATCTGTTGAAGGAATTAGTTTGGATAATACCTGCGTTTTAATTTTAGGATTTGCATCACTAATCATCCCTTTGTGCAGGTTTTCATAATATTTTAAATCATCATTTTTAATCTTATAATAATCGGCTAAAGAAAATGCGGCATAACCATTTTGGGGTTCAGTCTCCAATATTTTATTATAGATTGAAAGGGCTTCATTTTCTTTACCATTAGCTAAATAAAGATCTGCCAGCATACCTTTATAAGTCATGTTTAGAGGAAAAGCATTACTTAATTTTTCAATTTCAATAATGGCCTTTTTTAATTTATTCATCGAAAGATAAAGCTGCTCTTTTTGTCTGCTTAATTCTTCTTTTATGCCATGCTTTTTTTCTATTTCATTAAGCGCTTCCAATGCCTTTTCTGGCTTATTCAAAAGTATTTGTAAACCGGAGAGTTCGTATAAAAAAAGAACATCGCCGGATTTTTTATAATAGGCCTCACAAACCTTCACTGCAGGTTCATATAACTGTTGTTTTTTATAGAGCTCAACAAGAAACCTGTTATACCATTCATTGCCTCCATCTAGCTTTACTGCCTGCTCTGCTGCTATGGTGGCTTCCTGTATTTTACGCTGTGCTTGTAAAACAGTTGCTAACTGAAAATGGGTGTTCGCATTTAAAGGATCAATTGCCAGAGCTTTTCTGAAATCCGCTTCGGCCTCCGCAAAATTATTAATCAGCTTTTCTTTCATTCCCGCAAAAAACTGTTTATCAAATTCTATTCTCTGGGTTTCAGTAATTTTAGCGGATTTTGGCTGAGCCAACCCATATATGGAAAAACCAATTCCAAATATTAATAGAAAAAATTTATTTGTATTCAAGTTAAAAGTATTTTTGAAAGCCCGCCTAAAATAAAAAGTTTAAGTTATTTTATAGTCGTATAATCACCTATGCTCAGATCTTTTAATTCGCCATGATAATGCACAAAATTTCCAATCATTGCATTATCAATAACATCATTTTTAATATGAGTATTTGTTTGTATAATACTGTTTCCAACTATTGAATTCTCCACAAAACAGTTGTCTCCAATACTCACATAAGGCCCAACAATACTTCTTTTAATTTTAACATTCTTACCAATAAAACAAGGTTGAATAATTGTTGCATTTTCAAGCTGCAATGTATTATCAATCATTTGTTCTTCGGCATCATGCATAAACTGTAAGATTCTGGAATTTGTAAAAACAGTAGAGTTCTTGTTTCCACAATCTAACCATTCTGTAACCTGGCCCGGCTCAAACTTCAGACCTTTGCTTTTCATGTTTTCTAACGCATTTGTTAGCTGATATTCGCCCTTTTCACGCACATTATTATCTAACAAATACTGTAGTTCACTGCGAAGGTTAATGCCATCTTTAAAATAATAAATGCCTATAATAGCAAGATCGGAAACAAATACTTCCGGCTTCTCGGCAAAATCGGTGATTATATTCTTTTCATTCACCTTTACCACTCCAAAAGGCCTTGGATCTTCTACCTTCTGAACCCAGATAATTCCATCCTTTTCCCGGTCAAGTGTAAAGTCAGCTTTAAATAAAGTATCGGCAAAAACCACTAAAACATTACCATCTAAGCTTTCTTTGGCACACATAATAGCGTGGGCGGTGCCTAATGGTTCATGCTGATAATATATGGAACCTTTAGCCCCTAATTTATTAGCTACAGCTATCAGCTCTTT
Source organism: Bacteroidia bacterium (assembly GCA_014376805.1). Classification (GTDB taxonomy): domain Bacteria; phylum Bacteroidota; class Bacteroidia; order UKL13-3; family UKL13-3; genus B1. Next base: position 29,500 of record JACMQU010000001.1, read on the forward strand.
CTCTACGGCTGAACCAAAAGCAGGCCCTATAATAAAAGCAACTTCTTCTATTCCTGTGCCGCAAACTTTTGCAAGGTCTTCTATAATTTTTTGAACAATGGGTTTTCCGGCAACCGGAATAAGAGGCTTGGGAACGGTAAGGGTATGCGGACGCATGCGCTTGCCCATGCCAGCCATAGGAACAATAATTTTCATGTATTAATAATTTATAATTTGTAGTTACATGGCCCGCCTTAAAACACATTTAAAAGTATTTTCTGCTTTAGTCAGGCTTCTATAATCAGATTTCTTAGGGTTGCAACCTAATATAAAGCCTTAAATTTTCAAAACAAATTTGGATCAGTAAGATACAAATTTACTTTGAACCGACGATTGTTATTACGAAACTGCATAATTTACGCATAATTTACTTTCCTGTACTTCCATATCCTCCGTTGCCGCGCACGGTAGTGGTAATGCTTTCAACAAGTTGCCATTCAACCGTTTCATGTTTACTAACAACCAACTGTGCTATACGTTCACCGTGGTTAATAATAAAAGGTTCATTACCCAAATTTATGAGAAGCACCTTTACTTCGCCCCGATAATCGGCATCTATAGTGCCCGGACTATTTAAAACGGTTAATCCATATTTAAGTGCCAGGCCACTGCGGGGTCTTACTTGTGCCTCACAGCCAACAGGTACTTCAATAAACAATCCAGTTGCAATTAAAATTCTTTGCAAGGGTTCAAGAATTATTGGCTCCTCCAGATTTGCCATTAAGTCTACACCTGCTGCATGCGCAGACTGACGGGCCGGCAAGGCATTAGCTGATTTGTTCACTACCTTAATTTCTATCACTGTTTTATAAATAATTTTATACTCTTTCGCTCTGCAAAAATGCCCACACCCGCAAATATGAGCAATAAAACAATATGGATCAGTATATCAGCAACAGAATTAGGTTCAACATACTTTTTAATTAATATGTTTAAGGTAAAAATAAACATGGCCAAAATCCCATATAAGGCAAGTTTAATTGTCTTGTAAGGAATCGGATAAACTTTTTGTCCCCACATATAACCAATTATCATCATCATAAAGTAACAGATTAAAGTGGCATAAGCGCAGCCGGTATAGCCCATTTTTGGAATTAATATAACATTTAAAACAATTGTAATAATAGCACCTATCAAAGATATAACCGCACCTTTATTTGTTTGATCCGAGAGTTTATACCAGATAGAAATATTATAGTAAATTCCCAAAAAAATATTTGCCATTAATAATATGGGAACTACATGCAATCCTTCCTGAAAAGAGGGCCCGATGAAATCTTTAAAGAAGTTGATGAAGAGCATCACCAATAAAAATATAAAAAGACATATAAGTACAAAGTAATTCATTACATCTGCATAGATTTCACGCTTATCGCTTATTTTGGCATGTGAAAAAAAGAAGGGTTCTGCAGCATATTTAAAGGCCTGTATAAATAAAGTAATTAATATTGATAATTTATAATTGGCTCCGTAAATCCCATTCATGGCAATGGCTTGCGCCTTATCAGGCCATAAATAACGCAATAAAACACGGTCTAATGTTTCATTAATCATGCCTGCAAAACCAACAAACAACATGGGTAAGGCATAGGCAAACATTTTTCTCCAGAGTGTTTTATCAAAACCCAGTTTAATAAATAACAATTCTTTATAAAGTAAACAGCTTGTAACTATGCTTGCAAAAAGGTTTGCAGCAAATACATAAGATATTTCTATATGCCCATAAAAGAAAGGCAGTAACGTATGATATTGCCTTTGCCAAAACGGGCAAAGCACCAGGAAGTACAAAGTTAGGGCGACATTAATTAAAATATTTGCGTTTTTAATCAGGGCAAAACGCAGTCCTTTGTTCTGCTGTCTAAGTAATGCAAAAGGAATGGCAGATAATGCATCAAAAGCAAGGATAAAAACGGAATACCACAAATATTCAGGATGAGAACCAAAACCGATAGCGTTTGAAATAAAGTTACCTGCAAAAAGAAAAATAATTAGAAAACCCAATGTTGCCCCCACTACAGAAATTAAGGCATTGGCAAAAACAGACATACTGTTATCTTTTTGGGCAAACCTAAAAAAGGAAGTTTCCATTCCATGGGTAAGAATAATGTTAAAGAAAGAAATATAGGCGTAAAATTCTACATTAATTCCAAATTCTGTTTGGGTAAATACCCGCGTTAATATTGGCACCAGCAAATAGTTTAAAAACCTGCCTCCAATACTGCTTAATCCATAAACAACTGTTTGTCCTGCTAATTTTTTTATCTGGTTCAAAACTTAAATTTACTTACGCAAAAAACAAAAAAAACAAATGAAACTACATTCAGGTTATTCACAATACCACCAATATTGCATATTTTCGTTTGTACAATAACTCTATTTAACGTTCAAATGTTGCCAACTCGTAAATTATTTATACTTCTGCTTGCCATCCTGAGCACCCTAAAACTATTCGCCCAATTGCCCGACGAAGAACTGGCAGCTCAATACCTGGGCAATCAGGAATATAATAAAGCAGCAGATATGTATGAAAAATTGCTTTCTAAAACCCCCCGCTCATTTTACTATTACGATAATTTATTACGTTGTTATTTTGGCAACAAAGATTATGAATCGGCACAGAAAACAGTAAAAAAATTAAGCAAAAAATTTGATCAGAATTTATATTATCAGGTTGACCTCGGTTATATCGCTAAGCAGCAGCAGCAGGAAGATAAGTCCAAAAGTATATATGAAAGTTTAATACAGAAGCTAAAGCCGGTTTATACACAAATTAATGAACTTGCTATGGCGTTTCAAAAAAGAGACGAAAAATATTATGCCATTGAAGCATTTTTAAAAGGCCGTAAATTATTTAACAATGAAATATTATTTGCCGGCGAATTAGGTGGTTTATATGCTGAAACCAATCAGGTAAAAAACATGATTGATGAATACTTAAATGTTTTAGTTGGCGATGAAACCCAACTTCAGGAAGTACAAGGGTTTTTCCAGAATTTTTTAAAAGAAAACGCTGATTTTGAATTATTAAAACAATCATTAATAAAGAAAAACAGACAATATCCTGAAAGAGCCACCTTCCCTGAAATGCTTATCTGGCTGCATGTTCAAAGAAATGAATATGATAATGCATTAATCTATGCCAAAGCTTTGGACAAAAGGCATAAGGAAGATGGCAAACGTTTGGTTGACTTAGGCTTTTTAGCTATTGCAAACGGTAAATATGATGCCGCAATAACCATATTTAAACAGGTAGAAAGTTATGGGAAAGACAAAGCCTTTTATACTTTAGCTAAAAACTCTGAAGTAGAGGCACGGGCAAAAAAATTACTTACAGGTAATTATACACAACTTGATTTAAAAACGCTGGAAAATGAGTACCTGCTTTTATTACAGGAGTTTGGAAGAAATGAAACGATGGCACATACCATGAAAGACCTCGCCCATTTACTTGCTTTCTATGAAAATAATTTTGAACAGGCTATTATACAATATCAGGAAATTATAAATATGTTGCGTGCAGACCGTTATCTGAAAGCACAATGCAAACTTGAACTAGGTGATTTATATGTTTTAAAAAATGAAGTATGGGATGCCATGCTTTTATACGGGCAAGTTGATAAAGACTTCTTAGAGGAGCCCATTGGACAGGAAGCAAAACTCAGGAATGCTCAGCTCAGTTATTATATTGGAGAGTTTGAATGGGCTAAAGCACAACTTGATGTATTAAAAACAGCCACAACACAATTAATTGCCAATAATGCGCTTGAGCTCTCTTTGCTTATCCAGGATAATACAGTTGATAGTAATGAAAGCGCACTGAACATTTTCGCAAGGGCCGACCTTAATTTTCATCAGAACAAGACAGATGTAGCACTTCAATTACTTGACAGTATTCATTTATTGTTTCCAAAGCATGAATTGAGTGATGATATCGCCTTTAAAAAAGCTGAGATCTTTTTTAAACAAAAAGATTATTTAAAAGCTGCATCCTTTTATAAAATTGTGGTAGATGAGTATGGCAGTGATATTTTGGGAGACAATGCATTATATCAATTGGCAAGGCTCAACCAATATCAACTCAATAACCTCGAAGAAGCAAAAAAATTATACGAAAAATTTATTACCGATTATCCTGGTAGTTTCTTTTTAACAGCTTGCAGAATACAATACAGGCTATTAAGAGGCGATCAGTTAAATTAATATCAAAATATGATCATATATAATGTTACTATCAATATTGAAGAACAGTCGCACTCGGAATGGCTTGAATGGCTGCAACAAAAGCATATTCCGGATGTAATGGCCACCGGGTTTTTCAATTCATTTAAATTACTCAAATTATTAAGTACCCAGGATGATGAATCAGGTTTTACCTATGCAATCCAATATTCCTGCACAGACATGGACACGTACATTCGTTACCAAAATGAATCCGCACCTGCACTTCAGTCAGATTCTCTTAAAATGTTTGGTGGTAAGTTTGTTTCCTTCAGAACGTTGTTAGAAGAAATCTAAAAATCAACTTTAATTTTCTCCCTTATTTGATGTAGGTAGGCTATCGTTGTTTACTTGCGATAGCCGCTGTATAATTGAATAACTCAAGTGTTGTTTGAGCAAATGTATAACCATTCACATAATTTTACCGCAGTTTAAATAATTAAAAATATAGATTATATGCATTTTAACATCCATTAAAATCGCTTATACATCAATTTAAATCTAAATACACCTTTCCGACAAAAATTTTTCACTCATTATCAATTACTTATGAGTTGCAATAACTAACCGCTATTCAAATAGCAAAAAAAGCCTTTTAGATAAATACCTTTGTGCTGTGGATATCTTTAAAAATGTCTTCAAAATTACTTAATCTATCAACCATTAAAGTAACAAGAAATGAAAACAGCATTACCAATCGAAAGATCAATCTCCGGAATTTTCCAACCTTTACCAAATTTTTCAACAAGGCAAAAACTGGTTTATCAGCTTCATCAAAGCACTAAACAATTACTGGATTTCGCTAAGTTTAGTTATTTGGCTATTGTTATGATACTTTTACTATGCACTGTTATTGAACTCAAACATATTTTTAATGTAGATATATTTCCGGGAATAGACACCCCATTTGATAATGCATATTATGCGGGGAAAGAGCAAATTGGAAATAATACTTTGTAATTAATGTTTTACAGTTAAAAACACGCAATATGTTAAGTATCCTGCTAATTGTGGTACAAATTGTACTAGCCTTTTTTATAGCAAGTAGTCTATACCTCATTGGTATTTATTATCTAAAAATCTCTTTGGGCAGTATTCAAAAACATACTGAAACAACTAACAAAAAAAATCATCATTTTGCTATCGTATTTAATGACTATATAAATGAAGAAAGTCTGCTGGAACAAATTCAGTTTTTAACAAATCAATCCTATACTAATTTCTCTGCCTATTTTTTTATTGATACACCTTACGTAACAGGAAACAACATGAGCCATATCAGAATTATCCGGCCTTTACAAAAAAGACTCGGTAAATTTGGTTTGCTTAATCTATCTAAAAATTATTTTGCTGATACTACGGAGGCTATATTGGTATTGGATCCGGGAGCACATCTTAGTGATAATTACCTGCATGAAATGAACACCTGTTTATGTCAGGGATTCAGGGTTATTCAAAGCGATGTTCAAATTGATCCCAGCCAACAAAAAACACATGTTTATCAAGTGTTTGCAAAAAAATTCAATAATTTTATAGACCGGAAAGTACATCAGGCAAGCGGCATTTCTTCAGCATTATGGAATCAGGGTTTCGTTATACATGCGTCCTTGTTTGAAAAATTAAATTTTGATTCTTATACAAATTCAGATAAGGTTTTACAGGCTGAATTAATTACCCGTTCAGAAAAAATAGCATACGCTACAAAGGCCAGGTTAATTGAACGCGCATACTCCAGTAAAGAGATGTTTAAACAAAAACAAAAGTGGTATCAACAATACTTTTTTAATTATCATTTAGGCTTTAATTTATTTTTAGAAGGAATAAAAAATCCTAATATAGAAAAAATAATATTTGGATTTAATTTTATGCGGCCGCCCTTAATGATAATGTTTCTGGCATCTATTTCTCTGGCCACAATTGATCTTTTATGGTTGCCGGAGTTTGTATTCTTTTTTTGGTTATCTGCATTAGGTTTAATTACCAGTTTGTTTCTATTGTATAAACCTGAAAAATTATTTAGCTATATATATTCTGTTAAATCTTTTTGGATAACACTATTTGCAGTTCCAAAAAAGACAAATAAAAAGAACGTTGATAAAATACTTAATCATCCAAATTTTGCACGTTAAATAAACTTTTAACTTATTACCAATAATATAGGGTCACAAACTTTAAAAATCTTCTTCACTACAGTCTATTTTAGGTATATGTTTAAATGCGCTTTTAAAACGCTGTAAGTAGTTTATGTTTTAGTGTGTTTTCAAAAATTTATCGTTGTGGTTTTCAAAAAAATAATATCCATTTTACACACTTGGCTAATTAATTTTTCCCGAATAAGGATTTGCATAAATATTGCCTGCGAGAAGCTATAATTATTTTAGAGAATTCTCTATATCCCACTCTCTGATAATTTAAAATTAAAAGCTAAAAAATAAATGCGGTCGGGTTAATTAAAAGTTAAAGAATTTATAAAAAAACTAAGTATAAGACAGTGATTTTTATAATATGAAAAACCTTTGAAAAGAGTAGTCTTTTATTTCATAACTATAAATAACAAATCATATAAAAAGGAAGCTTAAAACAAAGTTTATAATTATAATTTATTTTTCTGTAAATCAATAATATTGAATGTTAGGAATACTAATAATTAAATTTCCTTACGCAACCTGGCCACAGGTATATTCATTTGTTCTCTGTATTTAGCTACAGTTCTCCTTGCGATATTATATCCTTTTATTTTTAAAATATCCATAAGCTTTTCATCAGGAAGTGGTTTTACCTTTTCTTCACTTTCTATAGCTTCCTTAAGTATTTTCTTCACTTCCCTGCTACTCACCTCTTCCCCGTCATCAGTTTGAATACCTTCGCTAAAAAAATATTTTAGGGCAAATGTTCCCCATTCCGTTTGAACGTATTTACTGTTTGCAACTCTGCTAATAGTGGAAATATCTAGACTGGTTATCTCTGCAATATCTTTTAAGATCATTGGTCGGAGAAATGATTCATCACCTTCAATAAAAAAACGGTATTGATATTTTAAAATGGCATTCATGGTAACCAGCAAAGTATTATGCCTTTGTTTGATGCTATCAATGAACCATCTTGCACCATCAAGTTTTTGTTTAATAAACTGAGCGGTCTCCTTCTGTTCTCTGGTTGGCGTTTTGGCTTCATCATATCCCTTAAGTGTTTCCAGATAACTTCTGCTAATCCGTAAATCAGGCGCATTTCTGGAATTAAGATGTACCACCAGTTTTCCTATTTCTTCAATTAGAATAAAATCCGGTGTTATATATTGTGTAGCAGTATTATCTATGGCCTCTCCGGGCTTAGGGTTCAACTTAGTAATTACATATATAATTTCTTTTAATTCTGATTCGGCAATCTTGAGTTGTTTTATTAATTTATCGTAATGCTTTTTTGTAAAATCATCGAAATAATCCTCAATAATAGTAATAGCATATTTTACTGTAATATTATGCTGATCTTTCCTTTTAAGTTGCAATGAAAGACATTCTTGTAAAGATGTGGCCCCTATACCTGCAGGATCAAGTGTCTGTATTTTATGAAGAACTTTTTTCATTTCCTCCATACTTGTATCAACGTTTATCGAAAACGCCAAATCATTTGAAATGGCCTCCAAAGGCCGGCGAAGATATCCATCATCATCAATGGTGCCAATAATCTGATTACCTACAAGCAGTTCTTTTTCTGATTCCGCAATTACACTAAATTGCTCCATTAATTCTTCGTGAAAACTGTGTGACTCTGCCAAAGGTCTTTCTTTTTTCTCCTCGTCACCCTCATCACTCAAATGAAAACCCTCCGGATCATACTCGTCATTAACATAATCTTTTACATCAAAAGCTTCATCAGTCAGGTAATCATCAACCGAAAGATCTTTTGCTTCTTCTTCTGTACTGCTTGTATCGGTTTCTTTTTGAACACCACTTTCATCAGGCGCAGCATCACTATCTGCCGATTTAAGTAAAGCCGGATTTTCAATTAATTCCTGATCTATACGTTGCAAAATATCCACCGAATTTAATTGCAACAATTTGATGAATTGAATTTGCTGCGGAGAGAGCTTTTGTAGCTGGCTTTGTTGTAATCCTTGTTTTAGCATTTTTATACAAATGCGAATTTATAAAAAAAATTATGCCTTTGTATAAAAGGTTTAAAAAAGTAACGGAGATTCTAAATTGTGTTTATAAAGTGATGTTAAACTTTTGTTAAATGTTATATGGTATGTATTGATTCTATTCTTCCTCATCAGGCTCTTTAGGCTTATATACTGGCACAACTTCCTCTCCAACCCTGTTTATAATTCCTTCTAATCTTTTAATTCTAACTTTAGCAAGGCCTTTGTTGTTAAACTGACTTATTTCATCATAAATCAGTGGAACAATTTCATCCCCACGGTTATCTACCAGGCCCACTCTACCGCGTAAAGACACAATTGCAATACCATTTTTAAAAGGTCCTATAAAATCATACTTTATAGGTACTAGTATTTGGTCGGCTACACTAATGTATCCATATTTTTTATTAATTGATACTTTCGCTGAACCATTCACAAAATCTCCGATGAAATCATACCTGCATTCAATTATTTCTTCCCCTTTTTCATTTATAAACCCAATTTTACTTTGTTTATAAACCTTGGCCATTCCATTCTTATAAGGATCTATTTCATCATAACCTTTTTGAGCAGCAGAAGGATAACCGGTAAGAATAACCAGCCCACCTATAAGATAATATTTATTTATTAACTGAAACACCTTCAATTCATTTTATTAAATAATACTGCCTGCTAAATTGATTGTTTTTTATGACCTTATCGAATCGAATTTACCACTTATACACATATTAAACTATAAAAGTATACAAAAACTGCAACTTAAATAGATTTTTAAGAAGTTAACCGTATTAAGTAATATTCTATATCAAATAAAATACCGATATATTACCTGCTTAATGCAGTTTATTTAACAACTCATGGCATAATTAATTAAATAATGTAACTAACTAATTTATAAGGTATTTAACAAAATACTTTAAGAAAATTAAACACAAAAATCACAATAATTTAATCTATGCCTAAAACGGATATTGTAAATTTGGGGTATTAAAATCCCATTAATAGATTTTGTATAGGAATTTTAAGCTTCAATTTCTATCTTGCAACACTTGCCATTAATTAAATATTAATTAAATGAGATCTATACAGTTATTTTTATTGATTTGCCTATCTGGTATTGAGGTGTTTTCACAAAATTATCGCTCCAATTGTTCTGTATTTCCAATCCCAAATACACACATTTTGCCAGATAAAACTAGTTTAACCTTAATAGCCACAGGTAATGAAATGGTAAGTTATCTGGAAACCACAGCTGGTTATACTGTTATTAAAAATACGAAAGGTTTTTTTGAATATGCATTTAATGATTCTAAAGGCAATTTGACTGGTTCAGGTTTAATTGCGAGAAATGGCAATAATAATCTTCAAAAAAAACTTTCCCCTCATGCTCGTTATAGTCAAAACCAACTAACTGTTTTATCTAATGCATTTGCCTGGCAAAATCAGGAACTTGCAAAAAAAGCGGGAGGAAAGCCTTTTCCATCAAAAGGAAAAAGAAAAGTTCTGACATTATTAATTCAATATCCTGACCTGGCTTCAACCTTTTCAAAATCTAATTTCGATTCTTTAATGGTTAAACCTAATTATAATGGGAATGGCTCTTTTAAAGATTACTATCTCAAATCATCTTATGGGCAACTTGATTTAGATGTAGACGTATTTGGATGGTATACTGCTGATAGCGGATATCTTTATTATGCTAAATCCAACCCAAATTATATCACAAATGTGGGTAAATTAATACGAAAAGCTATCCTCTCTGCTGATGCTGCGGGAGTAGATTTCAGTCAGTATGATAATGATAAAGATGGTTATGTTGATGGTATAATTGTAATGCACTCCGGGATAGGTGCGGAAGAACAAAGTGCACCAAATGCTAATAATTTCATTTGGTCTCATCGGTATAATTTAAGTAATTCAGGTGGAAGTGTTTTAGCAGACGGTGTAATAGTAGATGCTTATGGATGTTTTCCCGAAAAACGCTACAACGGTGGCTCATACAGCCAGGTAGGGATAGGTGTTATCAGTCATGAATTTGGCCATTTATTAGACCTGCCTGATTTGTATGCTACTAACAATCTAAGTGAAGGATCTGGAAATTATGCTAATATGGCCGGAGGTCCTTGGCTAAATAATGAACGAACCCCATGCCTGCACGACGCCTGGACCAGAATCCAACTAGGATGGTTGACACCCGTGCTAATCAATACCATAAATACATTTAAAATACCAAAAGCTTTAGCCGATAGTAACTTCTGTTTCAGAATAAATACGCCTGTAACTAACGAATATTTCCTGCTGGAAAACAGGCAAAAAAAGGGTTTTGACAGATACCTGCCATCAAAAGGACTTGCTATTTGGCACATTAATTCCAGTAAAGCAAAGCTTTTATCTCAATCAAGTGGTAATTCAGTAAATAATGATACCAGCAATTATGGTGTTGGTCTAATTCAGGCTGATGGACGATTTGACCTTGAAAAGGGAAATAACAGAGGTGATGGCGGTGATCTTTTCCCAGGAACTTCAAATAATCGTAGTTTTACACCATTCTCCAGCCCCTCTTCAAGTTTAAATTATAAAGTGGGAGGAATTAAACAAGGTTCTAATGTATTGATTTCAAACATTATTCAAAATTCTGATAGTTCTATAACTTTTACAGTTGGCAATAAACCGAGTGCTGGATTTATTCCATCGGCTATTACAGGATGTGCGCCATTAACAGTGCAATTTGAAAACGGGTCTGCTTTTTCTACCAACTATTTATGGAAATTTAACGATGGTAGTGCTTCCACTAATAAAAATGAACTTAAAACTTTTAATGTAGCTGGTTCCTATCCGATAACCTTATATGTATTAGATTCTATTAATAATCCCGTAGATTCTGTAACGCAAATAATTACCGTGGGTGAATCACCTAAAGCAATATATCAGTTGATAAGAGGTGATAGTAATAATTTTACACTCAAAAACTTATCCACCAACTTTTTATACATTATATGGAGATTTGGAACTAACCAAACGTCAACTGCTAACGACCCGGTTTATACAGTTACATCACCTGGAAAAGTTCCTTTTAAATTAATTGCTTATTCCCAAAACCAGTGCACAGATACAGCTTATGGTGAACTTGATTATTGGGCAACTGGTTTAACTGAGGCAGCCGGGTCAAAAATTATAGCAACTTATCCAAACCCTTATACGAATGAGTTAAAAATTCAATTCCAATTATATCAGAAAGAAAATATTAAATTAACTTTATATGATTTGTTAGGGTCTAAAATTGAAGATTTATACCTGGGAACTAATGAAAGCGGAGAAAACCTCCTTACTCTAAAAGTTAATGACCATCCTTCAGGTTTATATTTTCTGGTAATTAGTGGATCAAGTTTTAAGAAAATAGTAAGAGTTATACATCAATAGAAATCATAACTTGTATTTAGCATGCTGAATAGTCTCCTGCATTTATTTTATCCAAATCTTTGCATCACCTGCAATAATAGTTTGGTGGGAAACGAGAAGCATCTATGTTTAGGGTGCAGGTTACAACTACCTGAAACAAATTTTCATCTGGAAAAAGAAAATCAGGTGGAGAAAACTTTCTGGGGTCGTATACCGGTAGAAAGAGCATTTGCATTCTTATATTTTAACCAGGCAGGACTCACACAACAATTATTACATCAGTTAAAATATAAAGGAAATGAAGAATTAGCCGATTTTTTAGGCGTAATTTACGGGCAAAAATTGATACAAACAATTGAAACGAATCATATAGACGGAATTATAGCAGTTCCTTTACATGTTAGTAAACTTCGTAAAAGAGGTTATAATCAAAGTTTAGCATTTGCTAATGGATTATCCAAATCACTTAAACTCACTAATTACAGCAATGTTATTAGTAGAAAAACCGCTACCCAAACTCAGACAAAAAAAACAAGAATAGAAAGGTGGCAGAATGTAACTTCAATTTTTTCGGTTACGGAACCAGAAAAATTAGAGAATAAGCATATTTTGTTAGTAGATGATGTAATAACTACCGGTGCTACACTTGAAAGTTGTGCTAAAGCCATAAAAGATCATTGTAATTGCCTGCTAAGTGTTGCTAGTATTGCTTATGTTAATTGAACAAATCAGGACTTACCTTTTAAATAAAAATGAAAAAAAAGATTCTATTTCTAATCGCTGTCTTTGAGTTTATTGCAACGTCTATAGTTTACGCACAGTTTCAAACTGGTATTTCGGGAAGCAACAATTCCGGGGTTTTAGGTGTAACAATTAACCCGGCAAATACAAATAAGCTTAGTAATGGAACAGACATAATGCCGTTGTTTTTTAGCTCTTCTGTATTAAACAATGATTTTTACCTGCCGGCAAAACCAATTACAAGCGTTATTAAACCTGAAATTTTTTCTGCTTTTACTCAAAACGAAAAACTTGGAGGAGAAACTATAAACCAGAAATTTGAACGCCTTTTTAATTTAAAGCGAGATTTGAAAACAAACGGATATATTTTTGCAGATCTTAGCATTTACGGACCTTCATTTCTCACTAATATCGGACCACATTCTTTTGGCATAATAACAGCTTTTAAAGGATCATTAGGTACAGTAGGTTTGCCTCCGGATATGGCTACTTTTCTTCAAAAAGGGCTCACCTCCACAGATTTAATAGGTAAAACATTCCAACTCAATAAAGTTAAAGCTGGCGCAATTGCCTACACAGATATAGCCTTTAATTATTCATATAAAATAAAGGAAACTTTTAAAACCCATCAAAGACTTGGAGTTACATTTCATTATCTTACAGGAATTAATTCAATAATTTTTGAAGATTACGGCACCACCTGGACAGTATTTGCAGATACATCGCTCTATTTTTCTAATTCAAGTTTTCAATACAATTATTCTGCCAATAAAGCAAAAACAATTGGGGATGTTCTAACATCAAAAGGAAATGGTTTTAGTTTTGATATTGGGTATAGTTATGCCAAAAAAAGTAAAATAAGAGCCACCCGCACTACCTACTGCCCAAATATAAAAGGTGGAGGAAGAGTGAGGGAATTCCAAACATTCAAGTGGAAATTTGGAATATCTGTTATGGATATTGGTTTCATCAACTTTAATAAACAAACCGTATCAAATTCTTATGTGCAATCTTTTGGAGTGGCTAAACATCTTGATGCTGATTTTTATCGAGGCGTATTTGCCTTAAACCGCGCATTTATATATGGATTAGAGGGTAGCTCCGGAATAGAGGGTTCAAACCATATTTTTGTAGACAATTATACCCATTTTATGCCTACAAGGGTAAATGTGCAATATGATTATCATTACAAAGAAAATTGGTATTTTAGTTTTTATGCTTCTCAACGCACTCCGCTAAGTTCAAAAATTCCTATGCGTTCGCCTAATATTTTAAGTTTATCGGCGAGATATGAAACGCTAAAATATGAAGTAGGTTTACCTATAAGTCTTATTGAGTATCAATACCCTGTTTTAGGTTTAAACTTCCGAATTGGGCCTTTTATGATAGGTACAAATCAACTTCTCGAAATGGTGGGTCTGAGACAAATAAAAGGGCTTGATTTCTATTTCGGCTTTAAATTTAATATATCAAATATAAGAGGCGTATAAAATATTGCTGAATCTTTAAATTAAGATTTATTAACTTGTAATTATCTCAAAAATGTTATTTTACTTTTGAAGTTATATCAGCACTCATTGGATCAACCTTAGAAGGAAAATATGCGAGCCAGTTACCATTTTCATCTATCAGAAATTTATTAAAATTCCAAATTACAGCGGCATCACTTTTGCCATTTAATGTTTGTTGGGTTAACCACTGATAAACGGGATGTTGATGCGTTCCCTTTACATCAATTTTTTCTGTTAATAAAAAAGTTACACCATAATTTTTTTTGCAAAAATTTTCAATTTCGGCAACAGTACCGGGTTCTTGGCCACCAAACTGATTACATGGAAAACCTATTATAACAAGTTTATTCTTATAAGTATCTGCTAATTTTTGTAGTCCCTCGTATTGGGGAGTATAACCACACTCACTTGCCACATTCACACACAATACTTTCTTATCCTTAAACTCACTCATTTTAATGGTTCTGTTACCCGAAAGGTCCTTTATACTCAAATCATAAAATGATTTTGAATGAGTCGTTTTGAGTAATTTTTTTGTTTTAGCTTCAGAGAAACTATAAATAAACACACCGGTAAAAGCTAAAAGAAAAATTGAATAAAAGTAGTTTTTCATGAGAATAGTTAAATTTTTATTGTCTTATAATATTTAATACCTTACAAACAAAAATCATGCAAAACTAAAAAACAGAGGTTAATTCTTCAACAATATTAATTAAATTGTTAGTGCTAAATAGGTATCGTATTAATCATTAAAGTGATAAAATTGCATTTCTTACTTCTTCCATTTGCCATTGAGGTGTAGATGTTGCCCCGCAAATACCAATGGTTTCATTTTCATTGAACCATTCTTTTATAATTTCATTCTTTGAACTAACAAAAAAGGTATTAGGATTATTTTCTTTACATACATCAAATAAAACTTTTCCATTGGATGATTTTAAACCCGCAACAAAAACAATCTTATCAAAACGTCTTGCAAATTCCCTAAGTTGAATATCGCGGTTGCTTACCTGTCTGCAAAGAGTATCATTAAAATCCACTTCTATACCCTCCTTCTCAAGTTTATCTTTTAGGGCATAGAGATTTTTTGTACGTTTGGTTGTTTGGCTAAATAGTTTTACTTTTAGGGGTAATTCATGTTGATCCAACTCTTCAAAGGATTCTACCACTATAGCTTCACCGCGCGTTTGGCCAACTAAACCCTTAACTTCTGCATGGCCATGTTTACCATAAATAATAATTTTTTCATCACTATTGTATGCTTCTCTAACCCTAAGCTGCAATTTTAATACAACAGGGCAACTGGCATCAACAAGTTCAATATGATTATCCAACGCCAATTTATAAGTTTCCGGGGGCTCCCCATGTGCACGAATCAATACTCTTACATTGTGCAATGTTTTTAGTTTATCATGGTCAATAATTTCGAGTCCTTTAGCACGCAAACGGGCAACTTCTTCATCATTATGTACGATGTCTCCCAGACAATATAAATGTCCTTCTTCAGTAAGAATATCTTCAGCCATTTGAATGGCAAAAACCACTCCAAAACAAAAGCCTGAATTGGCATCAATTTCTACTTTTACATTCATAACCTAACAATAATAACCATTTAAAACCAATTAGGTTTTGACCCCATTTATGCTTCATAAAAAACTACTGACTTCATGTCTTTCTGGCTATCACCTTTAAAACAGCTTCAACAATATTTATACTTTCAAGACCATATTTTTTCAGCAGCTCATCTGGCGTCCCACTTTCACCAAAACTATCATTAACGGCAACCATCTCTAGTGGGGTTGGATTATTACGTGCTAATAGTTGACAAATACTATCTCCCAATCCCCCGTTCATCTGATGTTCTTCTGCCGTAACAACACATTTTGTTTTAGCCACCGATTGTAGCACCGCTTGCTCATCTAAAGGCTTAATGGTATGAATGTTTATTATTTCAGCACTGATCCCTTTTTCAGCCAGCACATAGCCTGCTTCAATTGCCTTCCATACCAGGTGTCCAGTAGCAAAAATACTCACATCTGTTCCTTCATTTAAAATTAAGGCTTTACCAATTTCAAACTTCTGATCAGGATTCGTAAAATTAGGAACAGCCGGACGACCAAAACGTAAGTAAACAGGGCCTTCATAATCTGCAATTGCAAGTGTAGCAGCTTTGGTTTGATTAAAATCGCACGGGTTAATAACAACCATTCCGGGTAGCATTTTCATTAATCCCAAATCTTCCAGAATCTGATGGGTAGCACCATCTTCCCCAAGTGTGATACCGGCATGAGAAGCACAAATTTTGACATTTTTTGCACTGTAAGCAATAGATTGCCGAATCTGATCATATACTCGCCCGGTGCTAAAATTAGCAAAAGTACCTGTGAAAGGAATCCAGCCTCCAATAGTTAAACCTGCAGCCAGTCCCATCATATTAGCTTCAGCTATACCAACCTGAAAAAAGCGTTCAGGATAATCCTTTTGAAAAGCATCCATTTTTAATGATCCGGTTAGATCGGCACATAAAGCAACAACCTTTGGATTTGACTTTCCTAACTCAGATAACCCCGCTCCAAATCCACTGCGCGTATCTTTTATATTCTGTATTTCAAATTTTTTCATAAGTTCAATTCTCATAAAGGCCCATTCTTTTTATAGGATCAAAAATAATTTAATTTAAAACAATATTTGTTGCCTGACCACTGGTTATTTTAAATAAGCGCTCAAAGGTATGGCTGCTTCTTGTACCCCCTTTTGCTCGAAAAATAATCTTATAATCGCCCGGTTGTATTATCAATATATGACTCCGTCTTTCTACCGGGAGTTTACATATCCACATTAAATCATTGCGCACCATTTGGTAAACATCTGCATAATAATCCTGTAACTGACAATTTACGATTAGTTTACCCGGCTGCGGTAATTGAATAGTGGTAGTAGTATCTTGGTTAATACTCACATCTTTAAAAGTCATACGCGGCAAACAAAGTACTTCTATATCATACTTCCCTACAAGGTACTTTTCTTTAATTACAGCCTCTTGCACATGAAGTGTTTGAAACGAACCCCGCTTTCTTATTATACATTGCAGGTTGTTATAATTAGTGAGCCCTTCAACTCTTACTGTAAACTGACCCTGCGGTGCATCTACTCCTATAATGGTATGTTTGCCAGGCGAAACATCAATGTGCTCTTTTACAACTGGTGGTATAGTGTGTACTACCATTTTGTAATTGTATACGGGATCTAATAATATAGTGTCCGGGTTACCCCGTTCATTAATAGTATGCATATAATTATAAATCAATTGCCCCGACTTCATATCATAAAACGACATGTTAACATTTGTTTCTGTTGGTTTGCTGTATATATCCAGTAAGTTAACCTGAGCAGTAGTATTATTTAAAGCCTGCGAGACAACAATTTTTAAGGCATCATCAAAACCCTGTTCCGTGTTGGCATCATAATAACGGCCAACACAATCAAAGGCTCTTCTGAATTCTTCTGTTGAACCAATACCGATAATGAATGGTTTAAGAATAATACCCTGACTTTGTAAAGCTTCTGAAACGGCACAAGGATCTCCGGAGCATTCTTCAATTCCATCAGTAATTAATATGATTACATTGCGGGTATAAGGTTCTTTAGGGAAATCGTAGGCAGATTGTAATAAAGAGTGTGCTATTAAAGTAGTTCCTTTAGGAGAAATAGAATTAATCTTTTTTTTCACATCTTCAAAATTACCTTCCCTAAAAGGTACTTCGAGTCTTGTATCCTTACAATTTCGCATGTTAGGTGGCGATGTATGCCCATATACCCGTAAGGCTATTTCTAGATTTTTTTGAGTTGAGAGACTATCAATTGTTTTGCTAAGTAAGCGCTTTGCTACATTAATTCTTGAATCATTATCAAGCCGCGCATACATACTTCCACTTGCATCCAGTAAAAATAAAATTCTGGTTTTAATTGGTCTTGATTTTTGTGCAAACACATGGCAACCAAAAGCCATAACTGCCATTAATAAAGTCAGATATTTTATAATAGATTTTTTTTTGAGCCGCAACATGCAAATAACGCAGTTAATAGTCGCCTAATGTTAATGGTAATTGGCTAAGAGCATTTTCCAGTTCAGCATCATTAGGTGCAACACCATGCCATTTATGGCTACCCATCATAAAACTTATCGGATAGCCCATGTCAGTTTTCATCACAACAAACACAGGCTTACCTTTACCTGTTAAAGTTTTAGCCTCACTCATTACGTCAAGTACACTCTCCATATTGTTACCATTCATATGTAGAACTTCCCAACCAAATGCAGCAATCTTTATGGCTATGTCATCGCCCAAGCCCATAATGTTTTTTGTTGAACCATCAATTTGCTGGCCATTAAAATCAATTGTTACTATTAAATTATCTATTTTGTTATGAGCAGCAAACATAAAAGCTTCCCAGTTCTGCCCTTCTTCAATTTCACCATCACCCATTAATGCATATACAATATGCTCATCCTTATTCAATCTTTTAGCCAATGCCGCACCTGCAGCAACAGAAATTCCTTGTCCGAGTGAACCAGATGCAACTCTAATACCCGGTAAGTGATCATGGTTTGTTGGATGACCTTGTAATCGCGAATTAAGTTTTCTGAAGGTTTTCAGTTCTTCCACCGGAAAATATCCGGATCGGGCAAGGGTACTGTAAAATACAGGGGATATATGACCGTTTGATAAAAAGAAAATATCTTCCCCTTTTCCATCCATCTGAAAGGAAGGATTATGGTGCATAATATTAAAATATAAAGCAGCAAAAAAATCTGCACAACCAAGGCTACCACCAGGATGTCCGCTTTTACAGCCATGCACCATGCGTAAACAATCGCGGCGGATTTGAGTGGATAAATCATTTAATTCCTGAACGGTTCGTTTATTCATTGCAGCTCACATTTAGTGTGGGCAAAAGTAATATTTGAATAGCAACTATTCATAAATAGTTTTAATGCCAGTTTGATCCTAAAAACAAGTAAGGCTGAACCAGATAAAAATAAGTAAAAACAAAAATAGCACCAGAAAGCCGGTGCTATTTTAAAACTATAAATAAATTGTTTTAAACGTAATCAATTAAATAAAATAATAATCCTATTATGAATATGGCAATTCCAATAGTGCCTAAAACATAACCAATATAACTGCCACCAATTATAAGCGAAATAATTAGTCCAATGAGCAACAAAATAGCCCCAATTACCATCCATCTTCTGCCATTAATATCTGCAGGTCTTTCTAATTTCTGAATATCTTTTTTAATAGTTTTTAATTGTTCATTTACATATTTAAAAGCCATTTTTGGTGCCTGCGCTGATGCTTTACTTCCTCCTTGCGGCATCATTTGATTTATGTCTGAAAGAACTACATCAACATTAATATTATCTCTTCTTACAAGTGAAGAAGACTGAGACAATTTAGTTGTGGGCAAAATAAATACTGCCGGTTTTACACATTCAGACATTATTGTTTTATTGCCGGTTAACAAGCCCCTTACCTCTTGTTTTACCTGAGCCGTTTGTGTGTTTACAGAAACTGTTTTACGGTAACCATACATTTGCCGGCTACATGAACTTAAAATACTTATGACACAAAATACTAAAATGACTATAGATTGTTGACGTTTTTTCATGCTACTGTTTTTTTGATCCATCAAATTTAAAAAAGCTTTAAATATATATCCTAATCACTGTCCGCTTTCTGTAAATGTTGTAAATATTTTTAAGGAGTGAAATAATAATTTTTTTGCAAAATAAGACATAACGGAAGGAATTACAACAGTGTAAATAATTTATTTCCATAAAAAACTTTCAGATTATATGGCGGTATAGATTTATTTTTCACGGTATTTTAATTTAGATTTGTTAACTCCAGAATAATTTTAACAAACCATTTATTTTCTATAAAAAAACTTAAATTCACCCGGCTATTTTTTCATTCATAACAGAAGATTGGATTTAAGTAAAAAAAATGCTGCTTATCTGTTTAAGTTAAATTTTTATTGAATAATTACTTTTAATATGCCTCAAAAACTCCTGAATTTAAATAAAAAAAAGTCAGACATTTATCAGATTAATGCCGAAGAGGTGGACTATTTATATACCCAAAAATCACAGATTCCTGATGCCGGAAAAGGTTTATTTACTGCTGTAACAATCTTTAAAGACGAAATTATTTCTTATTTTAAAGGAGAATTATTAAGCAAAAAAGAAGCTGTTGAAAAAATAAATAAAAATGAAGATGCTTACTTTATAAATATGTTAGACGGAAATATCCTTGATTCAATGAATGTGCCATGTTTCGCTAAATATGCAAATGACCCTGCAGGTATTATAAAAACAAGTTTTAAGAGCAATTCAAAAATTACTTTAGACGAGCTAGAGCAGGTATGTTTGGTAGCTAAAAGAAAAATAAAAACAGGGGAAGAAATCTTTTGTGCATATGGAAAAAATTACTGGAAAAAGTATCAACAAAAAAAATAAAAAAATCTACAGAATACTTCATTGTAATTTTCCGTAAAAATTAAAAAGGAGTCTCTTAATTTAATTAAATCAGTATTTGTACATTCTTACACTTGTTAAAGTTTTTTATGGCTTACTTGCTAAAATAACTTATAGAAGACAAGATATTTATTGCAGAAACGAATTGGTAATTACTCAATGTTATGTAAAGCATTAAATTTATTTTAACACCTTTCTTAAGCAGATTTAGATATATTTTGTTCCTTACAACCATATCTACCCACGTGTAAGTAACCTTAGTGACCAATTTGAAAAATGTTGAAAAATAATATTTTCAAAATGCCCTTTACTTTTATAGATTTAATGATATCTCATTTAAAAAAACTTATAAAGTAACGGGGAAGGTGAATACAAAACATTAAAACTTATGCATACTGAGTAAGCATAGCAGAAAAGCTATCCTCAAATTGTTTGTGCCATACGCGGCGTTAAAAATTTGGATCCTAACATACTTCACTTGCCGCGTAAAAGCTTTGGGGTGCTGTTATAGGTTACAAATATTTCACCACTAACGCGGTTTGATCAGTTACAAAGATTTCTCAACTAACGTAGTTTAATGCATGGCTTGAGATCAGTGATAAACCTCCCCCAACCCCTTTAGGGGTGACATCTTTGTAACCCAGGGTGCAACCCTGGGTTACAACAATAGTTACAACAGCGCGAAGACCGCAATCATATGAATGCAGATTTCAATTCGCGCCACACCTGAACAATTGCCGTGGTAAAGAAACAACAATCAAAAATGTTATTTCTGCAGCCCCTTTAGGGGTGACATCTTTAAAGCCCCGAATAAAACACGGGGTTAAAAATTCGGATCCTTACATACTTCACTTGCCTTGATAGTTTATAATTCCTACAGTTAAAACATTAGCATCTTTGACACCACATTGTATATTTGCTCAAAATTTTAGGATAAATCCCTAACCTGTATGCGCAAAATAATAGAACTTACGGCACTACCTCAGCAAGCCGCCTCTGATGAAAGTATCAGGCTGTTGCTTCACAAAAATTTTGGGTTCAACCCTGCCGAACTGAATGGCTTTAAACTGATAAAAAAAAGTATTGATGCCAGGCGCAACCCCATAAAAATAAACCTGCAACTTGAAGTGTTTATTAATGAAATTGTTGAACATGGCACCTTTGAACTGCAATTAAAAAATGTTGAACATGCCACTGAAGTAGCGATTATTGGATCTGGTCCGGCTGGTTTGTTTGCTGCTATTGCATTAATAGAGCAGGGCTATAAACCTGTTATTTTTGAACGTGGCAAGGCAGTGCGCGAACGCCGGCGCGATCTTGCCGATATTACCCGACACAATACCATTAACCCTGAGAGTAATTATTGCTTTGGCGAAGGTGGTGCAGGCACTTATAGCGATGGCAAATTGTATACACGCAGCAGCAAGCGCGGTGATGTAATGCGCATCCTGAACATATTGGTTTTTTTTGGTGCTGATCCGAATATTTTATATGAAGCCCATCCGCATATAGGCACAAATAAACTTCCGCAAATTATTACCGCAATGCGGGAGCAGTTGCTTGCCTGTGGTGCAGTGTTTCATTTCAATACAAAAGTTACCGACTTTAAAATTAAAAACAATGGCATCCATGGTTTGTATGCAGGTAATGATTTTTATGCTTTCGAAAAAATTATACTTGCCACCGGACACTCGGCACGTGATATATTTGAATTATTGAACCGCAAAGGCATTTTAATCGAATCTAAGCCCTTTGCGCTGGGGGTAAGGATAGAACATCCACAAGCGTTAATTGACGCCATACAATACAAATGCACAGGCTCCAGGAGCGAATTTTTACCTGCTTCGAGTTATAGCCTGGTACAGCAAATTGCTGGTCGGGGTGTATTTAGCTTTTGTATGTGCCCGGGTGGAATTATTGCGCCGGCCATGACAGCCCCCGGTGAGATAGTGGTGAATGGCTGGAGCCCGAGCAAACGCAACAATCCTTTTGCAAACAGCGGCATGGTGGTATCGGTTCAAACCGATGACTTTATACCCTTTCATAAACATGGCGCACTGGCAGGCATGACTTTTCAACAAAGTGTTGAACAGGCATGTTTTGAAATGGGCAATAAAACACTTGAAGCACCCGCACAGCGTATGGTGGATTTTGTAAACAAAAAGGTTTCTCAAAGCTTACCTAAAAACTCTTATTTACCCGGCACGGTAAGCAGAAATTTGCATGACATCTTACCTGGTTTTGTTTCTTACGGGCTTAAAGAATCGTTTAAATTATTCGGCTCAAAAATGAAAGGCTATCTAACCAACGAAGCCATATTGTTAGGTACTGAATCCCGCACTTCATCACCGGTAAAGATACCACGGAATAAAGAAACCTTTGAACACCCACAGATTAAAGGACTCTATCCTTGTGCTGAAGGTGCAGGTTATGCGGGTGGTATTGTATCAGCAGCAATGGATGGGGAGAATTGTGCGGCTGCGGTGGTACTTGCATCTTAGAGACAATAATTCCATTTTACAGATAAAAAGTTCTCAATGTTATAAAACAGAATTTAGCTCATATAACCTCTCTTCAACAATTTTTAATGTACAATAGATATCAGGTAGATTTATTATTGGTTTGACATTATTCACCGCAAATGAAAACGCCTGTGTGCCATTGTTTTTATTCTGTGTTGCCAGGTGTTTTTCCTTATCCTTCAACAATTTTTTTTTAAACAGACCCATTAGTTTTAAAAGTTATTTAAACAGCTATAAAAACAAGAACTTTATATTACAAACGGTTTATAAATGCAGCAATTTCATTGTCATTCAAAATAATATCAACCTGTTTATTTTTAATGGCCATTTCAGGCATAAATGGAACTTTAGCATTAGTGGGTTCCTGCACCACTGACATTCCTTTTTTACTTTTCACCTTTTTTAATCCTAACACACCATCAGCATTTGCACCCGAAAGCAAAATACAGACAAGTTTATCCTGATATACATCTGCTGCAGATTCAAAAGTAACATCAATACTTGGTCGGCTAAAATTAACCTTTTCAGAGGCATCAAGTGAAAAAACACCTGTGCTTTCAATTAAAAGATGATAATCTGCAGGGGCAATATAGATAGTGCCATCTTTAACAGGATCTTTGTCTTCTATATCTTTTACAAGGATTTTTGTTTTATTGGAGAAGAGTTCTGAAAGTTTTGAATCAGTGGAATTTTTTCTGTGCAATACCATTATGATAGGAAATTTGAACCCCGCTTTTAAGTGAGGAAGTAACATTAGAATTACATCAATACTCCCCGCAGATCCCCCTATTATAAGTGCCTTACAATTTATATTTATTTGATCTTTCTCCAAATCTTTTCCTTTGCGTGTTGCTTATATTTTAAATTGATTACAGAAAATTTTAAACTCTCTTTTGAACCAAGACAAAGATACCCGAGTTTGGCAAGACTTTCATCAAACAAATTAAAGACCCTATCCTGCAATTGCGAATCAAAATAGATGAGCACATTGCGGCAAAGTATGAGGTTAAATTCATTGAATGAACCATCTGAAACAAGGTTGTGAGTGGAATGAACTGTTTTTTGAATGAGTGCCGGATCAAACAGTGCCGTATGATAATTTGCCGTGTAATAAGAGGAAAAATCTTTGACTCCGCCAGAAGCAATATAATTTTCAGAATACTGTTTCATATTACTTAGAGGGAAAATACCTTTTGTGAATTTCTCCAGTACAGTTGGATTTATATCTGTAGCATAGATAAGTGATTTATGCAACAGGTTGAGCTCCTTCAATAAAATTGCCATCGAAAAAACCTCTTCTCCGGTAGAACATCCCGCATGCCATATTTTTATATAGGGGTTAGTTCCCATGGCAGGTAAGATTTCGGTTCGTAAAATTTTATAGAAACCCGGATCTCTGAACATTTCTGTTACATTAACGGTTATCTCTTCTATAAATCTTTGCAAATAATCTTTGTCGCTTTTAATCCGGTAATGGAATTCTGCAAAACTCGGAAATTTATCGATTTCAAAAAGCCTGTTTAATCTTCTTTTTAGAGATGCCTTAGAATAAAAGGTAAAGTCATAACCATACAGTTCAACAATATCATTAAGCAGTAACTCTATATCATGGTCATTTATCATGATAATAAGTACTGATCTACTACCAGAATGAGTTTATCTATATCTATGGGTTTGGAAATATAATCCGTGGCTCCTGCCTCTATGCATTTCTCTCTGTCGCCGGGCATAGCTTGTGCCGTTACCGCAATGATAGGAATTTTACTATATCCCGGTGTTAACCTTAAGAAAGGTATTGCCTCATAACCATCCATATCAGGCATCATCATGTCGATTAAAATAATTCCGATATCGGCTTGTTGGATCATTAAATTTTTACCTTCTTTCGCATCAATAGAAGAAATACAATTAAAACCACTTGATCTTAAAATTGCGGAAAGAGCAAAGATATTACGGGTATCATCATCAATAATCAGGATTTTTTTTTGTTGGTTCATGATGAAAATTTATTTAATACTGGCATAAAGCCATACCCTTAATAAAGAGAGTAACTGATCAATATCAACAGGTTTCGAAATATAATCTGAAGCACCTGCACTGATACATTTTTCCCGATCACCTGTCATAGCTTTTGCTGTTAAAGCAATTACGGGCAGTTTTTTCCATTTAGGGTTTTCTCTGATCCGTTTTGCCGTTTCATAACCATCCATTTCAGGCATCATCATATCAAGTAACACCACATTTATCTCAGGATGTTCCTGAAGTTTTTGTAATGCTTCCTTCCCATTAACAGCCGCCAGCACTTTTAAATTTAAACTTTCTAACGCCTTGGTCAGCGAAAAAATATTTCGCACATCATCATCCGTTACCAGAACTGTTTTACCCTCTAACACCTGATCAAGAGTTCCGAGTTTCTTAAATGACGAACTTGTTTGTGTTGATTTTTTTTCTTCCACCACATGCAAAAACAGAGATACTTCATCGAGCATTCTTTGATATGAGTAAGCGGTTTTTATAACAATGGAATCGGCATATTTTCTGATCCGTTGTTCTTCTGCAAGTGAAAGACTTTTGCCTGTAAAAACAATGATTGGAAGATTTTCAAGTGCTGCATCTTTTTTAAAATTTTCTAGCACTTCATAGGCATTATTTGCCGGTATTCCCATGTCTAAAATTACACAGTCAATCCTATCAGATTTTAACGCATCAATGCTTTCATTTACATTGTTTTTTATTTCCGACTGAATATTAAAAGTTTCCAGATAATAAGCAAGTGCTTCTGCATGCTTAGCATTATCTTCTACAATCAGAACCTTCTTTGAATCTTTACTCAGAACGTTTTCTATTTTCTTAAATATGTCATCCATTTGTTCTATTGCCACCGGTTTCTCAATAAAATCAACGGCACCTTTCAAAAGACTCTGCCTTCTTACATGGTGTGATGACATCATGTGTACCGGGATATGCTTTGTTGAACTTTCTTTTTTAAGAAGATCCATTACTTCCCATCCACTTTTTACAGGCAACTCCAAATCCAACAATATGCCTTTAGGCTGATAATGATTTGCCAGTTCCTGAGCTTCATCACCTCTAACACATACAATTGCTTTATAGCCTCTGGATCTTGTAAACTCAAGTAAAGATTTGGCATATGGAATGTCATCCTCTATTATTAAAATTATACTGTCTCCCGGTTGGCATATTTCCCGGTCGTCTTTTACATTGTCAGGTATTGTTGCAGATATATATTTATTTTCCTGCTCTTTAACGGGCTCTTGATTTGGCAGGGCTTGAACAGGAATGATATGATTAATCTCTTCCGTTTTATTTACAACGGTATCACTCATCTGATGAGGCAGTGTGAGCACAAATTCACTTCCTTTATTTACTTCACTGTTTAAAGTTATTTCGCCTTGTAATAGCTTAGCAAGTTGTTTACTTATAGATAATCCTAGACCGGTACCCCCGTATTTTCTTTTTGTGGATCCGTCGGCCTGCTGAAATGCTTCAAAGATTAAAGCGTGTTTATCTTTTGGAATGCCAACACCTGTATCCTCTACACTAAATGAAATAAGATTATTATTTTTAGCTGACCGTGTTACATGAAGCTTAACAGAACCCTTAGCTGTAAATTTTATTGCATTTGAAATAAGATTTTTTAAGATCTGTTCAAGACGCATTTTATCGGTTCTTATAAATTCTGGCAGATCCCCGGCAGTTGATAAATTAAAGGCAATTCCTTTTTCTTTAGCAAGTTCTGTAAATAGGGATTTTAACCCATCAAGTACTTCTGTTATTTTTGTTTCTTCAGGATCAAGTTCCATTTTACCGGTCTCAATCTGCGACAGATCCAGAATTTCATTTATGAGGTTTAATAGTCCGTTGCCTGAATTTTGAATCACCTTTGCATACTCCACTTCATCATTACTAAGGTGCTTAAGTTTATTATCAGAGAGCAGCCTGCTTAGCAACAATATTGAATTTAATGGGGTGCGCAATTCATGCGACATGTTTGCAAGAAACTCTGATTTGTATTTTGTAGTGAGTGCCAGTTCCTGAGCTTTAGCTTGAATAACTGCATTTCTTTCCTGCAGCAAATTTGATCTCTCAACCAGTTCTGTATTGGCCTCAAGTAGTTCTTCCTGCTGTACCCTTAACTCTTCTTCAGATGCCTGTAATTGTTGGGTTTGTGCCTCCAGCTCAACATTTAAACTTTCTAACTCATTGTGCTGAGTCTTCATCTCTTCAGACTGAGATTGAGTTATCTCCAAAAGTTCTTGTTGCTTACTATAACTTAACGCTCCATTTATACCTATGCCTAAGGCTTCTTTACAATTTTCAAGCAATTGCAAATCAAGTTCGGAAGGCTTTTTAATAAAACCAAGTTCCATTATTCCAACAACATTTTTATTATAAAAAAGAGGTAAAAGCAATAGATAACCACCGGTACTTTCTCCAATGGATGAAGTTAACTTAAGGTGAGACAGTGGAATTTCATTTACAAGGATCGTTTTTTTATTCTTCAGGGCTTCCCCTGTTAATCCTTCTCCGGGTTTAAGATGTAATGCCGGGTTTACACATGCATGTTGAGCCGCCAACGAAAAATAACCACTGGAGTTGATTACATAAAATGTACCCACCTGAAAATTTAAAATATCACTGATAGCTTTAATTACATCATTGGCTAATAATGCAACATCGGTCTGCCCACGCACTACATCACTTATCACGATTGTATGCACCTCCAGCCAGTTTTTCATCTCCAGTTCGCTGAAACTTTTCTGTAGTGATATTGCCAATTTATTGATGGCTGAAGATACCCTGCCTATCTCATCCTGTTCGTTATCTCCGCTTCGTGCTGCAAGATCTCCGTTAGCGATCCTTTGCGTAATAACTTCCATTTGTGATATTCTGATAGAAGTATCGTCATACTTTTTCTCATCTTCATTTTGTTTTTTCAGCCGGTCTTCTGTTTCCCTTCTAATTCTTAAAAAGGAAACAATTGTAATACCTATAGATAACAAAGCGGCGAGAACAATAAGTATCGGTGCATACCTGGTATAAGCGTCAAGTTTAGCTGTTCTTATAGCAAGTAATCTGTTCTCTTCGGTTTTCATTTCAGCTATCTGTTTCCGGAGTTTATCCATGATAGCTTTGCCCTTCAGCATTTCCTCTTCTTTTACCTCATAAAAACCATCTTTTTTACTTAACTTTAAAACCTTATCTAATTGATTAAAACGATCATCAATCAGCGGGCTTATTAAAGAAAGTTTTCTTTGTTGAACAGCGTTATCTGAGGTAAGTTCTTTAAGTTTTCCAAAGGAGATTTTTATTTTATCATAAGCATAAGGGTCAAGGAAAATTGGATTTTTGGTAATAACAAATCCTCTCTGGCCAGTTTCAGCATCTTTAAGAAAAGATATCAGATTTTCGGCTTCTGATAATACTTCATTGGTATGGTTTACCCACTTCGCGCTGTCTATTAACCCTGTTATACTGCTGAGTGAACTTACAATACTTACCAGTAAAAGCACAGTTGAAATTATAAAAACCAAAAAGAGGTTTTTTATAATTTTTGTTGATGTTTCTTTTTGCATAAAAGGGTTATTAATTTTTTACAGGTAAAACAATAATAAATTCAGATCCTGCATCAATTGTACTGTTTGCAGTGATGATCCCATTATGTTTTTCAACTATTTTTTTAACAATTGCTAAGCCGATTCCAGTACCATCTAAGTTCTTATTTTCCAATTGCTGAAAAACGAGAAATATCTTATCAAGAAATTTTTCATCAAAACCAATTCCTTTATCTGCAACTTTAATTCTGCAGAAGTTTCCGTTAACAGCAGCCTTACTATTAAACTCGCATGTTTCAACAAGTTCTGCATCTATTTTAATTTCAGGATGCTGGAGTGGCTTTGCAAATTTAAAAGCATTACTCAACAGATTTTGAAATAGCTGACGCATCTGGTTGGGTGAACCTTCGATTACGGGTAAGTTCCCCACCTTAACATTTGCCTGGAGATTCTCTATCTCATCTTCAAATTCACTCAAAACCTGACTAACAATTCTATTGAGATCGATGGGTTGAAAAACAACTGATCCCGGCATTCGTGAAAAATTTAACAGATCATCAATTAAGTCTGCCATACGCTCTGAAGATTCTATAATCCGGTTAAAATGCGGTTGTGCCTCCGGATTGTTTCCGATATATTTATCTTTGATAAAATTTGCATAAGTAATAATTTTTCTTACCGGCTCTTTCAAATCATGCGATAGTACCCAGGTAACTTGCTGAAGTTCGCGGTTAGAAACCTCCAGTTCTATATTTTTTTTAAGTAGTTCAGAAGTGCGTTCTTCAACTTTTTGTTCTAATATTTCATTAACCAGTTTTTGTTCCTCTATGTCTGTAAAAGTGCCTACCCATTTAATGATGGAATCATTTTGTTTTACAGGTATAATTTTTAGCAAGAAATTTCTATATGCATCAGATCCTGAAACTTTAATTTTTACCTCGCCGCAATACTCCTCTTCATTCATAAAAGAGGTTTCCCAATGAGGAAAATTTGATTTATTTTCAGGGTTCAAATTTGGTAATTGCCGGGTTTCTCCTAAATATTCAACCCATTTTTCATTCGTATATTCTATTTCACCTGTTTTACCTATTGTAAATGCAATCAGCGGCATTGATTCCATAACAGTTCTTAGCTCTTCATTCCGCAAGGCTAATTCGGTTTGAGAGATTTTTCTTGCTTCAATCTCCTGTAGCAATTCAGTCTGCATTCTTTTAAGAGCTGTTTTTTGAGCCGACATTGCATAGATAGAAGCAACCTTTAATAAGAGTATGTCCGGATCAACCGGTTTAGTAATATAATCAATAGCTCCGGATTTATATCCTTTGGTGATAAATTTTTTTTCTTTACTAATGGCAGATAAAAAAATTATAGGTGTGTCTTTAGATTTGCTGTAACTTAGTATTATTTCTGCCACTTCAAAGCCATCCATGTCCGGCATCTGCACATCAAGAATAACAAGTGCGTAATTATTTCTGAGTATTTTTAGAAGTGCTTTTTCCCCAGATAAGGCAGTATCCACCTCAAAATTATTCATTTCGAGAATGCTCTTTAAGGCAAATATGTTTTCTTGTTTATCATCAACAATTAATATCATTAATGTATTATATTAATTTCAGTGTACATAGAGAAATCGAGATGTAATGCCTTTGTAAGAAGTTGAGATAAATTGTTTAGGTTATTAGGCTTGGTTAAAAATGCCACAGCTTTAAGTTCTTTTGCTTTTTCTATATCTTGCAAATGGCTGGAGGTTGTGAAAATGATAACGGGGATGTGCTTAAAATTTTCATCTTTTTTAATAATTTCCAGAAAATCAAACCCATTCATCTGAGGCATATTCAGATCTAAAAATATGATGTCGGGATTAGGGTTTTTAAGCAGTGCACTTAATCCTTTCAAACCATTATCTGCTAATTCACAAACAATAGAACTCTGTATATCCTCTATAGTTCTAACAAAAAAGAACTGGTCATCTTTATCATCATCAATTAACAGAATTCTGAGGGATTTTTTTTGAGCCATTATAAGCTTACGAGTTCACAATGTTAAACTAAAATAAATTAGAAACGTTGCGGTATTAATTCCCCACAGTTATTAAAAAAATCGTGCCAAGGTTTTATATATTATGAATTAGTGCCTGAAAAATTTCTCTCACATAATTCCTTTCATCCAGATTTGACAACACGCTTTTCTTATTTTTTGGCATTTGTTTTTTGTATTTTTGTAATATGAGCAGGAAAAAAATTTCACTTCTTATCTCTTTCGCTATTACCTTAACTTCTTTTGCAGGAACCATCTCCATTGCACCGGCCAGTCTTTATACTTTTGGTAGTTGCCCCGTTAATTATGCTACTGCTCCGCAGAAATATACGGTAAGTGGAACCGGCTTAACACAGAATATTGTAGTACAGGCACCTGAACATTTTGAAATTTCTATAACTTGTTATTCCGGTTATACCAGTAATCTGCAATTAATTCAAAGTGGCGGTAGCGTTTCAGGCACTATTATCTATTGCCGGTTCAGCCCATATACCAGTGGTAGTAAAACCGGCAGCTTATTTAATAGCAGTGCAGGTTGTACAACCATAAACATTAGTGTTAGTGGTACTGCAACAGCCACCCCAGCTTCAGGCACCGGCGCATCAACCTATTATAACAGTATAAGCACTACACAAACCGGTGCTGCACTTAAAACGTCCTTATATAACAAAATATTAGGCCATACAGTAACTGCATATGGAAGTGGGAGCTCGGGCTTATGGGCCACCTATGCTACAACAGATCCCTTTTATAATGGCAAAGTGTGGGATATCTATTCAACAAGTATCTGTGATACTTCACCCTACGAGTACACTTTCAGCACAAACCAATGTGGCACTTACAGTATTGAAGGGGATTGTTATAACCGCGAACATAGTTTTCCGCAAAGCTGGTTTGGTAGCAGTAGCCCGATGGTTTCTGATATGTTTCATATTTATCCTACAGATGGCAAAGTAAACGGCGTTCGTAATAATTTTCCCTATGGTGAGGTGTCTTCACCAACTTATACTTCCCTGCTCGGTGGCAAATTAGGCCCAAACACTTTTCCGGGATATAGTGGTACTGTATTTGAACCAATTAATGAATATAAAGGTGATTTGGCTCGCGGATATTTATATATGGCAACCCGTTATGAAAATCTCATTGCCGGCTGGCAAACAAATGGAAATGCCAATGACGTTCTAAACGGGAATTCTTTTCCTGTTTATGATGCATGGGTAGTTAATCTGCTAATCAAATGGAGTAATCAGGATCCTCCGGGTGTAAAAGAAATTAACCGCAACAATGCCGTTTACGGGTATCAGGTTAACCGCAATCCTTATATTGACAGCCCTCAATATGTGTACAAGGTTTTTGGGGGCTTAAAACCGCTTGAACCAACTCTTGCTTCAACAAGTTTTATTGTTAAAAGTAATACGGCTACCACAGCACTTATAAGCTGGAAATGCGGAAATGGAAACCGCCGCTTGGTTGTAGCCCGTTCTTCTGCTCCTGTTTCAGGTTTGCCGGTAGATTCAGGTTATTATCAGGCTAACAATACTTTTGGCAGCGGCACACAAATAGGTTCAGGCAATTTTGTAGTTTATGACGGTATGGGAAATACCGCTCAGATTAGCGGATTAAATAACAGTCTGGTTTATTATTTTACAATAGTTGAGTTTAACGGACAAGGTATAACAGCTAATTATTTAACTGGTTCTGTATTGTCATCCACTTCTGTATCATTGCCTGTTGCGTGGCTTACTTTTATTGGTAATTTAAATAACGATAATAACATACAATTAGAATGGTCTACTGCCTCAGAAACTAATACTTCACGTTTTGAGTTATTCCGGAGTTCTGATCAGATTAATTTTGAATCCATTGGATCTGTGAAGGCTGCCGGTAATAGCAGGTTAACAGAACATTATTATTTTATAGACGTAATAAATGACGACCCAAATAACAGTGCCTTGATTTACTTATATAAAATAAAACAATGGGACAAGGATGGAAATTTTTGTTTTTCAAAAACCATACAGATCCGAAAAGAAAATATGCTCAGTAAAATCACTGTCGAACCCAATCCATTTGAAAATGATTTCCGTATCTCCTGTGCATTATGTTATGGAGAGGCACAAATAATTCTCACCGACCTTACAGGAAAAACAATTTTACAACAACAAATAAAACTTAAAGATGATACAACTGTTCCCCTTCCGGATAACGTTAGTAGTGGCATGTATTTTTTACATGTCCTGCAACAGTCAAACCAACAAATCTTCAAAATCATCAGACGATAAAATGAAAACTTTAACACAACACACTGAAGTAAAAAACGATCAGCAATTTGACGTAAATAAATCAGATAGCGAATGGCAAAAAGAGCTAAGTCCGGAACAATATAATATTCTGCGTAAAAAAGGCACTGAACGCCCCTTTACCAGTAAGCTGGAAGATAACTATGATGGAGGAACTTATACCTGTGCAGCATGTGGTAATGAGTTATTTACCTCCGATGCTAAATTTGACAGTGGCTGTGGCTGGCCGAGTTTTTATGATGCATTAGATAAAACAAAAATAGTAGTGCAAACCGATTCAACTCATGGAATGGCGCGAACAGAGATCATGTGCGCCAAGTGTGGTAGTCATTTAGGACATGTATTTAATGATGGTCCAAAAGATAAAACAGGCCTAAGGTATTGTGTTAACGGGGGTTCGCTTAAATTCTCCAAAAAGTAAAATTACCAACTTTTTCTATTTCTTTTATAAGGGTTAACTTTTTTGCATCTTTGTAGCCTGTAATTAAAGTAAGCACATGAAATTTTTTTTATCGTTACTTGCATTTTATTTCATATTCCGTTATTTATTTAACGGGTTGTTTAAAGTAAAAGTTTATAATTTTAACCAGCATCACCATTATAAAGCTGATACCCAAAAAAGGGAGGAAGGAAAGGTTACTATTGATCCTAAGGTAAAAACAAAAAGTAATGAATCAGATAAAAAGTTGGGTGAATATGTAGATTTTGAGGAAGTAAAGTAAGATGCTGGAAAAAAAATTACGTTCCCTCTTATTAAAGTCCCTGGGCATCCGTTCATACCTCAGTTTAGTTAGTTCTGCTTACATTAGGTTGATCAGGGCAGGGTTCTTAAAAAACAAATATCCTGAACTATTTTATTTATCATCCATTATAAAGCCCGGTTTTGTTTGCATTGATATTGGGGCAAATGTAGGATACTACTCTGTGTTTTTATCAAAATATGCCGGAAACCAGGGCCACGTATATGCTGTTGAACCTGTACCTTTATTTGCTCAGATTTTTTTAAAAAACAGTAAAAAATTCGCTTCTAATAATATTACATTATATCAATGTGCACTTGGTGCTGAGGTAAAAGAAGTTATATTGGGAACGCCATTATTAGATGGGGTTTTCAGACATGGTCTTACAAAAATTTTGGATCAGGCCGAAACAAAGAATGCACAAACTTACAAAGCCGTAATGCAAATACCGGATGTGTTGTTTAACCCATTACCAAAAATAGATTTCATAAAATGTGACGTAGAAGGATATGAAGTACACTTGTTTCCACACATGCTTAATACGCTTAAGCGTTGCCTGCCACTTATTCAGATAGAAATTTCAAGTGAGATAAACAGGAGAGCAATAATTGATTTACTTAAACCTTTAGGGTATCAGGCCTATAGTTTGGCTAACCATAAACTGGAACTCTTAAA
The DNA here is from genome assembly GCA_014376805.1 of Bacteroidia bacterium. Classification (GTDB taxonomy): domain Bacteria; phylum Bacteroidota; class Bacteroidia; order UKL13-3; family UKL13-3; genus B1. The sequence continues at coordinate 63,940 of JACMQU010000001.1, forward strand.
AGATGAAACTGCATTGTATTATGAGCAAGGAGACTTCTATTTTATGGCAGGTAGTAATTAGTATAATGCTTACGATGTTTTTAAAAAAGAAAGAGCAATAAATTTTTACAATATATTGAATGTTGTAACTAACATTGGTTATATAAAAACAAGGCAGAAGCCGTTTTTAACTTGCCAAAAAAATTATTACCAGTCATCTTCATCAACCATTTTAGGTTCGTTTAGTGCATTCTGTATGCCATGAATCATTCTTAAAATATCTTTATCAGCATTTCTCAGAATAATATCATTTTCACGAACCCGGGTTGTAGCGGTATAATAATATTCAAAGTAATTACGGGAACCTTTGCTTCCATCAGAAGGTTTAACAGTTTCATGAACCAGATTTGTTATCTGATATTTGTACCTTCCTTCTTTTATAAGAAAAGTAATTTTAAACTCAAATTTACCAATGGCCCGCTTTGAATATTTATTCATATAAACATAAGCAGGAATACTGCCAACATATATGATTTTTTGATTGCGTTTATCTAATTCAACTTTAATTTCTTTCCCTAAAGTATTTATGGCCCATCTCTTGGCTCTTACATATAAGGAATCTGATCCGCTTTCTTCCTGTTCAACCACACCACCGTATGTTATTAAATTTGTTGCCGAATCTATATTTAAGTTTAAACGTGCATATATTCTAAGTGCAGGGTCTTTTGATCCTCCTGGTTGAATATCCATCATCCCACTACTGTCTGCTATTGTAGTATCCGGAGTTGCATAATCAAAGCCAGGAGAATTTGGGTCCTGTACTTGTGCAAAAGTGGAATCACAACAAATAGTAAGAAAGAAAAGTACGGTAAATTGGTATAAATATTTCATTCTTTAATTTAATGTTTTACTGGCGTAAAACGAAACTTTAAAAGCTTTATTTTATTTTCAGGTTTCAAAAATATAAAATCTTCTCACATAAAAAAGGATTAATGCCTTGCTGCTTCTCTTTTTGGAATTAAATGATGCTCTTGTTGCATATCATTGGTATTTTGCTTTTTTGCCTTTTTCTTTTTCTGAGTTGGATCAAATCCATTTTCACGCATGGCATCCCAGTATTCTTTGCCATAAGCTACATAAATTTCCTCGCCTGCTTTTATATTACGACTAGCCATTATAAAAGGTTTGCCTTTAATAATTTCAAAACGGGAATTGTTCCTGATACCTGTTATTCTAACAAATCCTGCAGCATCATTGGCATACCGCGCTAAGGAATCAGGACGATGCTGCGCATCTACACATTTGCGTGCTGTGATATAAAAATAATACGCGCCAATGCCGTCAAGGTGTTGATTTCGTCTTTTACATTCTGCCCAGGATATATTATCTCCGGTATATTCAATCACCTTTTCTCCTCTGGTAATTATGTCGTTTGTAAAGAGCCCTTTACCGGCGCCAGGTATCTTAGATTTTTTAATCAATAAATTCATGCAGCGCAAAGGTGAGAAAACAAGATTGAATAACCTCAACGGATTACTAACATTTTAAAAATAATCCGGATTCATTTTAGATAGGCCCGTGTTGCAAATTAATTTCACTAATTTTATGCAATAATCTATCCTATTAAATGTTTGATCCAATCGCTTAGCTTTTACTTGTTTTTTAAACAAATCATTGCATATTCGTGGTTTATGAAAATTATAAGTTACAATGTTAATGGCATCCGTTCTGCACTTAGTAAAGGTTTAGTTGATTTTGTACAAAGTGCCAATGCCGATGTGATTTGTTTACAGGAAACCAAAGCTATGGAATCTCAGGTTGAATCATACCTGTTTGATGTGGCCGGATATCATCACAGGTATTGGTTAAGTGCCGAGAAAAAAGGGTATAGTGGTGTAGCCTTGTTTTGCAAAAATAAACCCGACCATGTGGCGTTTGGTTTTAATGACCCTGCATACGATATAGAAGGCCGTATTATCCGGGCAGATTTCGGTTCAACCAGTGTAATAAGTGTTTATATACCGAGCGGAAGCAGTGGGGAAACTAGGCAGGCTTTTAAGATGGTATGGCTCGAATATTTTTTCAATTACATCAATAACCTCAAAGCTTCGCGGCCAAACTTAATTATTTGCGGCGACTATAATATTTGTCATCAGCCTATTGACATTCATGATCCAAAAAGTAATAAAGACAGTAGCGGTTTTTTGCCTGATGAAAGGGCATGGCTGACTCGCTTTATAGAGAGTGGATTTACTGACAGTTTCAGGATGCATAACACAGGGCCGCATAACTATAGCTGGTGGAGTTACCGTGCCAATGCCCGTAATAATAACAAGGGTTGGCGAATAGATTATTGTATGGTTTCAAATACTATGCGATCTCAGATAAAAGCTGCAGGCATTTTGCCCCATGCAAAACATTCAGATCATTGCCCTGTATGGGTTGAATTGTTAACAGACGAAGTTACTTTGCATACTAACCTGCCGGGCATAGTTTAAAAGATAATAGGTTAGCCTGTGTCTGATCAAACTAAAAACATTAACTATACTAAGTAACCAACAATTTCAAACTTATCAAATACCCCTTCGGTATGCGGAGCATCCGTTAATTCATTACTAAGATCCTGCCCGGCCCAGTGCTCATAATGCATGCCATTGCGCCACAAACGGCTGCGGGTTACATCATAAATTTTGCCCCGATAGGCCACCCAAATCTCATCACGATCCTGCCCGTTCCGCAAGGCAAGTTGTGATTTGGTATAAGCCGGTAAACTCATTAAATGTTGGATAAGAAATATTTTATTTGTGTTAAACAAACATCTTCATTAACCTTCCATTGTTTTAAAAAACAGGAGTAATTAGAGGCATAATAAATGTTATAGCGCATGGTTTTTTTGTATCTGTTTTAAATTAATCACTGCTATTTTAAAGATAATTGACGGGATAAATATAATGGTAATAAAGTAAAATAAAATATGTGCAATATTCAGAATAAATTACAGGCTTCGTAATGTTCATTTTAACTGAACGCAACAGCCGGTAATAATATTCAAATTGTTATCAAATATTTTTAAAAACCCTGTGGCAACGGCGTTTTTGATTTATTTTTTGTTGCTGGTGCTTTCTTGCTTTTCTTCACAAAAAAGATTGCGATATCACTAATTAAATGATCTGTTGATTGAAAAAATTTAACTAATTGTCATGCTGCCAATACAATATACTTGCAGGTGTATTACTTTGAAAAAAACAATTCAGTCAGGGATGTAAAACAGTAATAACTTCAGCCCGCAACATTCACTCGGATTGTTATTTGTGCGTTTACACCGGCAAGCATGCAACTTGATTTATAGCATTAGATTACACCCAATAAAACGATTAAAATGCGTGCCACTTTTTAATCAAATATTCGGCAATTTGAACTGCGTTGGTGGCAGCACCTTTTCTTAAATTATCTGCCACAATCCATAAATTTAAACTGTTGGCCTGAGATTCATCCCGCCTGATTCTACCCACAAAAACTTCATCCCGGTTATGTGCATCTATGGGCATAGGGTAGATGGCATTAGCAGGGTCATCTTTCACTATAATACCTTCTGATGAAGATAAAATTTCCTTTACTTCATTAAGATCAAAGTCGTGTTCAAAAGAAACATTTACACTTTCACTATGGCCGCCTTGCACCGGAATACGAATACAAGTGGCAGTAACAGCAATTAAATCATCTTCCATAATTTTGCGGGTTTCATTCACCATTTTCATCTCTTCTCTGGTGTATCCGTTTTCCATAAAAACATCAATCTGTGGAATTACATTTTTATCAATTTTATACTTATACGCCATTTCTCCATCAACGCCATTGCGTTCATTTTGCATTTGTGTTACCGCTTTTACACCGGTACCTGTTACACTTTGGTAAGTTGATACTACAATGCGTTTAATCTTATACTTTTTATGAAGCGGATTTAGCACCATTACCATTTGTATAGTAGAGCAATTTGGATTGGTTATAATCCTGTCGTTTTTAGTAATTATGTGCGCATTTATTTCAGGCACCACCAGAGGCTTATCTTTATCCATACGCCACGCCGATGAGTTATCGATAACGATGATGTCTGCGGCTGCAAACTTTGGAGCCCATAGTAAAGAAGTGCTGCCACCTGCAGAAAATAATGCTATAACAGGCTTTGCGGAAATGGCCTCATCCATACTGCAAATGATAATTTCTTTGCCTTTAAATAAGATGGTTTTGCCTACAGATTTTTCTGAAGCAACCGCAATTAATTCTGTAACAGGGAAATTTCTTTCCTCTAATATTTTTAACATCATACTACCCACTAAGCCTGTGGCACCTACTACTGCTATCTTCATTTATTCTATTTGTCCTCTCAAAAAAATAACCCTGATTAGCTAAGTAAAACCGGTAACTTTTTATTTATTAATAAGGGGTTCATAACCCAACTTCAAATTTCCATTACAAAAATTTGATTTAGGATATGATTGACTTAAATATTTACATAAATACTATTATTTATAAAAATTGCACTTATCCTATTTATGGGATTTAGTTTTTAACGTTTGCGAAAATAACTGTTTAAGCTCGTTGTGAGCAACTAATTTTGAACATGTTTTTAAAAAAAATATTTATAGCCGCCACTATCTTTGCCAGTACCTTAAAAAGTAGTGGTCAAACATCAGATAATTTTACAGATGGAAACTTTACCAATAACCCTGTTTGGTTAGGGGATGATTCACTCTTTGCCATTAACAGTAACCTTCAGTTACAAAGCAAAGGAACGCCGGGAACAAGCAGAGATATCAGCCTCGCAACGGCTTCTACTCAGAGGTTTGGTGGTGAATGGAGTTGCTGGTTGCGTTTTGCCTTAAACCCCAGTTCACAAAATTTTTGCAGGTTTTATTTGTGTAGTGATCAACCAGGACTTAAAGGAAGTTTAAATGGATTTTATGTGCAATTGGGTGGCAGCACCGGCAATACCGATAGCATTTGTTTGTACAAACAAAACGGCTTGAACCGAACACGCTTAATAAGCGGAAGAGCAGGTACCGTAGCTAAATTAAATAATGCAGTTCAGTTAAAAGTTATTTGCGATTCAATAGGCAACTGGCAATTGTTTTCTGATACCAGTTCGATAGGAAATTTTGTATCAGAAGGAACAGCATTTGATAATATAACAATGCCCTGTTTTTATACCGGCTTTTTTGTAAGGTTTACAAGTGGTAATATAAGTAATTATTATTTTGATGATCTTTATGTTGGTCCTCAACGTTTCGATACAACAAAGCCTTTTGTAACAGATATAGAAATTATTACCCCTCAAAAACTACTTCTTAGTTTCTCGGAAAAAATAGCGGACCTACTTTTACTAAACCCTTTAAACTATAATTTGGATCAGTTTTATAATCCGTTCAGGATAATAAATAACAGCAAACCAAACAGCATTGAATTGATATTTACTGATTCATTTAAAATGGGATCAGTCCACACCTTAAAGCTAACTTCACTAATAGATCAATCTGGCAATACGATAAACGATACCACACTGCCTTTCAATTATTATATACCGCAACAAAACGATCTGCTTATAACGGAAATACTGCCGGATCCGGATCCTCCGCAAGGACTTCCAAATGCAGAATTTATAGAGCTTTACAACAACAGTAAATTTCCAATTCAATTAAAAAATTATAAATTAAAAGATGCATTAACAACTGCTGCTTTACCTTCATTTATATTAGCACCGGATAGCTTTGTAATTGTTTGCGAATCAACTTCTGAAAATTTATTTACCAGATTTGGACAGGTATTACCTGTGTCCGCATTGCCCTCTTTAAACAATACCGGCGATCAAATATGGTTGCTGAATATAAATGGCGAAACAATTTTTAACATAAGCTATGAACTGAGTTGGTATCATAACCCAGCCAAACAAAACGGAGGATGGAGTTTAGAAATAATTAACCCTAACAATACCTGCAGCGGGGCTGATAACTGGCAGGCGAGTGATAATGCAGTTGGGGGCACACCGTGCCATAAAAATTCGGCATGGCTGGTTTATACAGACACCCTGGCGCCTATACTGCTTAACGTCATTCCGGATAGTGCCAATGCCATAACACTTCAGTTTAATGAACCTGTTGATTCAATTTTATCCCGGTTATTTTGTGAAGTACAATTGAGTTCAGGTATAACTGCTCATCAGCTAAATTTTGGTTCAGCCCAAACCAAAATTTTAAATGTTAAATTAGAAACGCCGCTGCAACATTTAAAAACTTATCAATTACAGGTTAGTAATGCCTTTGATTGTAAAGCAAATCAAAAGAAACAGGTTATGTTATTTACTTATACTGCCTTAAAAGATCCTTTACAAAATCAATTGCTCATTAATGAAATTATGTTCTCGCCCACCACAGCAACCAGCATGCCTAATGCAGAATTTATGGAGTTGTATAATGCAGGCGAATATGCTGTTAATTTAAAAGATTATACAATTAGCGACGGAACATCAACTGCTAAATTTCCTGCAGTTATTCTATATCCTGATAGCTTTTTACTGGTAAGTGGCACCTCAAACGCTCACTTATTGCAGCAGTTTGGAACAGCAGTTGGCCTTACTGATTTTCCTTCGTTAAGCACTGATGAGAAACTTACTTTATATAATGACCGGGGTTTTGTTTTGCATCAGATTACCTATAAAGAAAGTTATCTGAACAATACACTAAAACAACAATTGGGTGGATGGACAATAGAAATGAAAGATTCAAAGAATCCCTGTGGTACTTTAAATAACTGGAGCGCAAGTTTGAATGCGAAAGGAGGTACACCCGGCAAAACCAATAGCATTAAGCAAACCAACAAAGATAACAAGCCTCCGCAGCTATTGCGCTCATACCCGATTGATAGCACGCACCTGCGTTGCTATTTTAACGAAAACATAGATAGTTTAAGTAATGGCAATTTAACAGGCATTTCAATTACAAAAAACATACATCCTGTTAAATACCGGTATGCGACAACAAATTTAAACGAGTTGGAATATGCATTTGAAAATAAATTTGATACCGGTATTATTTTCCGTATTTACATAGATAGTTTAAGAGATTGTGCCGGCAACCAAATAGCAGAAACAGCAAGTGTTGAATTTGGAATTCCACAAAAAGCGGATAGTGGAGATATTGTTATTAATGAAGTTCTGTTTAACCCCGCCTTAAATGGCAATGATTTTGTTGAATTGTACAACAAGAGTAATAAATTTATTGACCTCAATATGTTTATGCTTGCACGGTACAATAATAATCATCAGCCGGAGCAGGCCATTTCATTAAGTGGAAAGGGTTACATGGTGGCTCCGCAAAGTTATATTGTTATTACTTCTGATCCAATTCAGTTAATGACTTTTTATACGGTACCCTATCCGGAAAAACTGATGGATTTTTCATTACCCGCTCTAAATGATGATGCAGGTTCTCTTCTGCTTATAAATAAAACTGGCAACATTATGGATCAGTTAATTTATACGGATAAAATGCATTTTGAATTACTCAACAATAAAGATGGAGTGAGTTTAGAAAGGGTTGATCCAAACAGGGCAAGTGATGATGTAACCAATTGGACATCGGCAGCCAGCAACTGCGGATATGCCACACCCTCCTACCGCAATTCTCAATATACGGCTATCATACAAAAAGGTTTTTTCACCATTGAACCCGAAGTTTTTAGTCCCGATGACGATGGTTATAAAGACATCCTGACATTTAGTTACAACCTGGCATCTAACGGAAATGTAGGCAAGATTGAAATCTACAACAGTACCGGTAATTTAATTAAAAAAGTTTGCAGTAATTATTACCTCGGGGCCATTGGTCAGATAAGCTGGAATGGCGTTACTGATGAAGGACAAAAAGCAGGCATAGGAGTTTATATTGCCAACTTTGAAACCTTTAACCTGCTGGGAGAGAAACAACAATTTCAAAAAACATTTGTAGTGGGCAGTAAATAGTTTCCATTCTGATAAATTAATATTTTTGATTCTGCTGTTTTTGAAAAGAGCCACGCCAAAGGCTGATGAGTTCAAAGCCCAGAATAAATAAAAACAAGTAGGCAATCCAGTCACCATGTTCGGTATAAAAGGTTTGCTTAGAGAGCACCGGTACACGCATGCGAAGTGCAGATTCCGTCCACCATTCACTTCTTACCATAACTTCGCCCTGGTCATCAATAAACCCACTGATACCTGTGTTAGCGGCGCGGGCAATGTATCGCCGGTTTTCTATAGCACGCAAACGGCCATAATCAAAATGCTGCTTATAACCGGGGGTATTTCCCCACCAGCCATCATTGGTAATAATACATAAAATTTTCGCCCCCTTTTGCACATAAGAAGCCGTGAACTCAGCAAATACACTTTCATAACAAATAATGGGAGCCAATCCCAGTTTATGTTTGTTGTTAAATACTTTACTTGAGCCATCACTGCCCAAGCTACCTCCAGTACCACCCAAGTTGATAGCATATTTTTCTATAAACCCAAACACTTCCGGATAAGGCATTTTTTCTACACCGGGTACTAATTTACTTTTATGGTAAACCTCCGGGCTATCATAATTATTAATGAACAATGCTGCATTGTAAGCATCAAAAAAACGAGGCTCATCTCTAACCCTCCTGGCTGTAGCAGGATGGGGCTCCTGTTCGTTATATAAACGGTAAGAATCTATACCTGTTAAGATACTTACATTGGGATGAACTTTTAAAAACGAATATAACAAATGAACCAATGGTTGTTGTGAAAGGTTATTTTCTTCCAGACCACCTTGTAAAGCCGTTTCAGGTAAAATGATAAACTGGGTTAAGCTATCTATTTTTGACTCAGCCAGCAGCAACATTTTTCTGAGCTGCTCTTCTCCACTCATACCCCCAAATTTATCATTATATGGATCAAGGTTTGGTTGAACCAGAATTATATCTGCGTAGGTTGTATTTATATCTTTATGCGGTTCATGGTTCAACAAGATATAGCCTGATAAAAATAACGGAGTGAGCAGGTAAAAAAATACCAGGTTAAATACCCTGTTCATATTCTGCTGTCTTGTTAATTGTGTCCAATATTGCAGCAATCGGAATAATTGAATATTTACAGCACATATCCATAAGCTTCCACCCAAAACGCCAGTATATTCATACCATTGAACAGTTGCAGGCAGATAACTAAAAACATTTCCGAGTTGTAACCACGGGAAAGCAAGATCCCAATGGAACTGTAATAACTCCATGGCTATCCATGCAGATATGAGCAATACATAATTTTCTCGTCCGCTACGAACATTTTTACGGTGGTAGAGCATAAAAGGCAATACCATAGGTAAACTGTTGATCACAAATGCTGCAAGTGCACCGCCTTCGCTGGCATTCCAAATCCAGTACACGGTACCTATATTCCATAATAGCAAAGCAAGCCAGGTATATACAAACACCCACATAAAAGAATCACGCTGTTCCGAGCGTATTTTTTTTTCGAGCATCAGCAACGGCACAAAGCCTATAAATACCAGGGGCAGTATTTTAAAAGGTTGCCAGGCAAGTGTTAACAATATGGCAGTAGAGATGCTTAAAATTAAATAAGCAACGTGATTATTTTTTACCGGCAACAACAAGTACAAATTCTCCTTTAATAGGGTTAGTGGTAAAATGAGTAATTACGTGGGTAAGTGTGCCATTTACGGTTTGTTCAAATAATTTTGTAAGCTCCCGGCTAACACTGCAATACCGGTCGGCACCTAAATATTCAACAAGTTGAGTAAGTGTTTTTAATAAACGATGTGGGCTTTCATAAAAAACAAACGTTTGTTCCATTTCTGTTAATTTCAGGAAGGCCGTTTGTCTTCCTTTTTTCTCAGGTAAAAATCCAAGGAAAATAAAAGCGTCTATCGGCAAGCCACTTTTTACAAGTGCCGGTACAAAGGCCGTAGCACCCGGCAAACATTCCACATCAATATTATTTCGTAAGCATTCACGAATGAGTAAAAAACCCGGATCGCTGATTGCGGGCGTACCTGCATCACTTACAAGTGCTAATTTTTTACCTCCTTTCAATTCTGTTATCAGATGAGCCAGGTTCTTATGTTCGTTGTGCTGATGATAGGCCCATAAAGGCCGGCTGATTTCGTAGTGCTTGAGCAATTTCCCACTCTGGCGCGTGTCTTCAGCCAGAATTGCATCTGCCTCTTTAAGCACTCTTAAGGCCCTAAGGGTAATGTCTTCCATATTTCCAATGGGTGTAGGAACAATAATTAATTTTCCGAATTGCATAGTTGAGACTACAAATTAACACTCCTATGGGTTAATTTTTTAGTTTTGCGTGAAAACAAGTACAAAATATAATTTACTTTGCGCACTAACAGTCATCTATGAAATATTTAATTAACAGGGTAAAGGTATACACTATATACTTTTATGAGTACTTACGTCATGCCGAATTTATCTCGGCTGTAAATGCCGTCTTATATATGTTTACCCGTAAATCTTTTTCAAAAGGAAAACAAATAAAATCCAGTATGGGTATTTTTGAAACACGTAAGGGTACGCTTGATTTTCAATACATTAATTATGCCTACGAAATAGAGATCAAACATTTTATTGAAAAGCAGCAGTTTGATATTTTTTTTGATATAGGAGCCTGCTTAGGAGAATACTGTATATGGCTTGGCCACAAAGGTTACAGGTGTATGGCTTTTGAACCAGTTTACGACAGCTATTATATGATCAGTAAAAATATTATGCTCAACAACGTTGAAGATAAGGTTGCAGCTTATAATTACGGTTTGGGCAGCAAACATTCTGTGGAGCATTTTGAGTTAAACCAAACCAATCCGGGAGCTAATAAAAGAGTTGATGAAGGTACCGAAAACACGCAAAAATTTGAGATCAATGCGATGGATGATGTGTTTGAAACTTTTGGATTAAAACCCGAAACAAAAATTTTGATGAAAATAGATGTGGAAGGAATGGAAGTTGAAATGCTTAAAGGAGCCACAAAATTTTTCAGATACTTTAACAACATTACCCTTATTATTGAAGAAAAACTTACCGGCGAATCACGAATTATTAACACTTTAAATGAGATTTGTGCTTTTGAATACGGCAATGTTGACAACTTTAACATTTATGCAAAAAAGCTAACTAAGCATCAGTAGTTGTAGTTGTGTCTTCTGTACTTTTTTTATCTTTTTTTAGCGAGCTGATAATGGGTAAAGAAGTAATAAGTACAAAACCAACAATAACCCAGTTGAGATAAGAGAGCGCATTGGGGATTAGCTTACCGGCATAAAAACCAGAAGTAACAATTACAGCGGGCCATATAAATGCACCAATCACATTATAAATAAAAAAAATATGTGCTTTTACTTTAACAATTCCGGCAAGTATAGGTGCAAAGGTTCTGATAATAGGTAAGAACCTGCCCAGGATTAGAGCAGCACCACCGTATTTCTTGTAAAAGTTCTCAGCAGTAGTAATATACTTCTTTTTAAAAAATAGCGAATCCTTGCGCTTGTAAAGTGCCTCCCCTGTTTTATATCCAAACCAGTATCCTGCATAATAACCTGCTATGGCAGCCAAACCAATATAAAGAATTAGGGAAGTGAGCTCAATGTTAAGTACGCCCAGATAACATAAAAGGCCTGCTGTAAATAACAGGGAATCTCCCGGCAAAAAGAATCCGAAAAATACACCGTTCTCTAAAAAAATAATTACAATAAGTAATACCAGTCCGCCGTAACGAATCAATTCCTCAGGTTTAAATAAATCCCAAAAGCTATCCAAAAGTTTAAAGTTTAAAGGTACGAATTAGTGTTTTTTTATCAAATATTCAAACCCAATATAAGAGAAAGATTTTTAGCATTGGATATTGTTAGTAATAAAGTATTTATTTATACCTTGAAACCTATGATATTTCTGCCTTTTTCAACTATTTTGGCTTTTACTAACACTTCATCTCTCAATTTATCTTTGTAAGTCTGTAATGCTTCACTCAGGGCCGGATCAGCCAAAGCAAGAATTTGAATGGCAAGTATACCCGCATTCTTTGCATTGTTAATTGCAACTGTAGCAACAGGCACTCCCCCTGGCATCTGAACAATGGACAATAACGAATCAAGCCCTGATAATGTTTTAAGCTGAACCGGAACACCTATTACGGGCAAAATACTTATAGCTGCCACCATACCCGGCAAATGAGCGGCACCGCCCGCTCCGGCAATTATAATATTTAAACCCCTGCTCTTTGCACCTTTTGCATATTCGTACAACCTGTCGGGTGTGCGGTGTGCAGATACAACTGTTATTTCAAAGTCAACTTTAAATTCCTCCAGTATCTTTGCGGCTTCTTTCATCACCTCCAGATCACTGTCTGAACCCATAATAATTCCAACTTTTTTATCTTGCATACTTGTAGTTTTATAGATATTAAGTGATAAAAAACAAAAGCCCTTAGCGGGCTCCGTTTTTTATTCTTTTTCCTCGTCCTCTGTTTCAGGTGTAACTCCATCCATCAGGTTGCGGATATCCTGAAGTTCTTCCCGGTTATATTTATTACTGTAATCAGCAAGCAGATCAATTAAGTATTCAAGGTTGGCTTTACCATCATCATCCGGCATATACAAAAAAGTATAATTTCCATTGTTCTCTATATCTTCACAAGCCAGTCTAATCATTCTGACCAAACCCGGTTCCTTCAGGTTATCTTTGTAATAGTTACGTAACTCCTGTAATAAACCGGTTATGGCCTCAGGGTTAAAGCCGTCCTTTTTTAACTCCGCTTTAATTTTCTCTACAATTTGCATCATGTTTTTACTAATATAACTGCAAAATTATATTTTTTAACCTGTAAAAAGCATTAAACTATAAATAACATGGCAAGAACTTTTTAACTATCGCATTATTAGTGGTTTTAAAGGGATTTTGATCTATGCCACAGTGTTACATTTACCATTTTATTACTTAAGTATATTCCCAAAAACCCGACTCATCTAAATCGATATTTAAAAAATGGGTGGATCATATTAGAATAGCTTTATGAATTGTCCATTAATTCCTCTTAATTGCGGTATAATTGTATAAATGGCCATACTACCAGGTTTTACCTTTAAGCATACAACTCTTTTTTTTCATTCGGTAAGAAAAAGTTTTTTTTTGGCCGAATTACTGTGCATTTTTACAGTAACGCTGCAAGCGAGGGGTTCAAGTTCAGTCATATCAATGGCGCTTATCATTAGTAGCTGGCATTTTATAATTTATTATCTCACAAAAAAAAGCAATACCAATTTATACCTTTTTGGATTACCGGTAACTTTTATAGCCGTACTTTATTTTAATTCAATTACGGGGCCCGAAATAAATTTTACAGCTTATACACTGCTACTTTTTTTTTACACGTTTTTATTTATTGAAGTTCCATATAAATACATTTTTATCGGCACTTTCATTACCGGTGCATGCATCAGCGAGTATTACAAGGGGGTAGAACTTCATACTATCTATTTGTTTTTGATACCCTCACTTGGATCTGCCGTTTTGTTTTTATATATAATACATTTATTGCAACTGGATCAAAAAAAACTTATAGCACAAAACACGGAACTCTATGAAGCCAAATCAAGCCTCGATGCACTGATTGAAAATACGAAATCCAGTATTTGGTGTATCGATAAAAATTATTGTTACCTTAAAGGCAATCTGAAATTTAAAAAATCTTTATTGAATAACTTTAAAAATAATGTTAATTATGGAGACAATCTTTTAGACCTGGCGTTTAGTGATTATGAACGTGAGTTTTGGAAAAATGTATATGACAGGGGTTTAAATGGTGAATCTTTTATTAAAGAAGCCACATCTGTAGAAAACAAGGAAACAACTTTCAGAGAACATAGTGTAAATCCTATGACAAATTCGGATGGAATTGTTTATGGCGTAAACATTGTTAGCAAAGACATAACTAAAAAGAAGGGTTTAGAAAAAAGCAGGAAAGAAAATGAACAACTGCTTAATCTTATGATTGATAAAATGCCCATTGGTTTTGAATTGTTTAATGAAAATGGGCTACTTATTATGATGAATGAAGTTCAGAAACATAACCTGGGATTATCCAGTGTTGATGAAAGCTTAGGAAAATTTAATGTGCTGGCTGATCCGTTTACAGAATATTCTGGCCAGCTTACCCATTTTTTGCAAGCATATAAAACAGGAGAAATTGTTACTTTTGAATCTGAAGTAGATTATGATATTCCACAAAACAACAGAACAAAAAAAAAGGGTAAGTCTTATTATGAAGTGGTATTGTTTTCTGTACAAAATGAAAAAGCAGGTATAATTGCACTCACACGCGACATTACAGGCCGTAAATTAAATGAGAAAAAGCTTAATGATCAAAACAAGCAAATGGAAACATATACCTTCACTTTATCGCATGTAATCAGGCGGCCAATTGCTAACCTTATTTCATTAACTAACCTGTTGGATAATGATGGAAATTTAAATGAAGACGAGCAGCTCACCATACAGCATATTCATGAATCTGTTAAACAATTAGACGACATTATTAAGAACCTGAATTATTCTATTACATCTATAAATCCAAAACCTTATGAGCATTAAAATTATTCAGATCGATGACGATTTTATAAATAATATGGCCAATGAAAGACTTTTAAAAAAAATGGGTGTGGATTTTACTTCAAAAAGTTTTCTTGATCCAACTGAAGCTTTAGATTACCTGGCCGGAACTTCTGAAACGTATGACCTGATGTTGCTTGATATAAACATGCCGCGTATAAATGGCTGGGAATTTCTGGAGCTTTACAAAGATATTAACAAACACATGCCAATTATTATGCTTACCTCTTCGCTTGATCCTAACGACCAGAAGCGTGCAAAAAACAGTAAGTTGCTTACTGGTTTTTTCATCAAGCCATTATCAAAAGATATGATGTTTGAAATCTTTGAACTGTGCAAGATTGAACCCACCATGATTGGATAAGTGTTTAAATGCATTGTATTATATTGATCTTCGTTATTTTGGTTTTATCACACCAGATATTGCCATAGGCTTTTGCTATCCGCCTTCTCAATTTTCCGCTGCCTGCTGCTGAACCCAATCATGCATCAAGGATTTATACTTATTTAAAAACGCACTTCTGGATACAAATCCGGCATATTTTTCACCCTTTTGTACCGGTACATAATAAAGGTCGGGATGCTCTTCAAAAAAAATCAATAACTTGTCTAATGTATATTCTATATCAACAGAAAGCATATTAGGAAGAAATAAATCTTTCACTTTTACCCGGTCATATAATTCGGGCTTAAAAAGCACCTGTTTTAGATCCCCTAATGTTAAAATCCCTATCAGGTTACCGTTTCTTTTTAACACAGGAAAAACGGTGCGTTTGGTTTCCGTTATAGTTTGTGTTATATGCCGCAGTGAATCATCGGCATAAAATGTTTTGAAATCCGTTTCAAGGATGGCTCTGATAGTAAATTCCTTTAAGATCGTTGCATCAGGACTTTCATTTAACAAACCCTGGTTTGCAAGTTTTTTAGTATAGATTGAATCCGGTTCAATTAAGCGGGTTATAAAATAGCTACCTGCCGAAACAATCATTAAGGGCACAAATAAAGTATACCCACCTGCTACTTCAGCAATCATAAATATAGCAGTAAGTGGTGCACTTAAAACGCCACTTAGCACCCCTGCCATTCCTGCTACCACAAAGTTCAATTCATTTAATGAAGCAAGGCCGGTTAAATTTATACTGCGTGAAAAAAACAATCCCATTAAAGCTCCAATAAATAAGGATGGAGCAAAAATACCGCCGTTACCTCCGGCACTAACTGTAAATGCTGCTGCTACAGGTTTCAATAACAATGTTGCCAATACAAAAAACAAAAATACAGTATCATAACCAAAACTACTTTGCAGTGCTATACTCTGCATAAAACCATCAAATTTGCCTGCAAGAATCTGGTTAATCACAAAGTAACCCTCACCATATAAAAGCGGTGAAAACAATATGAGTGCGCCAACTATCGATCCTTGTACAATAGCTCTGCCAAATCGCTGATTTTTGTTGTTGAATCGGGTTTCTATGCTATACACAACCCTGATTGTATAGGCAGAGAGGAGGCCGCAAATGACCGCAAGCAAAACGTAAAACGGAATAGACGTCATTTGCCATGTTACCGGGACAAATAAAATTAACTGTCCGGAATAAAACAGGTTACTGATTACTGCTGCTGTGGCTGAAGCAATTAGTAATGGAATGAATGCCGGCACACTTACCCGGTTCAGTAATACTTCAAAAGCAAATATAACCGCTGCAATTGGACTGTTAAAAATGGCCGAAATACCGGCAGCCGCGCCACATGCAAGCAACAAGGTCTTTTCATTCTGGCTAACAAATAAACGTTTAGCCATGTTAGATCCGATTGCTGAACCTGTTATGGCTATGGGAGCTTCAACGCCAACTGAACCTCCAAGACTTACCGTGAAAGCACTACTAACCAGGTGGGCATAGGTATGATGCTTTTCAATATTGCTTCTATTATAATTTATTTTATAAATAATACTGCTTAACCCTTTTTCAAATACTTTCAGTCTGAACACATACCTGATAAATACCAGCGATAATACTATACCGGCAATCGGAAACAGCATGTTTTGCAGCCTTAGTTCAAGTGTAGAAGTATTGATAAGCAGAGACTCTATAAAATGTATTGCCCATTTTAAGAGGATAGCTGCAAGGCTTGAAATAATAGCTACAAAAACACTTGCAATGATTAGAAAATTCTGATTGCTTAAATATTTATTCCGGTTTTTGAAAATTTTATACACCGGGTACTTCAACAAAAATCTAATATGCTTAATTTGCCTGATCATAAATATCAAAGTTAATGAATTTAACCAATTGGATTAGCGCATTTCGTTTACGTACTCTGTTCCTGTCACTTTCCTGTATTTCAGGGGGCCTTTTTTGTGCGCATCTGGAAGGGGAGGTAGATACTGGCATTGCATTCCTCACTTTGTTAACCGCTTTATTTTTGCAAATATTATCCAACCTTGCCAATGATTATGGCGATAGCATTCATGGGGCAGACCATAGTGGCAGGAAAGGCCCGCAACGAACAGTTCAATCAGGAAAAATCTCTAAAGAGAATATGAAAAAAGGGATAGTTGCTTTTAGCTTACTGTCTTTAATAAGTGGTATTGTATTGTTATACTTTGCATCCAGGATTATAGGCCGCACCGGATCAGTTATTTTGTTGCTGTGTGGCTTATTAAGTATTGTTGCTGCCGTTGCTTATACCAATGGTAAAAAACCATACGGATATATGGGTTTAGGTGATATTGCCGTATTTATATTTTTTGGAATTACAGGGGTTACAGGCTCTTACTATTTACAAACAGGGCAACTAAATCATTTTATATATTTGTTTCCCGCACTTGCCTATGGTTTTTTATCAACAGGTGTATTAAACATAAATAATATGCGTGATATTGAATCGGATCAAACTGCAGGAAAGAATAGTATACCAGTAAGACTTGGATTACCCAAGGCAAAAATCTATCACTATGCATTACTTGCCGGAGCAGTTATTTGTTTTACTTTTTTTATTATGCAATCTCAACTTCATCTGCTATTGTTATTACCTGTTTTTGGCTTACTTTTTTTAAATGCGCTGGCAGTATTCAGAGCTAAAAATGCAAGCTCTTTTGATCCATTACTTAAGTACCTTTCTCTGAGTACATTTTTCCTTACTCTTTTATTTTACCTCTCCCTTTAAATTAAATGATCAGATTCGGATACATAAAGCATTGCCTTCAGTTTGCATTTAAGGCACGTACCTCAAGAGGTGAGTTAAAAACGCATGATGCATATCTTATTCATGCCACAAATTTGCAAAAACCCAACCATACCGGATGGGGAGAAGCTTCGCCATTAAAAGGTTTAAGTATTGATGCAACAGCGCATTTTGAAAGTGATTTAAAGAACATATTAAACGCATTAAATCAGGGTGAAAGTTTGGAAGATCTTAACTTGCAGCTATTGCCCGCTATACGTTTTGCATTAGAGACCGCTATGCTGGATATGAATAATGGCGGTACTATGAATTTGTTTGATGCCTCCTTTTTAAACAATGAACCCATTCACATTAACGGATTA
Organism: Bacteroidia bacterium; assembly: GCA_014376805.1. GTDB lineage: Bacteria > Bacteroidota > Bacteroidia > UKL13-3 > UKL13-3 > B1. The sequence goes on from JACMQU010000001.1 coordinate 82,149, forward strand.
ATCTGGATGGCTGATAGCAATACCATGTTAGCGGAAGTTGATAAAAAAGTAACAGCAGGATTTAATTGTTTAAAATTTAAAGTAGGTGCCATAGATTTTGATGAAGAATGCAGGATGCTTGAACAGGTAAGAAAAAAATATTCAGCGTTTAAAATAACGTTACGTTTAGATGCCAATGGGGCTTTTAAAAAAGATGAAGCACTTCAGCAATTAAAAGAATTGCAACGGTTTGAAATTCATTCTATAGAACAACCAATTGCTGCCGGCCAACCAGAATATATGCAGGAATTATGCAGGAATAGTAAAATAAAAATTGCTTTAGATGAAGAACTGATAGGCTTGGATCCGGAGGATTCAGGTAATGTATTGTTATCTCTTATCAAACCTGCATTTCTGATCCTTAAACCCACGCTTATTGGCGGCCTTAATAAAGCCGAGAAATGGATTGTACTGGCAAACCGCCATCAAATAAACTGGTGGGCAACATCAGCACTCGAATCCAATATAGGCCTCAACGCTATATCACAGTGGTGTTCAACCCATTTATTGCATTTACCACAGGGCCTTGGAACGGGAAGCCTATACACCAACAATATCTCATCACCATTAACAATTGATAGCGGAAAACTGTATTATGATAATCGTAAAAAATGGATCCTTCCAAATCTTGATTCTTTAACTTTACG
>JACMQU010000117.1 GCA_014376805.1 Bacteroidia bacterium
AAGCCTGGTAAATAATAACTGTCCGCTTGTATTGGTAACGCGTATGCTTCCACTGTTTGAACTAATAACTTTTATAGGAACCTGAGACATGTTTGCAGTGCTTCTGAAGTGCGTGGTTTTGCCATTTATAGTATAGTCATATTCAAGCACTTTATTATCAGAAAATTTGCCGGTAAGTTTTGCTATGGCCATTAATGAATAGGCTGTTGTTTGTGTACTCATCCACATATCACTTGCAAGTTGTTTGCTAATTGTTTTTAATAAGCCCAATGCTTTTGTTTTTTCATCCAACAATATTAAGGTTTCCAACATCATCGCTTCATCTCGTTCGGCTGAACCATAAGTGTACATATAATAAGTGTTGGTGGTATATTGATTTGTAGCTATCATTTTTTCGGCGTTTATTAATGCATGTGCAATGTCTTTGTTGCCGCAAATAACATATGTTGCCGCTAGCCTCCATCGTGCAGCAGAACTGAGCGTATGCGATTCTTTTAAACGATTCATAGCACCTAATTCCGGGGCTTTGGCAAGTGCAAGGGTGTATAAACGGTATGCCTGCACCTGGTCGTTATTCCACTGCGATGATTGTGTCCATGATGAGGCTTTATTGCGCTGATATTTTTTCCAGTTGGCCAAAAAATTAACAGGTAATGCATAGCCTTCGTTTTGTGCTTCTATCATAAAGTGTCCGGCATAACTCGTTGCCCATTCGTCCGCATTTTGTTCCCCCGGCCAGTATCCCATACCTCCTTCAGAAGTTTGAAAGAGCCTTAATTTTTGAATGCCTGCTTTTACATTTAGTTCAATCTCTTGTTTCCATCCTTCATTCAGATCCAGTAATTTATTTAACGATAACTGAGGGAATACAGCCGAAGTAGTTTGCTCTACACAACCATGCGGATACTGAATTAAATAGCGCAACCTGTTTTCTAAATTGATGGGTGGAATACCCGACACTTCCAGAACTGCTGTATTGGTGCCGGCCATACCGGGTGGTGTATATTTCGTCTCCCATGTTTTATTTGCTTCAACAGTTCCTTCATAATAATTACTTGCATAAGGATTGGGGTTCCTTACATCTAATTCCACTTCATAAAATGCTTTTTCAGCACCGGCGCTTACCATCACTTTTACTTTTGCAATGCCTAAAATACTTCTTACTTTCAGGTCAAAATCTATTACCTCATCGCCGGGCTTTGTAAAACTGATAGTTTTTGTTGAACCGCCCAAAACCTGCACCAAATTATTCCCTGTAACTTCCACCTTCACCTGTTTAATTTTGTCCTCCATTGCAAATACATTAACAGGTAATTTAACAATTTCACCGGAACGTAATACTCGTGGTAATGTTGCCAATACCATCAATGGTTTTTTAACAGGCACTGCTTTCTCCGCAAAACCATAAGCACCTTCATAACCTGCAACTAACATTACACGCACTGAACCCACATAGTTTTCAATGTTAATGGTGTGTTGAGTCGACTTGCCTGCCTCTAAATTCAGTGGGCCTATAAATTTTACAACAGGTTTAAAACGCTTTGCTTTATTGGCTCCCGATTTCCTGTTTATACCTTCATCGCCACCAATTGATAATATGCGGTTAAACTGTGTTCCAAATGCGCCCATTACAAAATCAAACATATCCCAGGTTTTAACTCCAAGGGCTTCGCGTGCGTAAAAACTTGTATGTGGGTCGGGTGTCTTAAAACGTGTCAGGTCAAGCAATCCTTCATCAACAATAGCAAGTGTATATGTCATTGCTTTTCCACTACCTTCGCTCACTGTAAGGGTGTTCAGTTGGTCAGGTCTTATTTGGTTAGCCATCGTTAATACAGGTACAAGTTTAGTTGTGGGATCTTCCACTTTAACAGGCATCATGCCATACATACGAATAGGCAAATCGTTGATTGTTTGTGCGTGGGGCTGAACCAATGTGATATGAGCATATACATTAGGCAGCATGCTTTTTGTGATTTTAAATGAATAACTTGTTTGACCTTCCCTGGCTTCAATCCAGTGTGTTTCCAATACCTCAGAGCCAGATTCAATACTTAACAAAGCTCGACCGGCTTTAGGCGTAGGCATGTTTAAGCTGGCAGTTTCACCAACGCGATACACTGTTTTATTCATGCTAAAAGTTAACATAGCTGCTTCAATTGGGTTATCCCTGTTAGCTCTCCCGGCCCATCCCGGCCAATCCATGTAAAACACTTTAGCCGTTGAGTGCCCGTCTTCATCGGTTACTTTTAACAGGTATCTTCCCCACTCGGGATAGTTAACTTTGAAATTAAACCTGCCTGTTCCATTTACTAAATTAATTTCCTGTTGTTGCAAACTTTTATATTCTTCATTTTGAGAATAGGAGCTTAAATCTTCTGTTGATCTGTCCCACCACCAGCGCCAGTTAACTTTATACAATTGCGCAGTTACGCTTCTTGAACCCTGAATTAAAGCACCTTCGGGGTTTACACATACTATCTGAACCGATTGCATGGTATCGGTTAAAAGCATGCCCCTTGCATTATCACCCGTAGGAATTTTGATTCCAACATAAGCAGTATATGGATTATATGGAATAGAAAATCGATCAATGCTAAAGCTCCCTCCGGGTTCAAAAACTTTGGTAATAAAATTAGCATTGAGCTTCCCTGCAGGACTATTTTTAAAGGCGAGATCCATGTTTAAATTAGCTTCCCCATTTTCATCCAGGCGGCCTTCAAAAACTGTTCTTACGTCCGATTCAAATTTTTTTGTCGGGTCATCAAAATCATATTCCGGATACCGTTTAAAAATTGTTGTTGCCGGTGTTAATGTGGCTTCAACTTTAGCGTTCAAACCATCGGCAATAGCACCATGTAACCAACGCGATTTAAGGGTGGTGGTAATTTTGTCGTTTTTTGTAAGATACGGTTTGTCAAAATTCAGCTCTATTTTTAAGCGATTTGGCATTACTGTTTCTATTCTTATATTTTTTTGAAAAGTAATACCACCTACTTTAATTTTGGCCTGCCAGATACCGGTTGGGGCATCCACATCGGTACATGTTCTAAAGCTGTAAAACCCATTAAGCGATGCGCTTTGAATATGCCTTTTATATAAACTGCTATTGGGATCAAACAGCTCAAACGAAACAGGATGCATGGCCGGCAGTGTTTTATTCCGGTCTTCCAGAATAAAGGTGAGGTATAATGAATCGTCCGGCCTCCATACACCGCGTTCGCCATATATAAAACCTTTCAATCCTTTTTGTACTACATCTCCAGAAACATCAAACTGGCTTATGGGTAATGATGAACCCTCATCTAATTTTAAATAGGCTCGCTGATCCTTTAATTTGGCAATTGCAAGAAAAGGTTTTCGTTCTGTTAAAATCTTTACTAATCCCTCATTATCTGTAGTTGCAGTAGTTATTACCTGTTGCTGATAATCGAGCAATTCAATGGAAACACCGCTTACTGTTTGTGTGGTTACTAAATTTGTAACCGCAAATAAATATTCTTTGCCCGAACCCTTCTTTGCTATAATACCAAGGTCTGAGGCCATAACATTTCTGGTAACCCATCTCGCACTGGTAAAGTAAGAATTGTGGCAGGGGTTATCCCGCTCATTCCAATTATAAGCTGAACCGTAATTGCCTTCATATTCATCCCAGTAACTTTCTTCATTCAAATTCTCTTCATCCCAGTTCTCTTCATCTATAACCTGCATTCCTTCCTCTTTAACTGTTGCTTGTTTGTCGTTGTCGCAACTGTATAAAGAATATGCTTTTTTGAAAGTTATTTTAACCTGGTAGATCGCTCCTTGTTCAGCTTTTATCATGTCGTCAAGATCAATGGCAAAATGATTCGACTTGTGTAAATCTGTTAGTTTATCCGTATCTAATCGAATTGTTTTTTTTACCAGTGGTCTTCCAACCCTTACCAATTGATTAGATCCATTCATATCATTTACCTGGAAGAACTGGGCGATATTATTTTCATATATTTTTATTATGGTAACATCAACTGCATTTAATCCAACAGCTTCAAAAGGTAAAATAAGTTTATTGCTTGCTGGCATAATTACCCCTTTACCTAAAAACTTCACCGCTGGTAAAAGGTCGGCAAAATCAAGATCAAATGATTGTGTATGTTTATGTTTAAAACCCAGTACGTTTTGAATGCCCTGCATAACATTTAAACGATGCGAACCCTTTAAGTTAATACCGGGATAGCATTTAACCTGGTTTCCATCAATTGTAAATTTTATATCAATATTATTTGTTGTAGCCGTATGGGTTAATTTGTCAAAATGAATAAGTCCGGTTAAGTCCTGGCTCGTTAAAATAGGATCAGAAAAATACAGGGAAATATATTGTGCTCCATCATACACCACTTTTACGCCCATCACTTTAAAATCGCCTAATGCCGGTATCTCTACTTTGTGTTCACCTTTAACGTTAATACCCAATGGTTTGCCTTCCCATTTTATAAGCAGTTCGCCTGCTGTTGTTTTTCTAACTATACTGTCTATTATATAACGGTGTGTACGTTTATCTGCTGCATGTTCCCATTTAATATGAAAACGATTTCCTTCCTGTACAGCAAGTAATAATTCTTCGGTTTTTTTATCCTCTTCTGTATCTGCGGTAAGTAAGGTGCCGCTTATTCTTTGATATATTTGCCGGATAGGATCAATCGATTCAAATATTGGATACGACACTTCAACTGATTGCGGAATAATGGAAAATTGGAATGGAAATTCTTCAAGTTCTTCCGGAACAACTAAAATGCGTTTCAATAAAAATACACCTTCATATTTTTCGCCTGAAACCATCGGTTTTTCAGGCTTAAATTCAATGGTAGAAGCATCAATCCATTTAGCTTCTCCTTTAATTTTAGGGCTGAACTCAAACACCTCTGCTATGGACCCAACCTTGCTGCTATCTGCAAAATTACCTGCAAAATGTATTCTAATCCTTGCATCGCGGGAAATTATTCCTGCAGTATGTGCACTGATATAACTTGCAAATGCCGGGTTTATTCTATCCTGTTTTTTATGGGCTGAACGAGAGGTGAAAAAATAAATAATTCCTATTATTGCGGCTATACTGATAGCCATAAAAATGGTTTTGGTGCTAAATTTTTTAGCAGGAGGGTTGGGGTTATTCATAGTGGTTATTGCTCTTGATTTTTAGAACAAGTAACAAAAATTATTTTGAACTTTGAAAAGAGAAAAATCAGGATGATGACTAGAACAATCTTTTCAACTTATTTTAAAAGAAAAAAATATAATAAAGGGAACTTCTATGGCTTAGATTACTGCACTTTTGGTTCAGGAAAATAAATAATATTTACTGGATTTTTTTATCAACAGGCGCTTTGGCTTCTACTTTATAGAACTCTTAGGGCAGTGTTATCGTTCTTCTCTAATGAATTTTAAATGGATAAACTTTCTTTCTGTAATAATAGAAATTTTATGTGTTTTATCCTTTTGACTAACCCTTTGCACACACTCTTTTTTATTTAATCTACTTAATTATAAAAAACTCCTGATCTAAACCTTTTTTATGTTTGTGAATTGATTTAATCAACTCCAGTATATTGGCATCTATAATTTTGTTAAAATTAAAATTTATTTTTTGTTCATCATAGCGCTTTTTACTCCCTGCGGTTTTAATTAATTTTTCTATGTTTACAGGGGTAAAAAATTTTGCTTTGTTTGGGAGATGCCTTTTGAACTCATTTATATATATGCCTATTCCGGCAAAATCAAAGTCGCCAAAGTGTAAGTAATTGTTAGGTATAATTTGCAGCCATTTAATTAAGTCCTTACTTTGGTTCTGCGGATAACGGCTTACAAAAAGAGGCTTGATATGTTGAAACAAATGAAGCTGTTTATGGATGAGTCTAAAGTTTTCAGCATTCTCTATTCCTACAATAGTAACGTCTGGTTCGGGCATAAAATTTTCAAAATCAGATATAAAATGAAAAGTTCCGCTGGCTGGGTTAAGTATATATGGCTGTCCGTTTAATAAAGTATTTAAAGGCATATAAGTGTTCACTAAAAAACCTTTGAAGGTTCTAACTGATTTCAGTTTAGAATCGGTGGCAATGGATACTAAATCTGCCCTAATTAAATCTGTGCTTTTTAGAATTTCAATGTAGGTGTATAGATCATTAATGCCAAAATGGTTTTTTAAATAAAATTGCAGTTGTTGTTTATCGGCAATCTGAATTGTGCTTTTAATTTTACCGGGCTTATGGATAATTCCTTCAGATAATAAATCTCTAATAATTGCATGCTTTAGTTTGCTTGCAGGTATCTTTTCTCCACCGTTTAGTAACAGAAGTTTTTCGGCAATATTTAAAGGCAGTTTCATTGCCGTTCTCTATTATTAGTGATTAAACGATTAATGATTGTTACACTCTTATCATCCTTTGCTAACTTATAAGTGTACCTGTATGCAAGTGCATCAAAAGATTGCGGTGAGCTGTTTATCAGATTTATATTTCTGTCGTTAGCAAATTTTAAAATGCCCCTAACGTTTGTGGGATGAAGTTTTCCAATTTCATCCATCATACAATGAAGCCTGAAATCTTTAAATCTGTTTTTTGTTGCGCCTTCCTTAAAAACATTTAAAAGCATAATGTTTATCATCGCTTTTACTAAAACATCCGTTCCATCAGAGCCAACATTGGCCAGATTCTGCACCCAGTTTGTGTCGTTGTCATTCTCAACAATTTTAAATTCTAATTCAAATGAATCAGAAAGATGAATGTCGTTGTGTTTGTAATTTGAGATTTCTTTCACCAATAAAGACAATAACCCTACCGCTTTTTTATTTTTCGTTTCTCTCGTTTGCTCGTTGTTTGAAAACAAATTCGCTTCCCCTAAATCATTTATATTTTCATCATTAAACTTTTTTATTTCCATCAAAAGATGAACAACTTTGTTTGCACTAAAAGCAACACGTAATTCTATACTTTTAATCACACCGGCAAAATTTCTTTTTACAAAATCTTTATTTATATCGCTGATTACTGTCCGTATTTCCCCTTCTTTTGAGAGCAGTTCTGTAGTTTCTTTGCCAACTTGTTTTATAATGTCGGCAAAAAGTTCATTCACTCTTTTCTCATAAAGTGATATTTTGTCTTCATCAATAAACTCTTTCAAGTCTTCTGCAAATTGAAAAAATTCAGACTGCTCTATTAGATTTAATTTAAACTTGAAAATATTCTGAGTATGAAAATTTCCATTAAATTTATTAATTGCTTCCTGTAATTCTCTGTATCTGTCAATACCCTTGTAATGTGTATTATTTAATTCTTCTATTAAAATTATGCAGCGTTTTTCTGTTCGGAATTCATCAGTTGGTTCAGCGGATAGATCCTTAATACTTTTATAACAATCGGTCAATTCAAATAATTTATGCTTTTGCAGATCTTCTGCAATGTTTGCGAGTTGTTGCGCTATTACTAAAATCGTAGATTTAAGTATATCAATTTCAGCAATCAACGTTAGTCTCTGCGTATGGTGTTTATCTTGCTCAATCCCCAACTGATTTTCAAAATTTGTTTTCTGGTTTTTAAAATGCTGCACCTTATCAAATAGTTGCTCTTTGTCGTATTTATATCTCTCTGTAATGGAAGTATTATTTCCAATAAATTCCAATTCAGTTGCTACTTCTGATATTTTTATTTCAAGGTTCAAAATCTTTTTTGTCTCTGCACCTTTATCGTTAAATTCTTTTTTCTGCTCCTCTTTCAGAATATTGATTTTTTTATGAGTATCAATTTTTTTATTCTGAACTTCAGAATTTATTAAAGCAATTACTTCATCAACTTTCTTTTGTGCTGCATCTACATTGTTTTTTTTGTCTTTTTTCCTGTTTTCAATTTGCTTCTTACTTATGTTTTCAATACGATTAAATTCATTTTCAGCATTTAATTTTGCTTCACTTATGAGCTGTATTTCATGGTCAATTTTGTTTAAAGCCGATTGCTTATCACTTGCTGCTTTATTTATAAGTTCTTTAATGTTTACTTTTGCTTCATTCAGTTTTATTTTATGCTGTTCATTTATATATTCGTTATTGCGTATAACATCTTTACACTTGCTGATTTTTTGCTGGTATTTGCGCTTCAGGTTTTCTACATCATTACTCAATTGTTCTGCAAGCGTAATAATGTTCTTTTGTATACCGGTAGTATGGTTTTTTAATTCTGCTTTATCGTTTTCATAGTCAGAAACGGTTTTAACAGTTTTGTCTATTTCAGATAGATCTAAGCGGATTCCATAAAAATTAAAATCCGACGAAACTTTCTCAGGAGATAATCCCGACTTAAATAATATAGTATCTTCATCAATAACTTTCCCAATTGTCTTTTGCCAACCGGGATATTCTTTATTAAGCCAGCCGTAAAAAGAATTTTTACTATTTTCTAACTTATCGCTTATGGAAACAATTTGATCATCGATGCTGCTTATTTGCTGAATAAATTTTTCTCTCTTGTTGGAGGCAATTTCTTCAACTCTATCTTTCTCTATCTCCCATTGTTTTTTAAGGGTTACTTCTTCATCTGCTTTTAGCGTTATTTCATTCTCAGAAATTCTTATTTTTTCTTCAAAATTATTTATATCATGCGTGTACTTTTCAATTTCAATTTCATAATAGCGCTTATGCTTTATTTCTGCTTTTGAAATTTGTAAATTATTAATGTTTTGCTTTTTTTCTTCCAGTAAATTTTTTGCAAATTGCAATTCTTCCAAATGTTGCTTTTTTATGTCTTCAACTAATTTGTCATATTCTTTTACAAGTTTTTCTTTTAGCTGAAATAAATTTTCATTTAAAATATTAATATCAGTTTGTTTTGCATTCTCAAAAGCTGACAATTGATTTGTAAGCTGATTTATTTGAGCTTCATATTTTTGTTTAATATCAATGAACCTGGCTTCCAGTACTTCCTTTTGACTGTTAAAGTCATCTCTTTCATTTTCCCGCTCTTTCTTTTTTGCAACTCTTTGAATAATGTTTTCAATAGTCAGGGAGATTCCATTTATATTTATGTTTTCATAAAGTTGATACTTTTCTTTTGCCTCTTTTATTTTACTTTCATAAACACTTATTTCGGCAGTTATTTTATCTTTTTTTGTCTGAAATTTTTTATCAATTTCAGAAATTTTATTACCTAATTGAAATTTCTGAGCCTCTTCACTTTGCAATTTTTCTGAAATTTTCGGTTGTTGATTTTTGATTTCATTAAATTGCCATACTAATGTCCTGGCCAATTGTTCTTTTTCCCTACTTAAAAATTTAATAGCTAAAAATATGGTAGCAACTGTTTCAGCCTGCTTACGAACTATTATTTCACCACTCTTTGTTCTATCAGTCCATTTTTTAATATCCGTAAGCTGAGTGTCGAAATCCTTGAGATGATGGGAATAGTTTGATAAGTCAATATTAATTTCCTCTTCATTTAAAGACTTAATGATGGTGTCTTTAATAAATTCACTTTCTACTTTATAATTTAGAAATACATGCTGAATTGCTCTTGGAATATTTTGATATTGTTTGCTTTCAAGAATTGAATATTTTCTGAACTCAGCACCCACACCTTGACTGTTGCCATAAAGTATATTTCTATAATCATCGTATTTGTCAATTTTTCTTGTATAACTTATTTCTTTTCCAAATGATAATTTCAGTTTATCCCAGGTTTCATTAGCCCTTCCTTCATTATTGATAAAATATTTTTTGTCATAATGGGTATCTATAAAACGGTAACATGCCCTGCCCTGTGATTTGAAAACCAGGATGCAATAAGGTCCGGTTTCCCTTATCACTTCATAAATAATATAGGAGTCCTGATAAGGTAAATAGAATTCAACAAAGCTTTTTTTACCCACCGGAATTCCCAGTTTTTGTTGATTTGCATTATAGAAAAAAAGCAAAGCCCTGAGTAAAGTGCTTTTACCAACACCTTGCGTTCCTATAAAATGAACATTTCCATCCACATTTATTTCTGAATACTTTATTGAAGCACTATTGATGAATATAATTTTACTCAGGTATCTCATGTTTGGCGTCTTCTGATATGTTGATGGAAATTATTAATTGTTCAAGGTAATTAAATGATGCCAGTACTTTATATTCATGCGAGATTAAGTTTTCAATTTCAATAAATTTATCTTTTTCAAGGTCATTTAAAATTTTTTCAATTATCTCATTAAACTTATCTTTTCCTGCGCTGTATCTTTTTAATGCCTCTAATTTAGTTTTCAATTCCGCATCTAAATTTAGTTTAACTAAAATGTCAGACGGAGTAAATCTAAAACCTGAGCAAAAGGAGCTGTCAAATGTTTTTAAGAAATCAAGAATATCTATCCATTTAAATGCTTGTTCAATTTTTCTTTCCAAATCAATTTTATTTTCAAGCCGCGAAAAATAATAATACTCATTTCCCTTTTCCAAAATGAAACTGATGTTTAAAAAGTAGTCATATAAATAATCAAAGTTTTGATCCTCTTCAATAACCGTATAAAGTTTTCGGATAAATTCATCATTACTGTTAGAGCAAATAAATTGCCCTCTGCTGAGTATTTCAAATATGGAAGCTGTTTGTTTAGGTATATTCATTGTTAAATTCCTATCGGATAAACGAGTGCAAATTCTACTTCTTTATCGGCATTAAATTTTTCTGTTACTTCATATAAAGTTTCATACTGAGAAATCATTTGACAATAAACAGTTACCTTTTCATCATAAGAAAGTCTTTTTTCAAAATTGTAACCCATCACAAATTCAAACAAATTATTTCCCGAGGCTAAAAATCCATTATTTACTTCTTCCAGATTGATTTGAATTTCCACTTCGGTATATGTTTGCAAATAATCATTTGAAATATTTCCGGCAAGTGGTAATTTATGGTTAGCAACTGACTTTGATTTTTTAGCAACTTTTAAGATACTTCCGTATGCATCATTGTCAGTTTGCAAATATTCCAATGACAACTTCAGTGGATACGACGGATTTGATTCAAAAATAACCAGGTCACTTTTAAAAATTACTTCATCTATGTCGGTGGCAGCTCTTATCGTAAACTGGTCTCTCAAATATTTTAATTGCCGCAATTTTTCAATAACACCGCTTTGATATTTGATCTGATTGAGATATTCAATAATCTGTTTTTGAATTTCAATCATGTTGTGCCTGCACTCATTTAATTGAAGTTTCAGATCGATTATTAAGCGGTTAAGTTCATCATCTAACGCGGATTTGAAAAAAGTTTGTTCATCTTCAGAAATGAGCTTATCTGTTTGTTCAATAAACAAATTAATGTCTTTGCGCTTTTCATCAAGGTTCTCCAGTTTCGTCTTCTTGTTTTTATAATTCGGTTCGTTTTTAAACGTATTTTCAATGTTCCTTTTTAAGTCTATTACATTTCTGAAAGTAATATTTCCGATTTTTCTTAACGTGTTTTTTACCTTTCTCAGGTAGTCGTATTTTCTGTTTTCTTTGTTCTCTTGTAAGTAGTAAAGAATGTTTTCTTTTACACTCCTGATATTGTCATTAATCGTAGCTATATTTAATTCTTCGTTCACATCCAGCACATCTTCAAAAAATTGCAAAAACTGGTCGTCAATTTCTAAGAAATTACCGTTTGATCTTATTACTGCGTGATTAATCAGGAATTGAATTCTGTCATCATTGTGGTCAACAACTTCCAGCGCAAAATCATACTTATAAGCAAGCATTTTGCGCTTTTCAAACATTTCTGTTAAAATTTTATGCTCTCTTATAAGTGTGGAAAGCAGTTCCTTTATAGAAGTAAAAGTATTCATTTATAAAGTTTGTAAAGCAAACATAATTGGTGTTTGTAGGTGAATTTATTTATAAATGTAGTTCAAGGTCATTATCTTAATTCAGAGCATTAATTAGATTTTTTTGTTTCTCTCAGGCACGTATTACACCCGGTTTAAATTCCTTGGTTATCGGCGCATTGTTAGCGGCTTCAATACCCATGCTAATCCATTTGCGGGTATCAACCGGGTCAATAATAGCATCAACCCAAAGCCTGGCAGCAGCATAATATGGCGATGTTTGTTTAGTATAACGATCTGTAATATTTTTAAGGAGGGCAGCTTTATCTTCGGCCGTAATAATTTTACCTTTTGCTTTTAACGATGCTTCTTCAATCTGCAATAAAACTTTTGCGGCTTGTGAGCCTCCCATAACAGCAATGTTAGCGTTAGGCCATGCTGCTATTAAACGCGGGTCGTAAGCCTTGCCACACATCGCATAATTACCTGCACCGTAACTATTACCTGTTATGATAGTAAATTTTGGCACTATCGAATTGGCTTGGGCATTAACCATTTTAGCACCGTCTTTTATAATGCCGCCTTGTTCACTTCTTGAACCCACCATAAAACCGGTAACATCTTGTAAAAACACTAAAGGAATTTTTTTCTGATTGCAGTTCATTATAAAGTGTGCTGCTTTATCGGCACTGTCGGAGTAAATAACACCGCCAATCTGCATCTCACCTTTTTTTGTTTTTACTACCATTCTGTTATTGGCAACTATGCCCACTGCCCATCCGTTAACACGTGCATAACCACATAAAATTGTTTTGCCATACAGTTCTTTATATTGGTCAAACGAACCTGCATCAACAATGCGTTCAATTATTTCAACAACATCAAATGGTTTGGCTGATCCTATTATATCTGTTACAGTAGACATTTCTTTAGCAGGCTCAACCGGATCAATGTGATTAAAACCTGCCTTTTCAAAATATCCTATCTTATCCATGATGCTTCTAATGCGGTCAAGGCAGGCTGCATCGTTTTCAAATTTATAATCAGTAACACCCGAGATCTCGCAATGCGTAGTGGCACCACCTAATGTTTCATTGTCTACATCTTCACCAATGGCTGCTTTAACAAGGTAACTGCCGGCTAAAAATATCGAGCCTGTTTTGTCTACAATCATTGCCTCATCACTCATAATGGGAAGGTATGCGCCACCTGCAACGCAGCTTCCCATTACCGCCGCAATTTGGGTTATGCCCATACTGCTCATCACGGCATTGTTTCTAAAAATTCTTCCGAAATGTTCTTTGTCGGGGAAAATTTCATCTTGCATTGGTAAAAATACACCTGCACTATCCACCAGGTAAATAATCGGCAACCTGTTTTCCATAGAAATTTCCTGCGCACGTAAATTTTTCTTGCCGGTAATGGGGAACCATGCTCCGGCTTTTACCGTAGCATCATTGGCAACTACAATGCATTGTCTGCCGCTAACATAGCCCATCACCACTACTACCCCGCCGCCCGGGCAACCTCCGTGTTCCTCATACATCTCATAGCCTGCAAGGGCTCCTATTTCAATGCGTGGCGCATCTTTATCAAGCAAATAATCTACCCTTTCTCGGGCCAGCATTTTGCCTTTTTCTTTTTGTTTACCTGCAGCTTTTTTGCCACCACCTTCATAAATTTTTTCAAGTCTCTGTTTCAGTTCTGCTAAAAGATTTTCCATGTAAGGATTTTTATTTTATAATTATTTTTTTAGTTGATAAGCTATATGCCAAGGGCAAAAGCCAAAAGCATTTGCTGCAAAACTATTATTCGTAAACGAATTTCAAAGTATGTTTGCAAGGTTGTGAAGAAAAACCTACTTTTGACCCGGGTGAGCCCTGTACGACCAGCTCCCTCTAATCCCCCAGGTCAGGAATGAAGCAAGGGCGTGAGGTTTGTAGCGGTGCGATGCAGTAAGCTTGCCCATTTTTTTTTATTTGGATTGTTTATTTTTCTTACTTCATCCCCATGTTTTTTGGTAATTTTAATTTGATAAGCAGTTGCACAGATTTATACGAAGTTGGCAACAGTGCTTATGCGTAATTCTTGCAAGCAATTAAGCTAAACCACTATTTTTCCCCATTTGTAAAACTCAATTCCCGCCCGATTCTGATCTGGTAGTTGCATTTTTTTTCCGGTTGTTTTATAGTATGAAATTATTTTATCTATTTTTTCCTCTCTTCAGTGATTAAAGGTGTTGGATCAACTGCGAAGTTTACTCCGGCAGGCACTTTAATGTATCCAATTGTCTATTATTTAATTTAATTAAGGCCCTAAATGCAAACTTAAAACAGGTGATTTGAAGATTATCGATTTACATAAAATTACTTTATAACTTTCCTCCTTATTAAGTGCTTATTCCCAAACTCAATTTCCACAATATACATTCCCGTTGCTATTTGATCTGTTTGAATAGTCTGATTTGATTCAACCGAAACAGGCACCAGTTTCCCATTTATATCAAACATATTTATTTTTGAGATCTGAAGATTCAATGGGTTAGTAATGTTGATCTGATTTGTAAACGGATTAGGATAAATATTTATTCCATCAAATGCCGCATCAAACTTTAAAACACCTGTTGAAGTATTCAGCAATCCCATCTTCATGCCATTACCAAAACTGCTTACCCACATTTCATTTTTGTTATTGGGATTAAAATATACCCTTTCTGGTTGGCGAAATGGATAGCTTGTAACAAGTGTCCATGTTGGTGTTACTGCATTCATATTGCTGCTCACCCACAAGCCCTGTGTTTCGGTAGTAAGATAAGCTTCTGTTAATTTCTGCGGATTGAAAGTAACAGAGGTAACTCTTTCAAATTGTGCGCCTGATAATTTTGTCCAGGAGGTGCCGCGGTTACTTGTTTTATATAAACCACCCAGTCCATTTGCCGGCCCGCCCCAGCCACTAAACACACAGGCATACCAGGTGCTTTGTGTGCTGTCATTCGGATCAATTACTATGTCTTTTGTCCAGTATTTCATTCCTGCATCGCTTAAGTCTGCCCAGGTTGAAGTTACCGGATCAAACATAAATACGCCCGAACTTGCAGTAAATGCACCTGCCGCGGTTCTTCTGCCCGAAAAGGAGCACAGCACTTTACCATTATTTAAAACTTCAATACTGGCCGGATGACCTTCTGTTCTGGGTGGGTTTGCAAGCTTTATCCAGGTTGAACCCACACCTGCCGATAAATTATCAGTCATATAAATTCCACCTGTTTGCGCGCCTGCAGTGCCTCCAAAATGAATCACCGAAGCAAACATGCGTTCCGGGTTATTCAAATCAGCAGCGAGCCAGAAAACGGGGTGATTAAAGGTGTGTAGTGTAGACCAGTTCGCCCCTTTATCAACTGAAAAAACTATTTTGCCGTTTGCATCTGTTGTGTCTAATTGTGCATCTGCTAAGCGGGTACTTTGGTACATATCATGAATATTAGAACAAGCACCATAAAGATTTCCATTTTTTGCCTGTGCTATTCTGTATAATGAGTTTACAGAAAATCCATTGTAGGAAAACCCCCAGCTATTACCTCCATTTATACTTCTTATTCCGCCTATGTCACTAAAACATCCTATAATGCTATTGGTATCCTGCCAATGAATTTGCCAGCAGGTAGTATTTTCCAGCCCAGTGCTTTGATAGGTTTGTTTTATTGGTGTGGCTGCACCTGCATGATGTTGTCCGGATGCCTTAACATAAGCCTGTTTCCAGTTTGCGCCCCCATCAGCACTTGCCTGCACATTGCTGTAGTTTGAAAACATTACTTTGTTTGCATTATTTGGTGCAACAGTTATACCAAAACAAGTCTCACTCCAACTCCAGTTTTTATCTCCGCCAGCTCCTTCCCAACCGGTGGTAATATTACTGTTGTTGTTGGTGTTAAATACTTTATTCCAGTCGCTGCCGCTGTTAATTGATTTATAAACGAGTGGCCCGCCCGTAGCATTATCATGCCCTCCAAGGTAAATGGTATTAATATCATTTTTAGCCATGGCAGCATACATAATAAAATCGCTCGAAAAATTAATTCCTACAGATTGGTTTATCCAGGTATTGTTTGCATTATCCATGGTATAAACCCCTTTAGCGAAGTTGTTATAATTCCATGGCATCACGCTA
The DNA here is from genome assembly GCA_014376805.1 of Bacteroidia bacterium. Lineage (GTDB taxonomy): Bacteria > Bacteroidota > Bacteroidia > UKL13-3 > UKL13-3 > B1. The sequence goes on from JACMQU010000117.1 coordinate 15,973, forward strand.
TTGTTAGTAAGTGCTGCATTAGAGGTGATGCAAACAAAACGGGTATTGGTTCCGTACTTTGCTCCGGCAAAACTCCAGATAACCTGACCAGCAGGAATGGAGATAGTGGTTTGAACCGAAAATGAATTTCCACCGTTTACAGAACTAATCAGCCCGTCATTGGTTCCAATATAAATGTTATTGCCATTCCAAAAAGTGCCTCCCATACTAATGCCGGAACCACTACTTGCCGCATGTTTAACAAGCGTAAAAGTGGCACCCCCGTTTTTCGAATAAAGAATATCTCCATAGGCAGCAATTAATAGTTGCTGTGGGTTATCATAGTTAGCCGAAATTTTATTTACTTGTCCGTACGTTGAACTGTTATAACCAGTCATTCTAAGCCATGTAATCCCGCCATCAGTTGTTTTAACAGGGTATCCGATATTGCCATCATTGTGGTTGCAATAGGCTATTTTAGGATCATTGGTAAACTCATAAGTGGATGTGTTAAACACCTGCAATTTTAAAAAATGAATCTGAGAATAGGACAATCCATAATTAGTACTATGAAACAATTCACTCATATCACAGCTCACATAAAACTCACTGTCGTTTGCCGGGTTAATTGTTGGAAAAAAAAGCGCACCGCCGCCGCCAATGCCTTTTGTGGCAAAGCTTGTGGGTTGTGCATTTGTATTGATTAAATTAGTGAGTAAAGCTAAAACGAATATTATATTTTTCATATCAACATCTTTAAGAATATATAAACCTACAAAATTTGTAACTGAACTGCAAATCATATTCAAAAGGTTCAAACAGGTCACTCATTTTTTTATACGATATATTATTTGCTTTTAATACCTTGACTCATCTTTTAACAATTAAAGAATTATCTATGACAAACAATAGTACCTCACTGAATTCCTCAACCATTCCCGGGAAGCGTTTACTTTTTATGAGCAGGGTTTTTTAAGAAAATTTCAAATGCATGATTTAATGTTCATCAATTTTAAAGAATGATTTTAGAGAATAATAAATGAATAAGAAAACATTATCTGAAAGAGATATTTGCACCAAGTTTATTACCCCTGCTTTAGAGAAAGCAGGTTGGAACAAACTCACCCAGGTATTGGAAGAAGTGAGTTTTACAGATGGTAAAATAATTGTTCGTGGCAAGTTGACGGCAAGAGGGCAAAAAAGCGGGCCGATTACATTCTCTATCACAAACCCAATATCGCAATTGCCATCATTGAAGCCAAAGACAATAAACATATTGTTGGCGCTGGTATACAGCAAGCATTGGACTATGCCGAAAGCCTCGACCTGCTTTTTGTTTTTAGCAGCAACGGAGATGGCTTTTTATTTCACGACAAAACAGCAACAGACGGAAATATTGAAACCGAAATCGCTTTAGAAGATTTTCCATCACCCGAACAACTCTGGCAAAAATATTTAATCTATAAAGACATCCCGAAAAATACAGATGTTGAAAAAGTTATTTCCCAGGATTATTATTATGATGGCTCCGGAAGAAAACCACGGTACTATCAACAAATTGCCATTAACCGAACCGTTGAAGCGATTGCCAAAGGTGATAAGAGTGTTGCTTGTGATGGCCACCGGCACAGGTAAAACGTATACAGCCTTTCAAATCATTCACCGTCTTTGGAAGTCGGGCGCTAAAAAAAGAATCTTGTTTTTAGCTGATAGAAATAACCTGATTGATCAGACAAGAGGAGGCGATTTTAAATATTTTAAAGACAAAATGACCATCATTAAAAAGAAAGTGGTGGAAGAAAACGGGAAAGAAAAATTAGTTAGTAATAAAAAACGAGGCATAGACAGCAGTGACAAAGCGTATGAAATATTTTTAGGCATTTACCAGGGTTTAACAAACAATGATATAGGAATTGAAGATGCGTACAAAGATTTTAGCGCTGATTTTTTTGATCTGATCATTATTGATGAGTGTCACAGGGGAAGCGCAAAAGAAGACAGTGCATGGCGTTCAATTTTAGATTATTTTAAAAATGCAACGCAAATTGGCTTAACTGCCACGCCCAAAGAAGACAACGTAACAAGCAATTCAGACTATTTTGGTAAGGCTATTTATACTTACTCACTCAAGCAGGGTATTGATGATGGATTTTTAGCGCCTTACCGGGTGATCCGTGTAGGACTAAATGTTGACCTGGAAGGCTGGCGCCCTTCAAAAGGGTTTTTAGATAAAGAGGGAAATGTTGTTGAAGACAGAGTTTACAACCGCAGAGATTTTGATAAGTAAATTGTAATTGCGGAACGTAGAAAAATGGTTGCGAAAAAAATTACGGAGTTGCTAAAAGGTACCGACCGGTTTGCTAAAACAATTGTATTTTGTTGTGATATTGAACATGCCAATGGAATGCGCACTGGCATTGCAAATGAAAATGCTGATTTAGTTGCATCAAACCACAAATATGTAATGCAGATAACAGGCGATAATGAGGAAGGCAAAATGGAATTAGACAATTTTATTAACCCCGAAGAAGCCTGATGGAAGCTGGGTGGCTCATGAGCCACGACAAAAGATTTATGTAAACGGAATTGATGTTGCCATACTTTCTGAAAGAGAAATGTATTACGACAAAAACGGTCAGTTAATTACTGTAAGTTTAAAAGATCATACCAAACAAATTATAAAAGGAAAGTATGCCTCACTTGATGATTTTTTAAACAAATGGAACAGTACTGTTAGAAAAGAAGCCATCATTACAGAATTGCAGGAACAAGGAATTCTGGTTGATGCGATAATGGCAGCAGTTGATAAAAATTTAGACTTGTTTGATTTAATTTGTCATATCGTTTACGATCAGCCAACACTTACAAGAACAGAAAGAGCAAACAATGTGAAGAAGCGAAACTATTTTACGAAGTATGGAGATCAAAGCCGCAAAGTATTAGAAGCATTGCTTGATAAATACGCAGATGAAGGAATTGAAAACATTGAAAGCATTGAAGTATTAAGGATAAAACCATTTGACGAATTTGGTTCTCCAACAGAAATAATTAGAGAGTTTGGAAGCAAGGAAAATTATCTTATAGCAATTAAGGAGTTAGAAATTGAATTATACAAAACGGCTTAAAGATGTTTATAAAATAGGAAAATAAAATTTGGAACCATTAACCATAAATATATATTTGCAATTAACATGCTCACCCCGCTTCCCGATGATCAGCGCGCTTAGGGTGGGCTTTTTATGTTTTTAGAGGTATGAGTAAAATTAACTACAACAAGCCTCCACTTAGTTATTCCCAACAACTTGTTCAACTCAAACTAAGAGGATTGATTATTGAAAATGAGCAAAAAGCACTTCATTTATTAGAAAATATTAGTTATTACAGGTTAAGCGGATATTGGTTTCCATTACTAATTAATAAAGAAACCCATCAATTCAAACCAAATAGAAACTGCGTTTAATTTATATTGTTTTGATAGAGAATTGAGACAATTAGTTTTAGCTGAAACGGAAAAGATAGAAGTAGCCATTCGCGCAAAAATGATCTATATCTTTTCTCATATACACGGACCTTTTTGGTTTCAGGATGCTGCAAATCTTTCAAAGCCTGATAAACATGCTATGTCTTTTTCTAAAATAGGCGAAGAATTTAAACGAAGTGATGAAGAGTTTATTAAGGCCTTTAAAAGTAAATATACTAACCCAATTCCGCCAAGTTGGATGACGCTTAAAATTACTTCATTCGGAACATTATCCCTTTTATATAAAAACCTTAAACCTTCAACACAAAAAAGAGAAATAGCAAATTATTTTGGTCTATCAGATGTTGTATTTGAAACATGGATACACAGCATTGTTTACCTTAGAAATGTTTGTGCACACCATACTCGCTTATGGAACCGTGCAATGAGTATACAGCCCCAAATACCAAGGGCGCCAAGAAATCAGTGGTTAAATAATACAAAAGTAGCTAACAACAGAACTTATTTTATTTTGAGTATGGTAGCTTATTTATTGCAAATCATCAATCCTCACAATAAATTTACAGATAAATTCAAATCACTATTGGAAAAATATCCAAATGTAGATACCAAAGCTTTAGGGTTTCCGAATGATTGGGAAAATGAACCACTATGGCAATAAAATAATAATAAATGAGCAATATTTCAGGAATAATAGCAAGCATCAGAACAATCATGTGGCAAGACACCGGTTTGAATGGAGATGCACAACGTATTGAACAATTAGGGTGGATGCTGTTCTTAAAAATATTTTCCGACAAAGACCTTGAACTAGAGTTGATGGACGCTGATTATAAATCTCCAATCCCTGCCGAATTTCATTGGATAAAAGAAAAAGGAAACTGGGCTGGCGATAATGAAGGAATAACCGGCTTTAGCTTTTCTCCCATTGCCAACAGGCCATCGCATACATGCCGAAGGCCTGTAACATCAGCTAATACTGAATAGCACATCGTATATAGATGGTTAAGCGTACTGAATTTTTTAACGGCAAAGTCGCTGTCCGTCTGCTTAACTGCTTTAGTTATTATTGAGCCCGGTATTAGCTTTAAAACCTGACCCAACGTGTTCTGTCCGAAAAAATATTTACTTTTGTTCATGGTGTTTGGTTGTGCAAAAAACAAAATACCATAAAAAAATGGGAGATTACTACTTGTTGGTAACTCCCTTTATCATAAATTTATTTCGGACACTAATGATAAATAATAATGAATTCAGAATTTTTTGATCATTTAAAAAATTTAATACTAACCCATATTTGTTTATTGGTTCAGGTTTATCACGTCGATATTTGAATTTGCCAACCTGGGAAGAATTGCTCATCAAATTTTTCAACAACTCCAATATTATTGGTGATTTTGAATATTATCAATCAAAAAGTAACAACAATCTACCAGCCTTAACAAGCGCATTAGCAAATGAATTTCATGAGGTTTGGTGGAAGGACATTAAATTTGAAGATGCAAGAACCACTTATAAAACTTTTGCTAAAGAGAAAATAAATCTTCCATTAAAGATTGAAATTGCAAACCTAATTCAGAATATTCAAAAACAGGAAAAGCAATTTGATAAGGAAATAAGTTTACTAAAGGAAAGTGTAATAGATGGTATTATAACAACCAATTGGGACACCTTTCTTGAAACTGTCTTTTCAGATTACAATGTATTTATCGGACAACAAGAACTATTATTTTCAGAATCAATTTCAATCGGGGAGATTTATAAAATACACGGATGTGTTACAACGCCGCAATCTTTAATCATAACAGAAGAAGATTACAATGACTTTAATAACAGAAACGCTTATTTGGCCGCTAAACTTCTGACAATTTTTGTTGAACATCCGATAATTTTCATCGGTTATTCGTTGTCAGACCAAAATATTCAACAAATAATTGATTCAATTGTAAAATGCGTTGACACACAAAATTTGGATAAACTTAAAGACAGATTGATATTCGTTGAGTGGAAAAAAGGTTCAGAGTTTGAAATAAAGGATAGCAGTATAAAATTACTTGACAATAAAGTATTACCTATCAAGCTAATTAAAACAGATTCTTTTGAACCGATATTTGAAACATTGTCAACTCTTAAAAGACAAATTCCAGTTAAAATATTAAGGAAATTAAAAAATTCTGTTGTGGAGTTCGTAAAATCAAGCACGCCATCTACTCAAATATATGTTAAAGATATTGAATCAATTAATGACGATACAAAGATTGAATATGCTATTGGTGTGGGTGTGGCAACTCACCTTATTTCTTCCATGGGTTACAAAAGTATTGAAACAATAGATTTAATTGAAGATGTTTTATATCAAAATAAAAACTATGATACGATTCAATTGATTGAAAATGCTTTTCCAAAAATGTTAAAGGGAAACGGCTATATCCCTATTTACAAATACCTCAGAGAAGGAAACTTACTCACTAAAAATGCTGGGTTAACCTTATTAGCGGTTGCAAAGTTTAAAGGGAAATTTGAATTAAAATTTGATGCGCCAAATTGCTATTTACCTGCTGCTTCTTATCAAAAAAAACAAACGGAAATAAGAAGAAACCATCCTGATGTTAACTCCATTATCAAGGCCTTCGATAAAAGTCACACTTTAAATTTTATTCCACTTTTAGATCCGAAGTCTATTGACCCCAGTCAGCTGGTAAATTTTCTACGAACATGTTTTCATGATAATACAGTAAATAAAACAACACCATTTAGAAAAATAGTATGCTTATACGACTATTTAAAAAGTGGTTTAGCTTAGTTCATTAAATGAATTAAGAACATATTGAGAACTTAGAATCTTCGTGACGAATTAAAAACAACCATAGCCAATAATAACCAACACTACAGCAACCAACTTTTGCAGGCGGCATTAAAAGATGCTTTGCAGGTGTGAAGGTTAAAGTAATAAATTAAAAAAGATGGATTCAAAAATACTTTTAAAAAAAATACTCGAACGCTTTAAAGAAAAGGGGATCGCCCGGGTTGATGGTTATAATTCTTTTGGCTATATAAGGGAAACTGAAAATGCTGTATTTGTTACAAGGGAAACAGGTAAAGATACACCTATTCCATTTAAAAAAATTATGATCGGGATTGATGCTTACAAAGCCAATGCATCAATGTATCAAACTACACCTACTGCATTAAGAGAGGTTGGCATTACACACGTAACAAGTCCCATTTTTGCTTTGTTACATTTGTTAGATGCAGAAGATTACAATTAACTTCATACCTACAATCCTACCGCATCCTCACCTTAATAAACATGCTGTCCGCCATTAATACTATAATTGGCCCCTGTAATAAAGCTGGTTGCTTCCGATGCTAAAAACGAAACAAGATGTGCCACTTCATGCGTGCCGCCAAGCCTGCCCACAGGTATTTGAGATACAATCATATCACGCACTTTTTCGGGCACAGCCATAACCATGTCTGTGCCAATATAACCGGGTGAAATGGTATTTACAGTGATGCCATATTTAGCTACTTCCATGGCAAGTGTTTTGGTAAAGCCATGCATGCCTGCTTTAGCCGCGCTATAATTGGTTTGGCCAAACTGCCCGCGTTGTCCGTTTACTGAGGAGATGTTAATGATACGTCCGAATTTGCGTTCAATCATACCATTGATAACATGGCGTGTGCAGTTAAAAACGCTGGTAAGGTTTGAGTTGATCACTTCATTCCATTGTTGCGGACTCATATTAGCAAGCCTGGTGTCACGGGTAATGCCGGCATTGTTAACGAGGGTGTCAATGGGGCCAAGTTCCGATTCTATTTTGGTTATCATATTGCCTACAGATTCAAAGTCAGTAACATCACCTTCATAAATGTCAATATCAAAACCCTCTTTTTGCATAGCTATTTTCCATTCATCGGCTTTCTGTTTATTGCGGTAGTTAGCAATTACATGAAATCCATCTTTATATAATTCTTTACACATAGCAGTGCCTAAGCCGCCTGTTGCACCTGTTACCACAACAAGGCGTTTATTAAGTTTATCCATTATATTTTTTTTATTAGGGTGTAAACGAATGTAATAAAAAATAATAAGGATGGAGAAAATTTTACTTTCTAAATTAGGGCACTATTAAGCATAGGCAAACAGGATACTGTTAGGCGGATTTAATTGCTAAACCATTGGAGTTATTTTTTAAAACACGCAGGCACATAAGTTCACATAGCAGCACTTAGAAGTTTATATTGCTTAAAGGCTATATTGGGCCGGGGGGTTAGATTGTTAAGATAAATATATGAAGATCAATTTATAAACATACCCAATTATAGTTTTAAAATCGAATGTGCCTGGGTTTAAAAATTGAAATTATTGAATCATCTGTGAACAAACAATTTAAGAATAAACACATTGGTAGCACCTTTCATAAGGAAGCAAATCAGCAAATATATCTTCCTGTAAAATAATAAAATTGCTTACGAATGAATACAGCAAATGCTATTTCATTTTTATATAAACCTGCTTCAGGTTATTTTTACCTATGCGTTCATCAACCTGCAGTTTATCTATACTTTTTATAAATGGAAGCATTTTGGTAAAGCCGTAGTTTCTCGGGTCAAAATCGGGTTGTTTTTTTAACAGGCTGTTGCCTAAGTCACCCAGGTATGCCCAGCCATTCTCATCGGCAAGGTCGCTTATAGAGTCGCGTATTAGTCGGATAAATTTTTTATCAATAATATTTAAGGCTATAACTTCTTTCGGAATTTCTTTGGTGGTTTTACCGCTTGTTTTTACAAGTAATTCAACCTCTGAAGGTTTTAAAATTTCTATATAAATAAATTTTTCGCATGCAGCTATAAATGATCCCGGGGTTTTCTTTTCACCAATCCCTATCACCTTCATGCCGGCCTCTCTTAAACGTGTTGCAAGCCTTGTAAAATCGCTATCGCTTGATACAATACAAAAGCCATCCACCTTGCTCGAGTAAAGTATATCCATGGCATCAATAATCATTGCACTGTCTGTTGCGTTTTTGCCCGAAGTATAGCTGTACTGCTGCACAGGTGTAATCGCATTCTCCAACAGTACTGTCTTCCATCCTGATACCGTAGGTTTCGTCCAGTCGGCATATATACGCTTAAACGTTGGTGTGCCGTATTTGGTAATCTCTTCAAGCATTTCCCTTACATTGGCATAAGGCACATTATCTGCATCAATAAGTACTGCTAGTCTAAGATCTTTTGTCGTTTCCATTTGCCTGAACCTGCTTTATTGTTTGATGATTTTTTTAATAATGCTTTGATTATTTACTGCGCGAAAAACGGTGATATATAATCCTTTATTTAATCCTGTAAGATCAATATAACTGATATCGGAATCCGACTGAATCAATACTTCTTTGCCAAGCAAGTCATACATCCGTACTTCAATAATATTTTTTTCTGCTTTCAGATAAAGATAATCACTTGTAGGATTTGGGTACACTGTTAAATTGTTTTGGTTGTCTTCCTCCAGAATGCCTGCAGGCCATTTGGCAAACATCCCAAAAAATTGAATCACCTGGTACACTTCATCACTATGAAAACGATCTTCTGTATAACAAATAAATACCTGGTTCGCAATTTCAATTGCCATGGCTTTTGTAATAGTTGTATCTGCCAATTGAAAAAGGATTGTCCATGAAGTATCTGCTGCAGGGTTAAAATTTAAAAAACTTTTTGAATCAAAATATCCCTGTGACAGCAACAGTGAATATATGCGAACAGAAGTTGCACTGTCTATACCGGCAATTCTTGTAAACCTATTTGGGGTTACCGGAAATGGTTCATGCACTTTTAAAACACCCGAAATCCCCCGGTCTGTAAGAATTTTATAATTGAGTTTACATTTGGAAAGTTTAAGTGAGTCTTCAAACACATCATTACGTGAAGGTATCCAGTATGTAGGTGTGGTTGTTACATTAATAGCAGTTGTTGAACCCGGTGTGTTAAGGAGACAGGTGCCGCTAAATTTTTTTATGGCAGATAGAATAGAAGCAAAATTACCGCTTTGAGAATAGCCAACGGCATAAATATGAGTTGCATAATTTATCAGTCCCCGGTTGGTTAAAGTATCTAAAATTTTTCCTACATTTTTAATATCCGGATTGGTTGCTACCGTAAAATTATTATTCCATTGAAAAGGTGCTGTACCTCCTAAAATTCTATCGGTACTTTCAGTAGCCAGAACTCCATAACCTTTCGCTACAGAATAGTTAAGAAAATTTCTCCCTTCAACACTTTGAAACCATTCTTTGGCATTACCGTTTTTGCCATGAAAAAAAATTATTACACCCCTTAACTTGTCTGCTGGCCCCGGGAAATAGTGATACACTACACTGCCATTTATAGAATCAAGAACCGCTGTCCAGGCTGTTGCTGGCGTGTATATAGGTGTAAGGGTAACATCAGCACTCAGGTTTTTTAACAAGGTGCCTGTTGAAAACGAATCAGACAGGATAGCTCCATTTGTTGTCCAGCCATCAAAAATTGTATTTGCAGGCCCCGGGTTTGCCAGTATGTAAACACTATCACCAATATTGTATGTGCCCGAGCCAAAGCCATTTTTAACAGTTACATTAAAAGTTTGAGCTCCGGAGCGAACAACAGTAATAAGGAGAATGTAGGTGAATAGTAAATATATTTTTCTCATATGGATTTATAAAAATAGTTGATATATACTGAAACACAAATTAAGTTTAAACCGAGCAAATGATCTATACATATTATAAGCTGTAAGGTGTTAATAAGCGAAATTATAGGATTTATGGAATAAACCATATAGTACTAAATAATTTCTCTTTTACTGTCACTTACGTATCAACCAATTTAATCAGTAATTTTATATCAGGCACTCATTTTTTTCAAACCCACCGTGCAGTATGCTATTGTTAAAGCAGCTTTCATCATATTTTTTCTTGCCATTGAAAGCTCGTTAAATGAGGCTTTTTTTAACCTCGTTTATTGGTCACTGGGTGTATTCTGCTATGGTTGAAAGCGGAATGAACAGATTGGTTTATTAAGACAATTTTACACAAACGCTATGAGTAAACGCGTCAACAGTGGCAAAAATTCTTTTTTTATTCTGAAAGAAATTATTCTGAAATGTAATAATTCAATAACATTCCCAAATGATAATGCGTATGCACTTACAGTTTTTATTTCTGCCATTGAATAATTAGTTAGATTCTTTAGGACCTCGTAAATGAATGACCAAACCATTTAAAAAGTTGCGTAAAATCTGATCTCCGCATTCTTTATAATTGGGGTGATCTTCTTTTCTGAACAAGGCACTTAATTCACCTGCAGATATTTTAAAATCAACGAGTGAAAGAATTTTAATAATTTCATCATCCCTTAATTTAAGTGCTACTCTAAGCTTTTTAAGAATGTCGTTGTTGGTCATTGGTTATACTGGATTAGGGCAAATATAACAGTTATTACCGATTGACAGTTTTATTAACGCAGACAATATTATTCGCCAAACGCAACAGTTACTGTTAGTATTAAAAACTTTCCGCTTTTCCGCTTCATCGGATTGTTTAATATTTCCAGGTTGAAAATGAACAATTGGAAAAAATGACAATAAGATTAAATTCGCTAAGTTTTTATATATAGATTTTTTTTGAATGATTTAAATCCATACCCCTATTAATAAGATGAACAAGGTAATTGAGTTATTGAATGAGGCTTATACTTGCAGAGTTAATAATCTTAACCGAAGTACCGAACTTGCAAATGAGGCACTGATCATTAGCCGCAACATGGATGATAAGGCTTTAATTGGTAAGAGTCTATGTCGGCTTGCGCTGTTTGCCATGATTAAAGGTGAATACAAAGAGTCGATGCGTATGTCTGAAGAGGCAATGGTTTATTTCGAAGAACTCCACGATGAAAAGGGCATTGCAGATGCCAAATACAATATAGCCGGTATTTATTATAAAACGAATAACTATCATCTTGGATTGGTTTACCTGATAGATTGTCTTTCAATTTACCGTAAGTATAATGACTATCATAATCAGGCAAGGGTTCAAAAATCATTAGGTACCATTTATGAATATTTTGGTGATCAGAAAAACGCAGTAAAATCTTATGAAAGTGCGATAGAAGCTGCACGTGAAGCGGGGGATCTAAACCTTGAATCGAATGTATATAATCCTCTTTCCGGAATTTTTCTGAACCAGGATAATATAAGCAGGGCTATGGACATGATTGAGCGTTCTATAGAAATGAAAAAGCATTCAGGTGATATAAGAGGTCTGGCATTTGCGCTTTATGGAAGAGGAAAAGTTTATACCAGAACGAAAAGATTTGCGGAAGCTGAAGTGGATTTTAAAGAAACACTTGCCATCCATAAAGCAATGGGAGAGAGGCTCGGAATGGCTATGGCTTACTATAAGTTGGGTGCTCTTTATGTGGAGATGAATGTAATTGAAAAAGCAAAATACACACTGGAAGAAGCGCTAAGATTTAGTGAAGAATATAATATTGTGATTATTAAATTTAAGTGTTATTATCTTTTGTATCAGATTTATAAAAAAGAAAACAATGCGGAAACATCACTAAGTTATCTTGAACAATACCTATGTGAGAAAGAGGGTGTAATTAATACACAAACATTAAAAATTATTGAAAATTATGAGTTGATTACTAAAATGGAATCTCTCGAAATGGAAGCTCAGTCGCAGAAAGAAAAGGCTGAGATTACCGAGAAAAAAAACAGGGCCGAACATGCTGCCCGTGTAAAACAGGAATTCCTTTCTACCATGAGTCATGAAATAAGAACGCCCCTGAATGCAGTTATAACCATTGCCTCCTTGTTAAAAGATAAATCTAATGAAGAAGATAAGCAACTTCTTGATGCCATCAAATTTGCAGGAAACAATTTGCTTTTGATTATAAATGATATCCTTGATTTTACAAAACTTGAATCTGGTAAGGTGCTGCTGGAAACGCGTCCGTCTGATTTTAAATCATTAATCGAAAACATAAAAAATACCTATGTAAGCCTTGCCATTGAGAAAGGTTTAGATTTGCATTTGAATATAGATCCTTCCCTCTTTGTAATCTATGAATTGGATGAGACAAAAATCTCCCAGATTCTCGGTAACCTGATCACCAATTCCATAAAATTCACAGATTATGGTTGGGTTACTATAGAAATTGAAAAATTAAATAGTGAAGAGAACAGTGATACGCTGAGGTTTAAAATTAATGATACGGGTGTTGGTATAAATAATAAACATTTGGATGAAATATTCGAAAGTTTCTTTCAACCAAAAACTGTTACCACCAGAAAGCATGGTGGATCTGGATTAGGTTTAGCCATTGTTAAACGACTTGTTGAACTCCATGGCAGCAAGGTGTTAGTTAATAGTATCGTTGGTGAAGGTTCAACATTTTATTTTGATATAAAACTTGAAAGATCTGACAGGCCATTAAGAGAGGCCGTTAAATATTCAAATAAGTTAAAAGAAAAAACAGTTTTGCTGGCTGAAGATAACATGGTAAATGCAATGGTGGCTATAAAGCTTCTTTCTAATTGGGAGATAAAAACGGTACATGCAAAAAATGGAAGGGAAGCAATTGAAAAATCTAAACAAACAACTTTTGATTTTATATTAATGGATATTCATATGCCTGAAATGGATGGTTTTGAGGCAACGAAACATATTCGTAAATATAAGAACATGAATATGACTACACCTATATTCGCATTAACAGCAGATATTACCGCAGAGTTTCAGGAAGAATATAATCCGTATTTTAATGGCTTCTTACATAAGCCAATTGAAATTGATAAATTGTATGAAGCATTGATGAATGCATAAGAAAACGACTTATTACCGGGCTCATCTGAAAATGTTCGGATTTAAGTAATTTATCTTTAAAGTATACATGCGGGTTTCCTGTTAATATCTATATCGTTGCGTTCAGGTCAAATGTCTGCAGCCTGTAAAGTCGTTTTAAAGATAATTGTAATTCTCTGTGCTATTCTTACTGCCGCAAATGTTTGGTGTGGGAAGGATGGTAAAACGGTTGAACTTAAATTTATGGTAAAAACGAACATCGATATATCAGATTTAAACATCGGATTATTTTTTATTAAATGGATGATTCGATGGAAAGATCACCATATCCAAGTTCCTAAAGCAGGAAGGAAATGTAAGAGGTTGTTTTTATGATTGGTGTTAATGCAGGCGTAAATTCTGGTTATATTGGTTGAGTAAATAACCCTTCCCCCGATAAAACAAACTGATGGTCATATAAATTTTTATAAAACCCGCCTTTAGCTAACAACTCCGCATGGTTTCCCTGCTCAACAATTATTCCTTTATCCATTACAAGTATCTGATCGGCATCCATTATGGTACTTAACCGATGTGCAATAACAATACAACTCCTTCCTTTTCTCATTTTTTCAATAGCACTTTGTATCACTACTTCTGTTTCATGATCAATAGAGGAAGTGGCTTCATCGAGAACAAGAATAGCGGGGTTAGTAACCATTGCCCGCACAAAAGAAATTAATTGCCGTTGCCCCACCGATAAACTTGCACCCCGCTCATATACCTGCTGATAATAACCATCAGGCAGTTGTTCAATAAAAGGGTGTGCACCCAGTAATCTGGAAATAGCTATAATTTCCTCTTCCCCGATTTGTTTGTTAAATAAGCGGATATTATCTATGATGGTACCACTGAATAAAAACACATCCTGCAACACTACGCTGATATATCTGCGCAGACTTTGATTGGAATAGTTGCAGATGGGCACCTCATCAATCAGAATCAATCCCTTGTCAATTTCATAAAATCGATTCAGTAAATTGATGATACTCGATTTACCTGCACCTGTTGCCCCCACCAATGCAATGGTTTGTCCATTTTTTACTTTAAAACTGATGTCTTTTAAAACTGTTTCACCGGGTGTATAACCGAACCATACATTTTTAAATTCTATATTACCTTCAGGTCTTTGCATCAATAAAGTTCCAGAGGGTTCTAAGTCTTCCTGTTTCTCCAGTAACCTGAAAATACGGTCACTGGCTACCATGCCCATTTGCAGGTTATTAAAACGGTCTGCCAGTTGTCTGATTGGTCTGAAAAATAAATTGATATACATAATAAATGCAATGATGGTTCCTATAGATAAGTGTTGATCCATTGCACCTTTGGCGCCATACCAGACTATAAGTCCTATAGAAATTGCTGACAACACTTCTACAACAGGAAAGAACACAGAATAATAAAACACTGATCTAATATTGGCATCCCGGTGATCTTTGTTGATAGCTTTAAACGCATCATACTCGCGTTGCTCTCTATTAAACAACTGTACAATGTGCATGCCCGAAATATGCTCTTGTACAAATGTATTGAGCCTTGCCACCTGGTTTCTTACCTCTTCAAAACTCTCTTTAACTTTTTCTTTAAACAGATAGCCACTGTAAAACAACACGGGTATAACAGAAAGGCTTACCAGTGAAAGTTTCACATCAGTAATGAACATCAGGATCAGAATAAATATGATTTGAAAAATATCACCAACAATATTGATCATTCCCTCACTGAACACTTCGCTGATTGTTTCTATATCACTTATGCTGCGTGTTACAAGTGTGCCCACGGGTGTCCTGTCAAAAAACCTTAATTGTAACCCGAGTAAATGTCTGTAAATTTTATTGCGCAGGTCCATTATAATTTGCTGACCAAGGAAATTGGCAAGAATAGTACTCCATAATTGTATGGCTGCATGAACAATCAATAATCCAAAAATGACCAGGCTCATTCGCAACAAACCTTCTTCATTGCCGGATGCCACATAATGATCGAGTGTATATTGGATCAGGTATGGACGAAAAGGTCCTAAAAAGGACATTGCGAGTGTTAAGACAACTGCTGAATAAAATTGTTTTTTAAATGGAAGGGCCAAGGAAAAGATTTTTCCAAATAAAGTCCAGTCAAAGGCTTTTCCTATCTTGATTTTTTTTGTCGACATTAATTAGGGTCAAAAATAAGATGTTAAAAGCATAAATAATTAAATAAGCAGCAGATCTTATACTAAATATTATTATTAGCTAAAATTTTAATTTCAGGTGTGAAAAAATAATACCGGAGAGACCGCATTACTCATTTTTTTGAGTATGTTCGTAACATAAAGACCTTATATGATTCGAATAATACTATTTCTTGCCCAAAGTCTCATTATTTTTTATTTATTGGTTCCGTTTGTTTCTTATGTTTTAGTAACTATTCAAAGGCTCTTGGGCATGGGCATAACCAAAGATGTTCCTATTACAAAAAAATACAGTTTCGCAGCAATTGTTTGTGCACACCAACAATATACTTTTATAGAACCGCTTGTTGATTCTCTCAAAAAGCAAGTTTATAAAAATGTACATATATATGTGGTGGCTGATAAAATCCGGGAAGACTTAAGTCATTTGAATGGTCCGGGAATAACTATCCTGAAACCTACAGAAGATCTGAATGCAAAAACGAAGTCTATATACTTTGCAATTGAAAATTTTGTAGAACCACACGATGCCCTCTCGGTTTTTGATGCAGATAACCTGGTTCACCCAGAATATTTTAGTTTAATGAACCAGCATTTTAACCGTGGGTTTAAAGTGGTTCAAGGCAGAATTGCTCCTAAAAACCTGAACACCGACGCAGCTTGCATGGATGCGGCCAATGAAACATATTATACCTTCATTGATAAATTCAGCAGGCCAAAACTTGGCTTGTCATCAGGTATCTGGGGCTTAGGGTTTGCTATGGATGTAGAGATTTTCAAAAAAGTTGAATTCGATGTGTATTTGTCGGGCTTTGATAAAAAACTGCAAGCTACAGTAATCACCCTCGTTGATAAAATATGGTATGAACCACAAGCCATTGTATTTGATGAAAAAACATCCACAGGAGAGGGTTTAATCCAACAAAGATCAAAATGGTTGTATGGGTATTTCAGATACGCCAGGTTAGGCCTTAATGTGATTGCAAATGGCATTGCTAAATTTAGTTTTGATAAGATTTATTATGGTATCAACCACATGCGTCCCCCGCTGGTAATTAAATTTCCTGCTGTGGCTATTTTCCTGTTACTGGATTTCATCTTTTACCCGCCATTAGGAATATTTTTACTCTGTTGTGTTGCTGCCTTTTTTGTATCATTCATACTGATAATACTTACTTATGCTAATGACAAACGTGTTGTACGGGTTTTGCCTAAAATTCCGCAGTTTGTTATGCTGCAGTTATTGGCTATCTTAAAGGTTCGTAAGGCTGCTAAACATACTCATACGCAACACACGCATGCTGTTTTTATAGAAGAGGTAATGGCTGAAATTAAACCCTATGAGCAATAAAAAAGCACTTTTTTTTAAAGCATGTTCTCTTCTCCCAATGGCCCCTTTAATGGCTCTCAATAAGCACTCAGGCTTGTTTATTCCTATCTATCACGCCATAACCAATGAAAGGTTGATTCATCTGGAACATATACTTCCTTATGGTTCAAAAAACAGTAAGCAGTTTGAAAATGATCTTGATCTGTTGCTTAAAAATTTAAACCCGGTTAGTTACGCTGATTTATATGCCTGTATCCGCGATGGCAAGCCTGTTCCACCGAAAAGTTTTATTATTACTTTTGATGATGGTCTTAGACAAACGTATGAAAATGCAACTGATCTTATGGTGAAAAAGGGAGTGCCGGCTATCTTTTTTTTAAACACCGGTGTGTTGGATAATAAGGCATTATTACATAGGTATAAGGCGAGTATTTTACTTGAATTTATCAAACAACAAAATAACCATAACCTTGAGCATAAAGTTGAAGCTATCTTAAAGTTAAATGGAATTATGATGCCCGGATATGCTGCTGGAATAAAAGCCATCAATTACAAAAATAAACAGGTTTTTGATATCCTGGCAAATGAAATAAATTATTCATTTGATGATTACCTGAAAAAGCATAAACCTTATATGAGTAGTGAGCAGGTGAAGGATCTGAAAAAAAAGGGCTTTATTTTAGGAAGCCATAGCACCTGGCACCCAGAATACTGGAATATCGATATCAATGAACAGGTAAATCAAACCCAATCGGCTATGCAGTATTTGAAGGAACATTTTAATGAAACAAACCGCACTTTTTCTTTTCCGTTTACAGATATAAAAACCCCTGTGAGTTTCTTTGATGCATTAAAAAAGGAAGCTCCTTTTGAATTGCTTTTTGGATCACAAAAACTAAAAAAAGATATAATCCCAAATATGATTCATCGATTTGACGGGGATAATAATTTGAGTGATATGGAAACTTATTTAAAAACCTTATTGGTATTTCAATCACTTAATAAAATGCGCGGTCAAACTATAGTAAACCGGTCAGCTAATTAAAAAAAAACAATCGTATTTAAGCAGCTACACCAATATTTTTTAGGTGTAATAAGTGTGAACGCAAAGCACTAATCACAGTAGGGAATTCATTGTAAGCCACACCAAAATCTTTACAGGTTTGCATAAGGATTTTATTTACTTGTGGATAATGCACATGGCTTATTCTTGGAAATAAATGATGTTCTACCTGAAAGTTAAGCCCACCCAATAACCAGCTTACAGATTTACTGCCAGTGGCAAAATTGAAAGTTGTGTTTAACTGATGAATGGCCCATTCTGTATCTATTTTTGTGCTTTCTCCTTTAGTATCAATAAAAGGGGCATCTTCCACTACATGTGCAAGTTGAAAAACTACAGCAATTACTAAACCGCAAACAAAAACGGTAAGGGCATATCCGATAAGTGTATTAACTACACCGGCGAAGATAAAAGGGACAATTAAAAACAATCCAACATAGCCAATTTTTGTACCCCAGAAAATTAAATGTTCGGCGATGCTCATTTTACGCAACGGCGTATGCTCAGAAATTTTACCACCAAAATACTTGGTGAAATCATTCATAAACACCCAGAACAAATAAGTCATTCCATATAGTAACATGCCATACACATGCTGAAAACGATGAAACCAGTGTTTGGGTTGGCTGGCATGAACACGAATCCATGGTTTAATATCTATATCATCATCCATACCTTCAATATTGGTATATGAGTGATGATTGATATTATGTTTTTGTTTCCACATATAACTGCTTCCACCCATAATATTTAAGGAGTAGCTCATAATTTCATTAACCCATTTTTTGCTTGAATAACTGCCGTGTGCGCCATCATGCATTACATTAAAGCCAATGGCTGCCATGTCAAATCCCATAATAGCACAAATCCCTAAGCTGATCCATCCCGATTCCGGAGTAAAAAAAACCAATACTGTATAACATACTGCCAGGATGGTAAGTAAAATACCTGTTTTGAGGAACAACCTGAAATTTCCAGTGGACTTTATGTTTTTTATAATGAAATAATCATCAACACGCTGACGTAATGTATTAAAAAACTGTGCATTGCTATTATCAAATTTTATTTTGGCCATATTTACATATTAAGGATGGCAAGATACTTAAAAACTTACAGCCATTTTAATGACTTTAAACATTTTTCCCCACATCTTGTAATAAGCCGGTAAATTTAATCATATTTGTGGTCTTGCAAACCTTTCCCACAATGCGTCGAGATAATGAATTAAGTATGAAAGAAATGATCAATAAGTTTGTTGATCAGAACAAATTGAAGCCTAAATTACTGGAGGCACAATTAATAGAATTATGGCCTAAAATTGTTGGGGATCTTATTTCAAAAAATACAGACAAAATTCAGGTTTATAAAGGGCAGCTTATCTTATATATAAATTCTCCGGCTATGCGCAATGAATTACAATACCAGCGTAAAATACTTGCCGATTTGGTAAATAAGGAATTGAATTGTGATTTTATAAATGATGTTTTGATCAGGTAAGATATAGATTAAAAAGGTTTCAGTTTCCCCCTTTTTAATTTTATTTTTAAATTGTCAATTGTGTCGAATCCTGAAATATGAATTCGCTTAATTTCATACAGATCTTTAACTGGTAATTTTTGAACGCTATTGCCAACTCTGAATGCAGCTTTTAAACCAATGTTTTTAAATATGGTTTTCATCTCATTTAATTGCTTTTTGCTGCCTGGTCTGCTTCCATAAGGATAGGCAAAATATGGCAGGAATGGTAACTTAAATTTATTACATAACGAGATGTTTTTTAAAATTTCATTTTCCATATCCTTAGAAGAAAGTTTTGAAAACGGAGAGTGAGTTGTGCTGTGTAATCCAATTTCCATCACTTCGGGGTCAAGGTTGCGTAAGTCTGAGCAATCTGCGTACTGATGTTCTTCGTCGCCAGTTTGTTCATCACTTTTTTCCTTTAATTTATCGCCTATAATGTACACTGAACCTTTAAATCCGTATTTGCGTAACAGCGGGTAAGCATATTTAATCTGGCTAAGGTAACCATCATCGAAAGTAAAGTAAATCGCTCTTTCCAGTTTCGGAATTTCTCCCGTAACAATTTTACCTAACTGAGAAAGGGATACCGGCTGATAACCCTCTCCTTTGAGGAATGATAAATAACTTTCGAATAGTTCTGGCGGAGTATTCATCACACTTGGATCTTTAGGTAAGATTTGATGAAAAAGCAAGATTGGAATTCCCTTTTGTGGAGGTATTAAAAAATGCAAATAAGACATGCTTCAAAGAACGTTAAAATATGGCGAAAATCTACTTTAAAGCAGATTATATTTTTTATTTTAATTTCTGTTCCTACCTGATTTTTTTATTAGTTTCGTTGCTTACTTATAATAATAAAAAAATGAGGTTAATAGAATGTGTGCCTAATTTTAGTGAAGGTAATGATATGCAGATTATTAAGCAAATTACGGATGTTATAGAAAGTGTTCAGGGCGTGATGTTACTGGATGTAGATGCAGGTAAAGGCACTAACCGAACTGTTGTTACCTTTGTAGGCGGGCCGGAAGCCGTTATTGAAGCAGCTTTTCTTGCTATCAGTAAAGCCGCTGAACTCATTGATATGCGTAAACATAAAGGGGAGCATTCCCGTATGGGGGCTACCGATGTTTGTCCATTGATTCCTATAAGCGGGATTAGTATGGAAGAGACTGTTTTATTTGCGCAAAAACTAGGAAAAAGAGTAGGAGAAACTTTAGCTATTCCTGTTTATTTATACGAGTATGCACAACCTGATCAGGAAAGGAATAATCTTTCTGTGATTCGGGCGGGTGAGTATGAGGGTTTTTTTGATAAAATAAAATTACCGGATTGGAGGCCAGATTATGGGACTGCCGTTTTTAATGTAAAAGCCGGTGGAACTGTTATAGGAGCACGTGATTTTTTAATTGCCTATAATATTAACCTCAATTCAAAATCAGTGCGACTAGCAAATTCAATTGCTTTTGATGTAAGAGAAGCAGGAAGGGTTAAAAGAGAAGGAAATCCTGTTACAGGTAAAGTGGTAAAGGATAGTGAAGGGAATGATGTCAGGGTTCCAGGAACTTTGAAATCATGTAAAGCGATTGGCTGGTATATTGAAGAGTATGGTATTGCACAGATAAGCATGAACCTCACAAATTATAAAGTTACTTCTGTGCATAATGCTTTTGAAGAAGTGTGTAAAAGTGCTGACAGCCGTGGCATACGAATAACTGGCAGCGAACTGGTTGGTCTGATACCCTTACAAGCTATGATAGATGCGGGAAAATATTTCTTACAAAAACAAAAAAGATCAACAGGTGTAAGTGAACAAGAGTTGATACAAATGGCTATTACATCATTGGGGCTGGATCAGTTAAGTAAATTTGATCCGGAACAGAAAATAATAGAATATAAATTACGCAACACCACAAAAGAACGTTTAATAAAGATGGATCTGCTTGCTTTTGCTAATGAAACTGCAAGTGAAAGTCCGGCACCGGGCGGGGGCTCTATTAGCGCATACGTGGGAAGTTTAGGTGTGGCCTTAGGAACGATGGTAGCTAATCTGAGTGCGGGTAAAAAAGGCTGGGAAGATCAGCTTGCTTTTTTTAGTGATATGGCTGCTTCGGGCCAGCTTATAAAAGATGCTTTGTTGAAAGCCGTTGATGAAGATACCGCCGCATTCACTGAAATAATGATGGCCTTTGCTCTTTCTAAAAACAATGAACAAGAAAAAGCAAACAGGATAGCGGCTATTGAAATTGCTACCAAATATGCCTGCGAAATTCCGCTAAAAGTGATGCGAATTGCTAACAGCAGTTTGCCGTTATTACGCGCTATGATAGAAAAAGGAAATCAAAATTCTGTTACCGATGCCGGGGTGGGTGTTTTATGCGTGAAAGCCGCAGTGAAAGGTGCTTATTTTAATGTAATGGTTAATGCTAAAGGATTAAAAGATAAAGTGTTTGCCGATAAAATAATTGCCGATTCTAAAATATTACTTGCCCACAATGAACAAGAGGCAGATGCTTTGATTGAAGTGATTGAAAAGGCTGTGGCTTAATTGCCAATTACCTGAATTAAACTACTGGATTATTATAAGAATTTTAACCTTCGGGTATATTTTGTTTTTATGGTTTAAATAATGAAGAAGTAAATTTTAACTTATAAAAAAATCTATGGTAGTTGATAAAATCGATTCAAAGATTATATCGTTTTATTGAAAAAAAACTACTGATACTTTTAAGGTTTAATTATTTTTACCAGCGAACCTTATCTATAGAGATCACGGTTAAAACAAGCTACTATTTCCTCCTGCAATCCGGTTGAAAATTAAATCCTATTTATAGGATTTAGTTGCAATCAGTTATTAGGGTATTCATTTTATTCGTGTTTAATTTGAGCCGTTCAATTTACAAAAATAATAAAGCTGAATGTAATGAAATTTGGTTAGATATTTAAAAAAATTGTCAGTTAAAAATTAATGCAATGGAGCAAAAATTTTCAAAAAAAATTATACATTTGATGTTTTCAACCGATAAAGGAGAGGCCCTCATCTTAGAAGATAAGGAAAGTATTATATATGATTACTTATCGATGCAATTAAAGGAACAGCATTGCACTCCTAAAGCAATCAATGGCATGCCGGATCATATTCATTTGTTATTTGAATTGAATCAACCAAAACCCATTCATGAAATTGTAAGTAAGGTGAAAGAAAACAGCAGATACTGGATAAATAAACAAGGATTATTGTGTGAGAATTTTACCTGGCAAAAAGGCTCTGGCGTTTTCAATATTCATGAACGTGATGCAAAAAGTCTGAGTACCTATATTCTTAACCAGAAAGGGATTCATCAAACCATTAGTTTTAAGGAAGAATATATGTCATATCTTAAATTAAATTTATTGTAATTTTACGGTTTATTTATAAAGCCGGATGTTATATAATATAAAAGTTTTTTCTGATTGGTTTATTGGATCAAAATTGCGTTTTGTTATGCACAAAAGACCTTAAATACAATTTGTAAACAGGTAAATTTTATACCTTTAGCAGGTATGTGGTAGCTAATTGTACGTAACTGATTGCTATTCGCTTTCCTGTATTTTTTTTTAAAATTCTTCTGTTTAAAATTTTAAATTGAATTGCAGTTGCAATAGGGCTTCCGGTGCAACTGCAATATGGTAACTTTTAATTAATGGCAGTACAATTATGTTCCAATTTATTTTATTTGGGTAACTTTTTTAAAGCCTTAGTTTTGGCTTAACAGGCTAAAACGGAGCTTTAAAATGAATTAACAACCCATACGGATTTTAGCATAACTCCGGAGGGCATTTTTTTCGGGTATCCATAGGTATTATAATTTATGATTTTTAACCCGTGTAAAAATCTATCGTGAAATTGTGGTTCTTTATTATTTATATCCATACCTATATCTTGGTAAAAATCATATTTTGTTGTGTCAAAGGTGTGGAAATTCAGATTTTTAATCAATACCTATTTATAGGTATTTTTGAGTCTGAATAAAATTGCCTGCATGTTCCTGTTATATCCTTTAAACTAACAACAATTTAAATGTATGGGTAAGGTTCCTTTTTAAACGCAAGTATTCTGGTAGGTTTGTGCTTTCTTATAAATAATGTAACAGTACCATGTAACTGCTGTTACTTTATAAGAACTGTGGTAGAATTTGAATTTAGTTTCACGTACATTTAATTCAAACTGGCTGTTTGTTTAAATGATTTCCATAGGTATGTCTAAGTCATCCTGATTGTAGTCGCTCATAAAGTTGGGTTTAACCACTATCCTCCAATGTGAGCGAGTACAAGTGCAAAGAAAATACCTACGGAGAGGGTGTTTTTAATAAGTAAAAAGCACCAAATAATACCTAAAAATTTTCTGTCTGTTACCCACGCGTAAATGGTAAATAAGTAAATTATTTAAAGTTGTAGTAGCCTAATCTATCAGGCAATTCCATTAGCTATATTGCACGTAACAATTTATTTGGGATGACATGATTTTGAATGATAATAAAATGCAATTTTTATAGGGGGATTTTTTGGTTTGTGCACCACTAATTTTTTACTTCAGCAATTTTATTGATCATCCCTTTAAAAATAAAACCATGAAATGGAAATACCGAATACCAGTATAATCTGCCTAATAAGCCCAATGGTCTGAATGTTGCGGTTTGCGTTAGAATATTATTTTTGTCAATTTTAAATTCCAGCCATGCTTCGCCCGGCAGTTTCATTTCTGCATATAACAATAATCGTTTCTCTTCTTTATCTGCAAAAAGAACACGCCAAAAA
Source organism: Bacteroidia bacterium (assembly GCA_014376805.1). Taxonomy (GTDB): domain Bacteria; phylum Bacteroidota; class Bacteroidia; order UKL13-3; family UKL13-3; genus B1. Next base: position 40,198 of record JACMQU010000117.1, read on the forward strand.
TCAAGGGCGTCACCCGATACTATTTCTGTCTCACTTTTTCTTCCTCTTCTCATTCCTACTCCACCGGAAAGCTGATCTAAAAAGCCTCTTATTTTCCAAAGCCAGTTGCCGTAATACCAACCGGTTTTACCACCAATAGACCAAATTTTTTCAAGCGAGGTGTGACCTGTTTTAAGCTGAAGTACACGAATATCTTTATAGCATCCGTTAACCGGTACTTCAATAAGTTTAGAAAAACCTTTGCTGAATATTTGACTTGTTTGCGCATCTTTCCAGCTTGAGAGCACTTGGTTTTGTTCAATTTTATCAAAGGCAAGTTTTATGGAGGTGTTATAATCCAATAATTTTATACCCAGCAACGAAGTTAAATTGTTGGGTTTGCAGGTCACTTCAATTTTCATGCTATTTACTAAATTCTTTGCAAGCGCAAAAGATGTGGCCGTTACAAAATATAACCAGTAGGAAGAAATTTTTGGTGTCATTATCGGTACGATAATTATATGCCTTTTCAACCCACGTATTTTTGCAAAACGTAAAAGCATCTCCTTATAACTTAAAATGTCGGGACCACCAATGTCATAACTTTTATTATAAGTTTCTACATTACCAATAACACCACTTAAAAATTCTACAACGTTGCGAATAGCAATAGGCTGACATTTTGTTTTTATCCAGCGCGGAGCAATCATGATAGGTAATTTCTCCACTAAATCGCGAATGATTTCAAAAGAGGCACTTCCTGAACCTACTATGATACCGGCTTTTAAAGTTGTAAGTGCGAACCTGGCTTCTGATAAAATTGATTCCACATTTTTTCTGGAAGATAAATGCTTGGATAACTCAGCAGCATTGCTAATTCCACTTAAATAAATAACCTGTTTAGTATTAGTTTGTTCAATTCGTTCTTTAAAATTTAAAGCACATATTTCCTCCATGTTTTCAAAGTCACCTGTTTGTGTAGACATGGAATGGATAAGGTAATAAGCTAAATCAATATCCTCCGGAATAAGCTCTAAACTTTTTTTGTTCAAAAAATCGGACTCTATTACACAGAGATTTGGAGACATAAACTTTTTCTTGTTAAATCTGTTTTTGTCTCTTACGCAACAAATCACTTCATGACCATTTTGCAATAAAACAGGCAATAACCTTTGTGCTATATATCCGGTTACTCCGGTAAGAAGAATTTTCATAAACTAATAGAAATTATTTTCCGATTTGTAATGACAATTTAAATTTATTGATTTTTTTATCAAAAACATCCTTTTTTAAAAATGTTTTTTCTTGAAGAATTTTTTCATATTACAAGTAAGTTTTCTATTAGTTTATTTAATTAATTGTGTGGCATAAAATATCTATGTGTTTAAAGAAGACATGCCACCATCAATATGCATTATCTGCCCGGTAATCCAATTTGCTTTATCCGAAAGTAGAAATGCGGACATATCAGCGATATCGTTTGGGGTACCAATTCTTTTTAAAGGATTGTGTTGTTTATTTGCTTCCAGTTTTTGATCAGTATTAATAAGAGAAGCTGCAAGTGGCGTATTGGTTAAGGAAGGTGCTATACAATTAACTCTTATTTTGGGAGCTAATTCAGCAGCCAGTGCTTTTGTCAGTCCTTCAATTGCCCCTTTAGAAGCAGAGACTTGTGAATGAAAAGGAAAGCCTATTTGAACGGCTACGGTAGAAAATAAAAGAATGGATGAATTTTCAGCATTTTTTAATTTTGGCAACACAGCTTGTATAATTTTAATTGCTCCTATCACCTGAATGTTGAAATCAATTAAAAATTCTGAAGGTGGAATTCTGCTAAAAGGTTTAAGATTGATAGTGCCAGGACAATACACCACTGCATTTATCGTATCCGGCAAATAGTCTAAATTTAAACTTTCGTCTAACACATTCAAATAATGGTACTCAATTAAACTATTATTTGAAATTAATTTATTTTTATTATATGTTCCATACACCTGATGACCGGATTCACATAATTGTTCAGCAAGTTTTTTCCCAATTCCCGAGGATGCGCCAATGATTAAATAGTTTGCCATAATTGTAATACTATAATTTTATAGACTTATAACAAACGGATTGGTATTTTGTTGCGTTTTTATATAAACTTGATGATAAACAATAAGAATCAACATTATAGTAAAAGCCTTAGAAGAGCTTTTAACTGTATAAATCCTGACAGTGATTAATTAACCTGTTTCTTCCTAAATCACATTTTTACCCGGTAAGATATAATATGTGAACTAGGGTTAACTTAATTTACTTTAATCAACAGCGTAGGCATAAAGTTTAATCGATAGATTTAGATTTTGTGAACAAAGCAATTTCGTCCATATAAAACTTGTGAGTATTACAATTTGTTTGCCTGATAACTTAATCCATTAAATTTATAAGTTTCCCGGGTTAAAATTAACCATTTAAATAGTCATTTAGTTTTCCTTCAATTGCTTTGCAACTTACTAAGAATGGTTTTTTTGAAATTGTTATATGGATAGGTGATGAATCATTCAGCATATAATTTCCTATAATCTCCCCAAGGGGAGTTGGGGTGCTAAAATTACCCGATGAAGTATCACCGTTAAATACACCGCCTGCTCCATTTATAGCTTCAGAAACTTTTGTGATCAGGCTATTAGCATCCCCGTTAAATTCTATAGAAAATGAACAATGTGACATCTTAGTTTTTTTAATTGTAATACAAATTTATACTTACCCAAATATCTTATTTACCATACTCCACCAGGTTCACAAATAATCTATATGCACCAGGCACGCCTGCCGGTAATTCCCTAAAGAAAGCAAGACCTGTATAAATATAAGTTCCTTTGCCATATTTGGCAATTATGAGGCTTCCCTTGTTAGGCTTTTCATTAGGGTCGTTCATGAGCAGCGGGCATTGAAAATTTGAGTCCAGGTCGCTCGCAAAATATATTCCTCTTTCCTGTATCCATCCATCAAAATCTTTACCGGTAATTTTATTTGGTTTGTTCAGGAGAGCATGATCAGGAATCGCAAAAGTTACAGGGGCCTCTTCAATGGTTACACGTTCTCTGCTAAGCTTAAATGGAACCGGCGAAATCTGCTCTTTTAACGGGCCTGCAAAACTGTTGGTATTGTATTGCACCACCAGGTTCCCTCCATTCTTTACATAATCAAACACGCGCTGCTTAAATTGTTGTAGTTTTTCATTGGTATTAAATGCACGCACCCCAACAACTATTGATGGATAAATTGAAAGGTCGCCGTTTTGTAATTGCTGATCCGAAATTTTCACCACCTGATAGCCTACCTGTTCAAGTGAGTTAACAATTTCGTCACCTGCGCCTTCTATGTATCCAACGGTTTGCAGTTTCCTGTTCAGATTCATTTTAACAAGTTTTGCTTCTGCCACCGGGAACCATGTTTGAACGGGAATATGATCGTATTTTATTTCTTTGATCCCACGACCATACTCAACATTATTTACGGTAGCCGAAACTTTCATAGTTGATTCCATATCAAATGCGGGAGGAGTAAGCATAAAAGACATTACCAGTTCATCTCCTTTAACGGCTATTTCAAATGCCAGTCCTTTATCAGTGTTAGAATTAAATTCTTCATGTGGTTTATTGTCTTTCGAAGTCATCTTCCATCCATCAGGAATCTGAATATTCAACTGCCCCTTTACATTGTTGCGACCTGCCTTTAAGGTAATAAAAATTTCTTTGGATTTTTCAGCTGCAAACACCACACTTTTTTGCTGAAGATTGATCATTACAGGAGGTGTAATTATTAAAGGCCGGTAAAGTTCCCCTTTTTCAGGATCAGACCATTTATACTGAAATTTTCTATATAAACTATAATTATAATAACCATCAATCTGAAATGCGAAATCTGATAAATAACCTTTAGAATTGTATGGGTTTTCAGTTAACATATTTTCGGTGATTTGAAATGAATTATCCTTGATTGGATAAAATAACCAATAGGGCATGGTTAACGATGAATCTTTGTGCGGATCGCTATCTAAAGTTGCATGCAGGAATTTATAAACTGAATCTTTTCTTAATATAATATCGTAATCAGGCAAACCACCTTCGCCATTGTAGCCACTATAAATAAAGCCGTTTAAAGAGATCCGGTTATTGCCTCTGTTAATGGCATTAAACGTCATCTTCAATGTATCATCAAGTGAATAGTTATAGGTATTAGACAGGGTTTCCACAAATAATCCGGCACATGCAGTAATCAATTCATTCGCTTCATAAAACTTCATGGTTTCGGAAGTTATTTTTGTATGATCAATATTATTTATCTGATTAAGCTGATCGATAAAAGTTTTCAGATAGAAGATGGTGAGTTCAGGCTTTTGCGCATTAAATTTTTTAATGGCTTTGTTTAAATTTTTTTCAATTGCTTTTCCTCCTTTTACATGCTGCCAGGTAAAGTCTATTCCCTTAAATAGATCCTTTACCGTTGTGTCGCCTCTAACCGGTTTAAAGTATTCAAAGGATTCACCTCTTTGCTTGGCACTGCCAAAACCCTGAGATTTATGCATGCTGCGACTTTCTGCTGCAAGTTCTCCACAGCTTTTGCCTAGTAAGGGATTATATGCACCTACATCTAATTTTATTAATTGGCTCAGATCTGCATTAGGGTTGAAAAAGCGTGCAGTACTGTTATGAAATAACCGCTTTGGTTGCCATGTATCTACAAACGCTAACTGCTCCGGAAAGCGGTTCTTATCACCTGCTGCATCATATGCTTCTTCTGCCAGCAAAGCAGATGCTGTATGATGTCCATGGCCGCCGCTGCCATCAGTTGAAAAGCGGGTGATAATAATATCTGGTCTGAAACTTCTAATGATCCATACCACATCTGCCAGTATGGAATCATGAGTCCATTTGGTAAAAGTTTCCTGTACATTTTTACTGTAACCAAAATCATAAGCGCGTGTAAAAAATTGTTCCGCACCATCAACCCGGCGTGCTGCCAAAAGCTCCTGGGTTCTGATCAGGCCTAATTCTATGCCTTGCTCTGAACCAATTAAATTCTGACCGCCATCGCCGCGTGTTAAACTCAGATAGCCTGTGCGCAAACATTTCTCATTTTCGAGATATGCCAGTAACCGGGTGTTTTCATCATCAGGATGTGCAGCTATATAAAGTACGGAGCCAACAGTATTTAGTTTCTTCAATTGCAGTAGTATTTCTGATGAAGTATAACTATGTGGTGCCTGGGCAATTGCAGCGGCTGCTATATAAAATAATAGCACAAGACTGAGTAAATTCTTATTCATAATAATCTCTCAAAGTAAAATAAAACACCCCATAATTTTACACTAAAAAAAATAAACTTTGTTTTTACTAAGTTGCTTACAGTTAAATTATAGCTAAATGGTGCGAACTTATAACCCCTGCCCGCAAAATCCGAGTTAGCTGTGAGCTTTTATAGCATAGGTTTTCTGTAAGTAATTTAAGGAGGTTTTTTATAACTACATAACTTTTGCCAATGACATGCGGAAGGACCAAAATGCTTTAACGCCAAATTTTAAACAGCCATAAAAATGCTTTACTTTGCAAGGATTATGTCTACAATACTACTTAAAAATATCAGCTCATTAGTTGGTATGGAGGAAAGCGGAAAACTTAAAAAATCCGGTAATGAAATGGCTGAACTGGCGATTATGGAAAATGCCTGGCTATTTATAAAAGATGGTTTGATTGCGGAATATGGATCTATGAAAGATGAACAAACAGTTGGATCATATAGCGATGTGAATACAATTGATTGTACAGGTAAATTTGTGCTTCCGTGTTTTGTGGATTCTCATACACATCTGGTATTCGCAAATACCCGCGAAGAGGAATTTGTGATGCGCATAAAAGGAATGACTTATGAAGAAATTGCAGAAGCAGGCGGAGGTATTTTAAATTCAGCACGAAGGTTACAGGACATGAGTGAAGATGCCTTGTATGAAAATGCATTGAAACGTTTGCATGAAGTGATTGGATTTGGTACAGGTGCTCTTGAAATAAAAAGCGGTTACGGTTTAACGGTTGCGGATGAGTTAAAAATGTTACGGGTTATTAAACGGTTAAAGGTGGTTTCTCCAGTCATTATAAAAGCAACATTTCTTGGTGCTCACGCATTTCCCTTGGCATATAAAAATGATCACAAGGCTTATATAGATTTAATTATTAATGAAATGTTGCCTAAGGTTGTAGAAGAAAACCTGGCCGATTATATTGATGTATTTTGTGACACCGGGTTTTTTAATCCTGCTGAAACTACTCAAATATTACAAGCCGCCGCAAAGTATGGTTTGAAGCCAAAAATACACGGAAATGAATTGGGTTATACTGGTGGTGTACAGACCGCAGTTGAAAATAATGCCCTAAGTGTTGATCATCTTGAATATACCGGCGATGAGGAAATTTCCTGCTTATTAAAAAGTTCAACAATGCCAGTAGCTTTGCCGGGTTGTTCGTTTTTTTTAGGAATTCCATATGCACCCTTCAGAAAAATGATTGATGCCGGTTTGCCTGTATGTCTGGCCAGTGATTATAACCCGGGAAGCACCCCCAATGGGCGCATGGGCTTTGTAGTTTCGCTAGCTTGTACCCAAATGAAATTAACACCTGAAGAAGCAATTAACGCAACAACAATTAATGGTGCCTATGCAATAGAACTTAGTGATAAAATGGGTTCCATTACAAAAGGCAAATATGGCAATGTTATCATCACAAAGGAGATGCCATCTCTGGCCTATATGCCTTATAGCTTTGGTGTTGATATGGTGTGGAAGACTATTATTATGGGTAAGGTTTTCGAGAAGCCGCAGTGATATTTATTATTGGATAAAAGCGCCGGTAACTTTAATAAGAAATATATTGCTATTACTGGTTTTTAGAAATTTCAAACTTTTTTTCAATTTCCTGCTTTTTAAATGTTTTTTCTTCGTGGTGAAATACAACTTAATTTTTCTCAAAAGTTTCGGGCTTCAAAACCATTCTTACCCATATCCATTTAACTACTCACAATATGCAATTAGGTTCAACTCATTCAATTGTTTTTTTTTAATTAAAAATAAATTAGATTTTGTATTGCAAGCCTTAAAATACTTTTAATTAACATTTCCATTATTAAAATACACAATGAATTTAGCCGGTTAAAATCTGTACAGGAAAAATTGCGCTCCTCTATAAAACCATTAATTTGCAATTGCATTAAGCCAGTTGAAACACAACATAAAATAACTTAGGATAATGAGATTCTTAAGAAAAAATTACTTCTCCATTACAATCATTCTTTGCAATTCTTCTCTAGTATGGGTGTCTAAAAACCTGCCTGTATACTCTGCTGTGATGGTACTGCTGGTCAAATCCTGCACACCGCGCATGGCTACACACAAATGATCTGCTTCAATGATTACTGCAACATCATTCGTATGCAATACTTCTTTTAGCATATTCGAAATTTGTATGGTCATTCGCTCCTGAACTTGCGGGCGTTGGGCAAAGTATCTTACAATACGGTTTAGCTTAGACAGGCCAACTACTTTACCGTTTGGGATATAGGCCACATGAGCTTTGCCAATGATAGGAACAAAATGATGCTCGCAAACACTGTGAAAAGAAATATTCTTTTCGATGAGCATATTTTTGTAGTTGTACTTGTTCTCAAATAATTTGGCAACAGGCATGTTTTTGGGATCAAGTCCTTTAAACATTTCCAGTACATACATTTTAGCTACCCGGTTAGGGGTTCCTTTTAAGCTGTCATCATTTAAATCTAAGCCAAGAATGAGCATGATCTCTTTAAAATGCTTTTCTATTAGTTCGATTTTTAATTCATCGTCTAATGCAAAAGCATCTTCGCGAAGTGGTGTTTCCATTGAAAAACCTGCATGATCATCGCCTTTTTCTTCGTGGCGAAGGTTTTTAATTTCCGTTGTATTCAACGAAGTTTCTTTCTGTTTCATAAAGAGTCACTTTCAGTTTTAAGTGGTTATTTAATCTGCTTCTTAATAATTTCCAGATCACCACTGCAATGTTTTCTGCTGTTGGATTAATTGTTTTAAATTCTTCACAATCCAAATTTAAGTTTTTGTGATCAAACCTGTTTTCAACCTGTTCCTGAATAAGCTGGCCGAGCCATTTCATGTCAACCAAAAATCCACTAACAGGATCTATTTCTCCGGTAACAGTAACTATCAGATCATAATTGTGACCGTGATAATTTATATTATTACAATTTCCGAAAAACGATTTGTTCTTCTCATCAGTCCACTCTTTTATATGCAACCTGTGTGCAGCATTAAAATGGGCCTTTCTTGATACAGCTATTTCCATTGAGGGGATAAAGATAATATACCGGATTTAACTTTTATAGTTTGTGTTTACTATATCATAAAATCCAGATACAAGTATAAAGCTATATTAAGTTAAATTGTTTAATTTTTTTTTAAAAAAGTTCTATTAATTGTGAATTAAAATTCTAATTTTTGATGGAAATCATAATTTTAATGTACTGATTTTCATAGAAAATATTGGCTTTTATTGTTTTGTATAATGTGCCTTTATTAATTTAATTGTTTTATAATCAAGCTACTAATGCTAAATATAGATTAAATGACAATAATCAGAGAATAATATTTGGAAGTATAAATAGAAGATCATTAACTTTGTTTAACAAAATCATTAATAAGTTAAACAAAATGACCTCCATAGCATTTAAACAAATGGTTCAGAAAGAAGCCAGGCCGCTGAAACATTATGCCTATCAACTTACCCGTAATGTTGAAGATTCGAATGATTTAGTTCAGGAGACGATGTTAAAAGCATTTACGTACCAGAATAAATTTGAAGCAGGGACAAATTTGAAGGGTTGGTTATATACCATCATGAAAAACACCTTTATCAATAATTACAGGCGTATGGTTAAGCGCAATACTTTTATTGATCAGACCGACAATGATTATTACCTTGATTCTGTTTCCCCACTAGTTAAAAATGAAGGTGAACAGAAGTTTATCAGACAGGATATTGAAAGTGCCATTAATAAACTTCCTATGAACCTAAGTAAGCCATTTACTATGAATTTTAAAGGGTTTAAATACCATGAGATAGCAGATATACTTCACATTCCAATTGGAACGGTTAAAACAAGGATTTTTGTAGCCAGAAGGCAATTAAGAGAGAACTTACATACCTATGGCAAAATGTATGGTATGGATTCCGCTTCGCTGAGTGAACGTAAAGATTTGTGCAATAGTTAACCACATTTAAACTACCGGGTTTTTCTGATCTGGTTATTTTAAAAGGTGAATTTTATCTAAAGTAAATTATTTTAACAATAAAAGTTTAATAAACGGCAGTTTGATTTTCATACTGCCGTTTTATTTTGTATGATTGCGTTGAAAAAAATTCTGGAAGAAGATTTGTTTTATTCTATTATTTTTTATAATTATTTTCCTGATGAAAAAATTTACGCTATTAAGTTGTTTATGTTTCCTGGGTTTTAACCTGTTTGCTCAGTTTGGGAATTTTAAAAAAAGAGCAGATTTGGAAACTTTTAAGGATACAAAACTCATTGTTGTATTGTTTCCGGATAGTGCATACAGTTATTCACTGATGGCTGCCATAGAAAAATACTGGACGTTTACCGGTTTTGAATTTGCAGAGGATACTGCCATGCAACGGTACCGCAAAGGCGATTATGCGTTTATGTATTTCAGCAAATCAAAAGGATCAAAGAATAAATCGAAAGTAGCCAGTTCAGAACAAGATTTTAATGGTCTTGTAATCACTCGTAAATTTAGCAGGAGAGTATTGCCTGATAATTTACTGGCTTATGCGTATTGTGGCAATAAAATTGATACAGGCGATTGGGAAATTGAAATGATTCGTGCGGTGCAGTTGATGAATAACTATTTTAATTATGCAATTCAGGCTAAGAATGATGGCGAAATTGGTTCAACAAAAATGATGAATAACTATCCAACGGATAAAAATTTACTGGTTGATAAAAAATTATTAATTGAAACCGGACAATTGGATATGAAAGGAAGTAAAGAAGATGCCATGACATCTTTTGATGGTGATGCAGAAGAAGTTGAAATGGAAGAAATTCACAAAGCAATTAAAAATCAGGATAATAGTTTCTTATACTATTATCATTCTAAGGATGAAAAATATTGTAATAAATTAGTTGTAAGTGCAGCTAATAGTGAGCTTATGTATTTTGAAAGTGCAGCCCCTGATAAATGTAAATGTACCTCAAAAGATTTAAAGGCTTTAAAGACTTTTAAAATTAAGGCAGCCAAATCTGTTGCAGACTAAGCATAATTTGAAACGTATTCTATTGTTACTTACTTGATTATTTCTTATAAAGATAACTAATCCAATCCCCACGTATCGTACAAGACGTTTATATAAGAGTCTTCTGCATTCTCCATTTTATTATCGGCCATTACAACTTTCATGGCAAATGCAATGAGTTTATTGCGTTCTTCAGACTTGCTGATTTTAAAAAATTGCTCAGCAGTTTCAATAAAATGTTCCATTAAATTTTCTTCCGGACAAGCACGTAAGAAAGCCTGTTCTTTTATTATCTCAATAGGTTCCTTATAGTTTTTTTCCAGGAATTCCAGAATAACTGAACTTTCCGCCTTATGGATGGAACCATCAGCAAGACTTAAGGTCATCAAAAGATGAAAACCGGCTTCTGTTTTATTCATTTTGGTGATGAATTGCGTTGTTGGCATAACTGTTTTTTTTGTTGGTTCAAGATAATTTTTAAAATGTATAATGCAAATTTTATTTTTAATTATAAATCAAACCTCAATATATACAGTGAACTATATTGTAAGGATAACAACTTTTAGGAAAAACTAATGTTGAAATTCCTTCACAGAAAGTGTTAAATTGTATTAATATAATGTTGTATAGTTTTTATGGATCAATGCCTTTAAGTTTGTTAAAATATTCTGATTATGAAATTTGGTACGAAAGCCATCCATGCAGGCCAGGAGCCTGATCCAACCACCGGTGCAGTTATGACTCCGATCTATCAAACAAGCACTTACTGGCAGGAAAGCCCGGGTAAGCACAAGGGTTATGCCTATGCCAGAGGAAAGAATCCAACGCGCTCAGCACTTGAGAAATGTCTGGCTGCACTTGAGAATGGTAAACATGGCCTTTGCTTTTCTAGTGGTATGGGTGCCACTGATGCAGTAGCAAAACTTTTAAGGCCCGGCGATGAAGTTATAACCGGGAATGATTTGTATGGTGGTACCTATCGGATGTTTACGAAGGTTTTTGCACATTATGGAATTAAATTCCATTTTATTGATTTAAGTGACCCCGCCAATATTGTTCCTTATATTAATGAACATACAAAATTATTATGGGTTGAAACACCAACAAATCCAACGATGCAAATTGTGGATATTGAAGCCTGTGCAAAGATTACAAAACAATACAAAATCATCTATGCTGTAGATAATACTTTTGCATCTCCTTACCTGCAAAATCCATTAGATTTGGGCGCAGATATAGTGATGCACAGTGTAACCAAATACCTGGGCGGACATAGTGATGTGATAATGGGAGCACTGATCACAAATAATGATGACCTGCATGAACAACTCGCATTTATTCATAACTCATGCGGCGCTACACCGGGTCCGATGGATAGTTTTTTAGTATTACGGGGTTTAAAAACACTGCACCTGCGAATGAAAGCACATTGTGAAAATGGTGCTGCGATTGCTCATTATTTAAAAAAGCATCCTAAAATTGAAAAGGTTTATTGGCCTGGATTTACAGATCACCCTAACCATGAAGTTGCAAAAAAACAAATGCGCGATTTTGGTGGGATGATCTCTATTGTTTTAAAAGATGCTGACCTTGATGAAACATTCAGGATTGCCTCTTCTTTTAAAGTATTTACCCTGGCAGAAAGTTTGGGTGGTGTAGAAAGTTTAGTTAACCATCCGGTTACCATGACACATGCTTCTATACCAAAGGAACAAAGAGAGAAAGCCGGTGTTACCGATAATTTATTGAGATTAAGTGTAGGTGTGGAAGATATAGATGATCTAATGGAAGATTTAAAAATGGTACTTTCATAAACAATAACTCTTAATTTTCACTTAATAATTTATCCATTAAAATATTTTATTGCTGAACACTAATTTTTATTGATCCTTTACAGGTGCCAATTTTATTGAGAAAAGTTAATATTATATTAAAAACAGCTTATTGATCTATTCAGTTTGCTGTTTTTTTTATGCAAAATGCCTTGCAATTTCCGTTTTAATATTCTTATTTGAATTAAGTTTTAATAAATAAAATACCTCGAAAGTTGGTATTGAAATGTTTTTTATTGCCATATTTTTTCTCATAACAGCCTATTTATTTTTTAAAAAATACTTAAGACTTCATAGTCTTTTCATGTGTACTATTTTTTTATTTCCTAACTTATAAATTATCTCCTATGAATACAAAACATTTACATTTAAGTACTAAAGGTAGCACAGTAAAAAATTTATTTAAAACAACTGATAAACGGGAATTAAAGTTAAAGTTTAACATATCTGCGAAAGGCTTACTCCTTTTTTGTTTTTATATGTTAAGTCTGTCTATTTATATAGAAGTTCATGCACAATGTTATACATCTACATCCTATTGTGTTCCGGTTGTTACCAATATAAACAATTATAATATAGGCATACAAAATGTTACATTAGGAAGTACTATTAATAATAGTTCGGTAGCTACCGGCAATTCACCATACTATTTTGATTATACAACCCAGTCTGTTACCAGTGCAGCAGCGGCCACTATATCAGGCTCTGTAACCAACGGAAGTAGTAATTCAACGGGAGCAAGAATTTTTATAGATTATAACCAGGATGGAATCTATAGTACTTCAGCACCTGAATTAGTATGGACATCACCTACAACAACTCCAAATGCAATTGTTGCGCTTTCATTTACTATTCCTGTTTCACAACCTGTAGGCGTTTACAGAATGCGGATCACGGGAGATTTGGGTGGACAGGCAGCTAATCCGTGCACACTAGGTTATGGAGAAATAGAAGATTATACTTTACTGATCCCGTCAGGAAGTGTTGATGTGATAAATGGAGGATATACATCCCCGAATTATTTTGTCAATGGTAATAATACTATTGGGTTCAGCTTCAAAAATATTTCAGGCACCACAATCACATCAGCCACTATCGGTTATCAGTTAGGTTCAAATATTCCTATAACACAAATTTTAACTGGCTTAACAATTGGGGCAGGCGCATCATTTACAGCCAGTTTTACAACACCATTAAATATTTCGGCTACCGGATCTTACAACTTAAAAACATGGGTAAGCAATCCAAACTCTGCAACCAATATTACGCCAGGTAATGATACCATTTGTCGTACGTTTGTTACATATTGTTCAGCGGCTTTAAGCGGAACATATACAATTAATCCTGCGGGGAGTGGAACTACGAATTTTACCCGGTTTGGTGCAGCAGATTCTGCCTTATTGTCTTGTGGAGTTTTGGGGCCGGTTACTTTTAATGTGGCAGCAGGAACTTATAATGAACAAATTCTGTTTGGCACTGTGCCCGGAGTTTCAGCAGTTAATACGATAACATTTGATGGTGGAACAGGCGGAGCAAGTACACACATCATCAGTTATAATTTTCCGGGAACTCCAATAAATTATGGTGTTATTCATTTAAACGGATCAGACTATTTCATATTTAAAAATCTTACCTTTCAATCAACCAGCACTAATTATGGTTATGGGGTTTTGCTGAGTAATGCAGCAGATAATAATATCATTGACAATTGCACTATTGACTTAGGAACGATAACGAATGGATCTGCTTCTAATTCAGCAGGTATTAATTTCAGTAGCTCTTTTACCGGTACTTCCAGTTCAGCCAACCATGGTAACAATAATATTATCCGCAACTGTCAGATTATCGGAAGTGCATCGGGCGGGCCATACAGAGGAATTAATTTATACAGTAATTCATCTGCCACAGGATCAAATGTAAACAATCAATTTATTAATAATAACATTACCAATTTTTTTGAGTCGGGTATCTATATGTATTATTATCTGGATGGCACAGTGATTCGGGGTAACAATATTTCAAGGCCTGACAGAACCTCTTCCGGAACAGTATATGGAATAAATGCAAGCTTTTATTTTACTAATACAATTATAGAAGGAAATAAGATCTTTAATCCGTTTGGAGGAGCACTGACATCCGGTAACGGATTTTATGGAATAGCGGTTCAGTATGGTTATATATCAGGTGGAACGAATGTTATTAGGAATAATGCCATTTTTAATATTAATGGCAATGGCACAGATTATGGTATTTATGATTATTATAATTATGCCGGAATGAGTATTTATAACAATACCATTTCGCTTGATTATGCCACCCCTAAAACAAATGCCAATCCCGACTATGGAATTTATCTTTATTATGGCAGCAACGGCTCCAGAGATTTACGTAACAATATTGTTACTATGCGCAGAGGAGGAACAGCTAATGCATCCAGATTTGGTCTTTATCTTTCTGATTATTATTCAGGACTTGTATCCAACTATAATCTATACCTGGTTAACGCACCTTTGGCGGGTAATATACCCTTTTACCAGGCAGGGATTAACTATCAGAGTCTGGCTGCATGGAAGGCTTCAAACAGTAATCAGTTTGATCAGAATAGCGTAAGTTTTGACCCAATCTATAACAATATTGTAAGCAATGTAACACCTACATCATGCGGTGTGAATAATTTGGGTACGCCATTAACAGGAGTAACAACTGATATCAGCGGTACAGCAAGAGGCAGCATACCAGATTTGGGTGCATATGAATTTACAACAGCCACCGGATTAAACAACGGCTCACTTATTGGCCTTGATGCGGCAACGAGTTTGTTATGTGCGGGAGGTGTAAATGCCATAGTTACCTTAAAGAATGAAGGAACGGGAAACATCACTTCTGCCAAGTTAGACTGGACTGTTAATTCGGTTGCACAAACGCAATATGTTTGGAGTGGAAATCTTGCTCCTGGTGCTTCCATAAATGTGAATATCGGGATTGCAACATTTACTGCAAATTCAGTAAATACGCTAAATGTATATATTACACAAACTAACGGTTCACCCGATGCCTGTTTTCTAAATGATACTGCTAAGTTATCCGGCACTTCCAGTATGAGTGGCAATTATACAATAGATGCTGCAGGTTCGGGGCTTACGAATTTCACCTCCTTTACGGCTGCGGTTACCGCACTTATTACAAGAGGTGTTTGTGGACCTGTAACCATGAATGCAGTTGCAGGAACTTATAATCAGCAAATCAATATAACAAGTATAGCAGGTTCTTCTGCCCTTAATACGATTACTTTTACGGGGGCCGGATCAGCTACAGTTTTAACATACTCGGCAACAACTTTCGGTTCACCACATACGATTAGATTTGACAATGCGCAATGGATAAGGTTTAAAAATATATCTGTTATCGGAACAGGTGTTAATTATTCGTGGCCGGTACATATTTATAATAACAGCAGTAATATCCAAATTAGAAATTGTATTATTAGCTCCACAGCTTCATTAAATATACAAACGAATACAAACTTTTGCGGTGTAGCAATAACTAATGCTACCACGTCTTTATCGGGTTCAATGGCTTCTTTCAATATTGATATCGATAGTAATGTTATTCAGAATAACTGGTATGGAATAAGTATGTATGGTAGTTTTACAGCAGGGATAAATCTAAACATTTATATGCGCAACAATAAGATTGACAGTGCAGGCTTTTATGGTATAAATGCCTACTATCTTTCGAATGTTAAAATAAATAACAATGCTATTAATATGCGGATGGGTAATGGTGCATCAACTACCTCAACGGCCATCTCCTTAAATAACTGTTTAAGTACATCATCTGATAATATTCAGGTTAACAGAAATAAGATTATTAACAGTGCACAATTTGGGATTTATCTGAGTACTTCAGGCGGCTCTTCTACAACACAAAGATGTCAGTTAATTAACAATGCTATTGGGGGTGGATTTACAAATGCAGCTTCTACCGGTATTTATTTTACTTCAGCTAATTATTGGGATGTATGGCATAACAGTGTAAACATTGATAATGCAGCAACAGGTATATCACAAGCAATTTATCTGGCAGGTAGCGGGTCTACTTATAATGATATCAGGAATAATAATTTTTCTATTACACATATCAATGCCTCAGGTGCGATTGCTTTCAGATCTGTTTCGGGTGCAACCACAAATGTGCTTAACTATAATAATTACTATAAGGAAGGCGCAGGTTCAGGTACTACCTTAATAGTAGTAAGCGGAAGTAATTATACTCCATTAAATTACAATACTGCCACCTCCGGTGGAACTGGTTCCTTTAACAATAATTCTAATTTTACTTTTTCAACAAATCTGTTACCTACTTTTTCAGCAGGCAAAGGCTTTCTTCTCTCACAGGTATCAACAGATATTACAGATTTTGTTAGAAACAACCCGCCCGATCTAGGGGCATATGAATTGTCTTCCAACTCAGTTATTGATGCAGGGCTTATTACCCTTATTTCTCCGGATACTACTTTATCATTAGGTTCTCAAAATGTATCTGTTGTAGTTCGTAATTTTGGTTCAACTACAATTACCTCATTTCGGATACGGCATACGGTAAATGGATTGAATTTACAGGATACGCTGGTAACCGGAATTTCACTTGCACAGAATAGTTCCATTACTGTTAATATGGGAATTAGTAAACAGGCTGTTTTTGCTATAGCAGCCAATACATTTAAAGTTTATTTGCATTTGCCCAATGGCAGTAATGATAACAATCAGTTAAATGATACAATTTCAATTGGTCCCCGATTCCCAGCTATGAGTGGTGTGTTTACAATCAATCCGGTTGGAAGCGGAGCAAATAACTTTATTAGTTTTACGAATGCAGTAACTGCATTAAACGGAGGAGGGGTAAGCGGACCTGTAAAATTTAATGTGAGTGCCGCAACTTATACAGAACAGATTGACATTACTGGTATATCCGGTTCATCTGCTATAAATACCGTAACCTTTGATGGTGGGGCAGGTAACGCAGCGTCACGCTTTTTACAATATACAGCTCCATTGGTTACAGATGCTCACACGGTACGATTTACAGGTAGCAGTTATGTTACGTTTAGAAATATTACCATAAAGGCATTAGGAACTTCATATGGCCTGGCGGTTCATTTTATGGGTGCAGCTTCTTTTATTAATATTCAAAAATGCAGTTTGATTGTTGCTACGAGCACCAACCAGTCTGTAAGACCTGTACAACTGAATAACTCCAATAATTCTCTGAATGGCGGGCAATGCGGTGGAACATCAGGGGCCGTGCACGATATCAGTATTGATTCAAACTATATATCAGGTGGCTATGAAGGGGTTTATCTTACGAGTAATTATACTGTTTTAAGTAGTACTCCATTATTTAATTTCAGGTGGAACATAATGGAGAACATGTATAATTATGCATTTAATATTGCCCAAACATCAGGTTACAATATACAAAGCAATCTGATAAAATTGTCTGCAGGTAACTCAAACAGTTCTGGGATTTATCATTGCAATGGTGGTGGCGGAAGTCCAAAAATTTATATTGTTGGAAATACGCTGGAAAATATTGGAAATAATGGAGTGCAGTTTCTAACAGCAAATATTCCTGCAGGATCTATTATTGCCACCAATTATTTTAAACCTACTTTCAGCAGTGCTGCACCTGCCGCAATTGTTATGACTTATACTTCTGGTTTGTTAGTATATCATAATACTATACTAATGAATATAGCCGGAGGAAATGGAATAACTGTACAAGGAATTAGTGGCTATACCGGTAATGATGTAAGAAATAACCTTATTATTTTACAATCACCTGTTGCAACCGGTCTTGGTCTGTCGTTTGAAACAGGTGAACTAGCAGTGTGTAATACCAACACCATAGTTAAAAGTAATCCTGTAAGTGCCGATGTGGCGCGAATAAACGGAGTGAATTACCAAAACAGTAATTTTATTGGTGGGGGTGGGTTCAATACAAATTCTTTTACAGATAATCCAATACTTGTTTCTATAGCTGATCCAAGACCCAACAGTGTTTGTCAGAAAGGTGTTCCAATAACATTTGCGATACCGGGTTTCGGAAATATTTCGAGGGATATTTTAGGGATTATCAGAAATAATCCGCCACAGGTTGGCGCTGCTGAACCTGCAGGAGGCTTTTCAATTGATGCGAATCTGGTGAGTTTTATCTCTCCTGTTTCTTATCCGGTAGTGCCAGGTGCACAGGATGTAAAAGTAGTGGTAAAGAATGCCGGTAACACCTCATTAACTTCGTATTCTGTATCGGTTACTTTAGGTGCTGTTACCAGAACTATTGTAAGGTCTGCTGTAAGTTTAATTACCTGTGCAGTTGATACGGTTGTATTTACCGGAGCAAACCAGCTTACCTTGATTAGCGGTGTTAATGTAATTACCGCTAGGGTTTCTAGTCCTAATGGAGGTACCGACTTCAATCCAGCCAACGATACCTTATCCAGAATATTTGTTACGCCACTTAATGGTACTTATACCATAAATTCCGGAGCGGCAGTAAGTGCTACTAACTTTCAGTCTGTTGTTGATTTTGCGTATTCATTAAATAACGGAGGTATGAGTGGTGCGGTAGTAGCTAATGTTGTAACAGGTAGTGGGCCTTATACAGGGCAGGTTGAGTTTAGAAGAACAACAGGAATGAGTGTTGTTAATACAGTTACAATTAATGGGAACAATAATATTATACAAGCCAGTCCTGATGCCACCAATTGTTATATTATCTTTTTAAATGGTGCAGATTATATGCGGTTCAACAATCTTACCATACGCACATTAAATGTTTCCTATGGTATTGGTTATTTATTTCAGAACAGAGCTGATTCAAATATTATTGATAACAATACGATAGATTTTGGAAATATACTTACAAATTCAACAGCGTTTATTGCTTTTTCAGCGTCAACAAATTCTCCAACTGGCACAGGCGGTACTTATAACGGGATTAATAATGTAATTAAAAATTGTACGATGCTAGGAAATGGAACGGGAGGGCCAACTTATGGCATCACAGTTATGGGTGGCACTACTGATTATACATCTACCACTTTAGCTCAGTATAATCAATTCATAAATAATGATATGAGAGACCCTTCTCAATTTGGGTTTTATATAAACTTTGGAAACCGAAACCTGATAAAAGGTAACAAAATAAGCATGCCAACACGCACAACTTTAACTTCATTTTATGGCATTTATTCTAGTACAAATTATATAGGAGATACCATTGATGGAAATCAGATTTTTGATATTTATAAATCAGTTCCAACCAATACAAGCCAGTTTTATGGTATGTATAATACAAGCGCTGCGTTTGGTAATTCTGCTTATCCTCAACTGATCAGAAATAATATTATTTACAATATAAAAGGGCAGGGGGGACATTATGGATTCTATAACGCAAACAGTTATTATTATAATTTGTATCATAATACTGTAGTACTGGATGATCCATCAACTACAACAAATGCAAGTTATGCTTATTATTTAAGTGCCTTTTCTACTACCTATAATTCATCTGTGAAGAACAATATTTTTTACATAAACAGGGGTGGTACCGGTGTCAAATATTGTATATATATACCATCGGCTTTTACACCTAGTGGTACATTTACAATAAACAACAATGCATTTTATGTTAATAACAATTCTGTTTCGGGATATGTAGGTTATTATGCCGCCAACTTTCCAACCCTGACCAATTGGAAAACAGCCAATAGCAGTGCTTTTGATCAGTTAAGTGTTTTTGCGAACCCTAATTTCAGAACCTACATTGCGGCTAATTATTTTCAGCCCGCCAATGACACTCTCAATAATATTGGTAGCAACCTGCAAAGTATTGTACCTGTTGATATAACGGGATTACCACGCAGCAATACACCTGACCCCGGCATCTATGAGTTCTCATTGCCTTCGGTTGATGTAGGTCTTACCCGCATTACTGCACCTGTAAGTCCAATCTCCGTTGGCTTTCAGAATGTAAATGTAACCGTTAAGAATTTCTCCCCTACACCTTTAACAAGCACTACTGTGGGATGGTCAGTTAATGATACAGTTCAGACACCAAATATTTGGTCGGGCTACCTGGTAAATGGCGACTCAAATTCATTTACCGTTGGTGGTAATAATTTTACGTATTCTGGCTTATACAAAATAAAAGCCTGGTCAAGTTTACCAAATAATATCATGGATAGCTTTACATATAATGATACGGTGATAGCTACTGTTTGTACACCACTTTCCGGAACGTTAACTGTTAATGCCACTTTACCTGCAACATCAACTAATTTTCAAAGTATAACTGCGTTAGCACAATTGTTGCAGTTGTGTGGTATAACAGGTGCCGTTCAGGTAAATATTGCTCCTGGTACTTACAATGGTCAGGTTACTTTCAACAATATTCCGGGATCATCGGCAACCAATACTATAACATTTGCCGGAGGAGATTCGGCAATATGTAATATCACACATAACGGTACAGTACAACGTGCAACCCTGTTACTCAACGGTGCAAAAAATCTTGTTTTCAGAAATATTACATTTGACGCTACCGGTTCTGCCAGCGCTACGGCAGTGCAGTTAATAAATTCAGCAGATAGTAATACCTTTGTGAGATGCACATTCAGAACTCCTGTTACTACTTCCGGCTCTGTTAATTCATTTGTTGCATCTGGATCGCTAATCACGGCTTTAGCAGCGGGTAACAGTGCAAACTATTTGCTTGTTGATAGTTGTACTTCAACAGGAGGTTATTATGGCATGGTACTATATGGAAACACTTCTCCAAAAGGAATTGCTAATATCATAAGAAATTCAACTATTACTAATTCCTATAATTATGGTGTGTATCTGAATAATCAGAATAGTGTTCAGGTTATTAAAAATAATATCAACAATACAGGCCTTGTTCAGAACAATACGTTTCCATTTGGGCTCTCCCTATTGTTTTGCGACAATGCGAATAAGATTATTGGAAATTCTATTTCAGGGACATTGGGGGGCTATGGTATTTATCTCTCACAAACTTTAGGAACTTCAACCATTAGAACAGTTATAGCTAATAACATGATACAGATTGGAGCGGGTGTAAATGTTACTTATGGAATATACGAAACCAGTAACGCATATACAGATATTGTATTTAATACAGTAAAATTAAATACGGCTGAATCCGGTTATACAGGTGCGGCTCTATATACCAATGCCTCTTCACCTTCCGTATTTAACAATGTTAACATTGTTAACAATATTTTTCTTTCTCCGTTTGGTTCACTAGCTGTATATACCGTAACACCAGCAAATCTTGGTACCGCTTCTTATACCATAGATAACAATGTTTATTATTCTACCGCAACTTATCCATTCAGAGGTGCCAATACAATATTTGGTTCTCTGGCAAATTACAGGGCCGCAGGTATAAATTCATTAGGAAGTTATATCCCTTCTAATAACAGCCATAGTCAGTACTTCATGCCCACTTTCTTTTCGGCAGCCAACTTAAGATCTATTTCCACTAATCTGAATGATTCGGGTGTGGCAGTAGCCTCCATCTTAACTGATATAGATGGGTCTGCGAGGAGTAGTACGCCGGATATAGGCATTCTCGAATTCTCCCAGCCTGCCAATGATGCAGGTGCAGTTGCAATTCTTACACCTGTTCAGCCTTTAATTCCTGGATTAAGTGATATTTATGTGCTTATCACCAACTTTGGCACCTCTTCGCTTACATCTGTAAATGTTACTTACCAGATTGATACTGCTATCAGAACGCTCACCTACAGCGGAACAATTTTACCCGGCGCATCTGATACTGCCCGTTTCAATTCAATAAGCGGTTTGGGAGGTACAAGTCAGCGATACAATTTCCTGGGTGGGTTAAAAGTGATCAGAGCCTGGACTTCCATGCCAAACGCTTCAACTGATTCTATAACTATTAATGATACTACACAAACCACTATTTGTGGCGCATTAGGTGGTGCCTATACTATTAATCCATTGGGTTCAGGCAGTACTAACTTTGTTTCTATACAGGCAGCAGTTGATAAACTAATTTGTGGCGGGGTGTATGCACCAGTAATATTTAATATTGCTTCGGGTACTTATAATGGTCAAATCACCATTCCGGTTATCACAGGAACAAATGCTACAAATACGATTCTGTTTAAATCTGCAAATAACAATGCCACAAGTGTTATGATAACTTCAAATACTTCCGGATTAACTTCTAATTACACGTTAAATGCAGTTGGTTTGCAGTATGTTACTTTCCGGTACTTGAGTTTCCAGAATTTGAATACAAGCTATTCACGTGTGGTTAGCATTAATAAATTTACTGCCGCCAACACTAATTCAAGTGAATTAGAGTTCAGGGATTGTATTTTTAACGGCCAGGCTATCAATAATACGGCTGATCAGTACTGTATAATTTATGGTCCAACAGGTGAGTTTGCAACCAATCTTCGTTTTATAAACAATACATTTAACAATGGTTCCTCAGCCATTGTGCTGGGCGGACAGAATATAGTAAATAATTTCACACCAGGCTTAACAGTTGATTCATGTACATTCATGAATCAATACTATGCTGCGTTGTTTTTAACCAACAGAGGAGCAAACTCCATCAGGCAGAATATAATCAATCTATCTGCTGCTTATACAGGTGCTATAGGTATTTACCTGGCAGGCTCACAGAATGAAAGTTTTATTTTAAGGAATAACATTCAGAATCCTTCTGGAAACTTTGGTATCTATTTGGTCAACCATGCTTATTATGCAGCAACAGGAATTCTGAATATTGCACATAATGTTATCAATATGCAAAGTTCTTCAGCTACCGAATATGGCGTTTATATTGTCAGTTCATCACAGATAAGTTGTTATAACAATACGATCAGAACGAATGCCTCATCATCTTTTGGATTTTATGTTTCAGGCAATCCTTCGTTTGTAAATGGTACCACTTTCCCTGCTACCAATAATTTGAAATTCTTCAATAACCTTATTGTTTTAACAGGAGGGGTACCCCTGTTTCTTGATTTGCTTGCCAAAGCAGGAACGAATCTGAATGATTATAATTTATACTATACCTCAGGAACCAATATGGCAACACTTGCAGGTGTAAATTATTCTACCATTCAATCTATTAGAAATGTGATTTACATGGGGAGTGATGCTAACTCATTAAACAGAAATGTGGCCTTTACCAGTGCAACTAATCTAAGGCCCGATACAACTTCTGCAAATGCATGGAATGTAAATGGAAGGGGTAATTTTAACAACAGCATTTCATACACTGCTTATGATATAACAGGAAGGTCAAAAAGTAATACGGTAGAAACAGGTGTACCCGATATTGGAGCTTATGAAATTACACCTTCATCAATGCCTTTCCCAATAACTATAACGGGCAGTATTGGTTATGGGAATACTCAATTTATAGTTGAAGATGCGGATACATTGGGTAATGTGCTTTGGGGTTTTACGGGAACGCTTCCTTCCACAGTTGCCGCAAGGTATTTCCCGGGTTCATTAATCAGTAACCCTGCTGCATACCGGATATTGTTCCCTGCAAAATATCTTGATATGCATTATAGAATTGATGCTACAGGTGGAAGTAGTTATACTTATGATGTGAACTGGAAATATAAACCAAATATGCTGGGTACGGTAACAAGTGAGAGTGCTATTAAATTTGCAAAAAGAGATACAGGAGCAACAGGTGTCTGGAGCTATTTTTCTTTTAGTACAGTATTAGATACTTTAAATAAATATGTTGGTGCCACCAATTTAACCTCAATGTCTGATTTTACAGGTACTGATGATATCAGTCCGCTTCCTGTAATATTAAATGGTTTTAATGCACTAAGAACTAAAGACAATGCTGAATTGTTTTGGCAAACAGCTTCTGAAATAAACAGTAATAAATTTATAATTGAACGCAGTGAAAAGATTAGTGAAGGCTTTGTTAAAATTGCCGAAATAAAGGCTGCAGGTAATAGTAAATTGATCCGAAACTATGAATATACAGATGTTAATGCCGCTAAGTTTTTCTCAGACAAAACAGTTTATTACCGGTTAAAAATTGTTGATAGGGATGGTAGTTTTGATTACTCAACGATTAAATCTGTCTTCTTTGGCGATACAGAAAGCGCAACTCTTCAGGTATATCCGAATCCATTTATCAGTGAACTTACTTTACAGGTGAATGTTTTAGAAAATACAAGTGCAAACATTTTGATTTATGATATAATGGGCAAAGTGGTTTATACAGAGTTAAAGCAAGTAAGTAAAGGAATTAGCAATTTTACCATTGATAAATTTGCCGGATTCCCCGCTGGTTTATACATAGTAAAATTGTCGGTAAGCCAAATAGTGATTACACAAAAACTGATCAAACATTAATTGTTAAATTTAGTTTGAAAAAGCCTCTGCATTTGTAGGGGCTTTTTTGATTTGCATTGTACAACGGTAAAATCAAACAGATATGAAATGATATTGAAAATGTGTGTTGATTTTTTAGAAAAACTCTTCTATGGTTAAATCCTAATTTAGTTTTTTTTTGCAAATATCATTTATTTGGTGTTTAGTGACTAATTTTGAATTAATGAATACATTAATTACAAAATCATGAACAGAGAAATTTTCTTAAAAGTAATAACTTTGGGAATTACATCGCCGGTTATTTTATTAAGTGCTTGTGGGGATAATACATCAAAATCACCAATTGGTACAACATCGCTTGATACTTCCTCTTCAGATGCAATGCTTCCTTCATCTAATAATTCCGGAACTCCATCTAACTGTAATGATATAAGTGGTTTAAGCAATACCGATCTTGCACCCCGGTTAGCACTAGCGTATATTCCTGTTTCAATTGAGCCTGATAAAAATTGTGGTAATTGTCGTTTTATCAAACTGGTGTCTGAACCAAATGGCTGTGCGGGTTGCCAGTTATTTAAAGGTCCGGTTAACACGATAGGATATTGCAAATCATGGTTCATAAAAGGATAGAAGGTGAGTTGTAGATTTGCTGCAAATTTATTAAGATACATGATGATAAAGTGACTTGCTATTAAACCGCCAGGTAGCATTGTTGAAATGGAATAAAAAGCCGGATTAAAATTGTATCGCAGTTGTGAGATATGATTATTGATAACGTGCAGTTTGTTTTTGTGCATACAGATTGAAATTTAATAGCCGTGTCATATTTAAGTAAGGAAGCAGACAGAAGGCAATTTGAGGAATACAGGAAGAGTTAACAGGGTATAAAAATAAAACTATGAACCTGTTTAACACTTTCAAAAATAACCTCGATGAGGTTGTTTTTGAACAACGTAACAAAGCATATGGAGCTTATGCAATTCGTAAAGCCTATCCGGATCATGTTAACAGGAGCATGTTGCTTACTTTAGCACCCATGCTATTTATTGTGGCAGGAAGTATTCTCTGGAATTATATACGACCTGTTCCTCCACATTTATTAAATGCACTTTCACCAAACGGTCTTGTTAAACCATTTGATGAACGCCTTGTTGTATTAACAGATTTTATATTTAAAATGCCCGCAAAGGCAAGTTCTGTTCCTGTTTATCAGATCAAAAAAGATAATCTTGTTCACCCTAAAATTGAAAGGTCTTATCCACTGAAAACAAGAGCTGGAATTGATAATGGCGAGCAAGCAGGGATATTAATAACGGGAATGCCTGGTATTGGTGCATTACCCAACCTTCCCGGAGGAGAGCATCTTGTAAGGGAACTAACTTTTTCTGTTGTAAATTATGTAGAGAATATGCCAGAGTATCCGGGCGGACAAGATGAAATGTTTGAATTTATCAGGCAAAATATTCAATATCCTAAATATGCATTGGAGAATAATGTGGGTGGAAAGATTTTGCTTTCTTTTGTTATTATGCCCGATGGAAGTATTCAAATGGCAAAAATTGAAAAAGGTATCGGCTTTGGATGTGATGATGAAGCCTTACGTGTGTTGAAAGCTATGCCATTATGGATAGCTGGTTCGCAAAACGGAAATAAGGTTGCCGTACGATTGATATTGCCTATAAAATTTCAGACACCATATTAAAATACTGTTTAAGCTAATTATATTTTGACCAAAGAAATTGGTTTAAGATAATTCCATTTACTACAGTTTTATGAAAAATGGTTTTATCTTTTAAAGGGGTGTAAATAATAGCTATAAAACATACTTTGCTTTTCGGTTAATAGTTAAACACTTCAAAATTTTTCCATTCGTTTAGCGGTGGATTAATAGAGAAAGATAAACTATGATTAATATAATGTTGAAGTACGCCATCATATAAATTGCTATGCTTCAGTTTTTCAAATATTACAGAAGCTTCCAAAAACTTTTGTTCATAAAAATAAAGTATGGCTTTGTCAAAATCTTCGAGCAATTCCAACTCATATTGATGATTTAAAAAAACCTTATATAATTTAGTAGAAATAGATTTTCCTTTAACTTTTACCTCACCAATAAATCTTATGTAAATGCTTATTGAAGGGTCAAGTTTTTTATAGGTTTCTTCACTGATAATGACAGCGGTTTTATAAAATTTTGTAAGGGATTCAATTCTTGCTGCTAAATTTACTGCATCGGCAATAACGGTTGTATCCATGCGCAGTGGTTCACCCACTGTTCCCAAAATACAAATGCCTGTATGCAATCCAATCCCAATTTCAATTGAGGGCTTTCCATGGTGTATGTTCTCTGCATTAAATGCATCCAGTGCCATCATCATTGATCTTGCCGCAAGTACCGCATCACTGGCATTATCAGGAAATATGGCCATGATTCCGTCTCCCATGTATTTATCAATGAACCCACCATGCTTAGTTATTACAGGTGCCATTTTTTGCAGGTAGTCATTAATGAATCCAAACGCACCGGCCGGACTAAGAGATTCGGAAATTGTTGTGAATGATCGGATATCACTGAACATAATAGTCATTTCGCGTTCCGCATTATTCCCCAGGCTTACCTCGATAATGTTTTTTTTATTAAGTAGCCGGACAAAATCAGTAGGCACAAACCGGGATAAAGACTGGTTCAATTCATTTAAATTGAGCGATAGTTTAATGATCTTTCTATGATCGCGGGCACTCTTAAATGCAAGGAATAATCCCTGACAGATAATAAAGCCAACTATTCCGAAAATGATATAGTTATCTGTATTAATAATATTTTGTACATGCAGAATATCATTTACCAGTGCAGCCATAAAAATAAGAAATCCTGCAAAAATTATCTTACCGCCTTCCTCATTTTTTCTGAGGGCTTTTCTGAGTCCGTTTATTACTATAATAATATAGGCAAGTAATATTATATGATAAAAATCGAGGGTATAGCTAAACGTACCTGTATCTGTAAATAATATAAGCAGGATTAATGCCAATGAAATAGAAATAGAAACGATTTTAGAAATTCTTTTATATTGCCGGGGAAAAGAGCGGTAGAAAAAAATATAAAATAAAGGAAGACTTAAATAAAGGGCAATGTATTCAATTTTGTTTCCAAGGTTCCAGTCAAAGTCCTTAAAGAAATAATAAATTGTTCTTGTTCTGAATACCAGAAAGATGAATATGTCAAAACTAAACAGGCCAAAGTTTAATGCAGGCAAATCTTTGTTATTTAATAAATACAGAACTATATGATAAAGTCCCATAATAAAAATGATGCCTAAGCAAAAATAGTTCCTTAACGATTCCCGTTCATGTTGTAAATTTATTTGGTCTGTTTTAATTAAACTGACATAGTTTTTTATTCCGCCTTTATGTTGGTTAAAATTAGCAACCTCGATTACAATTTCATAAAAGTTGGTATCACTACGCAGTATAATTGTAGATTTTTCATATATAGGTTTAACCAGCGTGGCCAGTGTATCTGTTATACCGGTTGCATTTCTCAGTTCATTATTGATCCATATTTTATAACTGCTTGCAACATCCTGAATCATCAAGGTAAAAAATGCTGAACTTTCTATACGAAGATGCAACCGATAAGAGCCATAACCATATCCATCAACTCCTTTTTTATTACCTACATAATTATTCCAACTCCCGGGCACTTTAAGGAGAATAGGATCAGACAATATTTTTTGCGGATAAGTTTTGATTAGTTGTCCTTCAAAAAACTCCCACTCACCATTTAGTTTAATCATTGCCTCTTTACTAATATCACTGTCTTTAAGATAGAGCTCACCTTTAATTACCACAGGGGTAGTAGCCTTGATAAAAAAGGGAGTGCCGGAAAGAAGTAGAATAAGAAAACATAAGGTCCTCATTATAAAAAAAGATATTAGGGGTAAAAGTAAATTTTGCGATGATGATTACTAATTATTTAATCTGTTTATTTTGCAAAAGGAGATGTTTTTATTTTGCATCCAATGCAAAAAGCAGCATCTTTTTACATGAATAGATTTTGGAATTTTGTTTGTTATCTTGCGCACATGTCGGAAAAAAAATTATTTTTATTAGATGGGATGGCTCTGGTTTACCGCGCTTATTTTGCGTTCAGCCAAAACCCGCGTGTAACGAGCTATGGCTTTAATACTTCTGCGGTTTTTGGATATGTTACCACCTTGCTTGATGTACTTAAAAGAGAAAAACCAACACATATAGGCGTTTCATTTGACACCTCTGAACCAACAGCCAGACATATAGAATTTGAGGCCTATAAGGCACACCGGGAGGAAATGCCTGAGGATATTAGTAAAGCGTTACCTTATATCAGAAAGATTACAGAAGCATTGCATATTCCATTACTGATAATGCCGGGATATGAAGCAGATGATATAATAGGCACCTTAGCCAAAAAAGCAGCGGCGCAAGGATTTACCGTTTACATGATGACACCAGATAAAGATTTTGGACAGTTGGTGGAAGAAAAGATTTTCATCTATAAGCCAGCGCGTTTGGGTAACGAAATTGAGATTATGGGGGTGCCCGAAGTTTTGAAAAAATGGGAGATTACGGATGTTAAACAAGTGATTGATATTTTGGGTTTATGGGGTGATGCGGTAGATAACATTCCGGGGGTTCCCGGAGTGGGTGAAAAAACCGCAAAATTATTGGTTCAGAAATACGGTAGTATGGAAAATTTATATGAGCATACCCATGAGTTAAAAGGAAAGCAAAAAGAAAATGTTGAGAATAACCGGGATCAGGCATTCCTTTCAAAACGATTGGCCACTATAGATTTGAACGTACCTGTTGAATTTGATGAACGAAGCTTATTACTCGATCCTCCGGATAAGGAAGCCACAGAAAAAATATTTATAGAACTGGAGTTCAAAACTTTGCTTAAAAGGGTGTTTGGTGAGCCAGTTCAGGCTACGGCACAAGCTTCCTTTAATCAAGCTCCGGCAGGTTATGATCTTTTTAACCAAGGTGCTGCTACAGTATCTGCTGTAGTAACTTCCATCTCTGAACAAACAAATTTGGTTGATCCGTTAAGTGAAGAAACGCCTGCTCCTATGCTTACCATACATACAGTTGACCATACCTATGAATTAATAGATACCCCCGAAAAACGGGCTAAATTATTAAGTGTTTTATTGGAACAAACGGAGATATGTTTTGATACCGAAACATCGCAACTGGAAAGTACAGAAGCGGATATAGTGGGACTCTCATTTGCTTATGAAGCCACGCATGCTTTTTATATTCCATTTCCGCAAACTTTTGATGAAGCATCTGCTATATTAAATGAATTCAGGCCATTATTTGAGCACGAGGGAATAACTAAGATAGGACAGAATATTAAGTATGATTTAAACATTATTAAAAACTATGGATTAACTTTAAAAGGGCCGATATTTGATACTATGCTTGCTCATTATATTATTGAGCCAGACTTAAGGCATGGCATGGATTTTTTATCCGGCATTTACCTTAATTATGAGCCGGTAAGTATTGAAACACTGATAGGCAAAAGAGGCAAAAATCAGTTGAGTATGCGTGATGTACCTGTTGAAAAAATAAAGGAATATGCCGCTGAAGATGCTGATATTACCTGGCAGCTCAAACAAAAACTTTTACCGGAACTGAAAGAAAAAAACGGAGACGATCTTTTATATAAACTTGAATTGCCTTTAATTGATGTATTAAGTGATATGGAAATGGCGGGCATCAGAATTAATGAACCTTTTTTAAATGATTATTCGAAAGAGTTAGAAATTGAATTAGTAGCACTTGAAAAAAAAATTCTGGAATTAGCCGGTGTTAAATTTAATATTTCGTCGCCAAAGCAATTAGGTGAAGTTTTATTTGACCACTTAAAACTTGATCCAAAAGCTAAAAAAACAAAAACCGGACAATACCAGACTGGTGAAGATGTTTTATTAAATCTAAGCGGGCATGAAATAATAGGTTGCATTTTACAAGTAAGACAGTTCCAGAAATTAAAGTCAACGTATGTTGATGCCTTGCCAGCGATAATTAATAAAAAGACAGGGCGGGTGCATACTTCTTTTAACCAGGCGGTAGCCGCTACCGGGCGTTTAAGCTCAACCAGTCCTAATTTACAAAATATTCCTATTCGTACAGATAAAGGTAAAGAAGTACGCAAGGCTTTTATACCGCGTGATGAAAACTATGTCTTATTAAGCGCAGATTATTCGCAGATTGAGTTAAGAATTATCGCATCCATTGCCAGAGAAGATGCCATGATAGAAGCCTTTAAAAGTGACCTGGATATACATGCTGCTACTGCTGCCAAAGTTTATGGTAAAAAATTAGAAGATGTAAGCAGTGATGAAAGAAGAAATGCAAAAGCTGTTAATTTCGGCATTATTTATGGCCAGTCTGCTTTTGGACTAAGCCAGAGTTTAGGTATTTCACGTAAGGAAGCGGCACAGATTATAGAAGAATATTTTAAGCAATATCCACGCATTAAAAACTATATGAATGATACCATAAATTTTGCAAAAGAGAATGGATATGTTGAAACCTTATTAGGACGAAGAAGGTATTTGAGGGATATTAATTCTGCTAACTTTACTGTAAGGGGGTTTGCAGAACGAAATGCCATTAATGCGCCAATACAGGGCAGTGCGGCTGATATGATAAAAGTGGCGATGATTAATATTCATAAACAAATAAAAGATGCTGCCAATGGGATCACGCGTTCAAAAATGGTTTTACAGGTTCATGATGAATTATTATTTGATGCGCACAAAGATGAAGTGGATGTTTTAAAAAAACTGGTAGTACAAACAATGGAAACTGCCATGCCTTTATTGGTACCTGTTAAGGCGGAGGCAGGTATAGGGAATAACTGGCTGGAAGCACATTAAAATAAATACGCAGTTTTTTTTTAACTTACATTTTGTGAGGATTAAGCCATGAAGATATAAAGATGAAGTAATAAACTTCCGGAAAAATTATCCCGGGTGTTAATTCAAATACAATCTCTAAAACAAGAAGTATAAATAGAATAAGGAATGAAAAATATATTAATCACAAGCATTTTAGTGTTTGTTATGGCATGCTCCGGTGAACCGGGAAACAATACCGCATCAGAACGGGTAAAAGTTATAAAAGAACAGGCTTCTGCAATGGGAGGGATTTTAGTAAGGAAAGACTATAGCGCTTTTGTAAAATGTACCTACCCTAAAATTGTAGAATTGATGGGTGGTGAAAAAAAAATGATAGACATAATGGAAAAAGGTGCCATGGAAATGGAAAAGGAAGGCAGTGCTTTTCTTGAAACTAAAATAGGGGAGCCTTCTGTTGTAATTAAAGCCGGCAATCAACTTCAATGTACCGTGCCAATTACACTGGAGATGAAAGTTCCTCATGGCCATTTAACAAACCATTCCACATTGATCGCAATTTCTGAAGACGATGGGAAATCCTGGTATTTCGTGGATAATTCAGGTAAAAGTCTGGAAGTAATGAGAAAAGTTTTACCCGAGCTAAGTGCGCAGTTAATTATTCCGGAAAAACAGGAGCCCCGGTTTTATAAAGACTAAATATGATTGAATGAAATTCGGAATTATTGTTTTTCTGAAAATAATTAATATTACCTAAATCTATCTAAACAAACATGCAAACCTATATTTCTATTCTTAGAGGCATAAATGTAAGCGGACATAAAATGATGAAAATGGAAGCATTAAATGCCCTGTTTGCAGAGCTCGGTTTTAAGAATATTAAAACCTATATTCAAAGTGGAAATGTTGTTTTTCAGTTTAAAGAAACCCCTACCGATGTCCTTGAAAAAAAGATAGCTAAAAAAATAATTGAAGCGTTTTTTTTTGAAGTTCCGGTTATCGTAAAAAAGTTTATTGAAGTTGAAACTATATTAATAAATAACCCTTTTTTAAATTCACGCAAGGAGGATCCAAAATTGCTTCACTTAACATTTTTAGCAGCAAAGCCTGAGGAGGCCGAATTAGATAAAATAAAGAGAGGAAACTATGGTGCTGATGAATTTATAGTTACAGATAAAAGTATTTATTTGTTTTGTCCAGAAGGATATGGAAACACTAAATTAAGCAATAACTTTTTTGAACGTAAATTAAAACTTACCGCTACCACAAGAAACTGGAAAACTTTAAATGAATTGGTAAAGATAGCAAAAGAAATGGCGTAAGAATTTTCTTTTTAATAATGGATATTTTCATTACACTTACTGGCATGCCTGTAAGGTGATATTAAATTTATTTTAAAAAATATCAGTCGAAGCTTTTACCGATCTGGTTTTTCTGCTTTACTTTTTTTCTAACAGTTTTAGTACTTTTACAGCTTCTTTTATTCTGTATAATTCTGCTACTTTATAAGTGCTTTAAATTTCTAAATATTTATTTTGCAGATAACGAATTTTCATTTATTGATAGATATTTAAACCTCTTCTTTAGTTATACTTGAAGTCTTAAGATATTTACAATTTTCGATCTTTTTTTTTAAATTTCTTTTGAAGAGTTCAAAGAAGAGCTAGCCAAATTTGAGGTTAGAAAAATGATTCGTTAAGTGCCTTATTATTTATTATAAATACAGGTAAAATATTTTAGAATTGGTGAAGTAGAATTAGTGGTTTAAAACGGCTTTCAGTATGGATAGAAAATTCAGAAAGTATAATCCGGCTTTTACTTAAACTATTTATCTGCAAAGGCATTTTGATGGATTCTATCATCATGCTCATGCCCTCACTGAGCAAATACTCTTGCTGGTTTAGCGTTAAATTTATACTGCCTTTATAAATATATAAATGTAAAAAATAAAATTCTTCTGAACCTATCTCTGCTGTTTGATTTGTTTCAAGAATAAGTACACGTAAACGGGAGTTGACATTTTGGGTGGTCATGATATTAAAATCGGTACCGGTGCCCTTGCTTTCAGTATTCCAAGCGCCATTAAAAGTATCTGTTTCAAATGGAAGTAAAAGAGTTGAATAATGTCCGGGATGTTTGATAAGCAACGCACCTTCAAGTAAAATTAATTTACGGTGAATTTCTGGCAGTAAGGTAAAAACAGAATGGTATTGGGTAATAATAGCAGTACTGATGCGGAACAAAAAATTACGGTCTGAAAAAGTTGCGGTTTCAGGATAAATATAAAGTTGTTTTGAGGTTCCTCCAGCCCATTGAATAATGTTAAATTGATCAGAATTGAACAAGGATACCTTCATGTTACCGAATATTTTTATGTGTTAACAATCTTAAATATTTTTCATCAATAGAGGCCCCTGATCCAATTGAAACCGGCATTTCAATAAGTCCGCCTTTACTATAAGTAATGCCACCGGTAACCAGGTCTTCTTCAAACATTAACGGGGTGTCAAAATCATAATAAATAATATGCTCATTTGAAAAAGCTAAATGTGCCGCCGTTGTAAAACCCAGTCGTGATTCCAGAAAGCCCCCTAACTGCATATAAATATTTGCCTCAGCGGCCATTTTAATTATTTGCAGTGCTTTAAAAATGCCTCCTGCTTTACTTAATTTAATATTGAACAAATCTACCGCTTTCAATTGTATTAAACGATAGGCATCATGCGGGTCACAACAAGATTCATCAGCCATAATCTTTACCGGACTTGCTCGGCTGATAGCAGGTAATTCCATGTAATTCCATCGGGCAATGGGTTCTTCGCAGTGCTGAATATTTTCATCTTTTAAGTCGTTTAAAATTTCAATAACATCTTCTGCCTGCCATCCCTGATTTGCATCAATGCGCAATGGAATGTCGTAACCAATAGCTTTTCGAATAGCTTTAATTCGCGCAATATCCATGTTCTTGCTTCCGCCTAATTTTACTTTTATTATTTTAAAACCTTTTTGTTTTATAATAATTGCATCGCTAACCATTTTCTCAAATTTGTCGTAACTGATGGTATAATCGGTAAACAATTGTTTGTTTAACTGCCCACCTAAGAACTGGTATAAGGGCTGTGCTGCATGTTGAGATGCAATATCATAAAGGGCCATGTCGAAGGCACTTTTGATGCAGTTATTGCCATAAATGGTTGTGTCCATTCTTATAACTGCATCCTGTATGGCTAATGGGTTTAACCCAATTAAAACCCTGGCCAGGTAAGAAGCCACTATATAACAAGTTTCCATACTTTCACCATGAATAGTTTTA
Organism: Bacteroidia bacterium; assembly: GCA_014376805.1. GTDB lineage: Bacteria > Bacteroidota > Bacteroidia > UKL13-3 > UKL13-3 > B1. The sequence goes on from JACMQU010000117.1 coordinate 75,004, forward strand.
AACGGACTACATTCCCCGAATCCCTTAAGACCATTGGAGCAATTAATTTCTATAACAATATTTTCAGCATGTGTAAACTGGCCTAAGGAGATAATGAAAGGCTCTTTCAGTTTTACCGGAACCTGATAAATTAATATGTTTTCTATATGCATTACCTCTAAAATTATAGGGCAACATACTGTAAAAAATTAATGCTTTTTAACTGTTGAGGAATAATGTTAAGGTACTTGCCCTTATTATCATTTGAACTTATCCAATAATTCAGAACCAGATCAGATTCGTTTTTTAGAAATAGATTCTGTAAAAAGGCACCGGGAAAAATCCTATCTGATAATCTGTCTGTAATTTTTGTGTTTGTGGATTCCAGTTTTGTTGTAAGATATTTTGTGTATTAAATATGTTCTGAATATCCAGGGCAAATTCCTGTGTAAAATGTTTGCTGTTTTTTTTGAAACTAAATTTCAGGTCGGTTCTAAAAAAATCTTTTTGCCTGTTTTGATAAGCATGGTAAAAATCATACACAACTACCCCTGTTTGAGCAGAGGCATTAATATCAATTGGAATATATCTTCTGCCACCTGCGTAAGTAACTTTTAAATTTAAGGCAAGTGTATTGTTTTTTGTTCTCCCTACTTTCCATTCTTTACCTGCGAGGGCATTAATTACAAAGTTACCATTAAAGGCGGTGTTTCGCCAATGTAAATCACTTGCCTGGTATTTGCTTTCATAAAAAGAGCCTGTAAATAAATAATAAAATCCTTTACTAAAAATTCTTTCTAATGTGATTTCTATACCATAGTTTTTACCTTTACCATTATTCACAAGACTATCTACAAATACCGGTATAAAATCTGCTCCAAAATTTACTGTTGAAAAAAATGACGGATTTTGAGTAACCGGTAAATTATACAAATATTGATAATATGTTTCTGCTTTAATACGTGTGGTTTCATTAATCATAATTTCGTATCCCAACACAAAATGCTGTGCCTGGCTCATCCCAACATTTTTATTGGTTTGTATAAATACATTATTAAATGTGTCGGCTAAAGTACGGGTAAAATAAGTTAACAACGGCTGAATTTGTCCGTGCTTGCCATATCCAGCACTCACAGACTGTTTGGTGCTCAATTGCCAACGCATTCCTGCTCTTGGATCAACAGACCAGGTATGATTTAGGAAAAGATAACTGGTATGTAATCCTGCATTAAATGTTACATCTTGTGCTATACGGTAATTGTAATTAATATAAGCCTGCGATAAAAAAGTTTCTTCCTTAAAATCAAGTCGCTTATACCATGCTTTCAAAGTGTTCAGCCATAAACTATCTATCATTACTCCATTTAAGCGGGTTGCGATCACACCTGTTTTTAGGGTATTTTTTGCGTTAAATTTTTTGTTGTAAAAAGTATGAACTGCTATTTTTCCACCTATGGTATTGCGGTTCAGAAAATAGAAAGCCTGATTGTTTTTATCTAAGGTATCAACAAGTGCCCGGTTGCCATCGCCAGAAACGGTAAGTACACTTTTAATATAAGCTTTTTTGCCAAGCTGAACCAAATGTCCTATTCCAAGTACGCCCATCTTGCTGTTAAATTGAACATCTTGAGGAAAGATGAGCTTGAGCCTTTCTTCAGATGTCTTTCTGCTATCGAGCAATTGTGTGGAGCTGATTCCTCCCATGCCAAATAAGGTAAAACTTCCTGCTTTTGTTTGGGGAAAATTAAATTTGAAAGAAAGATCCTGATATTGTGGAATACCTGAGTTGCCAAATTTTATACCCAAAGCATTAAAAATACTAAGGGTTGAATACCGGTAACTGATGAGATAGGATGAGCCCTTTTTCCTACTCAAAGGCCCTTCAGCCAAGAGCTCAAGTCCGGCAAATCCTAACTGACTGATGAACTCTCTTTTTTCATTGTTACCATTACGCATTTTAAGATCAAAAATACCAGCATTTGCGTTTCCATATTCAGCAGGAAATGCACCTGTTAGAAAATCTGAGTTGGCCAGCAGGTTATTATTTAAAATACTTACAGGCCCTCCATTTGCGCCCTGGCTACTAAAGTGATTTGGATTGGGGATATCTGCACCTTCAAACCTCCATAATAAGCCAGTTGGCGAGTTGCCTCTGATGATAATATCATTACGCTGGTCGTTACCCCCACCTGCTACACCTGCAAAGCTTGCAGCCATGCGGCTTGGGTCTCCAAAACCCCCTGCATATCTCTGCGTCTGATCAATTGTAAATGAACGGCCACTCACCATTACCAGTTCATTATTAGCTGAAGATTTAATAACTTTTGCACTTACTACTATTTCTTTACTGCTAATAACTTTCTCAATCATTTCAATATTGAGAATTACCTCTTTAGCAGAGTTAACTATAATATCACTTAACAAACGATCTTCGTAACCGAGATAAGAAATTTTAACAATTTTACGACCTAACGATACCTTAATTATTCTGAATATGCCTTTCTCATCTGTAATTGTACCGGTAGGTTTAGTTTCATTAATAAGCTGTACAGTTGCTCCATTAAGTGGTTGTTTAGAATCTTTATCTATAACAGTTCCCCGTATGGTTTGCGTAAAGTCTTGCGCAAAAAGAGTTGATCGGATAGCTATTACAAAAGAGAGAAATAAGATGGGTTTCATAATGCCTGTTTTATGCCGCAAAGATAGCTTTGTTATAGAGTTGGATCAATAAAATTATGATAAATTTAACCTGATATTTTTAGGAATGAAACTAATAATTTTAAAGTATTTTTTAAATTGAATAACAATTCAACGCTGCCTGAAAGCATTAAGGAGGTGTTGTATTCTTTTTATGTGGAGTTTGGCGTGTATCATAAAATATAATCAAAAGTACAACAAGTATATATTATAGTTTAGCCGGTTTTATGGTTTTATTTGATGTGTTAATCAGAACAATTAATATAGGTTTTATTAGATATTTCTAACAAATATTTTTGAAATCCGGTTTACAGATACTACGCTAATAAATGGCATTTCCATATTATATTTATTCCGAAACAGCAGTAACTTTTAGAATTTGAGGCAATGCATTTCTGATCCCATTTTCTATCCCCGCCTTCATGGTCATGCTGCTCATACTGCAACTACTGCAATTGCCTAACAGGCGAAGTTTTAATTCCATGTCATCTGTTAATTCTACCATTTCCACATCACCGCCATCGGCTTGTAAGAAAGGTCGCATACCATTCAGGGCAATTTCAATTTTAGCTACTAACTCTTCCTTCATCAGGGCAATAATAAGATAATTATGCTGCTTAATTACTAACAGCTATATTTTGGGCATTGAGTACCGCTATCTGTTGTGCTACTTTTTCAGCAATTATAAAAAAGGCTTTCTGTACTTCTCCATTTTCCTCAAGTACTGCAGGCTGACCATAATCACCGCCTTCACGAATATTCATGTAAAGCGGAATTTCGCCGAGTAAAGGTACTTGAAGCTTTTCACTCATACCATGTCCACCACCACTGCCAAAAATATAATACTTGTTATGGGGAAGTTCGGCAGGTGTAAAATACGCCATGTTTTCTACAATGCCAAGTATAGGCACTTTAACAGGTGTCATAGAAAACATGGAAGCTGCTTTGTAGGCATCGGCTAATGCAATTGCCTGGGGTGTTGTTACTATTACAACGCCTGTTAAAGGAACAACCTGTAACATCGTTAAATGGATATCACCTGTGCCTGGAGGCAAATCAATAATAAGGTAATCCAGTTCACCCCAATCCGTATCATTGATGAATTGCCGCAACGCAGAAGATACCATGGGTCCACGCCAGACAACTGCCTGTTCGGGTTTAATTAAAAAGCCGATGGAGAGCAATTTGATCCCAAACTTCTCAATAGGAATCATGAGTGCTTTGCCATCCACCTCACGCATTTGTGGCTGACTTTCAGTTTCACCAAACATTATGGGAATAGATGGGCCGTAAATATCTGCATCCAGCAATCCCACCTTGGCACCTTTAAGTGCAAGGGCAACTGCCAGGTTACTGGAAACAGTTGATTTACCTACTCCCCCTTTCCCGCTTGCTACTGCAATAATGTTTTTTACGCCAGGTAATGTTAATTTATCAGTTCGGTTACTTGTTACATTAGAGGTCATTTCTATTTTTACAAGCAGGTCTTTATCAATAAGGTTATGGATGGCATCTAAACAATCTTTTTCTATTTTTTCTTTTAAGGGACAGGCAGGCGTAGTAAGCACTACTTTAAACCTAACTTCGTTGCCTGAGATCTCTATATCCTTTATCATTTTAAGGTAAACCAGGTCTTTTTTCAGATCTGGTTCTTCAACTGTAGAGAGGGCTTTAAGGATATCTTCTTTAGTAAAGTTCATAAACGCAAATATACCGCTCCTGAATAGATTTTCTGACAGGAATGTTAACCGGAATCTTTACTTGCTGAATAGATGTGCATTCATTAGTTTTATTATTATCGGTTATCATTAAATTTTTTCTGCAATTAAACTTCCTCATGAAGGAAACTTATAGCCATTATTTTCAAAAAAAATAAACATGCTATAAATACCTTAACCACCAATGTGTATGTTTATATTTATAATGGTTATACCACTTACATAATGGATATAATGCAATTACCACACTAAGCCAGATTACATACACCAGTAACAGGTTAAAGCCCAACTCTGCAGGTCTGAATAGAAATGGTGAGTTAGCAGTTTGAATGAATTGATTGCTGTAACCTGTTGAATAAAATACTACCACCGTTATTATATGGATCAGATAAATATGCAATATATAATAAAAAAATGCCACCCTTCCGAAAACAGCAATCCAGTGAGCTACTTTACTTTTTATGTTTTCAAAAACGGATAATAAAATCATTGCCGGCCCAAGTGTAAGCAAGATGTATAATAAAGAAGGTGGATATTTAGAGACATTGATAAAAGACAGGAAAGTACCTAATGCATCTTTTTGAACCGACCATTCAGCAGGATCTCCATATTTATTAATGATACGCAAAATTGTGAATAGAATTAATAAATTGATACCGGTGTACAGTAAAACTTTTTTTCTTTTACCCGGATATTGAGCGGGTTCAAATAATTTACCAAAACCATAACCACATAGCATAATACCTGTCCACGGTAAAAAGCCATAAATGATGAGCAGGCTATGCGTATCGCTGATGGGATAAAATGCGCCACCTCCTCCATGAATTAAATCCTGCCACAAACCCATGTTGCCGTTAGTTTTTGTCTGCAAGCCATCTAATAGATTATGTAATAGAACAATCATAATTCCTGAAACAAAAATAAGTGTATATGGCAAATGCACCATTAAACCAAGTATAAACATACTGATTCCAATTGCCCAGATAACCTGTAAAACAAAGATGCTGTAATGAAGATTAAAAGTCCAGCCTAAACCTACAACTGTTAATTCAATAATTATTAGCCAGAGGCCGCGTTTAATAAGAAACAGACTCAGTTCTTTTTTGCTTTTTTTTAAGCCTGATAAATAAGCTGAGATGCCTGCAAGAAATATAAATATAGGGGCACAAAAATGGGTGATCCAGCGGGTAAAGAAAAGGAGGGGTGTGGTGGTTATTAAATCAAGCGGATCATGCAGGAATGCATCGTTGTGTAAAAAATCACGTACATGATCAAGTGCCATCAGAATCATAACGATTCCTCGCAGTAAATCTATAGAGAAGAGTCGGTTATTGGTTTGTGCCATTATTTATAAAATAAGCTTAGTTCAAACTTATTTAAACAGATGGTAATTTGCAAATCACAAAATTAACGGAGGAAACTAAAATGGGTTTTTTTAGAAAAGAATTAAAATCGGGAGCCTAAGCAAATACTTTTTATTTAGTCTTGTTCCACCAATCCTGCAACTATATCTTCAGGGCTTCTGCCCAGATTGTCAATAGCCAGTCTGGCATCTTCTGCGAGCTCCCCTTTAGGATATTTTTTTAAAAAACTTACATAATACGCTCTGGCGTGCAAAGTATCATTTAGGTTGTTTTCATAAGTATAAGCTTCAAGAAATAAGGCATCTTCTGTAAAGGGTGATTTTGAATACTTCTCACCAATGGTGCCTAAAAGAATAACTGCTTCTGAAGGTTGCTGTAAAACAATACATCGCTGGGCCGCCCTAAACATAAACTCCGGTGTATGTTCATCATCGGGATAGTTTTTAGTAAAATCAAGGTAAGCCGTTTTCAATTGACTCATTAGTTGATTACTGAAAGCACTATCGTTACTCTCTAAAGATTTAATATGTGCCAGTGCTTTCTCTTTTGGTGACTGACAGGCAGCGATAGCTACGAGTATAAAAAAAATAAATTTTATTTTGGGTTGCATGGATTATTTAATATTGATGCGTTCGTAAAAGAACCAGTGTGCAGGCTTCTATAGCTTGGATGCCGTTTTGTTCTAACCGGTTTTTAAATGCAGGGTTTTCGGTTCCGGGATTAAAGACAACTCTTTTTGGATGTAAATCAAGAATGGCCTGTTCATATTGTTTTTGTAAAACAGGGTTTACATATAAGGTTACTGTATCAAATTCCTCCTCTGATGGGAAAGTCTTTAAAATTTCCTTACCATTAATCTCTCCTTTTTTTATACCAAAAGGAACAACAGCATGTCCAAAACCTGAGAGCATTTCTGTAGCCATATAAGCGTATCTGTCAGGATTAGGTGAGGCTCCAATAACTAAAGTTTTTTTCATTTGTTTTACAAATTAACATGTTAATGCAGAGAATTGAAAGACATTATTAAACTTTTTATCCGATAAAATTTTTGCTTGTATTTTTGTTTGTACGCTAACTTGCCTTTTTAACGCACAAGAAATAAAATAAACTATAGTTTATTTTACATTCAGTATTATTTTCGCTGGTTCAAAATATAAGAAAGACAACTATCTGCTGTCTTTTAAATAGTTCAGACATAATATGAAGATTAGCTATAACTGGATCAAAGATTTTATTGAAACAAATAAAAGTGCTGTTGAAGTGGGAGACCTGCTTACAGGCTGTGGACTTGAAGTAGAAAATATTTTCACCTTTCACAGTATTCCCGGAGGATTAGAGGGCATTATTGTTGGCCACGTATTATCTGCAGAAAAGCATCCCAATGCCGATAAATTAAGCATTTGTAGAGTTGACCTGGGTAATGAAAATATAAAACAGATTGTGTGCGGTGCGCCTAATGTTGCTGCAAATCAAAAAGTGCTGGTAGCAATGGTTGGTTCAACCGTACACCCTACTAATGGCGAACCCTTTACTATTAATAAAGCAAAAATCAGGGGAGAGGTAAGTGAAGGGATGATTTGTGCTGAGGATGAACTTAGCTTAGGGGTAAGTCATGCGGGTATTTTAGTTTTGCCTGAACACTATGAAGCAGGTAAAGCAGCTAAAGAATATTTTGAGATTTATAGTGATCAGGTTTTTGAAATAGGGCTCACGGCTAACCGCGGCGATGCTGCCAGCCACTTAGGGGTAGCAAGAGATTTAAGAGCATTGGGTTTACAAATGAAAGCGTTTGCTTCTACTCCCGCAAGGACAAGTAAAGCACATGTTCTTATGCAACATTCGCTTGATCCTATCAATCATTCTTTAATTAAAGTAACAATTCAGGATACCGATGGGTGTAAGCGCTATTCTGGACTTAACATACATGGAATTACGGTAAAACCTTCTCCGTTCTGGTTGCAAAATCGATTAAAGTCAATTGGACTTTCACCCATAAATAATATTGTAGATGCTACTAATTTTATACTTCATGCATTGGGTCAGCCCTTACATGCATTTGATGCAGACAAGATAGCCGGTGGCCATATAATTGTTAAAAAAGCAAAAGCCGGATCAACTTTTATCACATTAGATAAGGTTGAACGCAAATTAACAGGAATGGAATGCATGATTTATGATGTTGAAAAGCCGTTGGCCCTTGCAGGTGTATTTGGAGGTTTAGATTCTGGAATTAATGAGCAAACAAAAAATATTTTTATTGAAAGTGCTTATTTTAATCCCGGCAGTATCCGCAAAGCAGCTAAATTACATGTGTTAAACACAGATGCCAGTTTCAGATTTGAACGGGGCACGGATCCAAATATGACTTTGAATGCACTTCATCAAGCTGCTTCCCTGATTATGGAAATTGCTGGTGGAAACATTGTATCTGAAATAATAGATATATATCCTGAGCCCATTGCAGATAGAACAATCATTTTCAGTCCGCATAAATCCAACGAACTTATTGGCAAAGAAATTTCAGATGAAGTGATGCAAAGAATTTTAACTTCTCTGGAGATTGAGACCACACAAAAAGATGCATCACAATGGCATTTATCCGTTCCACCTTACCGGGTTGATGTGGAAAGGCCTATTGATATCACCGAAGAAATTTTACGCATCTATGGACTTAATAACATAGAAATGGATGAACATATTAATTCAGCCATGAGCTATAGCGAAGATGTGTTTGGATTGAAACTGATAAACAGGCTGGCTGATTATTTAAGTGCGAATGGCTTTTTTGAAATAGCTACAAATTCGCTTACTACGCCGGCTTATTACCCTGCAGAACAACTTAACAATGCCGTAAAATTGCTGAACCCGTTAAGTAACGATTTAGCGGTTATGCGGATGGATATGTTATACAGCCTGCTTGAGTCGGTTCAATACAATAACAACCGTAAAAACAATGATTTGCGTTTTTACGAATTTGGCAAAACCTATGAGCTTAATGGCAAAGAGCAATTATTAAACAGTTACCATGAGCAAAAACACCTGGCCATTGCACTACTTGGCCGAAAAGCACCTGAGAGTTGGAATATTACGCGGCAGGAATATAATTATTTTGGAATTAAAAATATATTGGAGCAGGTTTTAAAGCAATGCGGATTTACTGCCATCAATTACACTTTTGAAACTGATGAAAGATATGAATACGCTACTCAGCTTATTGTTAAGAAAAAAGTGATCGGTGTATTCGGGCAGATTAAAAAAACTGTTGCGGCTCAGTTTGATATTGATAAACCTTTGTGGTACGCCGACCTTAGTGTAGGTGCATTAACGGAATTGGCAAAAGAAGTGAAATTTAAACTAAAGTTGGTTCCTGTTTTCCCTTCAGTACGCAGAGATCTTGCGCTGTTACTTAGTAAAGAAATCACCTATCAGCAATTAGAAAAAATTGCAGTAAAGTCTGAACCCAGGCTTATCAAACAGATAAATGCATTTGATGTTTACGATGGCGATAAAATTGAGGAAGGTAAAAAATCGTATGCCTTGAGTTTTCTTTTGCAGGATGATACCAAAACACTTACTGATGAAGAAATTGATGGCGTTATGAGAAAACTGATCAGTAATTTTGAAAAAGAAGCGGGTGCTATGCTGCGTGGATAAGGGATTTTTTAATGCCTGTTGTTAAATAAATAATTTAGGTTTTTGGTTTAACAACAAAATAGAAAATAAACCGAAGGAGCAAGCAGTAGCAAAAGGATTACCCGAACAGATTAATGTTTACGCTGCTATGTGCGGCTATAACAACCTTTATTTGTAATACAGAATGAACCCAAATCTTAAGAACGCAGAACTGATAAGGCAGAAAGTAAATAAACTTCTGGAGCTATACCGGCTTGCTGAAAACGTAGCTATTCAGTTGCGGGAAGAGAACTTTAAGCTCAAACAAAAACTGCTGGATCAAACAAAAAGAATAGAAATAGTTGAAGAAAGAAATAAAATTAGTAAACTTGCTGATGGAATTTTGTTAAACAAGCAGGATGTTAACCAGGTTAAAGTTGAAATTAACAGGTACATCCGCGAAGTAGACGAATGCCTGAAGTTGTTAAACCATTTGCCTGACAACAATTGAACGAGCTTTCTATAAACATCAATATAGCCGGAAGGGTTTACCCTATTACTGTTACCCCGGGCGAAGAAGCGGACCTGAGGTCTGCCGGCAAACTTATTCAGGACAAATTGCAGCTATACAGCGAACAGTTTGCCCTGCGCGATAACCAGGATGCATTAGCCATGTTTGCACTGGAAATTGCCAATGAGTTGCAGAAAACAAAAAACCGGGGAAACCTGGCTGATGCCGAAATAGAAAAGGAGCTGAACCAAACAGTACAGTTACTTACACCCATTCAATTGTAGTTTCTGCCGATGTGTTTGCAGCGTCTTAATTAATTAAACGTTAAAACATATGGAAATTTATTTAGGAGTAATTTTTGTTATGCTTGGTTTGGGCGCCGGGGCTGCGGCCATGTGGGTAATCAACAATAACCTTCAGAAAAACAAAGCAGTTCAAATTATAAGGGAAGCCGAAGAAAAGGCGGAGATTATGAAAAAGGACAAGATGCTGGAGGCTAAAGAAAAGTATTTGCAGTTAAAAACGGATCATGAAAAAGAAGTTTTGACAAAAAATGCAACCATTCTGAAAGATGAAAACAGGATCAAACAGCAAGAGCAAAGCCTTAAACAAAAAATGGAAAATGCCCAGCGAAAAGATTCAGAACTTGATTCTATTAAACAATCGTTGGAGAAACAATTAGCTAGCGTAGCTTTAAAACGGGATGAAGCAGATAAGGCCCTGCATAACCAAGTGAAGCAATTGGAGAAAATTGCAGGTCTTACTGCTGAAGAAGCTAAAAAACAACTAGTGGATGCACTGCAGGAAGAAGCCCGCTCTGAGGCAATGTCTAAGATAAAAGATATTACCGATGAAGCTCGCTTAACAGCAACTAAAGAAGCCAAAAAGATTATTTTAAGCACCATACAACGAACAGCGGCCGAACATGCCATCGAAAATTCAATCAGCGTTTTCAATATTGAAAATGATGAACTGAAAGGAAGGATAATTGGCCGGGAAGGACGAAATATAAGGGCCCTGGAAGCTGCTACAGGTGTGGAGTTTATTGTAGATGACACGCCAGAAGCCATTATCTTATCTTGCTTTGATCCTATTAGAAGAGAAATTGCCCGTTTAGCCATGCACCGCCTTGTAACCGATGGTAGAATACACCCGGCCCGCATTGAAGAAGTGGTGGCTAAAACAAAAAAACAAATTGAAGAAGAGATTGTAGAAATTGGGGAGCGCACTTGTATAGATCTTGCCATACATGGATTACATCCCGAACTGATACGAATGGTAGGACGTATGCGATATCGCAGTAGCTATGGCCAGAATTTGTTGCAACACAGCCGCGAAGTAGCTAACCTTTGTGCTACCATGGCAGCAGAATTTGGTTTAAATGTAAAACTCGCCAAACGTGCCGGATTGCTTCATGACATTGGTAAAGTGCCTGATGACGATGCTGAAACTCCGCATGCATTGCTGGGTATGAAACTTGCTGAAAAATACAAGGAACATCCTGAGGTGATTAATGCAATTGGTGCTCACCATGATGAAGTTGAAATGACTTCGATTCTTTCTCCTATTATTCAGGCTTGTGATGCTATTTCTGGCTCACGACCGGGTGCGCGCCGAGAAGATACCGAGAATTATATGAAGCGTTTAAAGAACCTCGAAAGCATTGCCTTAAGTTACAATGGTGTAGAGAAAGCTTTTGCTATACAGGCCGGCCGCGAACTGCGTGTAATGGTTGAAAGCGATAAAGTTACAGATGATCAGGCAGACTTGCTATCGATAGATTTGTCACAAAGGATTCAGAAAGAAATGACTTATCCGGGGCAGATAAAAATTACAGTTATCCGCGAAAAACGCGCTGTTAACTTCGCTAAATAAATATTAAAGCAAACTGCTGCCTGGCCTTACAATATATTTGGGTGATTATGCTGTTAAAGTAATAATCACCCAATTGTATTAGAAAAAAAAATCTTCATTAATTGAATTTCAATTGAGATTTTGACTATCTTAGTAACGATTGCTTATTGCTATATTTAATTTTACATTTGCAGGAGCAAAACTTTTATGAAGCTAAAACCAATTCTGTTCATTTTATTTATTATAAATATTGTTTTATTTAATTATGGATGTAAAAAAAATGTGCCTTATTCAAAGGTAGCTCCAAGTATTTATGGTACAAACTGGGTTAGAAATTATCCAGCCTTCACGATTCAACTTGTTTTTAATTATGATGATACATACTCATTTATAAAAGCAGGAAAAGTTTATGAATCCGGAACTTATACAACTAGTTACTCCTCTCTTACGCTTCAAACCACTGAAGGTGATTGTAACGGAATTCCGGCAGCTTATAATTATGTGATAGCAGACGCTAAAATTATCTTTTTAATTTCTAAAGACAGTTGTACGGATAGAAGTAATGAATTAAAAGGAACATGGATCAAATAAAAACCAGTATTAATTTTGTTGAGTTCAGTATGCGTTCTGAAACAAATTGGTATGTTATTTTCAAATAATAGTTTAACGGTGTCTGCTGATTCTAATTAGTATAGAATAATTCAACATCGATATGTTAAAAAGATTTACCGTTTTTTTTACTCTAACAGTATTACTGTTTGTTTTAAGTTTAGCTTGTAAAAAAGCTTCGCAATCTTTAACCTCCACCATAAATGATACCAAATGGAACAGGATGCTGGATACCGTTCCCGTAAGTGTTACATTTAGTTCAGATAATTCATATACTATAAAATTATATGGTATAACAGGTGAGTCTGGCACTTATACAAACTCTTCAACATCCTTAACCCTGCACTCAACTTTTGGCGTTTGTACAAATAGTCCTGGAACATACAATTATTTAATTATTGGCTCAAAAATTACCTTTGTTCCTGTGCAGGATAGTTGCAATAGCAGAAAAATTGAAGTTTCGGGTGACTGGACAAAATAAGCATAATAATTTTGTAACTATTGTCCGGTTTGATCCAACATGGCCAGGAAAAAATTACTAATTGTTGAAGTAATTACTGGTTAGCTGAAAGAAAGGTTTAAACCCGGATTTTTAGTAATTGGGAAGTGCTTTTGATAGTAATTGCCGTATTTGGGAATAGGGCAAGATGGCTTTTAATAGCCGGAAATATTTTGAGATCATACGTATCCTGATTTAATTTTTAATGTATGCTTTTCATAATTGATAACTGCCTTAAGATGATAAAGCAGATCACTTCCCAGCACACCATCTATGGCCTTCATATTCAGCAATTCATAAGTCTGCAATACATGACTTAGATCCATTGCTGCCACTTCAACCTTCTTTAGTTTTATCTTGCCAAATGAGATGCAATTAATTTGTGCAAGTTGTGTTTCCACATTTTTTGAACCCAATCCAACAGAAGTTCCATCCATATTTGTTAAGGAGCCTTCTTTAATATAACGAAGTATTTTAGTTTGATCGAAAACGGTTTTCGAAGCACCCGTATCCAGTAGTAACCTGGCAGATAATTTGCCTACTTTTACCTTAACAAAAAGATGAAAATTATTTGCTTCAATTTCTACAAAATCAATAATAAGAACATCTTTTAATTTCATTGTTCAATGATAAACAAATAATCAATGTCCGGCCTGCTTTTAAAATGCAACTTACTAAAGCAAGTAAAACGATCATTGCGTTATTCAATCATAAGTTTACGGTAAACAGTGCCTTGGGTTGTTTTTATTTTTAAGAAGTAACATTGTTTTGGTAAAATGAAGTTCTCTATTTTAAAATCTATCTCCTTGCCTGGTAATATCGGTACATATGCGAATAGAATTCTTCCCTGTAGATCAAATAATTCTACTTGTTCAATAGCCTTATTTTTGCAGCTTACGTTAATTTGTTCCTTAGCCGGATTAGGGTAAACTTCTACATCGTTTTCTGCTTCTGTCTGTTTATTCAAACCAACTACCCAACCAACTTCAAATGCATCGGAAAGGATTAATCCATCTTGCGTGTTTAAATTAATAATACCAACATTATAAAGCCCTGTATAGGCTCCTGCATCAATACTTATACTGGCAACAATATTGCTATCATTATTAACCATCATACTATTTACATTTATATCAATAGAAGGACTTCCTTGTCTGAAAAATACCAATGTTTGACTGCTTTGCATAAAATGTGTTTTGGTGCCGGTAATGGTTACATTTAATGTTTGCCTTAAATTACCCAGGGATGGTGTAACAGATATTAGCCCGGGCCCATTACCGTTAGTGACTGAAAAGGCATTTGGAAGCAACATAATTCCATTTGTTGAATTAACCACTTTGAGGTCATATAATCCGGGAAATGCACTTGAAGAAATGGTTAAATTAGCGACTAAAGCTGTATTTGAAAGCGGGTTAATAGAGAGGGGAAATATTTCTGTTGTGGGGGATCCCTGTCGGATAAAACTGATCTGATTAGTGCCCGATCCCTGTTGGAATTGTGTATTTAATCCCGTAATAATAACACTTAAGGTGGTACCTTTTTCAGCTCTGGCCGGAGTTATATTTACTAAAGAACCAGACCCGCCGGAAGTGCTTACCTGGAATAAATTTGATGAGGAAACAATACCATCAGATGTGTTGCTAACTTTAAATGAATAGGATGTTAGTGTTGCACCCGAACTAATATTAAGCAGGCCTCCCATCAGCGTATTAGAAACTACAGTAAGATTACTCATCGTAATTTCTGAAGTAGGCGAGCCTTGCCGGTAAAACTGAACTGTATTGGATGCCTTTGAAAAACCAGTATTTAAACCCGTTATTGAAACATAAAGTGATTGCCCTCTCTGCCCGGTAACTGTATTTATATTAACAGATTTTAAATTGGTTTTTATTTCGAAGGCATCCTGTAAGTATTGTACATATTTTGAATTGGCAACAGCACAACCATAAAATCCAACTGCACTCAACGGGTTTAAAGTTATGTTAGCGGTTAAGTTACTATCATTAATAATAGTAACACTGTTTGTATTTATATTAGTTGACGGACTTGATTGTGAAAAGAAAGATATTGTATGACTCCCTTGTGTAAAAGTTGTATGAAATCCTGTAATGGAAACATTTAATGTTTGGCTGCGTTGCCCCGATTCGGGGGATATAGCATGCAGTTTACAGGCATGATGCGGAACGATGTGCATTGCCAAAGGGTTTATTATAGTTCCATCAATAGCGTTGGTTACTTTTATTTTTAAACGGGAACTTACTGAGCCGGCACTAAAAGTAAGATTTGCGCGCATCCTTGTATTTGAAATAACCTGGTATGAGTTTAGGATTACACCGGATTTAAAATTTGTATCAACATCCATAAAAATTACCTGGTTGATACCCTGTTTAAAATGTGTATTTACACCTGTAATCAGAACACTTAAAGTTTCTCCATGAAATGCACTATCCGGACTAACGGAAACAATATTAGTACCCGAAATTACCGGTCGGACATTAAATGAATCTACTGCAACATCTGGGTTTAAAGAATTTTTAATTATGCAGGTGTATCTCATATTTGCTTGAGCAAGGTCAGAAATTTCAAGAATGCCACCTAATATCAAATCACTGCCTGAAATAATATTGGTAAGTTTTACATCATTGGTAGGTATGGTTGGAGAACCTGACTTATAAAAAAATGCAGTATTTGTTCCTTGAGAGAAGTGCGTATTAATACCTAGAATGGTTGTTGGTAAAGATTTACCCTGAAATAAAACATATGCATTCGCATTTTCGAAATAGGCTGTTTGGGCATTTGTAATAACACTTAAACAACAAGTAAGGAGGAAAAGCAAAAAGTTTTTCATAAGGTGTAGGTAAAATTTGTAATCAAAATTAGATAATTTAATCATAATTTATTCATAAATTGTAGGATTCGCAGAGCCTGAAAATATTTAATAAACCGGCATTATTTTACGGCTCATATATCTGTTGGTAAAATTGATTGAAACAAATAGTTATTGATGGTTTGGTGGAAAAACAAGTTGACCGTAAGCTTTGTTTTGTTTTTTATTGTAATTAAAAAACTGATTGATATAATTTGGATCCTTAAGTTTTAAAAAGCAATTATTTTTAATAGTCTGATCAGGTTGCCATGCACACAAACTATCCAGGTACGCCTTACCGATCACATTTAAAAAACCAATGAACTGCATGTTTCCTTCATCATACTTAAAATTATAAATGCAGGCAAATGCTTCTTTGGTTTTACCCATATTAAACAAAACGGCACTCTTGTTTAATATAGCATCAGGCTGAGTTGGTGAGATATTTAAAAGCTCATTATAATACTGTAATGCCTGTACATGCTTACCTTCTTTTTCATACAGGCCGGCCAGGTTATTTAAAACATGTACCTGATAAGGATGAATGACATATGCTTTTTCAAAATCTGCTTTAGCCGCAACAAGATTATCTTTTGCAAAGTGAGCCACACCGCTATACCAATAGATAGGAATAGAAAAATTATCGAGTGTATAAAATGTACTTATACATGCAGGCGTTTCTTTTAAAATTTTATTCCAGTTATTTTCGGCGTGTGCCTTTACAATTATCAGAGAAGCCTTTTCGCCGGGTAATCGGTTCAATGCTACAAAAAGGCTTAAACTTAAAAGTAAAGCAGGCAGTATTAATGTATTTTTTGTGCCTTGTATGTTATATATAATTTTGGTTCGGTTTGAACCAACAAGCTGGGCCATTAATAAAGCCAATAATAACTGGTGTTCATTGCGTTCAAGTGGAAAATCAAAGAAGGCAACTAAGATGTAAGCAATAAGTGTAAAAAAAATGATTAAATAAGTTAGTGCCTGTTTTATATCTTCTGCACTTTTAAACAGGCGATAACAAATAATAAGTAACGAAATAAACATACTTATATAAGCCAATACGCCAATAAATCCTGTTTCACTCCATACCCATAAAAAATCATTGTGTGGACGTTGAAAAGTTGTATATCCATCAGCGATACTGTAATTGGTTTGCATGAAATTTTGAAGTCCGTATTTTGGGAAATAAATTTGCCAGTTGCCACCACCTACGCCAAAAAACGGAAACTCCTTAATCATACTCCAGGTATTCTGCCATATTAGAATACGCTCTTTAAATGTTTCATTGTTTATAAGCAAAACAAATTTTTGCCGGTATGAAAATATTATAATAATTAAAAAAAACAGGGTTGAACCAAATATGGCCAGGGATGTAAAATATAGCTTGGGGAATTTTGGTTTGATAAGTACTGAAAATGGAATAATGCAAATAATAAATGAAAGAAGCATGGCAACTATAACTGCTTTAGTTTGCACAAAAACTAATGTTACCAGCAGTATAATGAGCACAGAAGTTGCAATTATTTTCCAAATGCGCTTATCATATATAATAAGTTGCAACAAAAATGGAATACACATGAGCATGGCTGATGCATATAAATTTTTATGTCCAAAAACCGTATTTAACTGATATAGATTTTTATGCTGTAGCAAACTTATACCGGCATTGTATTGTTGCCAGATTTCATGTGCAAGAAACGCAACAGCTATCACAACCATCCCTGTTATACTTCGGTTCAATCCTATTGTATTTATTTTTTTGTTTAGCCATAACAAACTCAACAAATAAATGCCCACTATGTATAAAGCAATTTTACTGAGGGTATAGAGAGTCTCAGATAAACTTACCGCATTAAATAAACCTGGAAGATAAGCAATGGACCATATTGCTGCTGTTATAAAAACAGGGTGTGATGCGGGAATCCATTTAATTTCTTTACGGTTTAGTAATAAAAATATTAAAGCTCCTGCACATATCAGGATGTATAAAATTTGCCTGCTTAATAATGTTGGGTCAGCAATTTTTTTATAAATAATAAAAGGTATTGCCAACAGGCATATCATTAATAGGTAATCAAACCAGGAATACTGTTTGCTGCTCATTCAAATATTTTATCAAATCTATTAAATTGAGGCTACAGTTTTCAACCATCTCAATTTTTCTGTTTTTTAATAAAATCGGTCTAAGGCCAATATTTCAGGCCGTTTTAGCCAGTTTAAGGGTATCAGCAACTATGTGCAAAAGTTTGATTTTTCCACAAAAGTGGGAGAAAGTGGTAAAAAGTGGAAAATTATTTTACTTTTACAGTATAATAGCTACAACGCAACAATGACGCAGCTTCACGGTGAATACGAATTAAAAATGGATGCCAAAGGGAGGTTAATGATCCCGACTGCCTTGAAAAAGCAGCTCCCGGAAGCAGACAAAGATTCGTTTTTTATTAACCGTGGTTTTGAAAAATGTTGCGTATTGTATCCTGCTAAAGAATGGAAAATAATTGCGACTGAAATAGACAAACTCAGCGACTATATTCAAAAAGAAAGAACCTTTAAAAGATACTTTTTAAGAGGAGCAAGTAAACTGGAAATGGATGCAGCTTCCCGAATTTTAATTCCAAAACCCCTTCAGGAATTTGCAAACTTACAAGGAGAATTG
Source organism: Bacteroidia bacterium (assembly GCA_014376805.1). GTDB lineage: Bacteria > Bacteroidota > Bacteroidia > UKL13-3 > UKL13-3 > B1. The sequence continues at coordinate 93,369 of JACMQU010000117.1, forward strand.
GTTTTACTGGCTTATGGAAATAAGATAGAAATATGGAATAAGGCCGAGTATGATAAAATGCTAAGTGAAGAACCTTCTGATTTTAGTGCACTAGCTGAAGAAGTAATGAGTAAACGTAAAAAGGAGGATGAATCTTCTTCTGCTAAAGCTACGGAGGACAAGGATGGAAAATAAGTATCATGCTCCTGTTATGCTTGTAGAATGTATGAATGCATTAAATATAAAACCCGATGGTATTTATGTTGATGTAACTTTTGGTGGAGGTGGCCATGCTAAAGCGATCTTAAATAAATTAGGCTCAAAAGGTAAATTAGTTGCTTTTGATCAGGATGAAGATGCTGCAGGAAATTTACCTGAAGATAAGCGGCTTGTTTTTATTGATCAGAATTTTGAGTTCATTAAAAATCACCTGAAATACCAGGGACTGTTACCTGTAGATGGGGTGCTTGCAGATCTGGGTGTATCTTCTCATCAGTTTGATGTGGCAGACCGTGGTTTTTCTTTCAGGTTTGATGAGGCAGCTTTAGATATGCGAATGGATACAGGTGCAACTATCAATGCAGCAACATTACTTAATACCTACACCGAAACACAGATTGCTGATATATTGTATCAGTATGGAGAATTAAAAAACGCAAGATCTCTGGCAAAAGATATAGTATCCTATCGTGCCTCACAGCCTATTCAAACAGTTGCGCATCTTAAAAATGCTATACTAAAACATACTCCCAAATTTGGTGATTATAAATTTTTTGCACAGGTATTTCAGTCACTGCGTATTGAAGTGAATCGCGAAATGGAAGTGTTGAAAAGTTTCCTCTCTCAAATTCCTGAAGTGCTAAAACCAGAAGGAAGACTAGTTGTAATGAGTTATCATTCTCTGGAAGACAGACTCGTAAAAAATTTTATTGGAAGTGGGAATTTTAATGGAGAGCCGGATAAGGATTTTTATGGCAATATAAATAAACCACTCGAAGCCGTGAGCCGAAAAGTAATTATAGCAAGCGAGGCAGAATTGCTGGAAAATCCAAGATCAAGAAGTGCAAAATTAAGAGTTGCTCAAAAACTGAATTAGTATAACTGATATGAACCGCATTGTAACGGAAGAGGAACAAAAAACGGAGCAGGCGCACGATAAGGACACGGTGAAGTTTACTGCTAAAGTTAAACGTTTGGCTGACTTCGATTTTAATATTAACAGGGAGCAATTAATCAGACAGGGGCCTTTTATGGCTTATATCTGTTTGCTGGTTATTCTGTTTATTTATAATAGTCACAGATCTGAAAAGATAATTCGTGAAACAGACAGGTTAACCAGGGAAGTAAAAGATTTGAGAAGTGAATATATAAGTGCATTAAGTGAGCTGATGGGTGAAAGTAAACAATCAACAGTAGCACAAAAGCTGGCACCATTTGGAATAAAAGAACTAAAGAATCCACCAAGTAAAATAACCTATAGTGGCAAATAATACATCAAATACAAATACACGAAAAGCGATATTCATGCGCACGGGCGTAGTGTATTCGGGCATGGTGGTATTTGCGGTGTTAATTATGTATTACCTGTTCAGTATTCAATTTATTAATGACAAACAATGGCGTACCATGGCAGATAGTTTGAGCACCAGAGTATTTGAAGTGGAACCGGTAAGGGGTAATATTTTTGATTGTAACGGAAATTTACTGGCCACATCACTTCCCATTTATGATGTTAGAATTGATGCTCAGTGTGCTGCCTTTAGGGATGATGAATTGTTTGAGAATAGCATTGATTCATTAGCTTATGGACTAGCAAAAATGTTCGGTGATAAAGGAGCATTATCCTACAAACAAACCATTTTAAAAATAAGGAAAGAAGGTAACAGGTATTTTTTATTTAAACGTAAAATAAGTTACCGCCAGATGCGAAAACTGTTAACGTTACCAATTTTCAGACTAGGAAAATATAAAGGCGGTTTACTAATTACTGAGCGCAACAAACGGGAGAAGCCTTTTGAAATGCTTGCAAGCCGCACTATTGGCTTTAACCAGCAAGAAGGGGCTGAAAGAAAACGGGTTGGACTGGAAGGTTATTTTGATACTTACCTTGGTGGTAAAAGCGGCAAACAATCTATGCAACGCATAGCAGGTGGTACGTGGATCCCCATTGATGATCAACTTGTAGTTGAAGCAAAACAAGGCAGTGACCTGATCACTACAATTGATATTAATTTACAGGATGTAGCTGAACACGCATTATTAAATACACTGATTGAAAATGACGCTGATTATGGTTCAGCTATTTTAATGGAGGTTGAAACAGGAGAAGTAAAAGCCATTGCGAACCTCACCAGAGAATCAACGGGAGTGTATGCAGAGAAATATAATTATGCAGTTGGTGAAAGTGTTGAGCCGGGTTCAACTTTTAAATTAATCTCTATGATGGCCTTATTAGAAGATGGATTTGTGAAGCCATCAGATGAAGTGGATGCAGAAAATGGCGAGGTACGTTTTTGTAATTCACCAATGAAAGATTCTCATGCAGGTAATGGTTTAATTACTATGCAATATGCATTTGAACATTCATCAAATGTAGCCTTTGCTAAACAAATGACGAAGTATTATTCGAAAAATCCGGAACTTATTTATGAGCATTATAAAGCTCTTGGTTTAACAGAAAAACTAAACCTGCAGTTGAATGGGGTAGGTGTACCTTATGTAAAAGGTCCTGATAGTAAATCATGGAGCTGTACCAGTTTACCCTGGATGGCTATTGGATATGAACTTAGATTAACGCCTCTTCAATTGCTTACCGTTTATAATGCTATTGCCAATAACGGTAAAATGGTGAAACCTTTACTGGTAAAAAGAATTGAACAGGATGGCAAAGCTGTTAAGATTTATCAGACTAAGGTTATGAACACCGCTGTATGCAAGCCAGAAGTAGCAAAGCAATTAAGAAGTATGATGGAAGGTGTTGTATTGCGCGGCACCGCTCATGAGTTAAAAAGTGATTTTTATTCGTATGCCGGTAAAACGGGTACTGCTGTTGTGGCAAATAACCGCAGAGGTTATCTGGCAGGGGGTAAAAGTTACAGAGCCTCTTTTGCAGGTTATTTTCCTGCTGAAAATCCGAAGTTCTCTTGTTTTGTTGTAATCAGCCGCCCACGCAAAGAAAACTATTATGCAGCTAAAGTAGCATTGCCTGTATTTAAAGAAATAGCTGATAAAGTTTATGCCAACGCATTAAATCTGCATCGTGAACTTAAGTTTAGTCAGCCCGCTTTTAGTAAAGACCTTCCCCTTGTTGTACAGGGTGAAAAAGAAGATGTGAAAACTATACTTGACCAGATTAAACTCTCCTCGCATTTTCATAATGACTCAATAAGTGAGAATGAAACGGAGTGGGTAACTGCCAGTTCTCAGGATAACTCACTGGCCCTGCAACCGGTGATACTGGAAAGTTCTACTATGCCCGATGTGCGTGGAATGGGTGCAAGGGATGCTGTTTATCTGCTGGAAAGTAAAGGTGTAAAAGTGCAGATTACCGGTTATGGAAGAGTGAAGAAACAATCTGTATTACCGGGGCAAACTTTACGTAATATTAATTTTATACAACTTCAATTAGGATAAAAGTGAAAGCACTGGAACAATTGATATCAGTATTGAATGGAGCAAAAGTAACAGGTGATTTGAACCAGTCAGTTCATGAACTTAGTTTCGACTCCCGAAGGGTACAGGCCAATACTTTGTTTATTGCAATCAGAGGTACACAGGCTGATGGACATAATTTTATTGATGAAGTAATTACAAAGGGATGCACTGCAGTTTTATGTGAACAACTCCCGGTTAATATAAGTGCCCGAATTTGTTATATACAGGTGGCTGATACAGGAGAGGCAATGGGACTGGTGGCAGCCGGGTTTTATGACAGACCTGGTGAACGCCTGAAATTAATTGCAGTAACGGGCACCAATGGTAAAACAACCATAGCAACTTTACTATTTGATTTATTCCGTTTATTCAATCATAAGGTGGGTCTTTTATCAACCGTGCAGAACCAGATTAATGAAGTTATCATTCCGTCTACACATACCACACCCGATGCCATAAAAATAAATGCGTTGTTAAAGGAAATGGCTGATAAAGGATGTGAGTATTGTTTTATGGAAGCCAGTTCGCATGCGATACAGCAGAACCGGATTAAAGGCTTGCATTTTGAAGGGGTGGTGTTCTCTAATATAACACATGATCATCTGGATTATCATGGCACATTTGATAAATATATAAAAGCAAAAAAGAAACTATTTGATGATGTGAATGAAGATGCTTTTGCTTTGACAAATAAGGATGACCGCAATGGAATGGTGATGTTGCAAAATACGAAAGCGAGCAGATATACTTATGGATTGCAACAGATGGCAGACTTTAAGGCCAGGATTATTGAAAGTGATTTTGAAGGAATGCTGCTGAATCTGGATGGTGAAGAAGCATGGTTTAAACTTGTAGGGACTTTTAATGCGAGTAACTTACTGGCAGTATATGGTGTGGCTTATTTACTTGGTAAAACAAAGCATGAAATCATTACCAAGCTAAGTAGTCTGAATTCGGTTAAAGGCCGTTTTGAAGTGCTGAGATCGCGAAATGGTATTATTGGCATAGTTGATTATGCACACACGCCGGATGCACTGGTAAACGTGTTAAAAACTATTAATGAGGTAAGAACGGGCAATGAACAATTGATAACCATTATTGGTTGCGGAGGTAACCGCGATGTCGCCAAAAGACCAGTAATGGCTGAGGTTTCAGCCAACCTTAGTACAAAAGTCATCTTCACTTCAGATAACCCGAGAATGGAAGATCCTGAAATAATTCTGGATGAGATGATTGTTGGTGTACCCTCTCTGCATTATAAAAAAATTCTCAGGATCAGTGATCGTAGAGAAGCTATTAAAACTGCGGTTAGTATGGCTAAAAAAGGTGATATTATTCTGGTTGCTGGTAAAGGACATGAAAATTATCAGGATATAAATGGTGTAAAACATTCATTTGATGATAAAGAAGTTTTATCCGGAATGTTTGAAATGTTTGAAGTTTAAGTTTAACAAAAAGTTACAATACAGCTTACGAATTAAATATAATTAAGCAGGTCAATTAGTCATTATAAGAAGCATAAATTATGTTATACTATTTATACAATTATCTGAACACATACTTCAATCTTCCGGGAGTAACCATGGTTCAGTCTATAACCTTCAGGGCTGCCTTATCAGTTATTTTATCCTTAACTATTTCTATGGTATATGGAAAAGTATTGATAGCTAAATTAAGAAACCTACAGGTAAGTGATGAGATCAGAAATCTTGGATTGGCCGGCGAACAGCAGAAAAAAGGAACACCTACAATGGGAGGTTTAATTATTCTGGCAGCTATTTTAATCCCTACTTTATTGTTTGCCCGGATCAACAATGTTTATATACTCTTAATCATCGTTTCAACTATTTGGTTAGGTCTCGTTGGGTTTCTGGATGATTACATTAAGGTTTTTAAAAAGAACAAAGAAGGATTAGCCGGCAGATTTAAAATTATGGGTCAGGTGGGTTTGGGTTTTATTGTTGCCACTACCCTGTATTTTAATCAACATGTAAAGACGAAAGAGCTTTATGAGCCCGGCAAAGTAAGCGCGGAATTTGTAAAGGAAAATAATTTATCACCACAATTAGTTGATGGCGAATTATACCTCGTACGCGATCAAAAGGCAACTATTACAACTGTTCCTTTTTTTAAAAATAGTGAATTTAATTACGCCGACTTGTTGAAGTTTATGGGAGGCAGTTATAAAGATTATAATTATTTGATTTTTTTGCTGGTAGTTATTTTTATTATTACTGCCGTTTCCAATGGGGCTAATATAACAGATGGCATAGACGGACTTGCGGCGGGCACTTCAGCGATCATTGCTTTTGTATTGGGGTTGTTTGCTTATGTAAGTGGTAATATCATAATCTCCAAATACCTCAACATTATGTATATCCCACACCTGGGAGAAATGGTAATTTTCGCCTTTGCATTAGTGGGTGCGTGTGTTGGGTTCCTCTGGTATAATTCTTACCCTGCAGAAGTTTTTATGGGCGATACCGGCAGCCTTGCTTTAGGGGGTATTATAGCAACCTTTTCAATTATGGTTCGTAAAGAATTATTGATTCCCATCTTATGTGGCATTTTTCTGATAGAAAATCTTTCGGTGATGATACAAGTTACATACTTTAAATATACGCGAAAAAAATATGGTGAAGGACGAAGAATCTTTCTGATGTCGCCACTCCATCATCATTATCAAAAAAAAGGCTTTCATGAATCAAAGATTGTTACACGCTTCTGGATTATTGGAATTATGCTGGCCATTGTAACTATTATAACATTAAAAGTAAGGTAAATGTTAACTGATATGAACAAACGGATTGTAGTTTTAGGAAGTGGAGAAAGTGGCACAGGTGCAGCTATCTTAGCCCGGCAAAAAGGCTTTGATGTGTTTGTGTCTGATAAGGGTGCTATACCTGAAAAATATAAAGCGGAGTTGGATCAGTACAATATTGCTTATGAAGAAAACCGGCATACTGAAGCATTAATTCTGAATGCAGACGAAATCATTAAAAGTCCCGGTATTGCTTCAAAAAATCCTTTGGTTCAATTGTTAAGAGTAAAAGGCATTCCTATTATCAGTGAACTGGAATTTGCCGGTAGATATACTAATGCTTTTAAAATCTGCATCACTGGTACTAATGGTAAAACCACTACCACTTCACTAGTTTATCACGTGTTAAAAAAAGCAGGATTAAATGTGGCATTGGCAGGTAATATAGGCATCAGCATGGCGCGTTTGGTTGCTACTGGTAATTATGATTATTATGTATTGGAAATAAGCAGTTTTCAATTAGATGATATGTATAATTTTAAAGCAGATATAGCTGTATTATGCAACATTACCCCGGATCATTTAGATAGGTATAATTATGATTTGCAGCAATACATAAATGCCAAATTCAGAGTGATCCAAAACCAAACAGAAGCAGATATTTTTATTTACTGTTTGGATGATGCACTGACCATGAAAAATGTATCCAACCTTCGAATAGCAGCCCGGCAATTCCCTTTTTCATTCAATCAACAGATAGAGCAGGGCGCTTATATCAGTAATGGAGAGTTGCACATTTCAACCAGCAAAGAACAAACTAATCAATTTACTATGTATACAGCAGATTTAGCCCTAAGGGGCAGGCACAATGCCTACAACTCCATGGCAGCAGCCATCATTGCCAATGCTCTGGACATTCGTAAGGATGTGATTCGCGAGAGCCTGATGGATTTTCAGAATGTTGAACACAGACTTGAAAGTGTGGCAACCATACGCGCTGTTGAATACATCAATGATTCCAAAGCAACCAATGTAAACTCTTCCTGGTATGCACTGGAAAGTATGGATAAACCCACCGTATGGATTGTTGGTGGAATAGACAAAGGAAATGATTATGCTATTTTACAGGAACTGGTAAAAGAAAAGGTACGCCTGATAGTATGCCTGGGACTCGATAACACCAAAATCCATGAGGCGTTCTCTAAAGATGTAGATATGATCATCAATACCAGCAGTGCACAAGAGGCGGTTCATGTGGCATCTAAAATGGCAAAGCCTGGTGAAACAGTATTGCTATCCCCTGCATGTGCATCATTTGATTTGTTTAAAAATTATGAAGACAGGGGCAGACAATTTAAGTCGGCTGTAAAGGCACTTTAACCAGGGTTTGATTTATAAAAGGGATATTGAATAAATGTAAATCAAAAATTATAAAACTTCGGATCAAAAGTTTGTAGTAAACTTAAAGTAAAATTAATAAACCTAAATCAACTAATTACAGAAACTTTGTTCACCTGGCAACATATCAAACCAAAGGGAGATCCATTAATGTGGTTCATCATTATCGTATTATCGGTATGGGGATTGTTTGCTGTATATAGTTCAACCGGTGCCTTAGCATATCAGAAGCAGGGGGGTAAAGCAGAGGTATATCTATTTCAGCAATTCGCCTTTTTACTTGTTGGTTTTTTTATTATGTTATTTACACATAGTATTCATTATAAATATTTCTTGCGCTTTGCAAAACTGGCCTTGTATGTTTCATATTTGTTATTGATCCTAACCATGTTTTTTGGTTCCAACTACAACGAAGCTCAACGCTGGTTAAAGATCCCATTTATAGGCTTAAGTTTCCAGACATCTGATATAGCGAAGGTGGCACTTATTATGTATGTGGCACGCGAACTGGCCATGCGGCAGGATGATATAAAGGATTTTAAAAAAGGTTTTTTGCCCATCCTTATTCATGTAAGCCTTACCTGCTTGCTTATTATGCCCTCCAATTTATCTACTGCTTTGGTCTTGTTCAGCACTTGTATGGTAATAATGTTTATGGGAAGGGTTAGTATAAAACATGTGTTTTTACTGGGTGCCACCGTTACTATTTTAGGTGGAGTATTATTGGTAGTTGTATTAAATACTCCAGATCACTATCTCGAAAAATTTGGTCGTGCAGTTACCTGGAAACATAGAGTAGAAAATTTCAGAAAGCCTTCAGCTAATCCTGATGTTACTTATCAGAACGACCACGCAAAAATAGCTATAGCTACGGGTGGTATCTATGGTAAGGGACCGGGAGGAAGCACCGAAAGAAATTTTTTACCACAGGCTTATGCCGATTTTATATATGCCATCATAGCTGAAGAATATGGATTTTTGGGTGCTGCACTGATGCTGATACTTTATATGGTTTTTATGTTCCGGGCATTCAGGATTATATTCCGCAGTCCCAAAGCATTTGGTGCATTATTGGCCATCGGGCTGTCATTCGCCCTTGTACTGCAGGCCCTCATCAATATGGCAATAGCCGTTAATCTGGTGCCCAATACTGGTTTAACATTACCATTAGTAAGCAAAGGAGGCACTTCTATAATAATAACCAGCATGGCCTTTGGAGCCATCATGAGTGTAAGCCGATACGTAGAAACTGAAGAGCCCGAAGAAGCGGAGGCTCTTTACGCTGCATAGGTTAGGCTCCTTTAGGTTATGAGGATACATAAAGCACAAAGGTGCTAAAGGCAAATAAAATGGGAAAAAAACTAAATGTAATTATAAGTGGAGGCGGTACAGGCGGACACATTTATCCAGCTATAGCTGTTGCACAAACTTTGCAGAGAAGGTTAAATAATGAAGTAAACTTTTTATTTGTTGGTGCAAAAGACAGAATGGAAATGGAAAAGGTACCCAAGGCAGGTTACCAGATTATTGGCTTATGGATAAGCGGACTTCAGCGCAATGCCAGTATGAAGAACCTTCTTTTCCCATTTAAAGTGATGAACAGTGTTTGGAAATCAATGGGTATTATTAAAACTTTTAAACCAGATGTAGCTATTGGTTTCGGGGGTTATGCAAGTGGTGCATTGTTATATGCTGCTACCTTAAAAAACCTGCCTGCATTAATTCATGAGCAAAATTCTTATGCAGGCATTACTAATAAAATATTAAAGAACAGAGTCGATAAAATATGTGTGGCTTATGAACGTATGGACAGGTTTTTCCCTGCTAGAAAAATCATAAAAACGGGTAATCCGGTACGTATGGATATTTGTGATGCACATACTAAAAGAACCGAAGCTCAGGGTTTTTTTAAACTCAATCCTGATAAAAAAACCTTATTGATTATTGGTGGAAGTCTGGGTTCGCGTACAATTAATCAAACAATTGAGGCCGGACTGGAACAATTGCAAAGTGCAGATATAAATGTAATCTGGCAAACAGGAAAAAATTTTATTAGTATAAAAAGTAAGGAGATGCCGGTTCAATTTACTTTGGTAATTGAGCCATTTATTTATCAGATGGATTTTGCTTATGCAGTTGCAGATGTGGTGATATCGAGAGCAGGTGCTTTATCAATTGCTGAACTTGCCATTGCCGGCAAACCAATAATTTTAGTCCCCTCGCCAAATGTTTCTGAAGACCATCAGACAAAAAATGCAATGGCTCTTGTTGAGCAAAGTGCTGCCTTAATTATAAAAGATAAAGATGCCAGACAATTGCTTATTAAGGAAGCCTTAAAATTGCTGGATGATACTGCGCATCAGAAAAGATTAAGTGAACATATTTCGGCACTTGCTATACCCGATGCAGCGGAGCGGATTGTAGATGAAGTATTGAAATTAGTAAAAAAATAATATGGACTTTAAAGATATTAAGGTAACTTATTTTTTAGGAATCGGAGGGATTGGTATGAGCGCAATAGCCCGATATTTTAATTATATAGGCTTAAAGGTTGCAGGTTATGATAAAACTGAAACGCTATTAACAAGAAAACTTTCTGAAGAAGGAATGCTTGTTCACTACAGTGATGATGTAGACTATCTCATTATGCTCGAAATGGATCCTGCACATACGCTTGTTATCCTTACTCCTGCTATTCCCAGAGAACATGCGGAATGGGCTTACCTGAGGGAGCATAATTTTACGATACAAAAAAGATCAGCGGTATTGGGTATCCTGAGTAAAGCTTATCAGACCATAGGTGTAGCAGGCACACATGGCAAAACAACAACCTCAACAATGATCGCTCATATATTAACCAATAGTGAGGTGGGTTGTAATGCTTTTTTAGGGGGAGTCGCAACCAATTATGATTCGAATTTATTAGTACATAGAGATACAAAAAAACTGTTGCCTCAGCAACAGTTTACCGTAGTAGAAGCCGATGAATTTGACAGGTCATTTTTAACCCTTCATCCTTATATCTCCATTATTACCTCAACAGATGCAGATCACCTGGATATTTATGGTGAGTATGAAAGCATGCAACAATCATTTTTGGCGTATGCCAACCGTTTGGTTGAAGGCGGAACTTTATTTATAAAGTATGGGCTTAACATTATAAATAAAGTAGAGGTAAACTATTTAACTTATGGCTTTGATCCGGCTGCCAATGCATTTGGATGTAATGTTCAGATCAATGAAGAAGAACATATTTTTGATCTGTATTTTGACGGAGGTATATATATAAATCTTAGTCTTGGGATTCCGGGACTGCATAATGTTGAAAATGCAATAGCGGCATCTGCTGTTTGTTTGCTGGCAGGTGTTACAGGTGATGAGTTACGCAATGCATTGGCGACCTTTAAAGGTGTTAAAAGAAGATTTGAATACATTTTAAACACCGATCGTACTATTTTTATTGATGATTATGCACATCATCCTGAAGAGATACGTGCCATCTTAACATCGGTTAAACGAATGTACCCGCATCCTAAATTAGTAGTTGCATTTCAACCTCATTTATTCAGCCGAACACGAGATTTCTCCGATGGGTTTGCAGAAACACTTTCTCTCGCTGATCAGGTTTTTTTACTTGATATCTATCCTGCAAGAGAGCAACCTGTTGAAGGTGTGAATTCTCAAATGATCTTAAACAAAATGAATATTAAAAATAAGGTATTGTGTTCAAAAAAAGAGTTGATTGAATTGTTAAAAGAGCAAAGACCAACCCTGTTTTTAACCTTAGGTGCAGGTGATATTGATGCATTGGTTCAGCCCATAAAAGAGATCTTAAGTGAAGATGAAATTTGATAAAACGAAAATAAAAAGTATTGCCATTAGGGTTGGAATTGTGCTTTTCTGGACAAGCATGATTACAGGCCTTGCAGTGGCCCTGGGGTTTGTTAATAAACAAGAAACGGACTTGCTTTGTAAAAAGGTATATGTGAGTATTAAGCCATTGGAACTTCAGTTTTATAACCGCCAAAGGGTTCTTGAAATTATTCGTAAAGGGTTAAACAGTGAGAAAAAAATGATTGGGATGCGCATTGGAGATATAAATGTACCAAAGCTGGAAAAAGCAATATTGAAACAATCTTTAATTGAAGATGCAGATGTATATGCAGATATGAACGGAGTTATTAACATCAGTGTAAGACAGCGTAAGCCATTATTACGCCTTATAAGGTATGATGGTACGCAGTTTTATATTGACAGGTTCGGTGTAAAAATGCCTTTAAGTGAACATTATACAGCAAGAGTTCCAATTGCTAACGGTAATATATTTGAAAGGTATGAAAAAGGAGATTCAGTGTACTCTTTTGTAGGAAATCAACTGTTCAGGATAGCCACATATGTTGATAAAGATAACTTCTTAAAGGCGTTAATAGAACAGATATTTGTGAGGGCCGATAATGAATTTGTACTAATCCCCAAAATTGGTAAGCAAATAATCATTTTTGGTAATGCTGAGAATCTGGAAAAAAAGTTTAGAAAGCTGTTGGTTTTTTATCGGGAAGGTTTGAACCGGACCGGATGGAATGTATATGGCAGTATTGATTTAAGATTTGAAGGTCAGGTAATTTGTAAAAAGTAATATTAAAAGCATGTCAGCTGAAACAAAAATTATTGTAGGTTTAGATATTGGTACTACTAAAGTATGCGCCATTGTGGGTCATAAAAACGGGCATGGTAAAATTGAAGTGCTTGGCATGGGGAAAGCTGAAAGCCTGGGTGTAATAAGAGGCGAGGTGCGCAATATAGAAAAGACAGTTAAAGCAATTGTAGAAGCAGTTGAAAAAGCAAAACAATCTTTACTGAAAAATAATATTAAAGTGGAGATTAACAGCGTGCATGTTGGTATTGCCGGGCAACATATAAAGAGTGTGCAACACCGCAATAGCATCAGTCTGGGTAATACAGATGAAGAGATTAGCAAAGATGATGTGGAGCGATTGATTAAAGATACTTATAAACTTGCACTGGCTCCCGGTGATGAGATAATACATGTTTTGCCCCAGGAATATACAGTTGATGAATTTGGTGATGTATATGATCCTATTGGAATGTCGGGCGTGCGTTTGTCTTCTAATTTTCATATTATCACTGGCAATGTTGATGCCATAAAGAACATTTATAAAAGTGTAGACCGTGCAGGTCTTCAGGTTGCAGATCTGATTTTGGAGCCTCTTTCTTCTGCGGAAGCCGTACTAACTTCAGAAGAACTTGAAGCGGGGGTTTGTTTAGTGGATATTGGTGGTGGTACCACAGATATAGCCATCTTTAAAAATGGCATCATCAGGCATACTGCAGTTATTCCTTTTGGTGGTAATGTAATTACAAAAGATATTGAAGAAGGCTGCAATGTTTTGCGTAACCAGGCCGAAGCCCTGAAGATTAAATTTGGTTCAGCACTGGCGGAAGAAAATAAAGAAAATGAAATTGTATGTATCCCGAGTTTTCATGGACGCCCTCCAAAAGAAGTGTCTGTAAAAAATCTTGCATTAGTGATTCAGGCAAGGGTGGAGGAAATCTTTGAATCGGTATTATATGAGATTAAAAGTTCAGGCCTCGAAAAGAAATTAAATGCAGGCATTGTTATAACCGGTGGTGGCTCTCAATTAAAACACCTTGATAAACTCGTTGAGTTTGTTACTGGCATTGATACCCGGATTGGTTATGCCAATGAACATATAGGTAAAACAGCTGTGGAAGAAATTAAAAGTCCGATATATGCTACAGGCGTGGGCCTTGTGGTTAAAGGCTTTAAGGCCAATGAAGAAAGAGAAAGAATTGATTCAATAAAAGACGATAAAGAAAGAAGCAAAGCAACAAAGAAGATAGGTGAGAATAACCTGTTAAGCCGCTGGTTTGATAAAGGGAAAAAATGGTTGTACGATGATGATGATGCCATGAAAGATTTCTAATCAACGGTGGTGTTTAAGTACAATTTAACTGGTTCATTAAAGTAGAGGAATGAGACAAGCACAGAAGGTAAGTAACCACATAAAAAGTACAAATATTGGTGAACTACAATTAGACGTTGAGTAAAACTGGTTCATCAATTCAATAATAATAAAAAACAACTTTTCCCGATGCTCAGGGCAAAAGGAAAAGGATAAAAAGGATAAGTATGGAAAGTTCATTTAAATTCAACATGCCAAAAGAAAAATCATCCATTATAAAAGTTTTGGGTGTTGGCGGTGGTGGGGGTAATGCAGTAAACTATATGTTTTCACAAGGCATTAAGGGGGTTGATTTTATTATCTGCAATACCGATTTGCAGGCATTGGAAGCGAGCCCGATTCCTAATAAAATTCAATTGGGTGCCGGGTTAACACAAGGCCTGGGAGCAGGAGCAAATCCTGAGATTGGTAAGCAATCTGCTATGGAAGCCATTGAAGATATTATTGATACACTTGGCGTAAATACAAAAATGTTATTTATTACTGCAGGCATGGGCGGTGGAACAGGTACAGGCGCTGCTCCAATCATTGCAAAGACCGCGCGGGAAATGGATATTCTTACTGTTGGCATTGTAACAACGCCTTTTTCTTTTGAAGGAAAACGTAGAAAGGATTTTGCCTTTGAAGGTATTGAGGCTTTGAAACGTTCTGTTGATTGTTTGCTCATCATCAGCAACGATAAGATTAAACAAATGTATGGAAACTTACCCATGCGCCAGGCATTTGCACATGCTAACGAAATTTTAAATACAGCCGCAAAAGGTATTGCTGAAGTGATTACTTATCCCGGTGAAATCAATGTGGATTTTGAAGATGTGAAAACAGTGATGAAATCAAGCGGTGTGGCTTTAATGGGATCTTCATCCGCAAGAGGCGATGATAGGGCAATGGCTGCTGCAAGAGCTGCGTTGTCATCTCCTTTATTAAATGAAAGCAAAATTACCGGAGCTAAAAATATATTGCTAAACGTAAGTTCAGCATCCGGAGATCACGAGTTATTAATGAGTGAGTTTGAAGACATCTCCAATTATATACAGGAAGAAACAGGCTTTACCGCAGAGATGATTATTGGTACCAGTTATGATGAAAGTCTGGGAGATCAACTTGCGGTAACAATTATTGCTACCGGCTTTGATAGCATTCCTAAAGAGAATAAAATAATTATAGGGAACGTGGATACAAGACCAACAGCCGCTGTTGAAGAAGTACCTTTTATTGTTATGCCAGCAACACCTTTGGTTCAGCCCGCTACGCCTAAAAGCATTTCTCCAGAACCTACCCGATATAATTTAGATATTGGAAAAAAAATTGAACCCGAAGTAATAAGAAATGACAGCGGAATAGAATTGAACCTGAGAATTGAAGAAGAATTAATTGAAGATCAATATCAGCATGACCTGGTTGATGACTCATTAACAGAAGAAGATGTAATTAACAATTCAATAGAAGAAGCAGTTAACAGCCGCGCTGTTGATCCCATTAAAGTTCCGGTATTTGATCAATTAAACGGTGATAACGCGGAAGAACAGGAAAAGAAAATTGAAAAACATATTCAACGGATCAAGACTTTAAAAGATTTAAATATCAGCATTAATACACCACAGGGTTTAAGAGACCTTGAGAAAGAGCCGGCTTATAAAAGAAAACAAAAAAGACTTGATGATGTTCCTCATTCTTCTACAACACAAGTCTCCCGTTTAAGTTTGTTTGATGATAACAACGGGAGGCCTAAGATAAAAACAAATAACTCCTTTTTGCATGATAATGTTGATTAGGAATTAGGTAACATAAAGAGTAACCATCGCATTCGGTATCTATGGCAAATTGCTTCAGTAAATACCCTTTAATTATTTTGTAATTACCATTGATTATTAAAATATTTACAAATAATTTTATACCACCAATGGCTTTACCCTTGTGCCAATAAGTTTTATAGATTGCAAAAGTTTGGCATGAGACAAAGCAGCATTATCCATTTGAAAAGTGAATCTTGAAATGCCACCAAGAGACTCGCTATGCCGGAGTATTTTGCGGGCAATTTCTTCAGGATTACCAACCAACAATGCCCCCGACTCACCATTCTGAGCATCAAAACGCGCCTTACTTACCGGTGGCCAACCGCGCTCTCTTCCTATACGGGTAAAGGTTTCTGCATAACCCGGATAATAATCAGCTATTGCTTCCGCCGATGTGTTAGCCACATAGCCCAGAGAGTGCAATCCTACTTTTAATAATTCAGGTGGATGCCCTGCCTTTTTTCCAGCCTCACGATAAAGATCTACCAGTGGACGAAAACGATGGGTTTCCCCACCAATTACTGCTACCATAAGTGGTAACCCAAGTGTTCCTGCGCGAATAAACGATTCAGGAGTACCACCAACGCCCAGCCATATAGGTATAGGATTTTGCAATGGCCTGGGGTAAATTGCCTGCTGGTGAAGTGATGGACGAAATTTGCCAGACCAGGTTACGATTTCATTTTTCTGTATTTTAAGCAACAGATCCAGTTTCTCACTAAAAAGAGCATCATAATCCTGTAGGTTCAAACCGAACAACGGAAAAGCTTCTGTAAAGGAACCACGACCAACAACCATTTCAGCACGACCTTTAGAAATTAAATCAAGTGTTGCAAAATTTTGAAATACCCTTACCGGATCGGCAGCACTTAATACAGTAACTGCACTTGTTAAGCGAATTTGTTTTGTGCGAGCTGCAGCTGAAGCAAGAATTATTGCAGGAGCCGAATCAAGAAATTCTTTGCGGTGATGTTCTCCTATCCCAAATACATCCAGGCCAGTTATGTCAGCCTGTTCTATTCTTTCAAGTAATTCTGCCATAGCATACATACTATGCATAGCAGTATTTTTATCATTGCTCAGGGTTGTAGCTGCGAAACTATCAATTCCAATTTCCATGGTACTTTTGTTGCTTTATTTATTGTAACAATACAAATATATTGTTTGTTTACTTATAAGTTCCGCAGCGATATATTTTAAAGGCCAACTCCTTGTATGTGTTTTGCTGATTTTACAGGTAGTGTTTTTTTTAATGACTTTAGCAAGTCATTTTGCAAATAATTTCACCTATTTTGCCTGACTATTTTCCCGGAGCCTAATAGCTCATTTCATATGAACAACAATTTAACAGACGGCATCAATTTTCTTTCTAAACTCAATGGTAGAAGAATATGGAATGCCGCTAAACTATACAGTAGCTATTACGTCTCTAAAACACTTAAAAAACCTATTCATTGGGGAATGCCTGTTGTAATGGAAATAGAGCCTACAACAAGCTGTAACCTACGTTGTCCGCAATGTCCCAGTGGTCTTCGGGAGTTTACACGCAATACAGGAATGCTTGATCTGCCCATGTATAAAAAAATTATTGATGAAATTCATCAGGAGCTCACTTACCTGATTCTGTATTTTCAAGGTGAACCGTTTTTGAACAAAATGTTTTTGGAATTTGTTAAATATGCAGCCGCAAAAAATATTTACACAGCTACTTCCAGCAATGCCCATTATTTTACCGATGAGCTAGCTAAAGCAACTATAGAATCTGGTCTCGACAGATTGATTATTTCCATAGATGGTGTCGATCAGGAATCCTATCAGAAATACCGCATAGGAGGGAAGCTTGATAAAGTTTTGGAGGGCACTCAAAACTTATTGAAATGGAAAAAAAAACTAGGAAGTACCACACCACATATTATCTGGCAGTTTATTGCTTTTAAACACAACGAGCATCAGATTCCCGAAATAAAAAAACTGGCCAAAGAAATGGGGGTAGATGAACTTGGAATAAAAACAGCTCAGATATACGACTATCAGACCAGCGATACTTTTATACCCAACAATGAAGACCTGAGCCGGTATAAAAAGACAGAGAATGGCTATGAAATAAAAAATGAGTTACTGAACCAATGCTGGCGAATGTGGAGGGGCAGTGTTATAACCTGGGATGGTTTGGTTGTGCCCTGTTGTTTTGATAAAGATGCCACACACCGCTTTGGCGATGTAAGTAAGGAAACGTTTGAGGAAGTATGGCGTGGCGATGCCTATCAAAATTTCAGAGGGGCAATTTTAAGATCACGAAGCGAAATTGATATTTGTGTAAATTGTTCGGAAGGGACAAAGGTTTGGAATTAAATAAATATAATTACAATAGTATATTTTTTTTAAATTAATCCTCAATTTAATACTTTTTACAGGCTTGAACCTATCTAATACTTAGGGAGCAAACTATCCTCAGAAGCCTTTAATTTATATGCAAACAAGTTACAATCCGCCGGTGAGTTGACAGTTATTTAATGTTACTACCAGTTCAGGTTTTCAATTGGCATTAAATCTTGTGCAGCCTGGTGATATTGTTGAATTATATGGCTTACATTTATCGGGCCCTTCACTTTTCCTAATAAAACTACAGGACCAGATGGTAAAGATTTGGGAGCTGATATTGATTCGATCATCTTATTAAATACTTATAATTGCAGTTTAACAACGGTCACCGGAGATCAAAATTTGAAGCAGAATATCCAACTGGAATTACAGCCTGTACCTACCCGGGATTATCTGAATTTCCAAACCAATATGATCATCTATAATACATCAGTATTTAGTACAACAGATTTTTTAGGTAAAACAATTTACGGAAATTATTTGTGCACCACCAATGAATTAATTTATGTAAGGAATCTTCCGGATGGCATTTATATTCTGAAAATTGAAAATAGTAGTAAAATTGCCTTCAAAAATTTGTCATACAAAAATTCCGGAAGTAGAATTTTATCAGGATTAGATTCGATAGTAAGTGTGAATATATTCATGAAAATTAAGAATTAATTCCCAATAATTATGCACAACAAAAGTATGTTTTGCCAATGGTAATTAACGAATTTTGCTTGATGAAAAGTAAATCATTTTATTTAAGTATACTTATTGCAATTTCTGTTTTGGGCTGCAATGACCGGGGAGCTCCATTGCCTGCAGTGCTGGATGTAGATATGAAGCAGTATGAGGGACTATGGTTTGAAATAGCTCGTTTGCCTAATAGTTTTGAAAAGGATCTTAAATGTGTAACCACAGATTATAAACTTCTCGAGAACGGGGGCTTTGAAGTGATCAATAATGGTTACAATGAAGAAACAAAAAAAGTGGTAATGAGTAAAAGCAAAGCATGGTATGAAAATCCGAAACAAAAAGCTAAAGTTGAGATGCAATTTGAAAATTCATTTACCGGTTTTTACTGGATTATGGCTCTCGACTCAAACTACCATTATGCTATGATTGGCCACCCTTCCCGGGATTATCTCTGGATTTTAAGCCGCTCTCCCAAGCTTGACATACTTATTACAACTCAATTGGTTAAACAGGCAAAAAAGGCGGGTTTTGAAACCCGCAAACTGCAATGGGTAAATCAGGATTGTTTAAATTAAAAGTGCACAACTCCTGCTTTTATTATTGCAGTATTAATATCAATTTGCAGGCGTGACCCAACCCAAACTATTTGAACAGTTTTCTGAAACACAAACAGAACATAAAGCTAAGCTGATGAAAGTGCTGCACCAGTACCTGCCGCAAAATTCAGTAGATTATTGTTCAGAGCTGATCATGTATTATAAAATGCATTTGCATATTGAGGTTGAACGCAAAGGCCGCTATGGAGATTATACGCCACATTCCGGCAAAGGCTTTAGGATCTCGGTGAATCATAACCTTAGTAAATTTGAGTTCCTCATTACTTTTATTCATGAAATGGCGCATCATACAACCTATTTAAAATATGGTCCCAGACATGATGCGCATGGTGTTGAATGGAAGGATGAATTTAAGATAGTGATGCGGCCGTTTTTTATGATGGATATATTTCCTTATGATTTAAAAGCCATCCTTGCCAAACACATGCAAAATCCAAAATATTCGCAATCTGCAGATGTAAAACTCCTGGAGGTTTTGAAAAAGTATGATCTTCGTAAAGCGAACGTAATAACGCTTTCGCAATTACCCGATGGCACATTATTTACAATGAAAAAAGATTCGATGGTTTTACGCAGAATAAACAAATTACGCACTTACATTGCCTGCGAAAGCTTAGATGGTAAATGGAAATACAGGGTACATGCCATGGCAGAAGTATCTGTTTATATACAACCAATTCTGTAATAATAAGTGTTCCTCCGGTATCTATCAAATTGGGTGCAATGCAATTAAATTTGTGCTTATACAGCCGGCTGTGTCACTTTATTTTTTACTTTATGTTTTTCAATAAAAAAAGAAGCAGTTATAGCGTAAGCTGAGCCTTCTTTTAAGTTAATAAAAACAGTCATCACATTCAGGTTTTTACCTAAAAGCCAAGAAAGAATAGCGAGCTGCTATCCGCCCTTCTTAGGCAAAGTAAAACAAAAACTGCTACCCTTGCCTTCTTCACTTTCTACCCAAATTTCACCACCATTTTTTTCAACAAATTCTTTGCATAACATAAGCCCCAAACCGGTACCTTTTTCATTACCGGTTCCCTTGGTACTTGAATTTGAATGTTCGGTAAACAAAATAGATATTTTCTCCTTTGCAATACCAACACCATTGTCTATAACAGAAATTTTTATATAGCTCTCTTCATCTTCAGAAATTATATTAACGGAACCTCCGTCGGAAGTAAATTTTAATGCATTAGAAAGCAGGTTACGCAAAACCAGATTTAACATATTTATATCGCCATACACGTGTGTATCTTCATCTACCTGATTGGTTAACTGAATTTGTTTATGAAAAGCCATACTGTTTAACAACTGGCAGTTTTCTTCTGCCAGTGCATATAAAGAAAGATCAGCCGCATTAATAGAAACTCCTTTAATCTGAGCTGATGCCCATACCAATAAATTTTCCAATAAGTCTATGGTGTTTTGAACCGACGAAGCAACTTGTTTTCCTAATGAACTATGAGATTCGGGATTAAATTCTTTATGGCTGATCAGGTCGAAATACAATTTCATGGTAGTTAGATTATTTCTTAAGTCATGCGAGATAATAGAGAAGAAACGATCTTTAACCTGGTTAAGTTGTGTAAGCTGGTCCTTTTGGATTTCGTTCTCTTTATTTTTCTCTCCTAAATCTGTTAAACCCTGGGTAAGAGCCTTGTTAATTTTACGGTTTTGTGAAATAAAATAGCTGAATATAATAACCAGTAATACTAATAAAACAGATAGAGTGATAAAGAAATTTTTTACCTGTGTTGTTTGTTTTAATTCAAGCTCTTTAACCTCATCATCTTTTTTATAGAGTTCTATCTGGTCTTGTTTTTTTTCCGTTTCATAAACCAGTTTTTCAGTTTCATATTCTTGCTGTATATCCAACGTTTTTTTCATTAAAGAATCATTGAAAAGAGAGTCTTTAATTTCACTACTTAAAGCTCTGAAGATTTTTGATTTCCCCAGGTCATTTAATGATTTATAAATCTCGGATAACCCGTTGTATGCTTCATCAAGTTCTATATTGAGTCCGCTTTGTTTTGCATAGATAATAGATTGCCTGTATTCTGCACTTGCTGCTTCATAGTCTTTCATGTTTAGGTGACATTTAGCAAGTTTATTAAGGCCCTGCACCTGCAAGGGCAACGCATTTAAACCGGTTGCAATGGTTATGGCTCTCTTATACCGTACCACAGCCTGTTCAAAATGCTGCTGATCGGCGTCTAAATTGGCCAGACTTATAAGGGTGGCTGCTTCTCCGGCCCGATTTCCCAAATCCTTATATAAAGCAAGTGCTTTGCTATAGTATTCTTTGGCTTTTGTAATATTATTTTGTCTGTAATAAATGGATCCAACCTGTTCAAATATATTTAATTGTCTGAACCGATCATTCGTTTGTTCAAAAAGTTTAAGTGCTTTTAAATTATATTCTATAGCCTTACTAAAATTATTCTGACGGCTATATACTTCGGCAATGGAGGTATAAGCACTCAGTGAACCTATTAAAAGTTTATTGGGTTCATAATAACGTAATGCTTCGAGGAATTTTTGAATAGCAGATGACAGGTTACCCTGTGAATAGAAAACAGTTCCAGTGAGGTATGCGAAATCAGCTTTAAAGCCAAAAAGTTGTTGAGACTCAGCTATCAGATAAGCTTTTGAAAGATAATCACGGGCCTCGTTAAAATTGCCCATTCCGATTTTTTGTATCGCAATTTGTTTTATACTTTCACAGTAAATGGTGTATTCTTTTTCAGCTTCGCTTTGTTTTGCAATTTGCTCAAATAGAATTATTGCCTGGGCAGGCTGGGCATTAATTTTAGCTTTAGCAGCATTCAATTGCTGGCGGAGATCCGCTCTTAGAGAAAGCGTATCTTGTTGTGCTTTTAAAGAAGAAGCTGACGTAAAAATTAGCAGGCAAACAAATAGAAATATGTTTTTTCTAAAGCCGGCTAAAATTATTTTATTATAAAACAGATACAGAGAAGAGACAATTAATTTAAGTATATGTTTCCATGATCGGTAATTCACAAATCAGGTTGTAATATTTTCAACCATTTTAAATCCTGAACCATGCACATTGATAATTTCTACACTGGGTTCGTCTTTTAATAATTTTCTTAATTTGTTAATGTAAACATCAAGGTTTCTAGCAGTGTAAAAATCATCCCGGCCCCAAATGCTTAATAATAAACTGTTACGTGTTAGCAACTGGTTTTTATTTTTAACAAACAGCTTCAGGAGTTCTCCTTCCGTACCACTCATTTTTTTCTCAGAGCCACCCATGAAAACAAGGTGATTGGGGAGATCAATTTTAAGACTGCCTATCTCATAGGTTTCTTCTTTAACCATTATTTCCGGCTTCAATAAACTTGTGCGTTTTAGTACCGCTTTTATTCTGGCCACCAGCTCTTGTGTGCTGAATGGTTTTGTTATATATTCATCAGCACCCAAAGAAAAACCTTTCAGTTTATCTTCTTCAGCAGCATTTGCAGTTAAGAAAATAATAGGGGTAAAAGCATCTGCTTCCCGAACTAATTTTGCAAGTTCGAACCCATTTTTTTTAGGCATGTTTACATCAAATAAACATAAATCAAATCTTTCTTTCTGAAAAACCTGCCAGCCTTCTTCACCATCTTTACACAAATGGGTTGAATAACCTGCAAGTTTTAGATTTTCCTTCAGCAGCGTAGAAAGGGCGATTTCGTCTTCTACAATTAAAATGTGTGGTATAGAACCTATGCTCATAATGGTTTAATTACTATACGAATTTAGTTTTTTACTTAACAAATTGTTTGCCCCTGTTTTAAATACATTATCTTTATGCGGGTAATTTTTAAATAATGTTAACTAATATTTCAATTAGATTCACGTTTTCAGGAGATTATTAGTTAATTTGAATTGAATTTTTAAGATAACCTTTAGAATAATTAAAGAATTTATTAAGAGCCCATGCCTGTTTACCATGTAATACAACTTTTGCGAATCCCTTTTTCTTATTACCTCACTCCTGTTTTTTTATTTGCCCTGAGCATGGCAGAAACCTATAACATGGATAAAATTGTGTTGTTGTTTATTGCATTGCACCTATTTATTTATCCCGCAAGCAACGCATATAATAGTTTCATGGATCAGGATGAAAGTTCCGTTGGTGGATTAAAAAACCCACCTAAAGCTGGTAATGAAGTTTTCTATGTATCTATTGTTTTTGATTTAATTGGACTGGGTATTTGTTATTATATTAGTATTTATTTATGTTTTCTGGTGCTGGGTTATGTAATTGTATCAAGAGCCTACAGCTGGCATGGTATCAGGTTAAAGAAATATCCGTTGATCAGTTTTCTAACTGTATTTGTTTTTCAGGGGGCATACATTTACGCACTGGTGTTTGTATTTACCCAAGACCTCCCTCTATATGAGATTATTTTACAAAACAATTTTGCTATTCCCGCACTTATTAGTTCAATGAATCTTGCCGGTATTTATCCACTTACACAGGTATATCAACACAAAGCTGATGAAAAGGCAGGCGATTATACCTTTAGCAGGTGGCTGGGTATTAGAGGGACTTTTGAGTTTTCCGCCGTTTGTTTTGCTGTGGTTGCCATCCTAATGGGTTATCATTTTACGGGTACTAATCAGTCTCACTTATTTTATATTTTTATGTTGTTCATTTTTCCCGTAGTCGCTTATTTCTTATGGTGGGCCGCAAAGGTATGGATGGATGTGAAACAGGCTAATTTCAGATACACTATGATTCTGAACAAAGTTGCCTCTACCTCATTAAATCTTTATTTTTTAAGCATTATTGCGATCAAACATTTTCATGAGTTACCTCTATAATATTGCCTGTTGTTTGCCCGATTTTAAAATGGCACAGCGGGATTTAGCAACCTACATGTCTGCACTTTATTCTATATCTGATAAGGATAAAGACAAGATCAGGATTATGTATGAAAGAAGCGGTATTGATTATCGTTTCAGTTGTTTGCCGGATTTTGATCCGGCTGCAAAGAATAAATTATTCACTGATACCACAAGTGAACCCGGAATGAGCGACCGTATGAATATTTATTTTAAAGAGGCTGTTCCACTGGCAAAAAGAACTGCCGAGCAAAGTAAAAAAAACGAAGTTGTAACACATCTCATCTCCGTTTCCTGCACGGGTATGGCTGCTCCCGGGTTAGATCTGTTACTGGTTAAAGCACTTGGTTTGAACCCCACTTTAGAACGTACATCGGTTAATTTTATGGGTTGCTATGCGCTTTTTCATGCCCTTAAGATGGCTGATCATATTTGTAAAAGTACTTCAAATGCAAAAGTGTTAATTGTTTCTGTGGAACTATGTACACTCCATTTTCAAAAAACTTATTCATCAGATCAGGTGGCTGCTAATTTATTATTTGGCGACGGTGCATCTGCTTGTATAGTGAGCGCTGAAAAACCAGTAAATGAAAAGTATTTTTGTATTAACCGCTTCTATTCAGAAATTATAGAAAAAGGGGAGAATGATATGACCTGGCGATTAAGTGAAACAGGATTTCTGATGACCCTGAGTGCTTATATACCGGCTTTAATTGAAGCGGGTATAGGTGCTATAACCAAAAAGGCATTACAACAATTGAAGGTTCAGCAAAACGCAATTGAACATTGGGCTATACACCCCGGAGGAAGAAGAATATTGGATAATATTCAGAAAGAATTAAAATTACCGCAGCATGCGCTGAAAGATTCTTATAAAGTTTTAAAAGAGGTAGGAAATTTATCAAGTGCAACACTTTTATTTGTTTTGAACCAAATTATAAACAGTGAGAATTATAACCCTATACAGCCGGTATTTGCAGCCGGTTTTGGCCCGGGCTTAACTGTAGAAACTATGTTGATGAACTGCCAGGTTTGATTACGAGTTCTGTTTGAAACCAATTCCTCTGTTCGGTTTTTGCGCAAACGGATCAATTTTAAATTCTTCTACATCTTCCAGATGCAGCGTTCTAATCATATCAGACGACCGATCGGTTGCCTCTAGTTTAGCCAATCGTAAATGCTGATTTTTGATAGTCTCCTCAACAAGTTTACGCACGTTACGCGCATTGCCGAAGTTGCGGTTACGTGTTAGGTATAAGAACTCAAGATATGCGTTTAAATGCTGTGCTGAAGCTTCGTCAGGGGTAATCATATTCGCAGCTAACATTTTAATTGCAATATCATATAACTGTATGGCTGTATAATCTTCAAAATGCATTTCGCGATCAAACCTTGATCTTAAACCTGGGTTACTTTCAAGAAACTGTTTCATGTTTTCAGTGTAACCGGCTACAATTACTATAAAATCTCCCCGGTTGTCTTCCATTCTTTTTAAAATAGTCTCTATGGCTTCTTTACCAAAATCGGCCTCACCACCTTCACTTAAAGCATAAGCCTCATCAATAAATAAAACCCCGCCCTGTGCCTTGTTTAATACCTCTGTTGTTTTTATTGCAGTTTGTCCAACAAAGCCTCCAACCAAAGCCTGCCTGTCACACTCAACAAGGTTCCCTCTTTCCAGAATGCCAAGTGCTTTATAAACTTGCGCAAGTATACGTGCAACAGTTGTTTTACCTGTTCCCGGATTGCCGGTAAACACAGCATGCAAGGAGAAACTCTGCCGAACATCTTTTCCTATCTCTTTATAAAACCGCACTAATTTAACCAGTTCATCAATTTCATTTTTAACGGTGGCTAACCCAATCATATTATGCAATGTTGACAAAGCTGATTTTAATAAATCTTCATCAATAGGAATATCAGCCAGGTTCTTTACTTTACCTTGAAATATTTTTTCAATATCAATATTATTAATAGTGGACAGTTCCACATTACTCAAATCATTAGGATTTATTGATTGCATTAAACGTAAACCCATGTTCATTTTGCTTTCGTCCACAAGAGAGTTTACATAGCGCGCATTGCCAAACATTTTATCACGGTTACGATATGCTTCTACGAGTTTTTTATAGAGATAATCCCGACCATCAGCACTTAATAATACGCCTCGTTTTAACATAGTAAAATCAGCAATCAACATAAGTTCCTGAGGCAGATAATCGGCAAATTCATAAAACATACTGAACCTTGATTTCATGCCCGGATTGGATTCCAGAAAGCTACTCATTTCATTTGGATAACCTGCAACAATAATTGCCAGGTCACCATCACCGTCGCTCATTTCCTTCAATAATATTTCGATTGCTTCTTTGCCAAAATCTTTCGAGTCATCATTTTTTCGGGCTAGTGCATAGGCTTCATCAATAAATAAAATTCCGCCTTTTGCTTTTTTAATTACCTCTTTGGTTTTAGGTGCTGTTTGTCCAATATATTCGGCAACAAGATCACTTCTGTCTACTTCCAGCACGTGCCCTTTAGATAATAACCCCAATTGATGGTAAATTTTCCCCAACATTTTAGCCACCGTTGTTTTTCCGGTACCCGGATTGCCAGTAAAAACAGCATGTAAATTTATTTTTTCTGTATCATCAAAACCTTTTTCTTTTCTTATTTTTAAGAAGTTCAGATAGGTGGTATATTCTTTAACTTTTTTCTTAATAGATTCTAATCCAATTAAGTCGTCCAGTTCCTTAAGCACATCATCCATTTTGGTTTCAGTAACAGAAGGTTTAATTATTTCTTTAGGTTTTACTTTAACCGGTTCAATAATTTGTTCTTCCATAAAGGCCTCTCCCACTGCAAAAGGTATGGTAGAAATTATCTGATCCATAAAAACAATGCTAATGGAATATTCATCAATGCCCCAAGTTCCTTTTAACTCACTGCCCCAACCTATACTGCATTCAAAAGTTTTCTCTGATGGTTCAACAAAAATTAATTTTTCTATTGAACCTTTTAACTGACCCGTATGTGTATTAAAATAAAATTGTAATTCACAAGGCCAGGTGAGAGGTTCTATAATCAGATTATCCATCAGCATTTCGAGCCATACATAGCGGGTACTTTCACTGCTAAAAACTGAAAAATATTTACGATCTTTTTTAGCAACATTACTTTCAGAGCCTTCGTACAGGCGTACCTTTTTAATATTAAAAAAAGGATTTACAGTTTCTGAAACGATGCCGATATCTATTACATAAAATATTTTTTCTGCTACATAAATTTCATCTATCCATGCCTCCCAGCGATAGGTGCCTTTTTTCCAATAGTTACCTGGGGTTTTTACACCCCACCCTTCTCTGATAAATACAATGTTCTCATCTTTTAAAATACTTCTTTCAGCAGTAAGGTTACATACTTCAACTCCATCTTCCTGGTTAACACATTTAAGGCTTATACGAACATTCCAATCGTCTTCATCAAAAAATTTATTGAAAAATGATAGCTCACAATAGATGAACGTACACTCAGCCTCATCATACACGAGCCTGTATTTCTTTTCATTATTGGCCAACCATTCAGTTGAACCAAAAATTTTCAAGTCTCTAAACTTGTAATTTTGTGGAAGTTCTTTTGCCATAAACGTTTTTATCTGCTATCAATAAAACAACATTTCTTAGACAAACAGCATACCTAAATGTGAAAAAATACTTAAAATTTACTTTTTAAGATTAAACAACTTAAAATCTGTTACTTATGATGTACACAAAATGGGTGTAGAATAAAATTTTGTACAAATATTTAAAAGTTAAAAATAACACTTGATTTTTTAAAAAGGTGTGATACATTTGCACTCCTTTAGAATTCAGCACGGAGAGATGGGTGAGTGGCTGAAACCACCGGTTTGCTAAACCGACATACGCTGCAAAGTGTATCGAGGGTTCGAATCCCTCTCCCTCCGCCATTGATCGTCGTAGCTTTACCGAAGGCGATCATCGATCAACGTAGCTTAAGTAAAAGGTGATCATCGATCTCCTTATCTTTAGCAAAGTAGATCATCGGTTGCCACAGCAAAAGCAACTAACGGTCACCATAACCTTTTGTAAAGGTGACCATTTAAGCCTGGGAAGACGATCATTGATTAACTGGTCGCTGGATAATAAGAGAATAATCCGCTTTCACTAAAGCTATTGCGGATAGATCGGGGTGTAGCGTAGCCTGGTATCGCGCCACATTTGGGATGTGGAGGTCGTAGGTTCGAATCCTGCCACCCCGACTGTTAATGAGATCAAGCCTTTCAGAAATTCTGGAAGGCTTTTTTTATGGTTCATTTTTGACGGGTTCATATCTGGGTTCATACATTCCGCTTTTTTTCAGTATATTGATTATTTGATATTCCTACTTATGTGTCCACTTCTCCATGCTACTGTTTGAAAAATTATACTTTTTTGAGTTGATTATTTCCATAGATTGCCGCTATTAAATCTAAAAAAAATATACCGTAACGATCACCTCAACAAGCAGAGTACTTAAAAAATCACTTCTAGCAACAAGACTTCACGGAGCTTACTTACAAAGTTGACTTCACCTAGCCAATTGATAAAATTGGAATTTTCAACTACACCGGTTTGAACCTGGATATGTTGTCTAATAGACACCTGAACATCGAACAGCGGATGGATATTTTGAACGCCAAACAGGATGAACTTGATAGGTTCCAAACATATTTAGAACAAGGGCTAACCTTACAGGATGCATAATTTGAAACATTGAAAAGCTCCAGCACAGTTTTGAACGTAGCAAAAAAACCCTAAATTTTTGCAACACTTGTTTGAAGATATATAAGGCTTTAATATATTCGTGAAAATATGAATTTTATTTTTGGACTATTTACGCAGCACAATAAAGCTTAAATTATTTTAGATAGTGAAATGAAAGGCCATCCATCGGACGGCCTTATAGAAATTCTAATTGATAGTAGTTGTTTTAAGAATCTTTAGAATTTTCCCTTCTTAGTATTCTTACAAATGAAACTGCTGGAGCAATAAGCCCAATCAATATGTGGGAATAAGACAATTTAAATTTATTATATGTCAAATAACTAATATAAATAAATCCAGCATTAACCACAATGGTTATTAATATGAGACCTATTATATTTAGCTTCCCCATAATACATAACTGAGCTGTAGTATTTGGAGTGCATTAACAAAAGACTGTTTTTGAGAGGCAGTCAATGCAAATCCGTTCACATCAGTAATCAAAGTGGCTAAGCTACTTACCCATTGGGCTTGATCAGCATTTTGTATAGTAGTAAACGTGCTATTTACCGTTGCTGAATCTGAATTATTTAAAGGTATTTTACTAGTGGTAAGAGCCATCCATTCTGCAACAGTTGACATATCTTGAGTTAGAGTTACAGCTACAGCATTATTATAAGAAGATTCTGATATTGCCTCAATCTCAGCTGTCCAGACAGGTCGAACCTGACAAGCAAGTTGAACCATTACATCATAAGTTACAGTCGTATATCCACCAGCGAAAAACAGTTCACACGTTAAGTTATGGTTTATACCTGTATTATCGCTTGTACTAGGTATTGGTCCAACAGTTGGTGAATCCATATTCCATCCATCAGAAGCTTTCTTATCAAGGTAATATAATGTTGAACCTGCAGCAAAAAAACTAAAGAATCCTGTTTCAATCATCATTAATCCTGCGCATTAATCAGCTGCTGCGATAGCGTTTTTTGATCTTTTGTTATTGCCATTTTTTTAAGTTTTTATAGAGGTTAAAAATATTGAATAAGTAAAAATGATATGTTTTTTCTTATTATACAAAAGGAAAATAATATTTTCTTGTGCTAAAATTTTTTATTCGCTAACTGTAAAAAAGTTGTTGCGACAAATATGCTGTTTCTGTTCGTAAATATCGTTAAGATGCACTTGTGCAAGTGGCGCAGCCTGGTTGTAGTGACACCAGCGGACGCAGATATGTGGCTAACCCCCGAAAATTCTCTGGAAAAGGTGTTGGGTTTGATGAGACCTTTTTCAAGGTGTAATGAATATCAAGCCGCTATTTACTGAGGGACTGCTTTATGTAATTTAAAAGTTTACTAAGTGTATTGCCAAATAAAACCGCCTGCCGTATTTCTCTTTCCCTTACAGCATCCCTTAATATTTGCCGATGAAATTTTAAGTTCTCTTTCTACGTCTTTGGTACCGGGCCAAGATTTTATAAACTGCATCGTTGCACTGTATTGTGTTACCGGTTTGAAGCACAACAATAATTGATTTTCGATTTCGTATTCGAGGTTCTCGCGCCCGGTGCACCATCTAAGATTGTCAACCCTGTTATTTTGCTTGTTGCAATCTATATGATCAACCTCAGGCTTGTTTTCAGGGTTCGGTATAAACTGAATAGCAACCAGACGTTGGATATTATAATTTTTCGTTTTTTTATCTTTACATAAACTTACTCGAAGGTAGTTGTCTTTGAGGTTCGGTAGTAATATTCTAACAAGACATCGTCCCTTGTAGTTGAGCGATTTTACATTCCCCAAATTTGATACTTGATAGACCTTCATAGTCAATTGCATATTTATATTACATAGAGTACAAATTATATCATATATTAAGTTGAAATATTCAGGTTCTTTGTAGGGATTTAATACGTCAGAATTGCGATCAGAATTTTATTCTGGAATAAATAATTCAATTAATTACAGGTTATGGCTTTAAAGCTGTTTGAAGCATCTTGAAATGGCTTTCAGCCACTTTCCTTTACCTAAAATTTCTAACCCATGATATGTAAAATTAGAAATATTAAAAGAAAAGACTACCTAAACAAGACTACCAATGCATAACAGAATTAACCATAATTCATAAACATACGTAAGTGTAGCTTATTCCATATAGAAACATAAATCAGATTAACCATAAATCTGCATTTTTTTATTTTATGGTGTTGTTACCTTTTCATTATTATGAGCAACATTTTTCCAATACTAACTACCGGATATTTAATTTAGTTGTTGAAGATTTGTGGGGCAAATAAAATAATGTAAAAATATATATACATAACGAAATTTCATTGGCTAAATTTAAGCCACGCTCCAAAGTTGGAACACAACAAAATCAAATGACACCTGAAAATGGCCTATCTCATATAATGAGGGTTAAACATTATATAAATATTCAATCTCATTATAGAAGTTTAAATCCAAGTGGAGATATAATTAATAGTAATTTTTGGAGTAGACTAATTGTAAGAGAAGCAGCACGAACACAGTCGTTTCCTGATAAATTTTAATTGATAGGTAATAAAAAAAGCCTCCTGAAATTTTTCAGGAGGCTTTTTTATTAATAACTAACTTCGCAATTATATTTAGTTCTTAAGTAGTTTACTTCGTGTTGCAACCTGTTCGTTTAAAAGAAGCTCTGCAATATAAATACCTGAATTAAGCTGAGAAGTATTTATAGTTATTCCACTAATACTTTGAACATCACTTTTCATAACTAAGCGACCATTTAAATCATAAATATTCAAAGTTGCATTTACTGTATTTTTTGTTTCGAAGCCAACTGTAAATGCATCCTCTACTGGATTAGGATACATACTGATAGCTGTTCCGCTTTTCAATAATTCTTCATTAACTCCTGTTGATATGGAAGGGGATGAAATACGATAGTACCTCATTAATTGTCCACGAATTTCACCATTAGCAGAAGTTGAAGTATGGATGTTTACATACGTACTATCATTTCTGCGCATAGAAATTGAATTCATTTCAGTAAAACCTTCAGCAGCTTTTGCATAGGTATAACTTCCATTATTTGTAAATGGATCAAGTGCAATTAATACCGGCCCGCTTTGACCTTTGCGGCCCCCATGTATGTGACCTGAAGTTACTGTTCCCTGAAGACCATCAAAAGCAAGCATTGTATGCAGGTTGGTTCTTTCTCTGTCATAAGAAGCAATTACTGTACCCTGTGCTGTACCTGTAGTAGCTGCCTGCGCATTATTAAGTTCAGCAATAAAACCTTCGCGGGCAAGCCTGTAAACCTGTCCACGCAATTCTCCATTAGGGTTATTAGTAGTATGTACATTCAGGTATAAATTACCTTTTAACAATTCACTAACCATTGCATTGCTAAAGGGTTCACTATCAGTTTTTGTCCATAAACCTGAAATGGTATTTCCTGTAAGTGTTAATGATTTTACTACAGGACCATTCATCATAACATTGCCATTATGAAAATGGGCAGATGTTGCAGAACTGCTTAAACCTGTAATCATTATATTGTATTTTAAAGTATCCATTGTATTGTTTAACCACAAGGTTGAAACTCCCGTAGCACCTGAAATTTGTGCAGGTGTACCACCACCCTCTGATATGCCTTTCTGGCTCATCCAGGAATCAAATCGCAGTGTTTTTGTTGAACGCACCTGTCCACGAATTTCTCCGCCGGGATATGCAGACGTATGCAGATTAATATAAACACTGTCAGACATAAGACATGCCAGTACATTTGTCCATG
This sequence comes from Bacteroidia bacterium, assembly GCA_014376805.1. Classification (GTDB taxonomy): domain Bacteria; phylum Bacteroidota; class Bacteroidia; order UKL13-3; family UKL13-3; genus B1. Next base: position 126,036 of record JACMQU010000117.1, read on the forward strand.
TTGCTGCATTCATTTGCACCTTGCCTGATAGTGTAGAACTATCCATTGATATCAGGTTACCAAGATTTAAAATTACGCCACCGCTTTGACCGGCTTTGCCATTATGTAAATGAGCACTCGTAATTTTATTGTTTAAATTACTAACTAATCTTACTTCTGCCAGATCTCCTTTCATGCTAAAATTGATAGAAGCAAGTCCTGTAGCAGGAGAAATGGTAGTAGCTTGTGTTCCATCCAGTATAGCACTAAATCCCCAGTCTGTTTCTAATTTAATATTGCCCAGAATTTCAACAGCAGGATTCGCCGTTGTATGAACAGCTACATATAAATTACCTTCTATCAAATCGGTCATTAAACCTGTTAACTGAGTTCCGGTTATAAAACTTCTTACTGTATTCTTATCTGTTTTTCCATTAAAATCTATAATCACATTACCGCCAGTTCTGCCATTATGAATATGGAAACCCGTTAATGCAGTTGATAGTTTTGCATAACTGATTGTAAAATATAAAGTATCATGAGTTGAGTTCAGCATAAATGCTCCAACACCATTAGCAGTGGTAGTTACCGTTGGAGCAGGAATTAACTTAGCAGAAAAAGTTAAACGGTCTGATAAGTAATCAGGTTCTTGGGGAGGAGGAGGTGTTAATGATGGAGAAGATATTTTGTAATTTCTCCATAATTGACCGCGAATTTCACCACCTGGAAAAGTTGATGAATGAATATTGATGTACATACTGTCGTTTCTTCTCAATGCAATTGATTGGGTATTATTAAAACCCGCTGCATTGGTCCAGTAATTGTAAAATCCATTATCAACAGGAGTACCCAGATCATAAACAACAGGACCAGACTGGCCTTTTAAACCGGTATGAAAATGGGCTGATGCAAAAGGTGAGGTAAGGTTATCTGTGCTAATCATATAATGCAGATTTGTTCTGTCACGATCATAGGAAACAATTGCTGAACCTTGCGTACGGCTAAGTGTTCCGGATTGCTTGCCATTTATTTCGGCAATAAATCCTTCGCGGGCCAGTCTATACACCTGACCTCTGATTTCTCCACCGGGATTACTATCTGTATGCAGGTTAATATATAAACTACCCCCAATAAGCTGGTTGATAATAGTATTAGTTAGCGGAGCAGTAGCATCATATTTTGTCCAGATGGCAGTTACTGTATTTCCAGTAAATGCAATTGGTTTAACAACTGAACCGCTTGCATTGGCTTCACCATTATGAAAATGCATGGCACCTGCATTAGACGTAAGTCCTTTGAAATATACATTGTACCGGAGGGTATCCATTGTTTGATTTAACCACAACGTTGAAACCCCTACTGCTGAAGATGCCTTACTAAGAATGCCTCCGCCAGCAGTTACTGCAGCGGGAGTCATCGATGCATCAAAACGAAGCGTTTTTGTAGTACGTACCTGACCACGAATTTCGCCACCGGGAAAAGCACTGGTATGAAGGTTTATGTAGCAACTATCGGCCAGTAAACAAGCCAGTATCTTTGTCCAGGAAGCAGCATTCATAGCTATACCACCTGATAAAGTTACACTGTCTGATGAAATAAGCCCGCCAAGACTTAAAATAACACCACCATTTTGCCCGGCTTTTCCATTGTGTAAATGAGCACCCGTAATTTTATTACTCATGTTAGTAACAACCCTGATAATAGCAGTATCACCTTTCATTCCAAAATTGATAGCAGCATGACCTGTTGCTATAGATGAAGATCCATCCTGCGGCCCATCAAGAGATGCTGCAAATCCCCAGTCACTTTCCAGTTTTATTGAACCCAGAATTTCAACTGCAGGGTTTGTAACAGTGTGAACGGCAACATATAAATTGCCTTCAATAAAGTCTGTTAAGATTCCGCTTAATTGGGTACCTGTGATAAAACTTCTTACGGTATTTCCTTCTACTTTGCCGTCAAAATCAATAATCACATTGCCACCGGTGCGGCCATTATGAATATGAAAACCAACCATAGGGCTGCTTAATTTAGCAAAGCTGGTTGTAAAATACATAGTATCGCGGGAAGAATTAAGCATAAATGCAGCAACCCCGTTACCGAGCGTTATAATGCCCGGTGCAGGCTGAAGACGGGCTGAAAAAGTAAGCCGGTCGCTTAAATGATCGGCTTTTGCAGACATAATACTCAGGAAGGAGGCGAGTACAAGTCCAATTGTTGAAAGAGTAAATTTTTTCATATTTTTTTTTGGGTTTAGTGGGGAAAAGTAATCAAAACTATATATAAACGAACTAAATACATAATAAATTCATAAAAAACTGGCACACATTACCGCTTAATTCCTTCAATTTCAACCCGCATACTCTTCAACATATCCATGATGCTATCAAGGTTTAATTCCTCTTCTTTTTTATCTGAAATATTAAGGTTGCATACAAACTCCCAGGCTTCAATTACATCAACTGTTTTTACTGCATAAGGTTCATAGTTTTTATTGTCTGAATGAAGTTCGAGGATAGAACCTTTTTTAAATACACGTTTGTAAACCACCCCTTCGTCTTTGGTAACCAGAACATAAGTGCGGCCGTTATTAATGTCAGATAGTGATTCAACATATTTTGCCACAACAAAACAACCTGTTTTTAAGGGAGGCATAGAGTCTCCTTTTATTGGGAACGCCCGATGTTTTCCGGTGATGCGAAAGGGTAGGTTCATAAGTGGTAATTTATCAAAATACTCAGGGTCTGCATAACCATTTAAATATCCTGCCGATGCTTTTACCGTGACCACTTCTATCAGGTCGTTGTTATCTTTATCAACCATAACCGGAAACAGCATCCTGTTTGATCCTACTTTTATAAATGATCCTATATCAATTTCAGAAAGATCGCATTTAATTAATGCATCAATAGAAATATGAAACATGTTTGATAATTTGATAAGGATATCAATGGGTGGATCACATCTTTCTTCTTCATACGACCCAATGCGTGGACGGGTAATATCCAATTCATCTGCCAGTTGTAGCTGCGACCATTTTTTCAGGGAACGCAGGTGCCTGATATTGTTAGCTATATTTGCCATACTAAAATATTTAGCACAAATATACTAAATATAATGGTAAATTTACAAACCTTATTTAAATTGATTTAGGAATGATAAAATGGAACGCAATATTGTTCATATAGACCTTGATTCTTTTTTTGTGTCTGTAGAAAGACTGGTTAACCCTAAGTTACTTGGTCAGCCTGTTTTAGTGGGCGGCACCAGCGATAGGGGTGTAGTGGCCTCCTGCAGTTACGAAGCGCGTGCTTTTGGAATTCACTCAGCTATGCCCATGAAAATGGCCAGGCAACTTTGTCCACAGGCAATTATTGTAAAAGGAGACACTGGAGAGTATAGCAAATATTCAGATATAGTTTCCGAAATTATTGGAGGCGAAGTGCCGCTTTATGAGAAATCTTCTATAGATGAATTTTATATTGACCTTACCGGGATGGACCGTTTTTTTGGTTGTTATAAACTTGCCACAGCACTCCGTCAAAAAATTATGAAGGAAACAAATCTTCCTATTTCTTTTGCATTATCAGCCAATAAAACGGTATCAAAAGTAGGAACAGGGGAAGCAAAACCTAACGGTCAAAAAGAAATTCTTGCGGGCACCGAAAAGAATTTTTTGGCACCTTTATCCATACGTAAAATTCCAATGGTAGGAGATAAAACGTACCAGTTATTGCGCGGTATGGGGGTTTCTAAAATACATACTTTGCAGGAAATGCCTGTAGAGCTCATGCAGCAGGTACTTGGCGAAAACGGGATAGTAATATGGCGTAAGGCAAATGGTATAGATACTTCCCCGGTAGTGCCCTATTCTGAACGCAAATCTATTTCTACAGAACGTACTTTTGATAAGGATACCATTGATGTAAAAAAGTTAAAAGGAATATTGGTAGGGATGACGGAGAAGCTGGCATTTCAGTTACGCAGTGAGCATAAATTAACAGCCTGTATTTCAGTGAAAATCCGCTACTCAGATTTTAATACTTTTAATATGCAAGCCCGGATTTCATACACGTCTCTTGATCATATTTTAATTGAAAAAATTGGTGAACTGTTTGATAAATTATATCAGAAACGAATGTTAATCCGCCTCATCGGCGTTAGGTTCAGCCATTTGGTACCTGGCGGACACCAATATAATTTATTTGAAGAAACAGTAGAACAGATCAGGTTGTATGAAGCGATGGATAAGATAAGAAAACGTTATGGCAAAGATGCCGTAAACCGTGCGGTAGGAATGGATTACGAAGATCATGGATTTAATGCGTTTAATGGATTGAAAAAATAAGATGTTACTTAACTGCCATACCTATTATAGTTTTTGTTACGGAACTTTTTCGGTTAATGATTTATTGGATGGGATCAAAGAGAATGGCTATACTCAATTTGTACTTACAGATATTAATAATACTTCTGCTTGTTTGGATACAGTACAACAAGCTTTACAAAAAGGGATCAAGCCAATACTTGGAATTGATTTTCGTAACCAGGCACAACAACAATATATTGCTATTGCAAGAAACAATGAAGGCTTTAAAGAACTTAATGAACATCTTTCGGCTCACCTGCATATAAGTAAAGATTTTGATCCGGTATCACCCTCGTTTAATAATGCCTATATTATTTATCCGCTCCATCAATATAAAGGCTGGATATTAAAAGAAAATGAATTTATTGGTGTACCGGTAAAAGAGGTTTCCCATTTGCATTTGTTGCCCGTAATTAAACAATTACACAAACTGGTGGTATTGCATACCGTAACATTTGGGGCTAAAAAATTATTTAACGCCCACCGTTTATTAAGAGCTATTGATACCAATATGTTGTTGAGTAAATTGCCGGTTACACAACAGGCTAAGGGAAATGAATTGTTAATTCCTAGGAATGAACTTTATGTTGCTTATGCCGCGTATCCGGGTATTATAGAAAATACAGAACGCCTGTTAAATGATTGCGAAATACATTTTGAATATGGTAAGCTTGCCAATAAAAATTTAAAACATTATACCTGTGATATTTCCACTGACAGGGAGTTACTTCGGAATGAATGTATGAAAGGTTTGCCATACAGATATCCAAATCCCACTAATGAAGTATTGCAACGGATTGAGAAGGAACTGGATGTGATTGCGCAATTAAATTTTTCTTCGTATTTTCTGATAAACTGGGATATTATTAAATATGCACAACATAAAAATTATTATTATGTAGGCAGGGGCAGCGGTGCCAATAGTATTATTGCTTACCTGCTGCGTATTACAGATGTAGATCCAGTTGAACTGGATCTATATTTTGAACGGTTCATTAATTTATACCGCAATAATGCGCCAGATTTTGATATGGATTTTTCATGGACAGACAGGGATGATATTACCCGTTATATATTTGATCGTTTTGGTTCAACACGTACTGCTTTATTAGGTTCTTATAATACTTTCCAACATGATTCGGTTATACGCGAACTGGGTAAAGTATTTGGTTTGCCACCCGGTGAAATTGATAAGTTACAACAGACACATAAATATCCTGATATAGATGAGATTGGTAAACTGATATTAAATTACAGCAAGGTGATTACAGATTTCCCTTCACACCTGAGCATACACTCCAGTGGTATTATAATTTCTGAAGCACCCATAAGCTGTTATTCTGCAACCAGTATGCCCCCCAAAGGTTATCCCACAACGCAGTTTAGTATGATAGAAGCAGAAGAGATTGGGCTTTATAAATTTGATATTCTGAGTCAGCGGGGATTGGGAAAAATTAAAGATTGTATTACTATTATAAAGGAAAATAAAAATGTAGAAATAGACATCCATAACATAGAAAAATTTAAGCAGGATGAAAATGTAAAAAAACTATTACGAAAAGGAAATACTATAGGTTGTTTTTATGTAGAATCTCCTGCTATGCGAATGTTATTAGCCAAGTTAAGAGCCGATGATTACTTAAGACTTGTAGCGGCAAGTTCTATTATCAGGCCTGGTGTTGCGCGGAGTGGAATGATGCGTGAATACATTATCAGATACCGTGATGAGAACCTGCGCATACAAGCAAAAGCGCGTTTGCCGGAGTTATATGACTTGCTGGAAGAAACTTATGGAGTGATGGTTTACCAGGAAGATGTTATTAAAATAGGCCATTTTTTTGCAGGCTTAACCCTGGCCGAAGCAGATCATTTACGCAGGGGTATGTCGTGGAAAAATAAACAACGGGATGCCTTTTTAAAAGTAGAACAAAAGTTTTTTCATAATTGCACACTGAAGGGTTATGATTCAAAACTGGTACAGGAGATCTGGGTTCAGATAGAGAGTTTTGCAAACTTTGCTTTTTCTAAAGGGCACTCGGCAAGTTACGCGGTAGAGAGTTACCAGGCATTGTTTTTAAAAGCATACTACCCGCTCGAATACATGGTGGCAACACTTAACAACGGCGGTGGTTTTTACCGCAAGGAATTGTATGTGCATGAAGCCCGTAAGCATGGCGCAGTTATTATGCCTCCGTGCGTAAACTCTAGTGATGTATTGTGTGTGATTAAAGCTACAACAATTTATCTTGCATTAAGCATGGTTGCCGAACTTGAAACACAAACCATAGAATATATTATTGTTGAACGCAACAGCAATGGTGGGTATAAAAGTCTGCATGATTTTGTAAAACGGGTGCCACTTTCTATTGAGCAAATGCGTTTACTGATTCGTGTAGGGGCATTTAATTTTACCGGTAAAAATAAAAAAGAATTGTTGTGGAATATGCTTTCTATAACCCGGCCAACAGATAAAAAGAAAACTGAAAAAGAACTGTTTGAACCCAATACCAAAACATGGCAATTGCCCGCGCTTACCCATTGTAAACTGGATGAGGCTTTTGATGAAATAGAACTTCTGGGCTTCCCTCTATGTTCACCATTTGAATTGTTAAAAGATAAAGTAAGCACCACCATAACCACAAATGATTTAAAAAACCATATTGGTAAAGAGGTATTGATAACCGGCCACATGGTAAGTGTAAAAAACACCAAAACCATTAAAGGCGAACGCATGTACTTTGGCACTTTTACTGATACCGAAGGTAACTGGATAGATACCGTACATTTTCCGCCCAGTGCTAAGCAATATCCTTTTAATGGACCGGGTTGCTATATAATGAAAGGGAAGGTGGTGGAGGAGTATGACTTTATAAGTATTGAAGTGATCGCAATGAAACGATTGCCTACAATTGACAGGGAAGCATAAAATAGCATGGAGCATAGGAGATATGAGCATTGATGGAACTAAGACCAGGTCATACAATATTATTATTGAATTGCGTGATGGAACAAACAATTATACAGATATGATTTTATGAAAGCCGCAAAAATTCTTAAACCTAATCCATTAAGGTTCGAACCCAAAACAGCGGCAGCGTTTTTTAATAGAGGGAATTATAAATACAGAAAAATTTATTTAAGATATTTTGAAGAAGAGAACTCTATCTTGCCTATAGTAAATTCATCTATAACAACAAAATGATGTAAAAAGTGTATTAGCCGATTTTGATAAAGCAATTGAACTGAATCCAAATTTTGTTGATGCTTATGTAGAGCGTATTGATTGTAACAGAAGTCAATGGATAAATGATGATTTAGGAGTCATCGCTAATCGCATTGAAGATGAAATTTACAAAGTTGAGAAGTCAATTTCTATTCACTATTTAACAATTATTTATGTAACACCTTAAGTTTCAATAACGGCATAAATCCAACCCAGAACAATTGAAAGAACAAGCATTACAAAAAACATACCTGGATCACTGTTAAAAATTGCCATTAAAGTTCCGAGGGAATTAAATGCAATTAAAAAAATTTTAACACCAGCAGAGGAGTTTGCTTTTTCTTCACTTTTTTTGATGGCTATTTATTTTATTTTAAATTTTATGATATAATGGAATTTGGGGCATATTTAAATAACTTGATGTAAATTTATTTTCCAAAACAGGCAGGTTAGCGATAAGCTTTTCTTTTGCTTCTTCGATTCTATTTATCCTAATTTCTTTTTGAATTTTTATTAAATCAACCCTATGGTGTAATTGTTTGTAATCTAAATCTCCTCTTGTTTTAAAATTCAATGAATCAAGCCTCCTTGCAGCATCTAAATATCTTTCAATTAAAATTGATTTTAAATTGGAATAGTTAGAATTAACTAATTTCAGATAAGATTGCATACGGTTGACAGGGAAGGAGTGTAAAGGAATTTGTGAGTACGTTTTCTTAAAATTTTAAATAAATAAAATACCTCATCTACATTTTTGTTCCAATCGTTCTTTATTTAACCACAAACACAAAACCCAAATCGGCGAGTCTTTTAATTTTATCTTTGGAGAGAAGTTTTTTTTCTCTATAATATCTGCGTTGCTTATTGGTCCAATTGCTTAATTTAACATAGTTTTTAGGCACATTTATATGCCCGTATTCCTTTTTAAACTGTACAAGTAAGTTAAAGCTTTCTTCCCACAATTTTTCATTTCTAAATTCCGGATTATCAAGATAACGGCCCTTTCTTTTGGTCAAAGTAGTCAGATCTATTTCCTTTAATTTTTGTGCAAATTCGGGGTTGAGTTTACCTTGTTGAAATAACCTGATATTTTTAAGCAACCATTTGCTTAATGTTTTGTATTCTGCATTTGAAGGTACATTAAAATTTCCATACTTTTCTTTAAAGGCAATTAAGTTATAGTAATTGATATACCATTTTTGCACCAAATGATGCCGCCATTCAAAACCAATTTCACCAAGCAGTTTTTTCTTATCCGCTTTAATCAAGTTAGGGTAGTTTCTATGTCGTAAAACCCATTGAGCCAATTGAAAAGTTACTCCTACAAGTGGCACATTTGTGTGTTTATGTATGCGCTTGTATTCTTTTAGTTCTTCATACCTTTTTAACCATTGACTTTCTGATGGGTCGAAATCAAAACCTATGCTTAATAGCTTTTGCACCCGATTTTCAGAAATGGGTTTGCTTTTAAGTCTTAACCCAAGGTACCAGGCTTTTAATTTGAACTCTTTGAGCCATTTTTCGGAAATATTCAGATGCCCGTTAACCTCTTTAAATTTTTTAAGTATTTCAAATTTTTCATTCCAGTTAGCATCGTCAATATTTGTTTTCCATATAAATCCAATATTATCTAAAAGACTTTTTCTTTCTTTAGGTAACCTGTTAATTACTTTGGTGGTTCGGTGTGCGGCACACCATTTAAATAAATCAGGATAGGATGTTTTATCAGTCACCTTGCAATGACCAAAATTTTCATAAAACTGCACCAGTTTATTATACATCACAAACCATTGTGTTGTTAATATTTCCCACTCAAAGCCTGCGTCATCTAATTTTTTAATCTTTAGTTCACTCAGGTTTTTCTCATTTCTTTTTGTGCGTTGTTTTGCACACCAACGCGATAAAACTACATGAACTTTAGATCCGGACGGAACCCGGCAATGATCAAAACTAGCTTTGAATTCTAAAAGTTTTTGATACATCAATTCCCATTTATCTATATTCGGGTTCCAGTTAATTTCAATTGCATTGAGTTTATCAATTTTTTCAAGGCTTAATTTGTTTTTTCTTTTGTAAACCCGTTGTATATGAACCCAACTTTTGAGTTGTTTATTTTGGGTTTTATTTAAATCTACTTCCGTAAATTTATTATTGAGAAAAGTTTTATAACTTTTAAATTTTTTTACCCATTGTGATTCCATTGGATCCCAGTCGAATTCAATTTTTTCTAAAAGTCTTTTTCTTTTTAACGGTAATTGCCCCTTATTGATAGCACTTCTCTGTGTATTGCACCAGGAAGAGAGATTTTTATTTTCAGCTGGTTTTACATTACAATGGCCATGCAGATTTACATATTCACATAACTGACTATATGCTAAATTCCATTTTTCATCATCTGCATTCCAAATAAAACCTAACATGTCAAGCTTCGCTTTTCTTTCAATTGGCATTATAAAGCAATTGCTACGTTGATTTGTTACCCATATTGCAAGTGTTTTATCTTCTTTAAATCCGTAGGGTACCATACAGTTCCCAAGTCGTTTTTTATATTCAACCAACCTTTGAAACATCACTTCCCATGTATCACTAAAAAAACGTATTTGCCCGAATACTTCTGTTATCTCTTTAACTTCATCTATCAAAGTAAAGGGGGGGCAAATTTCCTCTAATCCAAGGTCATTCCGGGCATCTTTCTCTGTCTTCCTGAACAATTCGAGCTCGCTTAAAAAATCATGGGTACGTATGCTCTGAAAATTATTCACAAAGTCGAAGATGAGCGGCTGGCCCTTGAAACCCACTTTAAGGCATCGTCCTATCTGTTGGTAAAATATTGTTGGCGATTGTGTGGGACGGAGCAAAATTACCCCACTTACATTGTCTATATGCAAACCTTCATTGAGCATATCAATTGAAAACAATAGATGATACGTATTGGGATCATCCGAGCGTATAAAGTTTTTCAAATTTATATTCCTGTCGGGTTCGGCACTTATAACCCGGTAAGTAAGTATCTTGCTTTTTGGAAAGGCCTGCTTAAACCAAGCAGTTGCGGTTTGTTCCATTTCATAAATATGTTCTCCTTCACGACAAAATATAATAAATTTGGTCATGCCTGGCAGAATATATTTTTGTAGGATTTTTGCAACACCTTTTGTTCTGTCCCAATTAACAGATGCAACTTCAAGTTTGTTAAACAGGGTTGTTTTTTCTAACGTAGTTTTGTTTCCATTTTCAATTTGCTTTCCTAATTTTTCAACCTCTTCCTGCAAGGAGTACAAAGCACTCACATATTTGGGCATAGGGAGGATTTTTTTTACTATAGCTTGGGATAGGCTTAAATTTTCAGCTACATTTCCATGGAACAACTCAATGCTCATATCACGCGCACCATCAAGGTAGCGCACGGGTGTGGCACTGCAGCCAAGTACTTTAGCTTTTGGGTAAGCATTTAAAATTTCCAATACCCCATTGCCCCATTCCTCAGCCCCGCACCGATGAAATTCATCCAAAATGATTATTCCCGTTTTCAACGCTTTTATTTTGTCATCTGTAAGATACATGGATGAAGCATAGGTCATGTATTTAATATTATCGCCTTCCCATCGTATGTGACCTTTAATCTGCTCGAGAATGTAATGTGAAGGTGCCATCACAAGCGGTGCCTTGTCTTTATTTTCACTCAATATCTTTGCTATCAGGTAGCTCTTACCTGTACCTGTAGCTTGTACAATGGCTACACGATTTTTTGGTTTAAAAAGCGCTGTTACTTTTTCATACGTATTTTGGTTATGTGCGAATAGTTGAATCTCCGGTTGTTTTCTCTTTTGGTTGCTGTATTTGCGAATAATGCTTTTGATGTGGCCTTCATCTTGTAAAAGCAGGTTAAATTTTTTAAGTTTTTCACATTTAGCATCAAAGCCCCCTGGTGCAACAATTGCAAACTGCTGGCAATGGTATGCTTCACTTTTTTGCAATTCAAAGCGTTTAAGCAGTGTTTTTACTTCTGTGAAAGTGAGTTGCATAGGCTGATGAACAATATTAATGATCAAAGCCGTTTGAGCCGGGCTTGTCGGGTAGGATAAAAGCAGGTCTGAATGGATTTCACCTTTTATTCTGCTGGTACTTACGATCCATCCATTTCCCTCATACAAACTTTTAAACAGGGTAAGTAAAGTATCTTCCTCCAATTCTTTCTTTAATAAAGCACTAATATCATCCCAGTTATAAGTAGGCTTAAGGTTAAGTATTTTTTTTGATGCTATAGTCATTGTTTATCTATACAAAGTAAAATGAAATTAACAAACAGGCAAATTTAATTTGCATGAATCCAGGATTGTCGGGCTAATTATTATGAATACTCTAGGTTTAATTTCCACTGTCACTTTCATGCATTTATGGGTTGGTATATCTGCAAATTGAACTTAAATGAAATCAAACAATTTAAAACTTTTAAGGTAGTGTATGTGGAGTGTTTCTATCCACTATTTTTTATCTGTCAGATTCAATTAATTACTAATCCTCATCAACATATCAATTTCTTTATCTTTTGGGTAAAGTCCTGAAAATAGAATGGGTGAAGATGATATTGGGTAATTGACCTTATAAGGTGATAGGTGATTTTTGGGATCAACCGTTAGTAAATTAAGTTTCATTAATGACGCTGCCATTGCCTTGGCTGTTTTGTCTGACTTATCTGTAATTCGTTCTACATCTTTTTTTGAAATTTTATCTTTCAGGAAAACTGTTTCCAGAATGTACCTTGTTTCTGTTTTCAATAATTTCTTGCTTACCATTAAATCAACATAACTGTATATGCGGTTAATCATGTTATCGATGTCTAAAACTTTTGTCATAAATTTTACCTGGTCGATAGCAGTGTTAAGAAAAAAGCTACAAAAGTTTATGAGTTCTTTGTTTGATAAATTTCCACGTCCATCATAGTTATTCCATTTTTTTAAGTCGGCATTGACAAGTTTTTCTTTATATAAAAATTCATTCCTCGATAAGCCCCGTGACAAAGACCACAATCCGGATCCATTTAAATTTTCTAACTGAAAGCAAGCATCAGAAAACAAGCGTACCACCCTGCCATTGCCATCTATAAAAGGGTGTATCCATGTCAGGCGTTGATGTGAAGCTGCAATAGAAATAATTCTTTTTATTTTGTCATTTCTATTAACTACTGCATCGGGATTATAAAAAGTTTCGAAGCGATTTAAAAAATGTTCAACTTCTTTAGCTGCCGGTGCAATATGTTTTCCAACCTGAACTTCGCAGGTACGAATCTCGCCAGGAATAACTGGCGTGTCTTTACCATTTATTGACTTAGCAGCCATAAATTTTGTTGGAAAATGCGCATAAAATTCTTTATGAATATCTTTTAAAAATGATGAAGAATAAGGATTAAGTTTTGTCGATGATACCTTTTCGGAAATACTTTTACTGACATTAATATGAGCCTTTGCCTCAATTTGTAAAGAACGGCTTTTAAGGTTTTTGGAGAAATTAGATTTCAACGCTTTTTCAATATCAATTGGATGAGTATCATGTCCTTCAATTAGATTTGAATAATAGCTATTCATTGGTCGCAAAGAATATATTTTTTTTTATTTATAGTATATTCCGCTATAAATTGCGAAACATAAATTATTTTAAGTTGCTGTTAATAAGCATAAAGTATAATAAATCTATTTTTATGGTTACATAAATTCCGATATACAATATCTCCTTTACAGTTATAATATTCCGTAATAAATTATGGGATGATTACAGAACGCAAAGTTGATGTGCTATTCTTAAAATCTGACATTGGGATTTAAGATAATTAAGCCATTCATTATATTTGAAAATATTTAATCACAATTTCAATATTAATCCACCACCTTCACATGAAAAACATTTGCTTACTTATATTTATTTTCCTGAGTTTTAATACACGGGCACAAAATGATGAAACTATTTTATTTGGCGAAAGTGATATTGATAAATTCCAAACGGCAACCAAAACTATAGAAGTTTACACAAGCAGTTTTGCTGAAGGGAGTTTGCGGTTAGATCAGTTCCTTAAAAACTATCATGTGGTAATCAATAAATCTAACAAAACAGAAGTAGCTTATGAAGTGATTTTTAAGATAGACTTAAAATACCTGCAGGCTGTTGATTCATTAGCTTCAAAATTGGGTTATGCTACGCAGAATTCTTATAATACACAGAATATGGGTTCAGAAATAATAAATTTGCAACAGAAAATAAAACGCATGGAAATAAACAACAAAAGCGTTGATGAAGAATTACGAAGCAGTGTGCTGAATGAAAGCGAAAAAAGCACTTTGCGTAACCATATCCGGAATAATAATAGTATCATTAGCGATTTAAAATTTCGGATGGATGAGATTAACAATAACACAAAGGCTTATCATCTTTGCGAGGTTAACTTTAAATTGCACGATGAAATTACAACTCCAGAAAACAGCAGAATCTCCTTTGTAAACATGCCCGGATTTGAATACAATTATTTGTTTATAGAAAATCCAAAAGTTGGTTTAAGTGCTTCACTTTACCAAGGTATTGGGGTTAAGTATATGTTTACAAGGGGGAAGAGTTATTTTAACCTGGGTGTTTATAAAGCAGTTAATAATAATAAAACCGATTCAACGCTCATCAGAGATATGTTTAATATTCAATTCGGACAGGATTTTTACCCAAAGCATTTTGGCCGGGGCAAACGTAAGTTTCTTAATTTATATACCGGCTACCAGGCAGGTGGATTCATTGCTACCAGAAACAATGATATAAGCAACGGATTTACGCCGCTTGTTAATCTTATCATTGGTGTTGAACTTTTCAAATCAAAGCATATATTAATTGATAATAAAGCAAGTTATTTTCTTCCATTAAGCGATTTGAACCGGAATTTAAGAGGAATCAATTACGGGGTTTCTCTGAACTTTGTTTTTTAGATTTTAAAGTAGTGATAGAAATTGTTTACGATTTTTGAAAGACAGATGTTTTTTATCCTTAGAAAATAAATTGTAAAATTAATCGCTTACCAACATTCCCTCTTTAATTTCAAAATAACTTACGGGTGTATCCAGTTTAGCTATCACATCATGCAATCTTTCTGCTTGCGTATCGGTTATAAAAATTTGTCCGAAATGTCCTTTAGCGATCAAGGCTAATAATTTATTCAGCCTTTCACTATCGAGCTTCTCAAATATATCATCAATTAACAAAAGCGGCTTAACATTTTTGGCCTCCATCAGGTAATCAAACTGCGCAAGTTTTAAGGCAATAATGAACGATTTTTGCTGACCTTGTGAACCGAATTTTTTCAATCCCATTTCATTTATCATAAAAGAAAGGTCATCCCGGTGAATGCCCCGTGAGGTTCGCATCAGTTCAAAGTCGGTTTGTTCACTGGAATGAAGTAGTTGCGGGTATGCAAGTTTTTGCACATCACTTTCATAAGCTAAGGCTACAGGCTCATTGCTGCCTGCAATCATTTGATAGTATGCTATAAAAACAGGTGTAAACTGTTCAATAAAATGCAGTCGTTTCTGATATATATACATGCCGCTTTTACTGAGTTGCATGGTATAGGTATCAAGTAAATCTCTGTTTATATACCGGTGTTCGTAAAAATCTTTTAACAGCTTGTTACGCTGATCCAAAGCCTTATTATAAAGTATCAGTTCATTTAAATAAATGCGGTCGGCCTGCGAAATGATCATGTCAATAAATTTTCTCCGCTCTTCACTACCTTCATAAATAAGATTGATATCGCCGGGTACAATCATTACAAGGGGAAGTGTGCCAATATAATCTGCAAAGCGGGCCACTTCGTTGTTGTTTACCAGTAATGTTTTTTTTGAACCTTTTTGAAAAACCACACGAATGTTTTCGGTAATTTCATTTTTAACTAAAAGTGCTTCAACAGTAAAAAACATTTCACCATTTAAAATATGCTGCTGATCTACCGGATTGAAATAACTTTTAGTAAAGGCCAGGTAATAAATAGCATCAAGCACATTAGTTTTACCGGCACCGTTTAATCCTACCAAACAATTTAATTGCGGGTTGAACCTAAATTGTGTCTGAGCATAATTTTTAAACTGGTTGAGTGTAAGTTGTTGTAAATACATCGTGGCGAATTTATGATTTGTACCCGCATAAAATATAGTAGAATTTGAAAAAGCTGATTTAACAAGGTAATGGGCCTTTTTGTAAATTTTATTGTGACGTTCTTCTAAATTAACAGGCGATAAATATTTTGTGTTGCTTACAAATGAGAATGTTTAGAAGCGAATTTATTTTACTGCCATTTTAAGTATTTTGCGTTCAAATAGTATGATAAATCGCTTAAGCACTGAATATGAGCAGATAAAGAGTTCTTGTGAAAAGCAATAATTTGTATATTTTTGCCACTCTCAAAAAAATGGCAACAAGTACTTTTACAAAAGAAACATACCTAAACTGGTTTGAGCAAATGTTGCTTATGCGTAGGTTTGAAGAAAAGGCTGCTCAATTATATGGACAACAGAAGATTAAAGGCTTCTGCCACCTGTATATTGGTCAGGAAGCTGTTGTTGCCGGAACCATGAGTGCGCTTAAAAAGGAAGACCGTTTGATTACTGCCTATCGGGATCATGCACACGCATTGGCTTGTGGCATTACGGCGCGTGAAGTGATGGCAGAACTATATGGTAAAGTTACAGGTTGCTCTAAAGGCAAAGGTGGTTCCATGCACATGTTTAGCAAAGAACATAATTTTTTTGGCGGACATGGAATTGTTGGAGGGCAGATTCCTTTAGGAGCGGGTATTGCATTTGCAGATCAGTACCGCGGTGGCGATCAGGTTACTGTTTGCTATTTTGGCGATGGTGCAGCGAGGCAGGGTGCTTTGCATGAAACATTTAATATGGCTATGCTTTGGAAATTACCGGTAATCTTTGTTATTGAGAATAACGGTTATGCCATGGGTACTTCTGTAGAACGCACTACCAATGTTATGGAGTTGTATAAAATTGGTGAAAGTTATGCAATGCCTTCTTTCGCTGTTGATGGTATGCAACCGGAAACTGTGCATGAAGCAATATCAGAGGCGGCTGCAAATGCCCGAAAAGGTGATGGACCAACTTTGTTAGAGATTCGCACCTACCGTTTTCGTGGCCATAGTATGAGCGACCCGGCTAAATATCGTACAAAAGAAGAAGTGGAAGAATATAAAAGTAAAGACCCGATAGAACAGGTTAGGGCAACTTTATTAAAGAAGAAATGGGCTACTGATGCTGCACTTGAACAGATTGAAGACAAAATAACAGCAAACATTCAGGATGCTGTAGAATTTAGCGAAAACTCGCCATACCCAGAGGCCTCGGCCCTGTATGAAGATGTTTATTTTGAGAAAAATTATCCGTTTATTAAAGAATAAGAAAAGAAGAACACTAATGGACAACAAAGAAGAAAAATACACAGAATTAGAATTAGATCATCAACTCATTGAAACTACGCATAAGGTAGAACATTTTTATCATAACTATAAGAAGCAGATTAATATCGCTCTTATTGCTGTTGCAGCATGCATTTTAGGTTATATAGGATTTAAAATGTATTATCTTGAACCTAAAGAAAAAGAAGCTCAGTCAGTAATGTTCAACGCACAAACCTGGTTTGAAAAAGATAGTTTTGACCTTGCTTTAAAAGGACAGGGGGAAATACCCGGTTTTGAAAGTATTGCAGAGGAGTATGGTTTAACAAAGGCGGGTAATTTAGCGCATTATTATGCAGGAATATGTTTTATGCGCAAAGGTGAATTTCAAAATGCAATTGATCACTTAGATCATTTTAGCAGCGATAATAAGCTAGTAGGGCCCTTGGCTGAAGGCTTAAAAGGAGACGCTTACGTAGAACTGAATGAACTTGAAAAGGGTGCTAAGCATTATATGAAAGCTGCAGGCATGAGCAAAAATAAATTAACCGCTCCCATGTTCCTTAAAAAGGCAGGTATGGTTTATGAGGATTTAAAAAAATATGAGGATGCCATTGATGCCTACGAAAAAATAAAGAAAGATTATATGGAAGCTACCGAAGGACAGGATATTGATAAATTTATTGCCCGCGCAACCGCCGAAAAAACAGGCAGCTAAGTACGCATTTGATTT
The DNA here is from genome assembly GCA_014376805.1 of Bacteroidia bacterium. Lineage (GTDB taxonomy): Bacteria > Bacteroidota > Bacteroidia > UKL13-3 > UKL13-3 > B1. Next base: position 143,767 of record JACMQU010000117.1, read on the forward strand.
TAATGGCGAATATTTTTTTTAAAAAGATATGCCCGCTTTTTTTAATGAATAAGCCATTTTCCAACCAAAGAGAATGGCTTTTCTGTTAAGTATAAAAGGGATAATTTCCTAAATAAAAACTTATCATGTCTGTTAACCTAAAACATTTATCAGCTACAACTTTGGATGCTGCAAAAACCTTCAAAAAATTTAAAATAGGAATGGTAGTTTCCGAATGGAATTCTGAAATTACATTTAGTATGCGTGATGCTGCCATTGAGTTTATGAAGGCAAAAGGTGTTAGTGAAAAAAGCATTATAGTACATTCTGTTCCGGGAGCCTTTGAATTGCCGTTGGGTGCTCAATACCTGGCACAACAAAAAAGAATTGACGCTATAATTACAATTGGTTGTGTAATTAAGGGTGAAACAAAACATTTTGATTTTATATGCCATGCGTGTGCAAGTGGCATAACGCAGGTTTCTCTTAAATACAACAAACCGGTAATTTTTGGCGTACTTACTACTAACAATCTTCAGCAGGCACAGGATAGGGTTGGAGGTAAACATGGTAACAAAGGTGTGGAAGCCGCAGAAACCGTTCTTAAAATGCTGCAACTTCAGCGCTCATTGGAAGAGATGTAATTTTTTTGTTAATAGATTATTGAAATGCGACGTGGAAATACACGTGTTATTTCATAGTTATTTGCACGTGTAATATTATCTACTTATATTTGTTTATCATATTCAAATCATTATCATGAACACTAAATTAACATTGACTTTAGAACAAAGTGTAATTCAAAAAGCAAAAAAATATGCAAAAGCTAATGACTGGAGTTTATCTAAAATAATTGAAAATTATTTAAAGGTACTTACGAAAGCAAATAATTCAAATGAAATAGAATTAACCCCAATTGTAAAATCTTTAAAAGGCTCTTTCACAAATCCTAAAGATGTAGATTATAAAAAGGAATTAACAAAGCGTTTATCTGAAAAATATTTATAATTAATGACACGCATTTTAATCGATACAGATGTTATTCTTGATTTTTTTTTCGACAGACAACCCTTTGCAGATAATGCCGCAAAAATACTTTCTCTTTGTGAATCTAAGGAAATAATGGGTTTTGTAACACCAGTAATTATCAGCAATGTCTACTATTTACTCAGGCAAACCACTAAGCATGAAAAGGTGGTAGAAAAATTGAAACTGTTAATTTCAATTACTGAAATATTAATAATTGACAAAGCAATAATACTTCAGGCTATGAACTCAGAGTTTAAAGATGTTGAAGATGCAATTCAAAATTATGCAGCAGAATCTGATAAGAAAATTGATGTCATATTAACACGAAATTTAAAAGATTTTAAAAATAGCTCGTTAGCTGTAATGACACCTGACAATTATATTAAACTTAAAACTGCCTGAAACGCTCTCAATTAAATCCATATGCCAGCTAAGGCCTAAAGGCTAAAAGCTAACAGCATGAACACTAAAATAGTATTCAAGTTAAATTGTTGTAAGCACTTTTATTAAATCCTTCTTTACCTTATGTTTGATGCACAAATTTTATCATGCAATTATTTCGTCTTTTACTAAGTATATTTCTTTTTGCCATTGTGTTTACCGCCTGTAAAAAAGGTTTTACCGGTGAGCGTAAAACGATAGCTCCTCCCGAAACCTTTATGGTGGTGGATACCCTATTCAGGTCTGGCGATAACCGTTTAAGCACGCGTGTTGATGCAAATTGGTGGGGTAATTCTTCAGGTGGAATTATTGTAGGTTATGAAGTATCTACAGATAGTATGCTGAGTTGGCATTTTACTACCAGCCAGGATAGTAGTTTTCTATTAAAAATACCGCCCGGGCAAGATAGTACAGATGCAGTTGTTTATGTGAGGGCTATTGATAATCTGGGCCAAAAAGATCCAACCCCTGCTTCTACCTTATATCCTATTAAAAACTCTAAACCAGATGTTCGTTTCCTTTTTTCAACGCCTATTGCAAACATTGCTTCTCAAAATCCAACGGTGGTATTCCCTGTTTTAAAATATAATATTTTTGGCACCGATCCGGATGGAATCGGAGACATAAAGGAGTTTGAACTATGTATTAATGACACCCTTACAACGCCATTTATTTTACCCTTCAATACAAGTGCATTTACGTTAATTGCTAAAAATGTGAATACAGATTCAAGTATGTGTTCTGTATTTATTAACAGTGCTAATACTCCCCTTTCATTAGCTACAGGTTATTTGCGGTTAAATGGGGCTAATATTATTTATATCAGGGTGGTTGATAAGGCATTGTCTAAATCGTTTTTTGTAGCAACGCCTAAAGTATGGGTTAAGAAAGTGGCAGGAAATACACTGGTGATTAATGCTTATAGCAGTAACAAAAACTTTGTTCAAAATTTTTACCTGAATTCTCTTAAAAATATTGGGATCAACCAGTTTGATACCATGCAGGCAACGGAAGTAATTAATAATAATTATACGCAGTTACAACCCGATTTTCAAACGCAAAGCAGAACTTTTGCTTTATTTAAAAACATGGTTTGGTTTGGCGATGACGCTAATTTTTCTTTGCCTTTGGGCCAACGCAGTACTGCCGATTTTTTTAACAAAGGTGGCAGTTTATTTATGGCAATTGCTATTAATTCAAGCTTTGATCCCTTATCTAATTTTCTTGACTGGACACCTGTAAGGAACTTAGTTAATCCGCCACCCAATGCCATTTTCAGGGTTAATGTAAACGCATTAGTGAATTCTACAAAATCAGGCTGGCCAACTATTAAATCAACCGTTATAATAGCCAGTGCCAGGCCTTTTGAACTGCCGGCAAATACAGCCACTTCGGGTTATGACTCCTTATACTACGGCGGAATTATTGAGAGCATTACAGGTAATCCACCCATACCCTGGATAGGTGTTTCAACGGTAATTGCTAAACGCTATTCGATCTCTGGCAACAAAACAAATTTTGTGATGAGTAGTTTACCCCTTGAAAGGTTCAATGGAAATAACAATACAGATTCTTTGTTTAAACGCCTTTTAATTGATGAACTTGGTTTTTAAAAAAAAATGATGAACCTGGTTTTATTTGCAAGTGGCAGCGGTAGCAATGCAGAAAATGTAGTTAAATATTTTAAGCAACATCCTTCAGTAAAAATAAGCGCCTTGTTTTGTAATAATGCAAAGGCAGGTGTAATAGCTAAAATGGATGCTTTAGAGGTACCTGTTGTTGTATTTAATAAGGCACTCTTTGAAGACTCTGCGCAGTTCCTTTCACATGTAAGTTCATACAAACCCGATTATATTATTTTGTTAGGATTTTTATGGAAAATACCTGTTTATCTGGTGAAGGCGTATGCAGGTAAAATTATAAATTTACATCCTGCATTGTTACCAAAATATGGCGGCAGTGGAATGTATGGCCGGCATGTACACCATGCTGTAAAACAATCGGGCGATACCGAAACAGGCATTACCCTGCACCGGGTAAATGAGCATTATGATGAAGGGGAGGTAATTGCTCAATTTAAGTGTTTGGTTGAACCAACTGATACAATTGAAATTATTGCCGAAAAGATTCATTTGCTGGAGCAAGAACATGTACCCGCGGTAATAAAAAGTTTATCGTTCCCGTTTATATAATATGTATCAGGGATTTACACTAGCTTAAGCTAAGCGTTAGGATAATTTGTAAAAAGTAATACCAATAATACTAACAGCTTTTTGCAGAAAAAAATTATAGTACATTCAAAATTTTGCTTCCCACACTATTGTGGGACAGGCAAAGATTCTTAATGCGGCTGCAAAGTACCTCCAGGCACATTATACAATGGCACTTCTCTGCAGCAAAGTGCCCCCGGCCACAGTTCACCAAAAAATATAACTTGTGAACTTACTTGGGAGGAATTAAATTTTTACAAAAGCCCCTCTTCATTCCTTAATTTGCGCAACTTTTATTCATAACTATTCATGCACATTAAAATTACCAATGCCTTAATTTCGGTTTATTACAAAAATGGTCTGGAGCCAATTGCCAGAGCACTTCATCAGTTGGGTGTAAATATTTATTCAACAGGAGGTACACAGGAATTCATTGAAAAACTTGGCATTCCGGTTAATGCAGTTGAAAAATTAACCGGTTATCCCAGCATTTTGGGAGGAAGGGTAAAAACATTACATCCCAAAATTTTCGGGGGTATTTTGGCAAGGAGAGAATTATTGCAGGATTTGGATGAAGTTAAAGAATATGAGATCCCCTTGTTTGATCTTGTAATGGTTGATTTGTATCCGTTTGAAGAAACGCTTGCTCAAACAAATGAGGAAGAAAAAATCATAGAAAAAATTGATATCGGGGGTGTTTCTCTTATCAGGGCCGCTGCAAAAAATTTCAAACACAGCCTCATTGTTTCGCATACCTCGCAATATGAATCGCTGTTAAAAATTCTGTTGGATCAACAAGGATGTTCAGAGTTGGTTCAACGCAAAACTTTTGCTGCAGGTGCCTTTAATGTAACCTCAGATTATGATGCTGCTATTTTTAATTATTTTAATGAAACAGAAGCATTGCCTGCTATAAAAATAAGTTACACAGAAGGCAAAGCTTTACGATATGGAGAGAACCCGCATCAAAAAGGGTTTTTCTTTGGCAATTTAGCGAACCTAATAAAGCAATTGCATGGTAAAGAATTATCTTATAATAATTTACTGGATGTTGATGCCGCGGTAAGTTTGTTAAACGATTTTGCTGAACCAACTGTTGCTGTTATAAAGCATAATAATCCGTGTGGTGTTGCCTCGCGCGAAAGTATTTATGCAGCATGGACAGACGCATTGGCAGCCGATCCTGTTTCGGCATTTGGTGGAGTTATAGCCCTGAACCGACCTGTTGATTTGGCAACCGCAAAAGAGATGGATAAGATTTTTCTGGAAGTATTAATTGCACCAGCTTATGATGAAGATGCTTTACAATTATTGCAAGGTAAAAAGAACAGAATTATACTGCAGATAACAGGGCAATTGCCCACATCACAAACGGTAAGATCAGTATTAAACGGGGTATTGGTGCAAGATAGAAACACTGTTGTTTTAAAGGCTGGAGATTTAAAACCGGTAACCTCCCATATTGCCACTGAGGCACAAATTGAAGATTTGTTGTTTGCCGATAAAATTGTAAAACATACAAAATCAAATACCATTGTACTTGCCAAAAACAAGCAACTGTTGGGCATTGGTTGTGGACAAACATCAAGGATAGATGCTTTAAAACAGGCTATAGGAAAGGCCGCAGCTTTTGAGTTTGATTTACACGGAGCAGCCATGAGCAGTGATGCTTTTTTCCCTTTTCCGGATTGTGTGGAAATAGCTTATCAGGCGGGAATAAGGCTGGTAATACAACCAGGTGGTTCAATTAAAGATAAAGAGAGTACACAGTTTTGCGAACAACATGAGATGGCGATGTACACTACCGGGATCAGGCATTTTAAACATTAGAATGACTTGGTTTTTACAGTAGAGAGTTTTAATGATTTGGGGTTGTTAGCACCTGTAATTTAATGACATTATTGAGTTGCCATAATTCTGATAGGGTGTGGGAATAAAACGCTTTAACTATAATGCCTTGCATCGCATTTTAAACCGCAATGCGCAATGTTGCAATAGTTAGGCTTTGCACTATAGTTATTGTCCACACTATTTCATTTTGAGCCATAAAATTTAGCATATAAAAGTTAGGTGCTTAAGATTTATGGAACAATTTTGCGTTATTTTTATCTGCCTTTTCGATTTAAAATCAACTTGCGTTTGCATGGATCAGCTGGATTTTTATGGATCCTAAAAATACACACAAAAACAAATATTTACAATTATTTTAAAAGCTTCTAATTGCTGATATAGCATTAATATAAAACTTAATCGTTATCTGTTATTTAATAGAAAGGATGCTGATTGGAGAAGATAATGATGGAAGTTTGCATATTAATTTTACCACAAAAGTAACCAGGTTTAACAAGTCTTCACAGACTGCTCTTAATGAAGTTGGAACTTTCTATGGAAAGTTAAAGATTGGCATTTACTGTAAGTTAAAAAAAATATAGCCACTTTGTGTAACTTTTTCATTAAATTTAGCAGATTAATTAACTTTTATTTTTCGGTTCAGGGCAAAAATACATGCGCTAAACTATTCTTAATAAAAGTAAAAAGATATTATCATATTGTTTTCTTTTAATGTAATTTGCACCATAAATTTTCCGGGCCCTATTAATGAGCGCATTCAGTTTTTTAACACAAGATTTAGCTATTGACTTAGGTACAGCCAATACGCTGATTATACATAAAGACCAGGTTGTAGTAGATGAACCATCTATTATTGCGGTTAACCGCCGCAATGGCAATGTTATAGCTGTGGGCAGTCAGGCACAGCAAATGCATGGTAAGGTGCATGAAGACATTAAAACGATCCGACCCCTGAAAGATGGTGTAATTGCCGATTTTCAGGCTGCTGAACACATGATAAGAGGTATGATTAATATGATCCCTCAAACCAATAAGTTCATTAAACCGCAGCAACGTATGGTAATTTGTATCCCTTCAGGCATTACCGAAGTGGAGAAACGGGCAGTAAAAGACAGTGCCGAACGTGCAGGAGCTAAAGAGGTATATTTAATCCATGAACCTATGGCCGCTGCCATAGGAATTGGTATTGATGTATTTGAACCTATGGGTAATATGATAATTGATATTGGTGGCGGAACAACCGAAATTGCAGTTATTGCGTTAGCGGGCATTGTTTGTGATCAGTCGATACGTGTTGCGGGTGATGAATTTACAGAAGATATTCTTGATTACATGCGCCGCCAGCACAACCTGCTCGTAGGCGAACGTACAGCAGAAAGAATTAAGATTGAAGTTGGATCAGCTTTGCCCGAACTTGACAATCCTCCACCCGATTATGCCGTAAATGGCAGGGATTTGATGACAGGCATACCAAAACAGATTACAGTAAGTTACGGCGAAATAGCATCTGCCCTAGATAAATCCATTTCTAAAATTGAAGAAGCAATTTTGCGCGCTTTAGAATTAACCCCACCTGAATTGTCGGCAGATATTTACTCTACCGGTCTTTATTTAACTGGTGGTGGTGCCTTGTTGCGCGGTTTGGATAAGCGCATTGCTACTAAAACAAAGCTACCTGTGCATGTAGCAGAAGACCCTTTACGTGCAGTTGTAAGAGGCACCGGAATGGCATTAAAAAACCTTAAGAATCACAAGTTTTTAATGACATGACTATAGAAAACGGGCTGAACCATGCAAATTGGCTCAATCAATGTTTGTATAATTTTTAAGAATAAAAAGTACCCATTGAAGCAAGTATGAGAAATCTGATCTTTTTTTTATACAAATATTACACCTTTCTACTCTTCTTTTCTCTTGAGTTGTTTTCTTTTGTTATTTTATATCAATACAACAACTACCAACGGGCAAGTTTTTTAAACTACACCGGAGCCGTAGCAAGTGGTTTTTATCAGACCGTAAATAACACTACTAATTATTTTAGTTTGCGTAATATTAACGACAGTTTAATGGCAGAAAATGCGCGGTTGCGTGCACAGATGTTAAATGCTTACTACCAGAGTGGGTTCACTCAAACTTCTATTAACGATACAGTTTATAAACAGCAATATGATTATATACCTGCCAATGTGGTAAATAATTCTATAACCAAACGAAACAATTACATTACCATAGATAAAGGGTCACTGGCAGGTATTAAAAGCGATATGGGCGTGATAGGCAGCAATGGGGTGGTTGGGATTGTAACAAGTGTGTCGGATCATTATGCAACGATACGATCTGCTTTAAACAGTAATACCAAAATTAGTTGTATGCTTAAAAAGAATAATGCATTCGGATCACTTGAATGGAACGGGGATGACCCTAAGTTTTCATCTCTAAAATATGTTAATAAACATGTTCCACTCACCTTAAATGATGAAGTGGTAACAAGTAATTATTCTACCCTGTTTCCTGAAGGAATTTCTGTAGGCAAAGTTTACTCCCATTCACTGGATGCGGGAGATAATTTTCATTTGATTAAAGTAGAATTGTTTACTGACTTTGCAACACTTAAAAGCGTTTACGTAATCAGAAATATTTTAAAAGATGAACAAAAACAACTGGAGGGTGCTTTAAAAAGTGATAATTGATCTTTTTACATACCTGTTCAGATTTATTCTGATTGTGCTGTTTCAATTATTGGTGATCAATAATATTGAACTCAGTACCTATATTAATCCATACATATATATTGTATTTATTTTAACCTTGCCGGTAGATATGAAACCCTGGCTGGTAGTACTAATATCTTTCTTTACCGGAATGGTAATGGATACTTTTAGCAGCACACCGGGCTTACATATGGCCTCCTGTGTTTTTATGGGATATGTTCGTATTTTTTATTTGCGATTTGCAACAAGTAAAGAAGATTTTTCGGGAAGCATAAAACCCACCGTATCCCGCAAAGGAGTGGTTTGGTTTCTGGTATATGCTACAATGCTTACTTTTTTACATCACCTTGTTCTTTTCTATTTGGAAATTTATGGGTTTAATGAATTTTTCAGAACGCTAACCCGGATCATATTCAGCACAGTTTTTAGTGTGTTGTTAATTACTGTTGGTCAGTTGTTGTTTTATCGTGTAGCCAAAGTAAACCGCAATGAATAATTTTGGAAAGCAACGGGTACTGCTTATCATATTTATAAGTGTTGCATTGATTTATATAGCACGCTTATTTTACCTGCAGGTAGTTGATGATAGTTATGTTTATTTTGCTCAGAGTAATGTATTACAAGAGCAAACCATATACCCTGCACGTGGCTTAATTTATGACCGTAATGGCGAACTGCTGGTTTATAATGACGCAATTTATGACCTTTCGGTAATTCCGGAGCAGATAAAAAATCTGGATACCTTTGCCTTTTGTAAAGTACTGAATATTACTAAAGAAGAATTTATTTCAACTTTTGCCAGACTTAGGCGGCAGAAGGGTTACAGCCCTTGGAAGCCAATTGTATTTCAGCGTCAGATAACAATTCCAACATATGCCGCTTTCCAGGAAAGACTATATGATTTTCAGGGTTTTTTTCCGGAAGTAAGAACTGACAGAAAATACAAGCATAGCAATGCCGCGCATGTTATGGGTTATATTGGTGAGGTAACTGATAAAGATATCGATAAAAGTGATGGCTATTATCGCATGGGTGATTTTATTGGTATTAGCGGGGTTGAACGCATATATGAAAAAGATCTCGGTGGGATAAAAGGTACCCGATATGTTTTAGTAGACAGTAAGAACCGTACACAAGGCAGGTATAAAAAAGGAGAGTTTGATACCCCTGCAGTTGCCGGTAGGAATATTAACCTTAGTATTGACCAGCAATTACAGGCACTGGGGGAAGAATTGATGGTTAATAAAATAGGTAGTGTTGTTGCTATTGAACCGAGAACAGGTGAGGTTCTGGCGTTGGTTAGCAGCCCTACGTATGATCCGAACTTATTAGTTGGAAGAGACCGGGGTAACAAATACATGGAATTACTAAGAGATAAAGATAAGCCTTTGTTTAACCGAACCATTTCTGCACCTTATCCTCCAGGTTCTATTTTTAAAGTAATTATGAGTTTAATGGGCCAGCAGGAGCAGGTGTTAACGCCTGCAACAACCTATGGGTGTCATCGTGGTTATTTGTTTGTAGGTTGTCATCCACACAATTCTCCTTTAGCACTAAGAGGAGCCATAGCAGTAAGTTGTAATGCCTATTTTTGTCAGGTTTACCGAAGTATGATTAATAACCCTAAATATAAACATGTGGAGGATGCTTATAATGCATTTTATAACAATGTTTACAGTTTTGGTATGGGACATCCTCTTGGGATAGATCTTTATGGTGAAGGCCCCGGGGTTTTGAAAAAGGCTACATACTTTGATAAATTGTATGGCCGTTACCACTGGCAGGCACTTACCACTTTATCTATGGGTATTGGTCAGGGAGAGCTTGGAATAACTCCGCTACAAATGGCAAATGCAACCGCTGCGGTAGCTAACAGAGGATATTATATTACACCGCATATTGTTAAAAAAATAAATAACAAAGCTAATCCGAATCCTGAGTATAATAAGAAACACTGGACCACTATTGATACTTCTTATTTTGGTATTGTAATAGATGGCATGCAGGATGTTGTAGAACATGGTACAGCATATGTGGCAAGAATTCCGGGCATTGAGGTTTGCGGTAAAACAGGTACTGCACAGAATCCACATGGAAAAGATCACTCCATCTTTTTTGCATTTGCGCCCAGGGTTAATCCTAAAATAGCCATTGCAGTAGTGGTTGAAAATGCTGGCTTTGGTGCCACATGGGCTGCACCTATTGCGAGCTTAATGATGGAACAGTATCTTACCGGCCGGCATGATACCCGTAAGTATATATATGAGCGGATGATAAAAGGTAACTTAACACATAAAAATGACACAGCAACAGCTACCAAAACCAAGTAGAATTGACTGGCTTACTTTATTGCTCTACTATATTTTTGTAGTGGCAGGATTGTTATGTGTTTATGCTTCTGTTTATAAAGAAACCAACCCAATGATCTGGGATACCAATATGAATTATGGTAAGCAATTAATCTGGATTGGCATATCAACCACAATTGGATTGATGATTTTACTTGTTGATGAAAAATTCTTTTATGCATTTGCTTATCCAATTTATGTAATAACCATTGTATTACTTATATTGGTATTGTTTGCAGGTACCACTGTAAAAGGCTCCTCTTCCTGGATAGAATTAGGAGGATTTAGAGTACAGCCTGCCGAATTTGCAAAGTTTGGAACGGCACTGGCATTAGCCAGATTTCTGAGTGGTTATAATGTAAATTTTGAAAAGGATCGTAAGATTCAACTGCTAAGTTCTGCCATTATTATATTGCCTATGGTGATAATTTTGCTGCAAAATGAAACAGGTTCTACGTTGGTTTTTACAGCATTTATTTTCGTGCTTTTTCGGGAGGGCTTACCTGGTTGGATCTTGTTTGCAGGATTCTTACTGGCAATTCTGGCGGTGCTGGCATTGCTCATAAAACCGCTCTATATAATTATTGGCCTGGTTGTTTTGGCAGCCTTGTTTCTGTTTTTGGTAAAACGCACCAGGTATCTTATCCTCATAACCTTGGTAGTGGTGGTTATTTCGGGCTTTATGGTAAGCAGTATTGATTATGTTTTTGAGAACGTTATGCAGGCACATCAGCGAACAAGGATTAATGTATTATTAGGAAAGGAAGTGGATATAAAAGGAGCCGGTTATAATGTGCAGCAATCAAAAATTGCTATTGGTAGTGGTGGATTATGGGGTAAAGGTTTTTTACAGGGCACACAAAATAAATTCAGGTTTGTACCTGAGCAAAGCACCGACTTTATTTTTTGTACTATAGGCGAAGAATATGGATTTGCCGGTTCAGTTTTGTTCATCTTTCTCTATATACTTTTGCTATGGCGTTTATTGAAAATGGCCGAAAGACAGCGACAAAAATTTAATCGTATTTATGGCTATAGTGTAGTATGTATTCTATTCTTCCATTTTGTAATTAATGTGGGTATGACACTAGGGCTAATGCCGGTAATAGGAATTCCTTTGCCTTTCTTTAGCTATGGAGGCTCAGCCTTACTGAGTTTTACTATTTTGCTTTTTATCTTTATCAGGCTTGATGCAAACCGGGTGAATGAATTGCACAGTTCGCTGGAGTAGAAATTGGATATAAGTACTACTCCAAAGGAGGTAAATCAGACTTGTTTTACGCAAAGAATTTCGAGTAAAGAAAGGAATTCATTTCTGGGTATTTCATAAGCCCCCATACTTTTTAAATGATTGGTAGACTGCTGGCAATCGATCAGGCGTATGTCATGTTTTAGACAATGCAGACACCAATAAATTAATGCGGCCTTACTTGCATTGCTTTCTTTGCTGAACATACTTTCTCCAAAAAACACTTTACCTATCATTACACCGTATAAACCACCAACAAGTACTTCATTATTCCACACCTCTACAGAATGGGCATAACCCAATTTATGTAATGCCTGGTATGCCTGCTGAATTTCTGGTGTAATCCAGGTTCCTTCTTTTAATAATCGGTTGTTTCGGCATTCAAAAATTACCTGTTCAAAAGCTTTGTTAACAGTAAACTGAAATACCTGTTTTTTAAAAAGTTGCTTCATGCTTTTGCTGATCACAACTTCTTTTGGTATCAGGATCAACCTTGGGTCGGGACTCCACCACATAATCGGATCATCGTCACTATACCAGGGGAAAAGTCCCATGCTGTATGCTTTAATTAAAGTTTCGGGTTCAAGGTCGGCACCCACTGCAACAAGGCCTTCTTCATCAGCTAAATTAGGGTCGGGGAAGTTAGAATTGAACAAGTAAAACATACATACGAATATACTTAAATCAATAAAAAAAATACTATTATTGAAACATGCAGCATGATCCTCAACTTTTACTCAGCCTTGTTAAAACACAAATGCCTTATGGTAAATATAAGGGCACAATTTTATATAAGCTACCTGTATTCTACCTTGAATGGTATAAAAGAACAGGCTTCCCAAAAGGTAAACTGGGTATGCAACTTGAAACTGTTTTTGAAATAAAATTAAATGGCCTTGAAGAAATATTTACCGGCCTTTTAAAGATATCATAAACTCGGTGAAAACCTTATTGATCAGTTACCTGTTTTGTTTTTAGCTTCTATCCATTTAGACATATATTTTGTGCTATTCAGCAGGTGATGTACTAACATAGAACCGGTAAAATTAGATAGTCTGTGTGCATCACAATTACTTAATAAAGTTTTTATATGCTGCATAAAATGTTGGTGAAACAATAACTTATCAAACCTTGAATTAATAACCTGTAAACCTTTTGCCTGTGCCTTTTGCCATAACTTTTTATCGGAGTACAGTTTTATTGCTGCAGTAGCAAAATCAATAGCAGTATCTGCAATGTAATTTTTATTGTCTTGTTCGCCATTAATTCCTTCTGAACCTATTGTTGTAGTTATGTAAGGCGTGCCACATTGCATGCTTTCAATCAATTTACCTTTTAATCCGGCACCAATTCTTAAAGGTGCTAAACTTATTTTAGCCTGCTCCACTACAGCCTTTGCATCACCAACACGACCCATTACAAAAAAGCCCTGTTGAGGTTTATTAAGTTCCAGTATTTTTTGTGAAGGATAAGCACCATACACATGAAGTTGATCTGTTGGTAAGGTTTCCCGGATTATTGGCCATACTTCTTTTTTTAAAAACATTACTGCATCAACATTTGGTTCATGCAAAAAATTGCCTATAAAAATAAAGTGATTTCTTTCTTCAAAGGAAGCATACTTTTTTGTTTTTACTTTAGTTATGGGTTCAACTAACAAAGGTAAATAATAAAGCAATGTAGAAGAAACATTATACACATCGTGCAATAATTTCATTTCATATTCAGAGATAATCAAAGAACAATCGCACCGCCATATACTTGCTATTTCGCGTTTGGCCAAATCAGAAAACAAGTCTGTTTGAACCAGGAGTCGTTTTTCTTTAGCAGCAACCTGCCGAGCATGCCTTAAACAGTGAAGGTCTTCGGTATCTAATATACGCAAGGCATCCGGACATTGTTCGGCAACGCGCCATCCAAACTGTTCCTCCATCATAAAGCGATCGTACATTACTGCAGCCGGCATAAGGTTCAAAATAAATTCATCAAAACTTTTATTGTTTAGTTGAATAGCAATCTTGTTCACGCTAATAGATTCCAGATCAAACATGAAATTGCTGTTGGCGGCCGGACTGGCAAATGTTATTTCCCAATCATTATCCTTAAAGATTTCAATCAGTTGCATCATGCGTATGCCCGCTGCTGAAGATTTTGGTTCAGGCCATACATAGCCAATAATTAATAAGCGCCGGTTTTCAATCATTGTCTGCAAATTAAATGTTTTGAACCAAGCCTGCGTAATAATATGATCACATACTTCCAAATTTACCAGGATTTGCTTAAGCCGCGTTTCAATGAATACCCACGAATGGTTATGTGCTACTTAAATATATTTAGGTACTTTTGCACTTCTAAACAAAACTAAATGTTAGGCTTAAAACTTGCTACCGACCCACGCTGGGTAAATATTGTTGAAACAAACATTGAAGAAATTCTGACAGACCATGCCTGGTGCGAACAAAAGGCTGCTACTAATGCCATTACCATTATTACTCAAAACTCGGAACATGAAGATTTGGTGAGCGATTTATTAAGTATTGCAAAAGAAGAAATAGAACATTTTGAAATGGTGCACAACCTGATTAAAAGCAGAGGTTTAAAACTGGGCAGAGAACGTAAAGATGAGTATGTAAATGAACTGGTAAAGTTTATGGAGAAAGGTGGTAGCCGCAAGTCGGCATTTGTTGATAGACTTTTATTTTCTGCAATGATTGAAGCAAGAAGTTGCGAACGTTTCAGGGTATTATCACTCAATATAAAAGATGAAGAACTGGCAAAATTTTATCATGAGTTAATGGTAAGTGAAGCCACACATTATACCACCTTTCTGGGCTACGCTAAAAAATATGGTGAAGGAATTGACGTTGATAAACGCTGGAAAGAATGGATTGCATTTGAGAATTCCATCATAATTAAATACGGGAAGAGAGAAACGGTGCACGGGTAAATAAATTATATATGGTAATATTGGGTTGATTTTAATTTTGATAGCCTTCTATGAATCAGAGCAAATATCGCAATGTTCAACTTCGCGCAACATGGTGGGATTATGGGAAAGCTGCTGCCTATTATATTACGATATGTACCCACAATAGAGAGAATTATTTTGGGGATATAATTGATGGCAAAATGGTATTATCTCCAATAGGAAAAATTGCAGATAGTTTATGGTATGAAATAAAAAACCATGCAAAAAATGTGTCATTAAATGAATTTGTGATAATGCCTAATCATATTCATGGTATTTTGGTTATTACACAAAATGATGATTTTAATCAAAAAACGGATGGTATTGAAAATATCAATTCTGTTGATATTCGTGATGCAGATACAACGCATGCGTTTTATCTGCATCACGAATATCATGAAATCACAGGTTTCGAATTTGATAAAAATGATTCATTTAATTACCGTTCGCGATTTCAAAACCAAGGTAAAAATACCTTGTCATCAATTATTGGTTCGTATAAATCTGCTGTATCAAAACATGCACATCAAAAAGGTTGTGTTTTTAAATGGCAATCAAGATTTTACGATCATATAATAAGAAATGAAACACAATTTATATTTATTGAGGCATACATACAAAATAATCCTTCAAAATGGCATGAGGATAAATTAAATAATAAGACATACCGTTAAAATAAATACTTACTCTTCGTAACCAAATTCTTTTAAGGTTTTACTGCTATCGCGCCAGTCTTCTTTAACCTTAACAAATGTTTTAAGAAAGATTTTTTTTCTGAAAAATAATTCAAGATCCCTGCGTGCTGCTATACCTACATTTTTTAAAGCGCTGCCACCTTTACCAATTAAAATCTGCTTTTGCGAATCGCGTAAAACATAGATGAGCGCATGAATATGTATGATGTCTTTTTCTTCTTTAAAAAATTCAATTTCTATCTGAACCGAATACGGAATTTCTTCTTTGTAGCGCACCATGATCTTTTCGCGAATGATCTCTGAGGCAATGAAACGTTCGCTCTTATCAGTAATCTGATCGGTATCATAATAGGGTTGTCCTTCCGGTAAATAAGTGAGCAGGGTTTGAATCAACACATCTATGTTAAATTTATTCAGTGCTGATATTGGAATAATTTCTTTAAAGAGTTTCTTCTCTTTCCAGAAATCTACTTTAGCCCCAACAAGTTCCTGGTTGGTTTCATCAATTTTGTTAAGAATACAAAGCATGGGCGATTTGATGGCCTGCAGTTTTTCTAACAGTTCAGGTTCTTCATTAGAAATATTAAAGTCGGTCATAAACACAACAAGGTCACAATCAACAAGACTTTCGTTTACAAACTTCATCATACTGCCTTGCAGTTTGTATTTAGGATTGATGATGCCGGGAGTATCGGAAAATACAATCTGAAAACCTGGGCGGTTTAAAATACCTTTAATGCGATGTCGGGTAGTTTGGGCTTTTTGCGAGATGATCGAAAGTTTCTCTCCCAATAAGGCGTTCAGTAAAGTTGATTTACCTACATTAGGCTTACCGATAATTGAAACGAATCCGGATTTAAATGACATTTTTAAAAAATTATTTGCACAGCAAAGAAACAATAATATATTTGCAGTCCCAAAAACAAGAACAGTTCTTTCAGAATTACAAGATATAAAGCCGGCAAACGCTCAACAAAAGCGCCATACCAAGAGCCGGCAAAAGATACATCGCGGAGTGGAGCAGTGGTAGCTCGTTGGGCTCATAACCCAAAGGTCGTAGGTTCGAGTCCTGCCTCCGCAACTTTTAAAAGTCCCGTTTCGACGGGACTTTTCTATTTAAGCGTTTTTGTTTAAGTCCACTATTCAGAAAAATTTAACGAAATCTTTATTCAATACACAGCTACTTTCATTGCAGAATTCTATAAATCGATAAAACGCTGTTATGCCAGAGTAAGCTTATAAAAGACAGGGTGACTGAATAAAACCACAACTCTTATAACTGGAGCTTAACTCCATACCTGAAATAGAGTTCCGAAAACCCCGATGCCGGGAACAATTCGCTTGAATAAGTATTTTTACTCAGGCTTAAATCCAAAAGAATTCTTGAAGTTAAAGGGTATTGACCAAGGTAAAAAAATCCGGTTTTAGTTTCAATGCCTTCGTATTGATAATGGATATACCCAAAGGTATTCGACCATGTTTTAAAGATTCTCAATGTACCGTTAATATTTGCGGTAAGCACTGTTTTAGTTTGTGATCCTATTTGTTGATTGGGCGAATAGGTAGCATTTACCTGCATACCCATTACCGCAGAGTTAATGTTTTGCATAAAGCTGTAAGAGCTTACCAATGCCTGAACAGTTCCACTCAGCTTTTGATACATGTTGCCAAACTGTGTGTGAAGTTGTACTTTTTTTGAAAGCTTATATTTTAACAACAGCGTTGAACTTATCATCTCTCCGGTATTGGTATAGTTTCCTGTATCTTTAAGCGAACTTACCGATTGGTAATATGGCGCGTAATTTACCATGAATGTTATTGTCTTTGAGGTGATCCGGATGCTTCCGCCGTAACGTGTATAAAGCGTTTTAAACAAGGTGTTAAATGGCTGAAGTCCGTTGTTATTTTTTTCGTAGTACCCGGTAACAGTAAGTTTATTTTTGAAGAGTGACTGGCTCACGTTAACCTGTATCGCTTCCCTGTCTTTTAACAGGAAATCATTGCCCATTGTATAATACGATTTTTCGACATGACTTAACTTTGCAAGCAAGCTGCTTGTATTTTTATTGAACAACAGGTTTGTAAACGTATTGTAAGAATAACCTAACCTTGATGATGAATTTAAAAGATTTTTAATTTCCTTATCAAAGGGCGAACGTATTGGAACTTCTGTGCCAACATCAATTGGAAGTTTGAATGCATGCTGATCGGTATTGTAAAGTGATCCATTTATTTCTCCCCCGATCAAAATAGATTTTTTAAGCAGCGATAACTGCAGGTCAGTGCCAACAATATAATTCTCGCGTGGCGTAAACTTTTTATCGGGCGCTGGAATGGTGGCATCATCCTGATCGATGATCTGTATCCCCGTTAAAAAAAGATGTGTGGCATCTTTTTTTCCAAGACCAACTTTCACCGCATCGAGCTGCTGATCCAATGTATAAATATTGCGCGAAAAAGTAGATTCGTAAGACTTGAGTGCAGACCTGCCCCTTATAAGATTTAAGTAAATGTACCCCGGATTCATTTCAAGTTGAAAACCATCAACCCGGGCACCGTTAAGGGTTTGTTCAGAGAAGTAGGGGTAGGTGCTTCCAACAGTAAATGTGTTGATTGAACTAAAGATGCGGTTTACCGGGCCCATCATCCCGAATTGCTTAAGACCCGCTTTCAGGTTGAGCGTATTTTGAAGTGATGTTGCCAGATCGCCTTTATCAATGCGGTCTATTTTTTGTTTGAGCTCCAGCGCTTTTTTATGTTTTTTTTCCAATGCTTCTATCTGGGCTTTTTTATTTTTAAGGTCATCATGTTGTTTTTTAAGTGCGAACAATTTGCGCATTTTTTCTCTTTCATTTTTAGGAACTGTAGAACCGGGTTTGTCTATATCTTCCGATGTTCTTATATTGTATTTCAAATTCAACGCATCCAATTGTTCGAGTTGTGAAATCATTTCCGGGTTAGCAAGTATCTTATCTATATTTTGAGCTTCTTTAATGCGTGTTTGCAAACTTTCAAGGTCGATCTTACCTCCTGTTTTATTGCTTGCCCTTACTAACGCTTTAGCAGGCTTCTCTTTAAGTTTCGTCTCATAGTCATGCAGCTTTTTCAAATCAAATGGATTCTTTGCATTTTTTACCTGTTCAATTTTATCAAGCAATCGCGCTTCAAGGTTTGCACGGTATTGGTATGCATCAAACTGAACCGAGAATTGATTGATGGGTTGCCTGTTCGGATTGTTTTCGGTGCTGTACAGGTAACTTGCAGAGATGGGTACTGCCCATAATGTGAGGGTTGGATTCAGCATTACACGCGTATAGTCAGCCGGCACTTCTGTATTAAGGCCGCTGAAGTCGCTTAACTGCCCGCTTACTGAAGCAGTACCACCAATCCTGATTTTGTTTTTTGTTAAGGCCGCCAATCCGCGCTTCACCGTGCGTGTATCTACTCGTGTGCTCCCTGAAAAAAGCAGTTGGTTGGTGCCTGCATCGGTAAGTTTGAACTTAAGGTTATACATAGCAGGTTTTAATGGAAAAGCTGCGGGATCTGTCTGCTCATTACTAATGGGCAGGCATGCTTCACGGTTAAATATACGACTGCCCGGCTGTACTTGTTGAGCCCTGCTGCTGCCTGAATAGAGGAGTTGGTTAACACTGTCAGTAAGCTCTAAACTAATTTGTACCTGTTGAATGGTGCTTCCAAGATTGCTTATTTTTAATAACCATAGTTGCTCAACGTTTTTGGTAAAACGCGGGTCGTCTTTGAGCTCGATGTGGAGTTGGGCGAAACATTGGCAGAAACTTAACACATACAAAAATGTGAGAAATATTTTGATTATTTTAAAAGTGGCTTGACGAGATCCCATCTGTCATTTTTTAGGGGTTGCAGGTTTTTCAATTACCTCTAATATTTTATTTTCTACCTTATCTAATTCTTCGCCAAAAAGCACTTTTCCAACCTCTTGGGAAAAGGCATTATAATCAGTTTTTGGGATTACTGCATTCACCTTGTCCAACACTTTGTCAACCCCGACCCCAATCAACTTAGTTCCAGCCCTGGTCGCAGTATTTAGTGCGGCTGTTTTCCAATCTTTATACTTAAAATCCAGAATGCTTTTCATTCCAATTGACATGACACCAAGCGCCGCCCCTACAGGAGCACCAACCCCTGTTGCTTCAAACCCTTTGCCAAGATTGTCGAGCATATCGGCGGATTCAGCCATGCCTTTTTCACCCTCTAGTTGATGCATATTTTTGGGATTTCCCCTTATGAATGCATCAATTTTATACCCTATAGGAACTTCCATTTTCACTTCAACTTTTGGAGGCGCGGCCATATGGATTTCCTTATAAACCATCTTGTCGGTTTCAGGAAAATAAATTCCTACTTTGATCCCATGCCAACCATTATAATCAACAGAAGAAACATTAACAGATTGTAACATTGGCTTGCCATTTTCTACTCTATATAAATAGGTTATGTGTTCCAAGCCATTTAAATCGATCCCGTCAACAGGCCTATTGGAAGCAAAGTGGTAGGCAGTTAAGGCCGGATGTTTTTTGATTGCCGGATCAACACTTAGGAATCGGCCAAGTCGCGGATCATAAATGCGCATGCCATAGTCCTGTTGGTTTCCATTTCCTTTTATATCGTTGTCATTCTCTTTTCCGTTGAACCCAAATTGATAATTACCACTACTAAAACTTCTTCCGGGCATCATTGAACCAAACGGATAATAATCCGTGGCTGTCCATAAATCTGCATTGTAAAATTGCACCTGTCCTGTGTTGTTCGGATCTTGTGCCAACTTACGATCACTTACAGTTGCCAGTACATTTCCCAGGTGGTTGCTCAACTCATAATATCTTAGTCCGCGTGTTCGGTTACTATTCCAACGGGTGCTGTGCAGGTTTTTTATTGAATCAAGTTGGGCCATACTTAAGTCTATGCGTTGTTCGCCAAGTCTTGCTGAGCCATAGATAAAAAAACTCTGCAAACGGATAACAGCGGTATTAGATGGATTTGTATTTGTTTGATAAGTAGCCAATACATTATCACTTGCATCCTTCACATAGAATGTAAATGTTGTTTGATTGGTGGTGGGATCAACATACTCTTTTATGATGCGTGAACCTGTTGGACCATAAGTATATTTAGTGATAGCCGAACCTTTTGTAATGTCTTTAATCTTACCGTATACACTCCAACTTATTGCGAGGTTCTCGGCATTGTCCGCCACCAGGTTTCCTACTTTGTCATACTTGTAATTGCCAGTGCTTTGTGCATCAATATCTGTGGTGTAGTTAGTTGTTGCAACCGCATCGTACACATGGTTAAGCCGGTTGCTCCCCGTGTAATAATTGTATGAGAGGTCATCCATTTGAAGTTGCGCCGGTGCTGCACCATTGCTCTTTAACGTGAGTAAATTGCCGTTTGCATCATAGCTATAAATACATCCATAATTGGTAGTACCGGTTGAAGCGGCAAAGCTGTTGGTAGTTATATCGGGCGGTGTAAATGCCTGCATGGTCGTAATGCGGTTCAACTGGTCGTAGGTATATCCTGTTGTCATCACACCCATTGGCACATGGCTGTTTTTTGGTGAGCCTATAGCCGTAATCATACTTTGAATATTGCCGTTATACAAATCTTTGTTCTGCCTGTGAAACGGTGTAGCTATGTAGGTAGGTTCCCATATAATTCCTGTGGCTATAGTTTTATAATCGCCCGTAAAATACCGCAACATATAACCTGTGGCATCACGTGCAACTGTTGGGTGTGCACCACCTTGTGCACCATCGTTTCCGGGATCATATTTGTAATTCAACGTTGGGCTATTCACCCCTTTTATCCAACCCTGAATGGTATAAACATAATCTTGCCCCTGCACTTTATTTTGTCCAAGCACTGTGCGCGCAAGTGGCCCATGCTTATTGTATTTGTATATAGCATCGTTGTCCCAAACAAAGCCGTCGCTGCTTGTGTGAACCTGAGTAAGCCTGTTATCGGCATCATACAAATACCTGTGAATAAACTGATCGGTTTTACCCGGCTGGTAGTTTAATCGGTTAACTTTGCCACTTAATAAATCGTACTCGTATTCCATTAGTTTGGCAGGTAATTTTACAAGGTCCTGCACAAGCACTTTTACATTGCCATGCACATCGTATCGGTAATGGGAAGCATTGATATAGGTAGCTGTATTGGTTTCAAAATACATCGAGGATGCAACTCTTCCCCTGAAGTTACTTGCATCGCCACCAAAGTAATTTGTTACGATACTTGTAAAGGGTATATCATACCGGGTTTTTGTTATTTGTGTTTTGGTTGAACCATTAACCCATCCTGCAAATTGAACCGGGTTGCGACCCTGTGCATAGCTAAGTGTAAATGGTACACTATTGAGCTCTCCCACTTCATAAATTCGCCCCACCGCATCGTATAAAGTATAACTATATTTATTTTGTGATTGTTGTTGCGCATTCTGAGAAGCTACCATTCTTCCTAAATAATCATAAAAGAAAATACCTTTTCCATCATGATCAGGTTGTGATTGTTCACGTAACTGGTCAAGGCTATTGTACCAGAACTGGCTAAGCATACTATGGGGCGCGTAAAACATAGAATTATAGTTGTTAAGCATATTGGTTTTTGCAAGCGCTACCTGGCTTACGGTTAGCAGCGTTACTCCATTAGGCGGAACTGTTTTAACCAGGTTACCAGCCTGATTATAGTAATACAAAGTAAAATGATGCATCGCCTCCTTGTAGCCCGCGGTAAAGGTTTCGGTGGCCAGCAGGCAATGTTCAATATATAAGCTCTTCATCGAAATTTTTATCGAATCGAGTATTTGCTGGTAGGCATTTTGCGCATTAACATAGGCTGCCTGCACCTGTTGTGCAATGCAATCATTCACCACCGAATCAGTTATAGCCGAATCGATCCTGGGATGGCAGGGATCGCATGAACCGGCTGCCGGCGCACGCCTGATGGTTTGTCCGGCCGAATCATACGTAAAACTAATGCCAGTGCATGGATAACAAATTCTGTTACGTGGTAGCTTAGCTTGGTCTACACCGGTGGCCGTGGCAACAACAGGAGTTTGTGGTATTACGGCAGGAGGATTTCCATTAAGCGTTGTCTGATTTGGCACAACCCGGTTAACAGTGCCCGGCGATGTATACACAGAATTGGAAGCCTGAAGTTGTTGAGTTGCATTCTGCCGCGGAAGCGCTATGATCGAATTTACAGACTTGGCCACCACAGCCTCAGGTGCACATCGTTTGCAATAACTAAACGGATAACATGTATTCTTTAATTTTGTAGTAATCATCCTGTCCGGGTTGCTCACCCTGATGGTAACGTTTGCCGAATAGGTATAACCACTTACTGGATCTATAGAAGTTGCGTCGGGAACAATGTTTGTTATGATGACAAAATTTTCAGGGTTTACACCTGCCGGTAAATCCAATGTGAATTCACATTTTTTCTTACCTACACTTAGTATACCGGTGAGTTTGCTTTTGTTATAGTCTGCATCCCATTGTACCTTGCCACCAATAGAAAAATCTGTTTTCAGAACACCACTTAATAAACCGTTCAGGGTATCCCTGCCGGCAAATTTTTTGCGAATCATTAGTTGGTTCAGCAGGTTCGAAATATCATTTGTAAAGTCAGTGGGCGGACAATCTTCTTTGATTACATCTTTACATATTAGTGGGCAGTTAGGTAAACTAAGTTGAATTGTTATAGCCGTGTTATTACGCAAAGTTGCTTTGAGTTCAAATAAATTACCCTGGTTGTTCGACAAGTCAGGCCCTATACAACAAATTGAAATGATATCGTTCCAGTTGAGCCTGCCTTTGCTGCTTAATACTATTTTGCAGCCTGTAGTATCTTTCGTTGTATTGCTATTTGAAATACGAATGATTAGTTTGCCGTTTTGTTCGGTTACATTAATATACGTTGGTGTTGCAATTGGCCGGGGTGTGGCAGCATAATAAAAAGCATTCAGAAGCTCGGGAGCCACAGGGTTGGAAGCTGTAATACTAACAGTACGTGGTGCCCTGATTCGGGCAGTATCCATAAATAGGCCGTTGAGCATACCTTGCAATTGAAGTTTAATTTTATCTGCACATGTAGTGCATGGATTGGAATTGTTTACTACGTCATTTGCCTGTTGAATGGTGGTAGCAGCATTGGGTGCGTAAGGATCTATGGGCGCCATTGCGCCAGGAAAGCCGGGAAAGCGTACGCCTTTTGAGGCATACAAATAATAAGTGCTAATACCGCACGTTTGACCGGATATAAAGAACGGACTATTATAAATACCGGCAAGACCAGAGCCCGTGCCGAAGCCGTTTTGTTGCCAGTTGAAAGCGTTAGAAGCCCCACCTACACCAATACATTCATTATAGCCACCCCTGTTTGAAAACCCTCCCGACACAGGAGGTTTTGAACATATATTCATTGCATATTCAACGCGATCTGCATATTGCAGTTCTTCTTTTTTAGAAAGGTAGAATGCCCTGTATGTTTCCCATACCTGATCCGTTATTGTGGGATAAGTTGAAGGGTTTGAAATCCAGCTATTGATGGTGGCTGTGGTATAAGGATAGTTGTTGGCGTTAAAGGTTGTTATAACTGCCATTTGCAGCAAACTGAAACCGGTAGTTTTAAAGTTTGCAAGTTGTCCGCTCATAATTGTGTTGATCCCATTTGCATAGTGCACCGCGGTGGTTGCAAAATAAGGATCAGCAGTCATCGGCGTAAAAAAGCCATTAGCAATTGCATCGTTATATTTAGGTGTTAGCGTAATCCTTACATCATATTCAAATGAACTGCTGTTAACTCTTCCACACCAATCAAGGTAGCAATATTCGGGATGATACGGCAGCAGCGATTCAGCAAATGATTCCTTCCAAATTGCTAAAAATTCGCTTAGGGTATTTAGTTGTTCGGGGAAAATATATGCATTTGTAATGGGGTCTGTTATTTGTACAATCACCCCGTTCTCATCTTTATAGTGTCCTATGGGATGTTTCCAGTTTGCCTGAGGCTGAGGCAATGAATTAGTAAGGTTAAATACAGATGTTGGCTCAGTAGCAGTATTATTGCTCCAGTCAATTAATCCATACTGGCCGCCCGGATTGAGATCACTCAGCATTGCCATGCGTGCAATATCGCACCTGTTCTCCGTTGCTCCACTATCGGTGATATTACATGCAGCCGAGTCTACCAACGCGAGTTGTTCAGCCAGTATATCATCATAAATGCTATTGCATTCAACTTTAAACCTGTTTAAATAGTGATCAACATATGCATTGGCAGCAGCATCATTTACCTTTAAACTTTTTATAATGGTGTAGGATCCAACCGGAAGGTTTACTTTAAAAGGTGATGGGAAATTTGCAGAGTTAAATGCTAAAGTGCTGGCCGGACACGCGTCGTTTACATTCATTGCGCCGTTAGTAAATGTGAAAGGTTTAACAACAATAGCAGTATCGTACATTTCGTGATTGCAGCTATAGTTATCAATGATTTTTAATTGCAAATCATAAACACAACTCAGGCACAGTTGTATTCCGTTACAAAGTGCAGCCTGATAAGCTGTGTTTGAAACTGTATAATGCAACTCATAATCACTTTGCGTGCTTACTACAATACTTTGATGTGAAATTAATTCCCTGTTTTCTTCATCTTTTTTGTTAAAAGCCAGGAGATCAACGTTCATTAAATAGGGCTGGTAATTATTTAACTGATCCAGGTTAGCAGGAGGATTACCGGCCAATGCGGTAGCCACCACATTGCCACTAAGGTTTAAAATACTCACGTTTAATTGTCCGTTAGCATCCTTAACCATATTCTTTTTGTAATGCGATGCATCCCCGGCTTCATTTCCAAATAGCATATGCAGTTCTTCCTGCATGGGTGCTCCATAATAATAATCTGTTTCATGGGTTGAACCCAATTGATGGTTCAGACCTACGCCTCCCTGTTTTCTTATTCTTCCTGTGTTATCGGGTGTAAATTCTGTTTGTGAGAAGGGGTAATTTTTGGCGTCAGGGATATAGGCATTTTCATTTGTTTTGTCGGGGTTGCTACCCGAATAATAGTTTGAAGCGCCGCTCGCCGTGTTCATCGGGGCTGTAAATGCAGCACAGGGGTTAACAGTTAAATCAAATTCTGATCTTTGGTAAGGGTTGCCTGCATTGTTGCGGTTGAAATTATTATAATACATGAGCTTCCTGTTAGCGGCTGCATAAAAATTGCTAACAGGTGCCGGCAACACCTGTATCGCCGCACGACCCTGGTGATCATAAATGGCTTCACCAACCAGTGTGGTTAGTTCGTTACTGAGACCGGTTATCGTTTGCCTGCTGCGTTGTGTGCCATCCATATAGCTCACAACATCTTTACGTTTGCCATCTTCGGCATAAGAAGTGATGACCTGCCAATTCATTTTATCATCTTCATGTGCTTGGGCACTTGTTATTTTATATTTATGTGCGAAGCTGTTCAGGTTAGGTAAGTTTCCAAAACTGGCGTCTGACCATTGTCCCGGAATGGTATAAACTTTTTCAGGTGAAGACACATATTTTTTTCCTATATGCCGTACCCTGAAAATAATATAACCGCGCTCATACACGAGTGGTAGTTGGTAAGAGTTGGTTGATAGCTGCACCCTGGTTGAATTGGTGGAGAGGTTATAATCTTTGTTAAATTTCAGATCAATGTCCATTCTCTCAACGCCAAGGTCCCCATAATTGTCAACATACGCCCATTCGAGTTCATACATCTCAGCACCCGGGCTTACATACCACCAGATACTGAGTTCGTTTGTTAAGGTATTGTGGAAATGATTGATTGATCCGGGCAAAGGAATTACGGTTTCATCAAAAGCTTTATACCGTTCGATAATGATTTCAGAACCCATGTTAATCGTCATGGATGCTTTTGCCTTTTGTGCATCGCTGAGGGTTGGTGAAAATGTTGCAGATAATACGCGGTATGATACATATCCGGCATTGGCAAAATGCAAAGTTGCCTTTTCATTGTATACGGTTCGCTCGGTTGGATTATAACCTACAACCAGTATTTCTGTACCTAAGTTGGTTGGTGCGTTTGTGCCTTTTACCTGCGCAATAATTTCAACTTTTACTTCAAGTGTATATGCAAAATCGATATATGCTGATGCATCGGGATCAATATACAGATGAAGCAAGTTATCTATTTTACGAACCTGTTGAGTTGCCTGAAAACCGTATTGGCCGCCAATCAATGCATAACCCGAAAGCCCATTGGTAAATACTGCACCCGTAGTTACAAAATCAGGATTGGGCGTATAGTTGATAAAATATTTACCCGGCAGGTATGAGGTAACTGTTGGTTCAACCCCCGCCTTTGCTTCAAAAAGCAAACAAGTTAAACCTAAAAACAATATGTATTTTATAACCTTCATTGTTTAATCAGGTTATTTATGAATTGAAAACCCGAATATTTCGTTGATGCTTTCCATTCACCATTTTTAAACGTACAATAGTTTGATATTTTTAACCTTGGATCATCCTGTATAATCTTTTCCGTTTTATTAAAACAAATTACTAATTGTTGGGGTTCGTTACGGGCCTCGCCGTTCGCGTCGTTTGATAATGAACCTTTGTAAGTCATTGCTATCTTTTGAACCAAATAATTGTGAGTATAAAAAATATCAAGTTTGCTTATTTCTCCGGCA
The DNA here is from genome assembly GCA_014376805.1 of Bacteroidia bacterium. GTDB lineage: Bacteria > Bacteroidota > Bacteroidia > UKL13-3 > UKL13-3 > B1. Next base: position 170,979 of record JACMQU010000117.1, read on the forward strand.
CTTGCTTCAAGAGTTAATTTCGATTGATTCTCTCCTATACGTGAAATGCTATACTGTTTACATAGCGCCAGGTACTTTTTCAGTTGGTTAAAATCAAAGCCCTGATTTGCTTTTTCGTCGTTATCAGATAACATGAGCACCTTGTCTTCCATGTCAACACTTATAAAATACTTTGCAGACTTTAAACTTTCAACTTTTCCCATCCTGCTGTATTTATAGTCTTTCATTTTAATCATAACACCACTTAATGCCGACACATGTCTTTTGTTATTTTCACCTGCATATAGATTGTAGGTAAGTGCATAGCTTAAGTTTTCTTTTTGAACATTTGCTTCACCCAGTTTTTTAACCAATGCAGTTATTACTTCGCTATTTTCAGCAGGAGCAAAGCCTGTTAAAAAAATGATGGACACCAGGTATAATAATTGCTTGCTCATTTTTAATATATTTTAGGTTGCGAACTTCTTGATTCTTTTACTGTCATAATTCCTCTTTCCGTCTCTTTCTTGATCCTTAACAATTGTCCTTCGGCATTGTATTCATAAAATGTAGCATAACCGTTATCATCAAGTTCTGCCATCAGTTTTAATGATATATCATCGTATACATAATTTTTCATATTGCCGTTAAAAGGAAAAATCCTGATATCATCAAACCAGATGTCGGTAGCACCCGTGTTTTGCATTTTAATTTGTATACTTACATCTGAATTTTGAATGTTAAACTCACCAGTTATTCGTTGCCAGCCATCGATGATATCACC
>JACMQU010000118.1 GCA_014376805.1 Bacteroidia bacterium
AGTTTTTCCTGATCTTCTTTTAGTTTGAAATAATCTAACTCTTTAATTAATATGTAACCTTCAGGTACCACAATCATTACATCAAAAATCAGTTCACATTTTAACTAAAAAATAAATAGACTTTATTGTTAACCTAACTTGGTGAATATTCTATATTTTTGGGTGAACAGTAACTAAACTTCTTTAATTTATTAGCTGCTTTATAATAATTTTTTCTTGCGATAAATTTATTGTTACGTTCTAACTTTATAAAATTCAATACTGTAATGTTTCATGTATGTTTAACTCTGGTTATTATAGGTTCAGTTGTTCCAGCAAAATTCCGGAAAGCACTTTAGATATGGATATAATATAATTTAAAATTAATAACTTTATTTTTTCTGGCTTTCACAAATAAAATTTGCTGAACCCGAAATTTCCACTTTATTCGTACCCTTAATCACATGTTATGCTCAATCTTGTTTTATTTGGACCTCCGGGTGCCGGCAAAGGTACTCAATCTGCTAAGTTAATAGAAAAATATCATTTGATTCATCTGTCAACGGGAGATATTTTTAGAGCTAATATTAAAGGAGAAACAGCGTTGGGCATTTTGGCAAAAAGTTATATGGATAAGGGGTACCTGGTTCCTGATGAAGTTACTATTGCCATGCTTGCATCCGAATTAAGTAACCATACAGAAGCGAATGGATTTATTTTTGATGGCTTCCCTCGCACATCAGCCCAGGCAATCGCGCTTGATGAACTGCTAAATTCTAAGGGCACGTCAATTAACCTGATGCTTGCACTAGAAGTGGAAGAAGAAGAATTACGCAATCGCCTGCTCTTAAGAGGCAAAGATAGTGGCCGTGCAGATGACAGCAATCCTGATATTATACAAAAAAGAATTGATGTTTACAATAAGGAAACATCACCAGTAAAGGAGCATTATTCGGTTCAGAATAAATATATAGGCATACACGGAATAGGCGACATTGAATTAATTTTTAAAAGCCTGAGTGCTGAAATTGATAAGACAATTTAGTTATTATCAGATTACCTTTTTTATAAAAGCCATCAAAGCGTATCTTTGATGGCTTTTTTTGCATGTGCAGGTAATTAAAAAACCATGTTTAAAAGTTAAAAGCGGTATTTATGGGTGATTCAAATTTTGTTGATTATGTAAAGATATGCTGCCGGAGTGGAAAGGGCGGCCAGGGGTGTATGCACTTTCACCGCGATAAACATACTACCAAAGGTGGTCCAGATGGGGGAGATGGAGGAAAAGGGGGAAGTATTATCTTAAGAGGCAATACACAACTATGGACTTTATTACATTTAAAATACCGTAAACATATAATTGCTGAAGCGGGTAATAATGGGGAAGGCGGCTTAAGAAAAGGAAAAGATGGTAAAGTTGAAATTATTGATGTGCCCTTAGGAACTGTTGCCCGTGATGCAGAAACCGGAGAATTTATGTTTGAAGTAACGCATGATGGTGAAGAACATGTTTTGCTTGGCGGCGGCAGAGGTGGACTAGGAAATCATCATTTTAAAAATTCAATCAATCAAAATCCAAGGTTCTCTCAGCCTGGTGAAGAAGGAAAAGAAGAGTGGAAAATTCTTGAATTGAAAATTCTTGCCGATGTGGGTTTGGTTGGTTTCCCTAATGCTGGTAAGTCAACGTTGCTTTCAGTTGTTTCGGCTGCAAAACCTGTAATTGCTGATTATCCTTTTACTACCCTTGTGCCAAATTTGGGTATCGTAAATTACCGCGATTATCAGTCGTTTGTAATGGCAGACATACCTGGAATTATTGAGGGGGCCAGTGAAGGCAAAGGTTTGGGAACTCGCTTTTTAAGGCATATTGAACGCAATGCTACGTTGTTATTTATGGTGCCTGCAAATAGTGAAGACATTAAAGCAGAATATAATATTTTACTCAAAGAGTTAAAACTCTATAACAAAGAACTTGCGGTAAAAAACAGGTTGCTTGCCATAACTAAATGTGATATGGTTGATAAAGAAGAGTTGGCTGCCATAAAAAAGAAACTGCCCAGAGTGCCATATATCTTCATTAGCTCGGCCTCTAATACCGGAATAAACGAGTTGAAAGATAAATTGTGGGAGATGATTAATCTGCCGTAGCCGGTAATATTTTTCTGCAAATAAAAATACTGTTGGCTCTTAACTACTGGTTTTGGCAATTGTAAAACGCTTTAATTGTAGTTGAAGAATGCTGAAAGGCAATTACCAAAATACTATCAAAATTTACAGCGTTTGTACATCTCGTATCGCCGCTATTTATATCCATTTTAAATCACTTCCTCAAAAGAACCTGTTTGCCTGTTCTTCTTGCAATTATGCCAGTTAAAATAACGCCCATTCATGGCAATATAAACGCCATTAGGTAAGGTTTGGGCAAATGCCAGTGCGCTGCCAAGGTTAAATAAACCATCGCTTGAACCAAACTTATATGGGATCATGGCTCCTGTTAAAATAATAGTTTTACCGCTAACTTGTTTACCCAGTACTTCTGCAGTATCAGTCATGGTATCGGTGCCATGGGTAATTACAATTTGTTCATCGTCGCAGCTTTCACAGCTTTCTACCAGTATCTTCCTGTCGTTGTCAGTCATCTCAAGACTATCTATCAGCATCAGTGTTCTTATACTCAGGTCTAATTTGCTGCGTCCAAGTTTTAAGATCTCGTGGATGTGTGTATCCTGAAAAAACAACTGCCCGTTCAACTCATTATATTCTTTATCAAAAGTGCCCCCGGTAACAAAAATGCGAATGCCCATAAAATTAATTTGTAACAAAGTAACACAAGGTTATTCATAATAGGAAGTTTTTAGTTTGTGTAAGCTTTTCATGGAGGGTTAAAATAACGGCATTTCTTTACTTCGGTAAATGGTAAATGAAGGTTATTATCAACGCAAGTTAGCTGTTAGCAGGTTTACCAATAAATGTTTAAATTAAACAAGTAATAGCTTAAGAAGAGAAATCAACAGTCAATAGCCGGTAAACAGGTATGCAATAATTATAAAAAACTAATTTATTTGTTTGTGCCTATTCTTTTTTTTACTATCCTTGTTTCATAAGTTTAATTTAAATAGAGATTAATCAAATCCATGACAAACGCTTTAGACAAAGAACTTGAATCAGTAGTGATCCGATTTGCCGGAGATTCGGGAGATGGTATGCAATTAACCGGTACACAGTTTACCAATGCAACAGCATTGCATGGAAACGATCTTGCTACTTTTCCTGATTTTCCTGCTGAAATTCGCGCCCCATTGGGTACCTTGGCCGGTGTGTCAGGGTTTCAGATTCATTTTGGTTCAACCCGTATTAATACACCGGGAGATACAAGTGATGTGTTGGTTGCCATGAATGTAGCAGCCTTAAAAGTTAATATTAAGAATCTCAAAAAGGGCGGAGTTATCATCATTAATTCAGATGGGTTTGATGCCAAAAATCTGCGTCTTGCTAATGTGCCCGAAGTTCAGAATCCATTGCATGATGGTTCTTTAGCAGATTATGATGTAAAAATAATTGATATAACTAAGATTACCCGTGCAGCGTTATCCAATAGTGGCCTGGGAACAAAAGAAATTGACCGCTGCAAAAATATGTTTGTATTAGGGTTGGTGTATTGGATGTACCACCGCCCAATTGAAAATACCCTGAATTTTATCAAAGCCAAGTTTAAGAAAAATGAAGCGGTGATGAATGCAAATATCCTTGTTTTACAAACGGGTTGGAATTATGGCGAAACTACAGAAATGTTTGCCAACCGATTTACAGTTGCACCTGCTAAAATGGAAAGTGGCGTTTACCGCAGTATTATGGGTAACCAGGCTGCTGCATACGGTTTGATAGCTGCCGCTAATAAATCAGGTTTGTCTTTGTTTTATGGCACTTATCCGATAACTCCGGCATCAGATATTTTGCATGAATTATCTAAGTATAAAAATTTCGATGTTAAAACCTTTCAGGCTGAAGATGAAATTGCAGCCATCTGTTCTTCCATTGGGGCCGCTTTTGGAGGTGCTTTAGCTATCACAGGTTCATCGGGTCCCGGAATTGCTCTTAAAGGCGAAGCAATAGGCCTTGCTACTATGTTAGAATTACCGCTGGTAATTGTAAATATACAACGTGCCGGACCAAGCACCGGCTTGCCCACCAAAACAGAACAGGCTGATTTAAACCAGGCCATGTTTGGAAGGAATGGGGAATGTCCTTTGGTAATTGTTTCTGCACAATCGCCTGCCGATTGTTTTTATATGGCTTTTGAAGCATGCCGTATAGCGTTGGAACATATGATTCCGGTTTTCTTTTTAAGCGATGGTTATATTGCAAATGGAGCTGAGCCTTGGAAGTACCCAAGTTCAGCGGATCTTCCAAAAATTAATGTTGAATTTAAAAAAGCCCGTTTGGCTGATGAAGAAAAATTTATGCCTTACCAGCGTGATGAAAAGTTAAGCCGCCCCTGGGCATTGCCCGGAACAAAAGGGCTGGAACACAGAATTGGTGGTTTAGAGAAACAAAATATTACGGGAAATATTAGTTATGATGCCTCCAATCATGAATTTATGGTGAAACTGCGTCAGGAAAAAGTTGATCTGGTAGCAAACCATATCCCCTTGCAAACCATTGATAATGGCGAAGAAGCGGGTGAGTTATTGATTTTGGGCTGGGGTGGAACCTATGGCGCATTAAAAACAGCTACTTCTTTACTTATTGATCAAGGGTATAAAGTTTCACACGCTCATTTGCGTTATTTAAACCCATTTCCGAAAAACCTTGGTGAAATGTTATCGCGGTTTAAAACGGTAGTTGTGCCCGAATTAAATAACGGACAATTGGTAAAGATTATCCGCGACAGGTATTTTATTGATGCAATACCTTATAATAAAATTCAAGGAATGCCTTTTATGTCAACAGAAGTAGTAGATAAAATAAAAGAAATATTAGCATAACAATTCTTCCGGGGATAAGCAAAATTCTTCCGCAATAAAAAATAAAAATGGAAACAGCAACAACAGATAAATTAACCGCAAAGGATTTTTCTTCAGACCAGGAGGTGCGCTGGTGCCCGGGTTGTGGCGATTATTCGATTTTAAAACAAGTGCAAACAATTTTACCGGACCTGGGAAGACCAAGAGAAGAATTTGTGTTTATTTCAGGAATTGGATGTTCATCGCGGTTCCCTTATTATATGGATACGTATGGAATGCATTCTATTCATGGTCGCGCAACGGCTGTGGCAACAGGCCTCAAAGCAACCCGTCCGGATCTTTCTGTTTGGATTGTTACAGGTGATGGTGATTCACTTTCTATTGGTGGCAATCATTTTATACATTTGTTACGCAGAAACCCTGATGTGAATGTTTTATTGTTTAATAACCAGATTTACGGACTTACTAAAGGGCAATATTCACCCACCTCAGAGCAGGGTAAGGTTACAAAATCAACTCCAATGGGCAGTGTGGATTATCCATTTAATCCGATTGCCTTAAGCCTTGGAGCCGATGCTACTTTTGTTGCCCGAACACTTGACCGTGATCCAAAACATCAGCAAAATGTTATAAAAAAAGGATACTATCATGCCGGAACTTCGCTTATAGAAATTTATCAAAACTGCAATGTATTTAACGATGGGGCTTTTGAAGTTTATACTGAGAAAGGCACCAAAAAACAAAATACCCTGATGATGGAAAACGGTATGCCTTTGTTGTTTGGAGAGAACAATGAACTCGGAATAAAACTTGATGGGTTCAAACCGGTAATTGCTAATTTAGCCGAAACATCTATTAACGATATTTGGGTTCATGATGAAACCGATTTGGTAAAGGCTACTATATTATCAAGGTTTTATGATGATCCAACTGTTGAAAACCATTTTCCAAGACCCTTTGGCGTTTTCTATGTTAATAACAACAAACAGACTTTTAACGACCTTTTCAACAACCAGATAGATTTTGCGAAAAAAACTTATGGAGCGGGTGATCTTGATAAATTAATTGCAGGTAAAGAAACCTGGGTTGTGAATTAAAGTACCATTTAATTTTAAGAATACCAACGGCGATGGGAAATACGGATCGTCGTTTTTATTTAAACTTACAATTGTTAAACAGAACTTACCATTTATAAAATTAAGAAAACCTTAATAATAAGATTACTTAATATTGACTTAAACTTAAATATAATATTTTTAAAACTTTAATTCAACACTATGAAAAAAAACAATTACTCAAAACAAATTTTAAAAACAGTTTTCTTTTTATCATTACTTTGTATTTCAACCCTTACTTTTACTTATTCCAGCGGACCTCCTGGACAATATACAAATGCGCCAAGTGAAGGAAACTGTACTTCTTGCCATAGTGGAACTGCTATTTCATCCGGCACATCCTGGAGCGCAATTACACTATCAGGATTACCTGCGGGAGGGTATATTCCAGCAACCACCTATACACTTACCCTAACAGGTTCTACTGCAGCATCCGGTAAAAACGGATTTCAATTAACTGCACTTACCTCTTCCAATACTGCAGCAGGTTCTTTTATTGCAGGCACCGGCTCATCAACTCAAACCTTAAGTAGCAGAAATTATGTTGGGCATAATTCTTCAGGTACTTCACTTTCATCATTTACATTTAGCTGGACATCCCCAAGCTCAAGCGCAGGAACCCTTACTTTTTTTGCCTCCTTTAATGCCACTAACGGAGACAATTCATCTTCAGGCGATGCAGTTTATGTGAAGACGTTTTCTGTTTCTGCGGGGAATTTACCTACCGCAGTTATTTCACCTGCTACAGGTAGCAATATATGTTTAGGTGATACTTTGTCATTACAAGGCAGCGGAGCAAATAGCCCTACCTCTTATGCATGGTCTTTTTTAGGAAGTGGTAGCGGTGAACCAACAGGTTCTCCGCTACAAAATCCCCAAATAAAATATTTAACAACCGGCCCTAGAACTATCCGTTTAATTACCTCCAATTCTAGTGGCAATTCAACACAAGCCCAGATAACCATTTTTGTAATTGCAAAACCAATAGCTTCCATCACTCCATCGGGCCCACAGGTAATTTGTGGAGGAGATTCTATTACATTATCTGCCACCGCAGGCACGGGTTTATCCTATCTATGGAGTCCGGGCAATCAAACCTCACAGCTTATTAAAGCGGGTGCTCCCGGAACTTATTCGGTAAAGGTAACAAATTTAAACAATTGCTTTTCTATAAGTCCAAACACCATAGTAACGGCAGCCTCAAAACCTTCTCTTTCTATTACTACTTCCAAGGATACTTCCTGTGTTACAGATTCGGTTCAGATTACTGCAACCATTGGTCAGAATTATTATAAATATTTTATAAACAATGTTCGGGTTGATTCTACGGTAAACAGTTCAATAAAACGTAAATTCAATGCGGGGATAAATCAGATTTCGGTTATTTCAAATAATGGAAATTGTAACAGTGATCTTGTTTTAAAAACCATTTATTCCTCAAACCAGGATCCTGCCCCAACAATAAATTGTGGTATAGCATCCAGCTCTATGGTATCATTTATTATAGCAGGTACTAATCCCCAAATTAGTTTAGATAGTGGTAAAACATGGTTAAGTACTAATGCAGGTTCAAGACATACTTTAAATGGGTTGAACCCAAATCAACAAATATATGCCCAGGCACGTTCTGTAAATGGAGGTGTATGTATTAATTCACTTACATCTTCTAAAACATGTGTGGCAAATGCCTGCCAGCCCATAACTTTTAAACTCGAATATTTAAAAAGAAATTGCTTAAAATCCAATATAGATACGGTTTTAGTTCCTGTATTGATATCAGCTTTAAATATTTCTAATTTTGCTGTTAATTTTAACAATTCCGGATACACCAAATCATCCGCATACATGGCAAAAGTTATTAACGGAAATAATCTGTTTAATATAAGTATTATAGATTCATCCAACTTAGGGTGTGGTGCAAAAGATACTGTTATAAGTCTTACAGGTATAAACCCAATTGCTGCTTCACCGGTATTATCTTTAGGATCTGCTCCAATATGTTCTAACGGTTCGGTAACAATTATTACAACAAAACCGGCAGGGGCGGCAATTTTTAAGTATTATAAAAATAATGATAGTGTTCCTTTCATTGTCAGACCACTTGCTTCAGGTCCCGATCTTGTGTCCGTTCCTTTAATAAACTTTAACCTTAACAATCATGATTTTATTAAAATTGGAGTGGAAGACTTACTAGATGGATGTGTTAAAAGTTCAGCACCCATTCAGCTAAATTTTGTAACACCTGTAAAAGCGGGATTTACTTATATTAAAGAAAACCTGAAAATATTTTTAGCAGCAACCGGTTCAAACCGGCCTTCATATTCCTGGAACTTTGGTGATGGAACAATTCTTACAACTGTTTTAAAGGTTAAAAATTACTCCTATGCAACAGCGGGTATTTATAAAATAACGTTAAGTACAATGGATAGTAATGGATGTAACAGTGCAGATACACAAACAGTAAATATTGTTGCTACAGGAATACAGCAGAATTTATTTAGGAGTGGACAAATGAAAATCTATCCAAACCCGGCCTCTCAATTGTTAAATATTAACTGGAATAGAAACCTGGGTACTGAAGCAAAATTCATTTTATTTGATCTTCAGGGAAACGAAGTAATTAATCAATTTATAAGTATTGATGAGCAAATAAATTTATTACATATAGCCAAAGGTGCATACTTTATTAAAGTGGAATTAAATCAACAAACAGGGTGGCAAAAGCTACTTATTGAATAAGGTTATTTATCAAAATCAGAAACCATCAATTATTGCAGCAATTATTTATTAAATGCACGCAATAGTTGATGGCTTTTTTATGAATAACTACTCAATATAAATTATTTATGGTTTTAAGTGCATCAGAACTTTTGGTGCACGAAAACAATAGAATATTCCTGTAAGTTTTACAAAATCTTAAACATTTATTTCTTCTGATTTATAATTGGTCATCAACTACTTTTCGCAACGCTGCCTGCTTCTTTTAGGATGGGCATAATTTCTTCGTGAAGTGGTATGTTTCTGATAAAAATTTAATGCTTCTTTGCGCGTAATACAATATATAAAACCAGATTTACACACAGCGGTGAGTGTAGTTTTAGTCGTGCTTATATTTTACATTAGGGCCTTAATTTTATTTTATTTTGTAATGCCTGCAGTTTTTTTTTAAAAGGTGTTGCATTTTAATTTTATTCATCCCATTTGCTTCAACATTTAAGCCCCGCAATACGATACGTTTTACCATTTGATCAAAACTTGAAAGTTAGTTTTAACAGGTCCTAAGTTTTTTAATATATGTTCTTTTATTTTGAACCTGATTGTAAGATAAATTTTAAATTTTTTGTAAAATTATTTTTATTTAAAGCGGTTAGATATTTATAAATCCAATACATTAATTCTAATTTTATATGATGGCACATAGCGAATTTTTTTCAAGTATTTCGAAGATGGTTCTAAAAGAAAAAAGCCAATACAAAAAATTTGTATTGGCTTTTAAAATCTAAATTCTCAATTATTTCACTTCTTCAAATTCAACATCCTGAACATTATTTGCATTAGCACCTTTATCTGCTGCTTCATTGTTGTCAGGAGTTTCACCTTCTGGCTGTCCAGAAGGTTGTTGTGCATTATAAATATCCTGACTTGCTTCTTGCCATGCTGCATTTAATACAGTTAGTGCGGCATCAATAGCTTCCAGGTTTTTTTCTCCATGTGCTTTTTTAAGATCAACAAGACCGCTTTCAATTTTCTCTTTTTTGTCTGCAGGAATTTTATCTCCGTACTCTTTCAGTTGTTTTTCAGTCTGGAAGATAAGGCTATCAGCCTGGTTAACTTTTTCGGCTTCTTCCTTAGCTTTTTTATCAGAGTCGGCATTGGCTTCAGCATCGCGTTTCATTTTTTCTATTTCAACATCGCTTAAGCCACTGCTAGCTTCAATGCGTATTTTTTGCTCTTTGCCAGTGCCTTTATCTTTTGCACTCACATGTAATATTCCATTGGCATCAATATCAAAAGTAACTTCAACCTGAGGTACTCCCCGCGGAGCAGGTGGAATTCCATCCAGGTGAAAACGACCAAGAGAGCGATTTTGACTTGCCATAGGGCGTTCACCCTGTAAAATGTGAATTTCAACTGTGCTTTGGTTCTCAGCGGCAGTACTGAAGGTTTCACTACGTTTGCTTGGGATGGTTGTATTTGATTCGATAAGTTTGGTCATTACGCCACCCATTGTTTCAATTCCAAGGCTTAAGGGAGTCACATCAAGTAGCAATACATCTTTAACTTCTCCGGTTAAAACTCCACCTTGTATAGCTGCACCAATGGCTACCACTTCATCAGGATTAACACCTTTAGAAGGTGCTTTACCAAAAAATGCTTCAACTGCAGCTTGCACTGCTGGAATGCGGGTTGAACCTCCCACTAAAATTATTTCATTAATATCACTTGTGCTCAGACCAGCATTTTTTAATGCACTTCTACATGGCTCTATCGTACGTTTGATTAAACTATCAACCAACTGCTCAAATTTTGCACGGGTTAAGGTTTTTACCAAGTGCTTTGGTCCGCTTGCTGTTGCTGTAACATAAGGCAGGTTTATTTCAGTTTGTGTTGAACTCGATAATTCAATCTTAGCTTTTTCAGCAGCTTCTTTTAACCTTTGCAAAGCCATTGGATCAAGGCGAAGATCAATACCTTCTTCTTTTTTAAAGTCATCTGCCATCCAGCCAATAATTTCATTGTCAAAATCATCACCACCCAAATGCGTATCTCCATCTGTTGATTTTACTTCAAAAACTCCATCTCCTAATTCCAGAACAGAAACGTCATGCGTACCACCACCACAGTCAAAAACAACAATTTTCATGTCTTTTCCTTTTTTATCCATGCCATAAGCAAGGGCAGCAGCTGTGGGTTCGTTAATAATTCTTTTTACATTTAAGCCCGCAATTTCACCTGCTTCTTTGGTAGCCTGACGTTGGGCATCATTAAAATATGCAGGAACAGTAATAACTGCATCTTTAACTTCCATTCCTAAATAATCTTCAGCAGTTTTTTTCATTTTCTGCAATATCATTGCTGATATTTCCTGTGAAGTATATAATCTTCCATCAATGTCAACACGTGGTGTATTGTTATCACCTTTTACTACTTTATAAGGCACGCGCTTCGTTTCATCTTTAATTTCGTCGAAGGTATGACCCATAAATCTTTTAATAGAATAGATGGTATTAATAGGGTTTGTAACCGCTTGTCTTTTGGCGGGATCGCCAATTTTACGCTCACCATCTTTTAAAAATGCAACTATAGAAGGAGTAGTTCTGCGTCCTTCGCTGTTTGCAATAACTACAGGTTCATTGCCTTCCATAACGGAAACGCAAGAGTTGGTAGTTCCTAAGTCAATTCCAATAATTTTGCTCATAATAATTAATTCTTTCTTTGCCGAATTTTAGCAATACCAATGCCAGTCACTAAAACTGTCAGTTTTCAGTAAACAATGGCATAAATAGGGTTAAAGTGGATTCGTGTGTCTGCCCAGTTGGCAGATTTTTATTGTTAACACGCTGAATAAAATGAGCAGCAAATGCGGTTGGAAGATTTACGCTCCAATTAAAAATTGGGCAGCAAATGATTTACAAAAGTTTGTCAGGGGTGAAAGTTAGGTAGGTTACTTTCTATCAAAAGTAAATTTGTAGGATCCGTTTCCATTTTTAATTCTACAAAATTACGACTACTGAAAATACCAATGGCATTTGATACATTGCTATATTCAGGATTCTTTTGTACCACACTTAAATTGGGTTTGCTAAGATCGAGTAAACTTGCAAATTCTGCAGAACCTCCATAAGCCTGATAAATAATTGCTAAACTTCTTCTCACTTTAGTATTATCTTCAACTATTTTACCCCTTAAATAATTCATGTATTCACGACTTACTATAGTGCTTTTTTCTAAACTTCCGGATATTGCAGCACTTTTAGCCACAAAATAGTCTACATTTTTTATTTCGAAATTATTGGTATCGCTTTTTATCATTTCTTTATATTGAAAACGAACGATCAGATCGTAAAGTGCAGCATTGCGGCCCGGGGTGAAACGAAAAGCAAAAGTATGATTGGGTGTTACTAAATTAATGACAATTTTACGGTTATCAATAGCGGCATCTTTAACCAGAGAAGTTTTTGAAATAAAAGTTTTGTTATCTTTTGGATTGGTAATGTGCAACTGATATACTTCATCTGCATTATTATTTTGAGGTATTTTTGTTGCGTATAATGTGTTTTTAGCGGAGGAGAAAAAGCCTTTGTCCTTGGGTATTGAATCTACTCTATAGCAATAAAAGGTATCTCTTGAAACTATATTAATAAGTTTAACCACAAGTGTATCGAAATAAAGCGAATCCGCTATCTGTGCGCCTTCTGTTGTGTTTGTAGTTGCATTATTCTGATACAGTTTTTCGATTCTGATAAATTGAACAGGTTCATTCTGATCAAGAAAGCTGTAAATAATGGCAATGTCCTTATAAGGGGCATTAATCACCAGGTCGTTTTTGCAACCAAAAAGGGTAATTGTGAATGAAATAAATAAAATTATTTTTACTTTCATGGATATGCGAATTAACTCTTTTTAAACGGGCTTTCAAAAATAAGTAGTCAATGGAAACTGAATGTAGGATTTATCTTTACCTTTGAAACTTAAACTTTTTGCATGAGTACCTACAAAGAAGTAAAAAAGGTAACTACCCATACACTGATAGAAATGAAAATGAGGGGAGAGAAAATCAGTATGCTAACAGCGTATGATTACAGTATGGCAAAAATTTTTGATGCGGCAAAAATTGATGTCCTCCTGGTAGGCGATTCTGCATCAAATGTAATGCATGGCCATGAAACAACGCTGCCTATAACCCTGGATCAGATGATATCTCATGCCTCTTCGGTAATTAAAGCAATTTCGCGGGCATTGGTGGTTGTTGATTTGCCTTTCGGTTCATACCAGGGTAATTCAAAAGAAGCACTTGTATCTTCTATTCGTATTATGAAGGAGGCGGAGGCGCATGCAGTTAAGCTGGAAGGTGGCGAAGAAGTGGTAGATTCTGTAAAGAGGATTCTTACTGCGGGTATTCCTGTAATGGGGCATTTAGGCTTAACACCACAAAGCATCTACAAATTTGGAACTTATGAGGTAAGGGCTAAAGAAGGCGCTGAAGCTGCAAAATTATTATATGATGCACGCCTGCTTGAAGAAGCAGGTTGTTTTGCCATTGTGCTTGAAAAAATTCCTTCCAGTTTAGCAAGTGAAGTGGCCCGGATGGTTAAAATACCAATTATTGGCATTGGTGCTGGTCCTGATGTAGATGGGCAGGTTTTAGTGAGCCACGATATGCTTGGGATCAACAAAGATTTTTCACCCAAATTTCTTCGCCGTTATTTGAATTTATACGATGAAATAAAACAAGCTGTTGAACGCTATGTTGCGGATGTGAAATCTGTTGATTTCCCAAATAAAAAGGAACAATATTAGCCTTAACTGCCCCAAAAAAAATCCTTATTAATGCATTTCCTTAATAGTTAATCAGGTAATAATTTACAAAGTATTTAATAACGGATTATATAAAATTGAACCATCATTCGCCACTTATAATTTTTGAAGATAATCATTTAATTGCCGCTTATAAACGCTCCGGCCAAACGGTGCAACCAGAACCAAACAAACCAGAGAGCCTGGAAGAAGAAGTTAAAAGATATATTAAGGAGAAATATAAAAAGGAGGGTGCTGTTTTTTTGGGCGTTATTCACCGCATAGATATGCCGGTAAGCGGTATTGTTTTGTTTGCCCGAACCAGTAAAGCCCTTACCCGCATGAATGAAATATTTCATGACAGGTTGGTTCAGAAAGTATACTTGGTAAAAGTTGAAGGAAAGCCAAAAGCAACTAAAGAATTACTTACGAATTGGCTGCGAAGTGATGAAAATAAAAACTTTACCAAAGCATTTACCGATGAAGTTAAAAATGCACTAATAGCTAAGCTTACTTACGAATTTATTGATTATAAAGCTGGAGTTTCCTTACTGAGAGTTTTTTTGCACACTGGCCGCAAACACCAGATAAGAGCACAACTTTCGGCCATGGGTTGCCCGGTGTTGGGCGATGTAAAATATGGAGCTACCAAAGCATTGGCAGATCATTCTATTGCATTGCAGGCTTATAGCTTAAGCTTTGAACACCCTGTACAACATACATTGTTGGAAATAAAATTAACCGATAATACACTTAAATTATGATATGAATTAACAGTATAGAATAATAAAGTATTATGTGATTAAAACAGGATACATGAACCTTAAAATTATGTAAATGTTTTTGTGAGCTCCATTTTTTTTTTTAGTTGTATATTTGTTCATTAACTTTTAAACTATGCCTAAAATAATAAGTATAAAATCATTAAGCACCTGTATAATTATTGTAACCTTATTGTTGCCCGGGGCTTGTAAGAAAAAAACTACTGATAAATGCGGCGGCACATCTGGCGGCCCCGGTGGGCTGGTAAGTTTGCTGGTATCAACCACGCAGGATAAGCAAATGGGTTTGGCAGCAGTTAACCAGATTGAGGCAGACCCGCAGCATTACAAGCTGCTTGATTCGGCAACACATGTGAAAGCGTATGGTCACCTTTACAGGATAGGACGTAATATTTTAAATTCGGGCAATGTGTTTTATAAAGATGAGTTCGCATGGCGCTTAAGAATTATTCATGACGATAGTACTTTAAATGCTTTTTGTACACCCGGTGGTTATATTTATGTGTATACAGGTTTAATTAAATACCTAGATAATGAAACCCAGCTTGCAGGGGTAATGGGACACGAAATGGCCCATGCCGACAGGCGACATAGCGCAAGCCAAATGGTTAAACAATATGGCATAAGTGCTTTGTTAAGTGTATTGTCTGATAGTGCCGGCCCGGGTGCTTTAACTAATTTAGGTGTTAACCTGCTTTTCTTAAAATACAGCAGAGAAAATGAAACCGAAGCCGATAATTATTCAGTACGCTATTTATCCGGAACAGATTATGATGGCCGTGGTGCAAAATACTTTTTTGAAAAGCTAATTGCAAAAGGTCAGCAAGGTTCAACTCCTGCATTCTTAAGTACACATCCAAGTCCGGATGACAGGGTTGCGAATATACAAAAGCTCTGGGAGTGCCTGGGATCAAAACCAGGGCAAACTTTTGAATCTCAATATGCAGATTTTAAGAATAGTTTGCCATAAAGGATAACCAGATATTTTCTTTTTTATTTTGTAAAGATTCTAACTTAATTTCATAATTAAAATGCTGTTTGATCCGAAAAAGAAGTGCTTTAATTTTTTCAAATTTTACATACGTTGATAAAGTTATTTAAGCATTGATTAAAACATTTTAAAGTTATTACACTGTAGCTTTTTTTAATGCTTACCTGGTTGATAATGTGAAATTTTTAACTATTTAGAAGCTGCGTGCATTCTGTTTTTTTCTTCCCTGCTGTTAACTATATTTGCAGCCTTATTTTATACTGATTAATTAATTTTATACTATGAACGGATTTTTTAAAGTTCCTGTACCAATAAATGAACCGGTTCTTAACTATGCACCCGGAAGTAAAGAACGTAAAGATTTAAAAGATGCCCTTGAGGATGCAAGAAACAAACTTGCAGATATACCTATGTATATTGGTGGTAAGGAAGTAAGAAGTGGTAATACAGCAGAGATTCGCCCACCGCATGATCACCATCATTTATTGGGAACTTATCATTTAAGTGATGCGTCGCATGTGTCGGCAGCAATTGATGCAGCGCTTGCCGCCAAGCCAAAATGGGAGGCATTAAGCTGGGAGCAACGTGCCGCTATTTTTTTAAAGGCAGCCGATCTGATCGCCGGGCCATACAGAGCAAAATTAAATGCTGCAACTATGTTGGGTCAAAGTAAAAATGCTTATCAGGCAGAGATTGATAGTGCCTGTGAATTTATAGACTTTCTGCGTTTTAATGTTCATTTTATGAGTCAGATTTATTCAGATCAACCTCAATCTGCAAAGGGCATTTGGAACCGCATAGAATACCGCCCTCTTGAAGGTTTTATTTACGCATTAACACCTTTTAACTTTACCGCTATTGCGGGTAATTTGCCATCGTCTGCAGCCATGATGGGCAATGTGGTAGTTTGGAAACCGAGCAATACACAAGTGTTTTCTGCCAATGTTTTAATGGAAGTTTTTATTCTGGCAGGAGTACCTGCAGGTGTTATCAATTTAATTTATCCGGGTGGGCCTGTTGCTGCTGAAGTAGTTTTTAACCATGCTGATTTTGCAGGCATTCACTTCACCGGATCTACCGGCGTATTTCAGGATATATGGAAAACGATTGGTAACAATATTCACAAGTATAAAACCTATCCACGGATAGTTGGTGAAACAGGTGGTAAAGATTTTATTATAGCCCATTCATCTGCTGATGTGGATACAGTTGTTACCGCGCTTGTTCGTGGTTCTTTTGAATACCAGGGGCAAAAATGTTCGGCTGCTTCACGCGCTTACATACCCGATAATATTTGGGATGAAGTGAAAGCCAAAATGGTAAAACAAATCAATGGTTTTAAGGTTGGCCCTGTAGAAGATTTTCGGAATTTTGTGAACGCGGTAATTGATGAACGCTCATTTGACAAAATAGCTAAATACATTGATGCAGCAAAAGCAGATCCTGCATGCGAAATAATATGCGGAGGAACGTACGATAAATCTAAAGGTTGGTTTATTAACCCAACCGTTATTGTTACCACCGATCCTAAATATAAAACCATGTGTGAAGAAATTTTTGGTCCGGTACTTACTTTATATGTTTACAAAGCTGATGATTTTGAAGCAACATTAGACCTGGTTGATTCAACATCGGAATATGCGTTAACAGGTGCAATTTTGGCTCAAGACAGGTATGTAATTGAACAGGCAACCTGGAAACTGCGCAATGCGGCCGGCAATTTTTATATCAACGATAAACCAACAGGCGCGGTGGTTGGCCAGCAGCCGTTTGGCGGTGCAAGGGCCAGTGGTACCAACGATAAAGCAGGGGCAATGTTAAACCTGATGCGATGGGTAAGTTTGCGTACTATTAAAGAAACTTTTGTACCGCCAACAAGGTATGAATATGATTTTATGAAAGAGGCTTAATTGTTGTTGATAGTGAAATTTTAAAAGACTTGTTGAGTAAAATCGGCAGGTCTTTTTTTTATGTGATTAATCTTAATGTCACGCCAATTTTGGTTTTACTTTTTTGCCCGCCTTTTTAATGGAGTTGAGCTTTGGGCCATTCAATTTAAGCGTTGATATTTTAGCTTTTGAAGATTCTTTTTTTAACACTTCTGAAGGAATGTTTTTAGGTGTAGCTTTTTTAACTTTGGTTTGATTTGAGACACGCATGTGATGCATTTTGAAATAGGCATCTTTGCTTACAAAGGTTAATTGAGGAAAATTGTTTAAGGCTAATGATAAATCAACCAGGGTTTCAAATTTGTAATTGAATTCGCCACTCAAAACACGTCAAATATAGCCCTTGGTAAAGTTGAGTTTTTGAGCCAATTCTGTTGATGTTCAGACCGGGGATGATATAACATATTTGATTATTGATGATACAGGTATAAAAAAGACTGGAACATCAATTGCGTTTATGATAAATCAATCAACAAGTGTTTTAAATTTGTAATTTTAGTTCCACGCGTAGTTTGCCCAGGGTATGCACATTCATAGCTTCATGAACGATTTTAATGAATTATGTGTTCGTAACATGCCCTTGTTCACGAACATAATTTTCCACTAAGGAAGAAAGTGAATTATAATACGCTCTTAAATTGTTGATATTCGTTTCGGGGCTTTCTATAGCGGAAATTTTAACGGGCATTTCTGCAATGTATTTGGATAATTCGGGATAGTTTTCCTGAATAGTCATTGTGACTTTTAGAATTTTAGAATTAAGCTCCTGTTCTGTTTCCATAAGTTTTAAAATGCTTCTTTTACAATTGATTTTTTGTTTACCTGTAAATTGATAAGTTGCTTTTCTATTGCTTCCATCATTGGTGGTGGTCCGCATACATAGAATACTTTGGTTAAGTCGGTGATATGTTTTTTCAAAAATTCTTCGGTGATTTGTCCGTTTGCATATCCATCTATTTTTTCATCCGATAAAATATTAATAAAATTATTAGCTAATAATTTCTTAAACTCCTGTTCAAGTATGATGTCGGCTTTGGTTTTGTTGGCAAAAATGAGTTTGTTGTTCCCAATTTCTTTTTTTGATTGAAGATAACGGAAGATTGAAATGAAGGGCGTAACGCCCGCACCACCTGCAATAAATACACCTTCACCTTTATATGCGATTGCACCAAACACATCATGCAAAATCAATTCGTCATTTATTTTGAGATGCAAAAATTCATTAGTAACTCCTTTGTGATCAGGATATGTTTTGATGGTAAATTGGAGGTAATCATTTTCAGGTATGCAGGTAAAAGTGAAAGGTCTTTTTTCATTTTGCCAACCTTCTTTGTTTATTGAAACTTCGGTTGCTTGTCCGGGAGTGAAATTAAACTGTGTAGGTTTTTCAGTAACTATTTGCAACACATCATTTGTGATTTTGTCAATTGATTTTATTTTTACTGGATGTTGTTGCATTTGATTTTATGATTGAATTATTTTTCTTGTAATGAAGTTGTGAGTGTTAACAGGAAAATTGTTTCCTCCTTAGCCACTACGCTGTGTGCAATTCCTTTATGCAATGCCAGCATTTGTCCTTTGCCCAAATTAACAGATTGCTCATTAGTATTAAATAGCATTTGCCCTTCCAACACTTGCACACTTATTAAACCATCTGCTGTATGTTTAATCATTTCAGCACCTTTATGCAATGCGATAAGAACAATACGCATTCCGTTTGTTTTGAAAACAGTTATTGCATTGCGATCGCTATCTTTCCAAGCTTGCTCATTTCTTATTTGTTCGATAAAATAAAGCAGGTTGATTGCAACTAATGGTGCATCTATTGTGCGATCTCCTTGTGGACGTTGTGTTGTAGCTTCATTAAATTTTTCTTCCATTTTAGTATGTTGCTTACTTACTTTCTTACTTTCTTTCTTTCTTTCTTACTTACTTACTTACTTACTTACTTACTTACTTTCTTTAAATTTTTCTGGAAATTATTTTATAATTCCACTTGCAAGGCCTGTTGCTTTTTGTAAAGCTCGACATAGTTAGAACTGAAAGTCCTACAATTGCCATTACGCTTAATATTTTTTTCATTTAAGTAGTTGATGACATGAATTTGCACATTAATACAAATATGAATTTTGTTTTGCTAAGATGTGTTACACAATTTATTAAATAAGTTACATGAGTCGCACATATTGTTATTATAAGTCGCGTATAATCTGGTTTATTATTGCAATATAAATTTACCTGGTATTTTATAACAACTGGTAAGCTCATTTATATATAAGCATTATGATAAAATTATATCAGAAAACTCTTTAATGTGAATGTTGTCATTCCGCATTAAATGTAAATCTCATTGTGTATATTCGCAGCCTTGAGTACAGATGAAATCTATATGCAACGCTGCCTTGAGCTTGCCCGTTTAGGTGCAGGCAATGTTGCCCCAAACCCGATGGTAGGTTGTGTTATTGTACACAACAACATCATCATTGCTGAAGGCTGGCACAAACAATTTGGTGGTGCCCATGCAGAGGTAAATGCGCTTGCCCTGGTTGAGGATGAAAGCCTGCTTAATAGTGCTACCTTATATGTTAATCTGGAGCCATGCAGTCACTTTGGTAAAACGCCTCCCTGCGCAAATTTACTGGTTCAAAAAAACATTAGAAGGGTAGTGGTAAGTATGCTTGATCCGAATCCGCTGGTTGCAGGAAAAGGCATTGCAATATTGCAGGATGCCGGAATGGAAGTGAAGGTAGGTGTGCTTGAAGATGAATGCCATCAACTCAATAAAAGATACCTTACATTTATTGAAAAAAAACGTCCGTACATAATTTTAAAATGGGCGCAAACACACAATGGTTTTATAGCACCCGATGCATCAAAAATGAGTGCCGGACAATTTGAAAAGGACAGGCATATTACAGGAAAAATAATACAGAAGCTCGTGCATAAATGGCGTACGCAGGAAGGTGCCATTATGGTTGGAACAAATACAGCCTTGCTTGATAACCCTGCATTGAATGCCCGCGAATGGAATGGTAAACAGCCATTGCGCGTGGTGCTCGATCAACACCTGCGCCTGCCAAAGCACTTAAAAATTTATGATCATAGCCAGGCAACCTGGATTGTGAATGGATCAAAAGAAAGCATTGATGGAGATTTAAATTATGTGCAAATTATTTTCAGCGAAGATTGGTTCAGCCAATTGTTACAACGTTTATATAAAGCAGGTATTCAAAGCATGATCGTGGAAGGCGGGCTGCAATTGCTCAATCATATAATTGAACACAAAGCATGGGATGAAGCCATTGTTTTTTACTCGCCCTCCCAAATTGAAAATGGGATACCGGCGCCTTTAATAGGTGGTAAAATTATACAACAGCTAAGCATTGATGGGGTAAACATGATACAATATAAAAAAATATGATTTACCTGTTCTTAAGTATCCTCTTTTCTACTATTACAGTAAGTATGTTTAAGGTTTTTGAACGCAAAGGTGTGGATACATTCCAGGCCATTGTGATCAATTATATCATCTGTTCGTTAATTGGAAATATGCTTGCACCGCACACAATTATTACACAGCAGGTATGGTTGCAGCCTTGGTTTATTTATGCGTTGGCATTGGGTTTTTTATTTATAACCATATTTAATTTTATTGGGCAAACAGCGCAAAAATTAGGCGTATCTGTAAGTATGGTCGCCGCTAAACTATCTGTTGCAGTGCCTGTAATATTTGCAGTAGTATTGTACCACGAGCCAGTAGGTTCAGCAAAAATTGCCGGCATACTGGTATCCATGCTTGCGGTATATTTTATAAGCAGGAAAAATAATGAAGCCACGCATACGGAAAAAAAGTTGTGGCATTTACCAATGATTGTATTTGTGGGCAGCGGTTGTATTGATAGCCTGTTAAATTATGTAGAGCAAACCTTTATTCCACCTACCGATGCCGATACAGTAATTAGTACGGTATTTACTATTGCGTTTTTATTAGGTTCAATTTATATGATTTACCTTATTGGTTCAGGTAAAAAAAAGTTTGCTTTTAAGAATGTGGTTTGGGGAATTATACTTGGCGTACCAAATTATTTCAGCATGTATTTTTTGGTTAAAACACTAGAGCAGTTTCATGGCAGTTATATTTTTCCGTTAAACAATATTGGCATTGTGGCGGCCTCAACAGTAGTTGCAGTACTGGTATTTAATGAGAAGTTATCGGCAAAAAATAAAGCAGGACTCGCGTTGGCTTTTTTATCCATAGTACTGATATCACTTTCATAATGTTGTTTACCGATGCTTATGTAACTGTTAACAAGCCTGCACAGGGCGAATACAAAGACCGTGGCAGCAGGTTTATCGGATTGATGTACCCCGTTAAAAGCGAAGAGGAAGCTAAAGAATTGCTCAAACAAATTAAGAAAGAACATCATTCGGCAGCACACCATTGCTGGGCTTTGGTGCTTGGTGCCGATGCCGTATTTAAAAAAAGTACCGACGACCGTGAGCCTGCAGGTACAGCCGGAAGACCAATTTTACGTGTTGTTAATGCACACAATCTAACCTTTGTACTGGCTGTTGTAGTTCGGTATTTTGGAGGCAAATTATTAGGTGTTCCGGGTTTGATAGCTGCTTATGGCGAGGCTATACGACAAGCTGTAAACAATGCCGCAATTGTGGAAGTTATCATTTATGACTTGTATTTTATTGCCTGCACATTTGAACGACAACACGAAGTAATAAAGTTACTTAAACAGGTTTCGGTAAAATTTAAGGCCATGGTTATAAATGAACAGGAAGGTGTTATCTTTGAGATTAAGCCCTCCCAGGTAAACCCGGTTCAGAAACTACTAAGTGAACTTGATTTTAAAGACCTGAAGTGGGTTCAGCCCGGAATGTTATAAATACCATTTGCCAATGAAAAAACGAATTTTAGTAGTGTTACTTTTAGCTTATATTATTAGCATAAATGCTCAAGCACAAAGTTCCACACGCATACCTCAAATACTTAAACCCGGCAATCGTTTAAGCGCAGTTAACGCCGCAGCAGCAAAGCAATACCTGCAACAACTTTTTTCTTCATTAACCATAAATGAAAACAGTTTAATAGTATTGAACCAACAACAAAGCGCTTATGGGCAACACATATTATTTGCTCATGTACACCAGGGTAAGATTGTTTACCAAAGCACCGTTAAAATAAATACAGATAACAACGGCAATGTACTCTCGGTAATAAATAACCTTATTTTGTTTGATGGAATTGCCGCACAACATGCATTAACATTTAAAAATAACAGTGCACAACCTGTATATGCTATGGGTTCAGAAAAAATTGAACCCATGTATGTTAAAAAGCAGCAAAACGAATCGGGTGTATTTGAAGAACTACTCCTGAACCAAAAAGGGGAAGTAATACAAACACGAACCCTTGATTTGTTTTTTGGACGTAAAGATACGGTGGTTCAAACCAAAGTATTTTATCCTGATCCTTTAACAAGTGCTCAAAAAAATTATGGCGATGATGGCGGAGTGTGGGTGAATAAAAATGGCACAGATTATACAGAATTAAATGCCCAACGCAAACAGGTTGCGGTGAGCCTGGAGTTTGAAAGCGATACTTTTTATACCGCTAACCCTTATGCCATTATAGTTGATATGGAAAGCCCGGCTACACCACCTTACAAAAGCACCGTTAATAATTTTGATTTTAAAAGAAGCCAGCCGGCGTTTAGAGAGATGATGAGCCTGTACCATATTAAACAATACCGAACCTATTTAAACAGCATTGCATTGCCATTTAGCGGCATGTTTAGAATACAAATAGATGTAGATGCATATCAGGGTCAGGATCAATCGCGTTTCTCATCGCAACAAGGTAAACCCGGATTGTTTTTTGGCACAGGCGGTGTGCCCGATGCCGAAGATGCCGATGTAATTATACATGAATATACCCATGGCATTGCTTACTTTATAGCACCTAACACAACTGGCGGTAATGAGCGTCTTGCAGTAGAAGAGGCCAATTGCGATTTTATGGCCTGCCAGTACTCAAAAGCCATTAGCGATTATAAATGGCGACAAGTGTTTAACTGGGATGGCCACAATGTTTATTGGGATGGCCGCGATGCCAATAGTGCCAATAAATATCCCAAAGACCTGAACAGCGATTTCTACAAATCCTCGGTAATATGGAGCAGTATGTTAAACGATTTAAGTCTGGATATGGGCCGCGACGTGTTGACTAAAATTTTGTTGCAGTCTATATACAATTATGCCGACGACATAACCATGCAGCAGGCCGCCGAAATGCTGGTGGCAGCCGATAGCCTGATGTACGGAAAAATGCATTATGGTTCGCTAAAAAACAGGCTTGTGGAAAGAGGCTTTGATGTATCAACAGGTTTGAACCAAAACCATGAACTTGAAAATAAAGTAGCTATACTAAACACGGCAGGCTTTGCAATGGGCAATGGTGATATACAAATTACCACAAATTTACAAAGCGGCATAACTTACGAACTGATAAACATGGAAGGCAAAACGATACTAAGTCAACAAGCGTCGCAACAAATGTTTAGCATCAGTCCGCAGGCATTAAGCAAAGGCATGTATTTGTTGAAGATAAGCTCGGGAGGAGTGAGTTTTGTGAGCAAGGTTGTGCGGGTTGAGTAGGGGGAAGTGGGCTATGATATTGCTCTAAGTGAAGGGATCTAATTCCTCTTTTTTTGATTTGAGAAATGTAGTCTGACAGGTTAACCTGGTACCACATCTATGTGTCGACCAATAATAAGAAGCAAATAATATTTCTTTAGTTTTAATATGGCTAACCTTTAACGTTACAGCTATTATTGTTGTTATGCATAATTGTTAAAAAATTACCTGCATGCCAAATAATTAAATAATTTTTTGAGTAAACTCCTGGTAAAAACCGGGCGGTAAAGAACATAACGAACAAATGCGTGAAGGTGGCATAGTTGGCAGAACGTAAATCCCTCATCTCGCAACACCAATTTAATGGATGTATTTAAATTTATCACCCATCGCAAATCATCAACAAAAGAAACTAATCCCTCATTGTACAATACCAAAAATTTAGATTTATTTGCAATCATAACTTATCGAAAATCATCTTCTATGCATTCTGCTTTTATTTACGTTAATAAAAAATTTGTATATTTTTAGTCAGGTTAAAACCAATTGTGAGATGATATATATTAGTGATAACTCATTAGAAAAAATTCAAAAATTTAATTGCTCTTCAAATACAGCGATCTATCAAAATGAATTATAATTTTCTATAAATGCTACCCCACAATTAAATTCTTTCATAGATTTTACTTCGGTTTATATAGAATTGATTTTGATGTAACAGAAATAATTTATGCCCACTTGTATTTGTCGTTTATTATCACAAGTTTTACATACTGGTATGTGAATAGGTTTAGACTTTGCCGTTAAGGCAAATTTAAAAAGGATACTACAATCAAAAGGTCCGCAGATAAGAGAACGTCCTAAGGTAAAACTTATGGATACCTCATTAGACGATACAAAAATGTAGTCCAACGAACATCCTTAAAAAAGGAATATATTTGAAAAAACAAAAACGGGAAAAATGAAAAAGAAATTGCTACACTTAATATTAATTACAGCCCTCGCAATATTTGGGTTAAACAATCAGTTAAAGGCGCAATTAATTGCAGCTGGAGGAAATCACTCTCTTTTTATTTGCAGTGATAGCACTGTAAAAACCTGGGGAAGCAATGCACAAGGTCAACTTGGAAATGGAACGAATACTGACAGCAGCATTCCTGTGTCCGTAAGTTCTCTCACGGGTATAACTAACATCGCAGGGGGGTTACTTCATTCCCTTGCCCTGAAAAGTGATGGGACAGTGAAAACCTGGGGAATAAATAGCGATGGTCAACTTGGAAATGGGACTAACATCGATGCCAATATACCTTTGCAGGTAAGTTCTCTCCTAAACATCATCGCTATTGAAGGAGGGTATTATCATTCCCTTGCTTTAAAAAATGACGGTACGGTGAGAGGTTGGGGAAGAAATGGACAAGGTCAACTTGGAAATGGAAATAATACCTCGAGCAATTTACCCGTGCAAGCGAGTTCTCTAACGGGTATCATAAAAATTGCGGCAGGAAATGGACAATCACTTGCTCTTAAAAATGACGGTACAGTATGGGCCTGGGGAGCCAATGGCGATGGTCAACTTGGAAACGGAACTAATGCAGATAGCAATGTTCCTGTGCAGGTAAGTGTGCTTACAGGTATTATTAACATTACAGCAGGTAACAGGCATTCTCTTGCCTTAAAAAATGATGGCACAGTTTGGGTTTGGGGATACAACAACAAGGGGCAATTGGGAAATGGTACAACTACAAATAGCAATGTTCCGGTGCAAGTAAGTTCACTCACAGGCATTATCGCTATTGCAGCAGGAGTTCAGCATTCCCTTTGTTTGAAAACTAACGGCACTGTGTGGGCTATGGGTAACAATGTTAATGGCGAACTTGCAAATGGAACTTATATCAACAGCAGTATACCGGTGCAGGTAAGTTCGTTAACAAACATTACAGCCATTGCAACTGGATTTGGGCATTCTCTATCCTTGAAAAATGACGGCACAGTTTGGTCTTGGGGTAACAATGTATCTGGTCAACTTGGAAATGGTACCACTACCAACGGCAATCTTCCAGTGCATGCTACAGGACTGTGTGTAGTGACAGCAATAAAAGAAAATCTTATTGAAAATTTGATCTCTGTTTACCCAAATCCATCTAGTGGGATTTTTCAATTGACTTTTAACAATATGCTATCAACGATTGGCGAAATTGAAATATTTAATATGTTTGGCGAAAATGTTTATACAACATGTAACATAAAACAGCAAATGCAAATAGACCTTTCTCACTTATCAAAAGGTGTTTATTTTATAAAAGTTTATAGCGGAGCAAAAGTGTATAATCAGAAAATTGTTATTCAATAAATGAATTTGAAACTAACTTTTTTGCCTGAGAACTTTCTAAAAAGTATCAGCATGTAGAACAAGTTATTGCTGTATACTTTCTGTGCATGGTATACGTTGGTCGTTAAAAGTTAAAGATATCTGTTACTGTTCACCCAAAAATATAGAATATTCACCATGTTAGGTTAACAATAAAGTCTATTTATTTTTTGTTTAGTTAAAATGTGAACTGATCTTTGATGTAATGATTGTGGTACCTGAAGGTTACATATTAATTAAAGAGTTAGATTATTTCAACCTAAAAGAAGATCACAAAAATCTTCTTAAGCTCGTTTCAACTTTAATGAATCGGGTAGCGGAATTGGATCCCAGTTAAATAAAAATAGCGGTAATAGTTCAAAGCCCCCTTCGAGTGATGGTCTGAAAAAGGTTATCAAATAACAGCGAAACAAGTGATAAGAAACCGGGTGGGCAAACAGGGCATTCTGGTAATACTTTAAAAATGTTAGAATGTGCCGATCGGATTATTGTTCATAAGTTAAGGTATTTGCAATTGCGGAGAAAGTTTAGGCAAGTTTCCGGTTCGCAGTATCCATCGCAGACAAGTTTTCGATTTGCCTGTAAAACTTATTGAGGTAACCGAACATCAGGTAGAGACAAAGCAATGAAGTTGCGGAAAAATACATGAAGCTAAATGTGAAGTTGGCAATCATGTTCAATACGGCAGCCGCTTTAAAGCAATGATGGTTTATCTGAACCAATACCAGTTTTTACCCTTTGAACCATTGCAGGAACTAAGCAAAGATTGTTTTGGAATAAGCGTGAGTGATGGCTTTTTAGAACTTAATAATAGGGTCTGTTATGAACAACTGAAAGGAACTGAATTAGCAATCAAAGAGGCGTTATTGAACAGTGGTGTAATCCATAATGATGAAACAGGAATCCGTTGTGAAAGTAAAACACAATGGATTCATAGTGCCTCAACCACTCAATATACACATTACAATATACATCGTAAACGTGGTGTTGAAGCGATAGATGAAATTGGAATACTAAATCACTATACCGGTATCAGTGTGCATGACCGCTGGAGCAGTTATGACCGATACGATTGTACACATAGCTTTTGCAATGCCCACTTACTTCGGGATCTGAAATTTTTAAATGAAGAAATGGAAAGCCATTGGGCAGGTCAAATGAAATGCTGATTGATAAAATAGAAAGGCAATATTGTAAAATACTTCGAGAAGGAATAGCAGAGCAACCACCAGATTCAGTTCCGGAAAAAGGTAAGCGCGGGCGAAAGGCAAAGTCAAAATCTGCAAGATTATTAGACGTTTTCAATCAGCGTAGTCAAAACGTTTTAATGTTCATTTATAATCCGGATGTTCCATTCGATAACAATCTTGCGGAACGAGACTTAGAATGGTTAAACTAAAACAAAAAATATCGGGCTGTTTCAGATCTGAGACCGGTGCAAAAACATTTTGCCGAATAAGAAGCTACATATCCACCGTGCGCAAACAAGGCCACAGTGTGATGGACGCAATTCAACTTGCCATCAATAATAAGCCTATTGCTATTTGGGTGGGGTGAACAGTAACAAAATGCTATATATTAAAGAGGCCGGTTTGCAATAAGTATTTCACCCATGCTACAAGAATAATAAATTTTGCCAAAACATGAAAACCTTTTAGAATGAAGTAAGAAGGACAATTATGTTTAGCAGGCAATTCATATTGCTTATTTGCCATTTAAAACTGCATGTCTATTTATAATGCCACGGGAAGGGACAAGCGGTTAGACAGTATATAGGTTATTTTGGTATTTGTGGTTCAATGCAAATTCAATACTTTCGTTCATACAACTTCGGGGTATAGATTTGAGCCCACAAAAGAATTCTTTTACTTGGAACGTTATGTATGATGCCTATGTTTATTAAAACTCGAAATATGTGCGATACATTTCGGTATTTTTTTTATATCGTAGTTAATTGAAAAAAAATCATAACAAGGGTCTTAGCTTCGTTATCGACAAAATTACCAATTCAATCGAGAATACCTCAACCAAAGAAGTTTCGATAAGTCAATTGTGCAGGTAACCGACAGGGACAAATCTCAATTAAAAAAATCATTATGGCAGTTTAACTGGATAAAAGAACTTAATGATAAAAGTAAATGTGTTTGTAGACTAACAACTGTAAATAAACCGACTATTATTCAAGGTTTAATAAGCATCGAGGACTTGAATGACCGCATATTTATGCATTTGATAGAGAGTGCAAAATTTAATAACGGCAAGAACAAAATGTATTTAGGGGTATTTGGAAATCTTGTTGCATACGCGAGGATGGTTTCGGTGGACCAAGGATATGATGGGTTCCTAGCTTTTGACGCCAAAACGGAGCTAATTAAACATTATGAGGACTCGTTGGGTGCAACTGATTTTCGGGGCCTTAAGATGTTTATTAAACCTGTTGCTGCTTCAAAGCTAATTTCACAATATTTTAAATCATAACAAAAACAAAAATGGGACCAATAAGAGAACTTAGAAACATAGACTTCACAGTTAAATCTGAACCGTGGACAGAACAAGAATTAGTAGACTTCAGGATACTCATGGCTACCATTTAGACAAAAAAAACAACTGTGGGGAAGATTGCACCTAAATCCAAAAGGATGACGAAATCTACTACATAGAAATGTTGTTGGCATAATTTAAATTAGTAAATTAGATACTTCCGTAATTCACTTCACTCGGTATAATTGCGGAATCAAACCAACACAACCATTACCTGCCGGAACCTTATAACCACTTGAATTTAAACTAAGCAGATTTTTGTTATATTTGAGAATGAAAATTGAGGAGCCCCAAATTAAGCAAATTTTAGTGCTTTGTGAAGAAAACAAGGTTAAGTCTCTTTATGCTTTTGGTTCTGTAATCCGTGACGATTTTAATGAATTATCAGATATAGACCTTATTGTAGATTTCGAAGAAAAAGATCCTTTCACATACACGGACCTATACCTAAATCTCAAATCAAAACTTGAAGTTTTACTCCAACGGCAAGTTGATCTTCTTGAGGAAAGGGCAATTATAAACCCTCTTTTCAGGCAACGATTAGAAACCACTAAGGTTAAAATTTATGGATAATAACATTAATACCTGGTTGTTAGACATTCAACGAAGCATTGACGAGATTTTTGAATTTCTTGGAGCCAGTAGAGACTTCTTTGCTTACCAAAAGGATTTAAAAACCAAAAATACATAGCTATGACAACATATCTGATGAAGTAATTTGGACAATTGTCATCAGAGATATTCCAAAGTTGAAATCTCAGGTAGATAAACTCATAGAAGAAAGGTAATTCAAACTTAAACCAAGATGTATTATGAAGATAATAATTGAGTGGTTTACGAAATAACAATAACCAACAACATATCGTCATGGACTGAAATATTGACTAATATTTATAAAAAAAATGATAGAATTTGACTGCGCTAAAATAACAATTACAAAAAGTAAGGATGAAATAAAAATTGATTTCACGGGAACAGATGAACTTGAATTTATGATATTTAAACGTGAATTTAACAGTGAATTTATGGCTGAATTTTACACGTACTCGAATTACGATGAAGAAACATATTGGAGTTATATAAAAGTTACGGTAAATGAGAAAGCTATTGTCTTTTCAGTTAATAAAACAATAAAGATAAATCTATTCATTAGCCCTACAAAATATAAGCAACTGTTAACTGCATTGCGAACCATGATTGAATCAATTGGGAGATTAACGATAACTGAAGTTGAAAAACCTTGATGGCGAACCGGCTTTACCTGCGCCCTTAATTTGATGTAGATTAAGAGGGAATAATAACGCACCACTTAACTTTAAACTATGAGAAAATTAATTGCAGCAATCAATATGACATTAGATGGGTTTAGCGACCATAAAGCAATTATTCCAGATGATGAATTGCATGAGCATTATGCTAACCTGTTACGTGACTCGGGGGTTATTTTATATGGAAGGATTACCTACCAACTAATGGAATATTGGCGGCCCTTGGTTAAAAACCCCACCGGCAACAAAGCTACCGACGAATTTGCTGTGATCATGAACAACACTCCAAAAATTGTTTTCACCCACACCTTAAGGCATATAGACTGGGAAAGCGCAAGGCTGGCAAACCGAAACATTGAAGAAGAAGTTTTAGCCCTTCAACAACAGCCAGGCAAAGACATATTAGTTGGTAGTCCGTCTTTAATTGCAGCCTTAACACAACTCGGTTTAATAGATGAATACCAACTCTGCATTCATCCGGTTATATTAGGTAAAGGTTTAACTTTATTTAAAAACATACACGATAAGATAAATCTTAAACTCATCAATACAAAACGTTTCAACTCAGGTGCAATGTTGCTTTATTACGAGGCAGGGAAACAATAATTTTAAAATGAGAATTGATAAGTGCACTTATTAATTTTAGAGATGAAAAATATCATACGCAAATTTTAAAATAATAATTATATATGATGTATGAACTGGGCCAGGACATCATATATTATAAAAAAGTGAGGGTTTACAGGGCACACGATCCAATCATAAAGGTGTACCCCCCAACATCATTCCCATCCACCTCCCAGCGCCTGATATACATTCACTCTTGCATGCATCTGCTTTAGCTTGGTATCTATTAACTCAAAGCGCGATTCTAAGGCGTCGCGTTGGGTCATGAGCACTTCCATGTAGTCGGCGCGGGCTGATTTGAAGAGGGCGGTGGAGATGTCGATGGAGCGCGTGAGGGCTTGCACCTGGCGGTCGCGCAGCTCGTAGCTTTTTTGTAAGTTCTGTATGTTGGAGAGTTGGTTGGCTACTTCTATATATGCCCTTAATATGGTTTGCTCGTAATTGTATACGTCCTGAATTTGCCTTGCGTTGGCGCTATAGTAATAGGCTTTTATGGCATTCCGGTTTATAACAGGTGCCACTAAATTACCGGCAATAGAATACAACATAGATTGTGGTGTGCCCAACAAAAAACGTGGGTTGAATGACTGGAAGCCAACTCCAGCGTTGATTACCAAGGATGGATAAAAATTTGCCCTGGCTACTTTAACATCTATTTTTGCTGCTCTCAGTTCAAGTTCTGCACGCCTTATATCCGGACGGTGTTGCAAAAGCTGTGAGGGTATACCGGCATGGATGGAGTCGAACACAAAACTTGTAAATATTTGCGAGTTTCTTGATACCGGTTGCGGAAATCTGCCGGTAAGAAAGTTAATCTTGTTTTCTTTTTCGGTTATCATCTGCATGATATTAAACTGCATGCTTTGATTTTTAAGCACCTCGGCTTCAAACTTACGTACCGCTAATTCGGTTACTTTTGCCGAAGCCTTTTCAAGCTTTACAATTTCAAGCGCATTCTGTTGTATTTCAATATTCCTTTTTAGTATTTCTAACTGGTTGTCTAATGCCATCAACTCATAATATGCAGTGGCTAATCCGGCAACCAGGTTAGTCACCATAAAGTTCCTGCCTTCAATAGTTGAAAGGTACCTGTATATAGCCGACTTCCTTGCATTGCGCAACTTCTTCCATATATCTACTTCCCATGTGGCTGTAGCTGCCAGCATAAAGTCGGGGAGGGGATCAGGAAAATTTTTGCCTGGTTCAATGTTTAAGTTTTGTTCAACCGCACCTTGGCGTGTATAACGACCAACCTTTTCGAGGCCTGCTCCACTTATAATGTTTATAAAGGGTAAGTACTGACCTTTACGTGCCCTTACTTCATTCCTGGCAATGTTAATTTCCTGCAACATGATGGCAAACTCCTGGTTGTTTTGCAGGGCAGAATCTATTAATGCTGCCAAGTATGGATCAGTAAAAAACTGCTTCCATTTTATCCTTGCGGTATTGCTACTGTCGCTAGAATTGTTATATGTTGTTGGTACATTTTTATTTTCAGTTATGCGGCCCATAAAAGGCATGCGGCATGAATCTGCTATAAGTATTATAAGCGCAAGCAACGTATAAGTGAATATTTTTTTAGTGCTCATTTTGTTTGATCTCTTCTAATGTTGGAAATTTATCTATTGAATGAACAAAATCTTCTGTCAGCGAATTTTCATCTTCGTCTTTGATGAGTTTCCTGCCTTCTGCAAGTCCCGCGAATATGTAGTACAATCCGGGCACTATCACTACCCCGAAGATTGTACCAAACAGCATTCCTCCTAAGGCTGTTGAACCAATGGTTTGATTGCCTATTGCACCTGCACCATGCGAAATAATCAATGGGATCAAACCGGCAATAAACGCGAATGAGGTCATAAGAATCGGTCTGAACCTAACCTTTGCCCCTTCAATGGCTGCTTCAAGAACTGTATATCCTTCCTTTTGTTTTTGCATGGCAAACTCAACAATCAACACAGCATTTTTACCTAATAAACCCACCAGCATTACCAGACCTACCTGTGCATAAATATCATTGGCCAGGCCCATTAATTTCAACAATAGAAATGAACCGAATACACCGGCTGGCAGAGAAAAAATAACCGCCAATGGTATGAGGAAACTTTCATACTGAGCGGCAAGTACAAAATAAACAAAGGCCAGCACAATCAGGAAAATATAAAGCGCTTCATTGCCACGCATGGTCTCATCTTTTGATAAGGCTGCCCAATCTATATCAAAGCCTTTTGGCAATGTTCTTTTGGCAACATCCTGTATTACTTTAATCGCTTCGCCACTGCTGTAACCTTTGGCAGGTGCGCCTCTTATGGCAGCGGTATTGTACATGTTATAGCGGTTAATTTCATTGGCGCCCTGAGATTTTTTAATCTTCATGAAAGCAGAAAACGGAACCATCTCATCATGGTTGTTTTTAGCGTAGAGGTTCAGCACATCACCGGGTAATTTTCTATACTCAGGTGCGGCTTGTACAAACACTTTAAAGAAGCGTTGAAATTTAATGAAACCGAGTTCATAAGTACTACCAACAAATATTGAAAGAGTGTTCATTGCATTGCCAATTGAAACACCTTTTTGCATAGCGAGTTCATTGTCAATTTCAATTTCGTATTGCGGATAGTTAGCACTAAAAAAAGTGAACAACCCGGTAAGCTCTTTTTGCTTTTTGAGTTCAGCCATAAACGCATCACTTACCTTTTCAAGTTGCTTGTAATCGCCGCTATTTGTTTTGTCGAGCAATTGCAAAGCAAAGCCCCCGGCAGCACCATAACCGGGCACTGCAGGCGGATCAAAGAACTCGATGGTAGCACCGGGTATCACTTTCGCTTTTTCTTCCAGCTCATAAATAATTTCATTCACCGTATGCTTGCGGTCCGACCATGGCTTAAGGTTTATCAGGCAGGTACCGGCGTTTGATCCACGACCTTCTGTTAACACCTCATAACCGGCAATTGATGATACCGATTGAACGCCATCTGTTTTTTGTATAATCTGTTCTAACTGCCGCGAAATATCATTTGTTCTTTCAAGGGTTGATCCGGGAGGAGTTTGAATGATGGCATAAATCATACCCTGGTCTTCACTTGGAATAAAGCCTGTTGGGAGTGTTGTTGATACACCTAAGATTCCTAGTCCGAAGATGAGCAGTATAGTGAAGGTGACAACTTTCCTGTTTACAATAAGCCTGAGCAAGCCAACATATTTACCGGTAAGTTTTTCAAATACATTGTTAAAACTATCTAAGAATCGGTTCAGCCATGTTTTCTTTTTGGGTTTTCCATGGTTGTTTTTTAAGATCATGGCGCAGAGCACCGGAGTAAGGGTAAGCGCCACAAAGCCGGAGATGACAATAGATGTAGCCATAGTGATAGCAAACTGCCGGTAAAATATTCCTACAGGACCGGTCATAAAAGCTACAGGAACAAATACCGCAGTCATTAATAATGTGATGGCTATAACCGCACCGCTAATCTCGCCAATTACTTTCCTCACGGCATTATAAGGCGAGAGGTTCTCTGATTCCATTTTGGCATGTACTGCCTCCACTACCACAATGGCATCATCTACCACGATCCCAATGGCCAAAACCAGGGCAAATAATGTAATCATGTTTATGGTAAGTCCGAAGAGTTGCATAAACATAAAAGCACCAATAAGCGAAACCGGAACAGCCAGCGTTGGAATAAGTGTTGAACGCCAGTCGCCGAGAAAAAGGAATACCACCAACGCAACTAATATAAATGCATCTCGTAAAGTATGCAGTACATTTTCGGTTGATGCATTCAGGAAATTAGAAACATCATAACTGATTTCATAATCCATGCCCGGGGGAAATGTTTTCTTAAGTTCATCAAGCTTCTCTTTTACCTTTTCAATCACCTCGCTTGCATTACTTCCATAAGTTTGTTTGAGTACAATGGCTGCAGAAGGGTTGCCGTTAAGGTTCGAATAAATATCATAATATTCGCTGCCAAGGTCAACAGTGGCCACATCTTTTAAACGCAGAATTTCTCCTTGTGGGTTGGCCCTCAGAATAACATTTTCATATTGTTTGGCATCATTAAACCTGTCTGAATAGGCCAATACATACTCTAATGCTTCGGCCCTGTTGCCATCGCCACGACCAATTCGTCCGGGCTTACCAATGATACTCTGGTCGCTTAACGATTGCATTACTTCATCCGGTGAAATTTTGTACGCACGCATTCTATCCGGGTTCAACCAAACCCGCATGGCATACTGGCGGCTACCTAATATTTTTGCCTGACCAATACCGTTGATGCGTTGCAGCTCCGGGATCATGTTAACACCCGCGTAATTAAACAAAAACTTCATGTTGGCATTGGCATCTTTGCTATAAAGATTTACGTACATGAGCATGCTTGGCATAATGGGCGTAATGATTACCCCTTCGCGTTGAACCAATGCAGGCAGCCTGTTTAATACCTGCTGCACCCGGTTTGAAACCTGCACCAAAGCCTGATCGGGATCGGTGCCCAGGTTAAATACAATTTGTATATTGGCTTCACCGGCGCTGGTGGCATCAGAGGTCATGTACTTCATTCCCCATGCACCGTTTATAGATTGTTCTAAAGGTATGATAACAGACTCGGCTAAAGATTTGGCAGAAGCACCAGGGAAGGATGCGGTAACCATTACCATAGGTGGCGCAATGGCAGGAAACTGAGAGGTGGGTAAAGTTTTTATAGCCAGTACACCCATAAAAATAATCACGAGCGATAATACAATGGCTAATACAGGCCGCTTAATAAATTTATTAAACATATTTTAATTTTCTCCTGATAATTGAGTTATTCAACATAAACTTTTAAGTTAGCAATAACCTTGTCAGGGTCTTCATAATCAAAGGCAATTTTATCACCGTCGCGCACCTTCCTGATACCCTCCAGCAGTATGTTCTCGCCACTTTTTAAGCCAATGCTCACTACATACAAATCGGGCATTTCGGCGGCAATGGTAATTTCGCGCGAGTGCACCACATTGTTTCTATCAACCACATATACATACTTCTTTTCCAGTATTTCAAAGGTTGCCTTTTGCGGAATAATCAATGCACCTTGTAAGGGAATATCCATTTGAATATTGCCTGTTTCGCCATGCCTTAACAGACTTTTAGGATTTGGAAAAGTTGCTCTGAAAGCGATGTTACCTGTTTCGTTATTGAAGTCGGCTTCAATGGTTTTAACTATGCCCGCATATTCAAAGCGATGGTGGTTTGCCATCATCAGGTTTACTATTTGCAGACGTTCTTTTTGATGTTTTGTTCTATAGTCGAGGTATTCGGCTTCGGGCACATTAAAATACACCCACATTTCGCTGTTATCAGAAATGGTTGTAAGTAAATCTCCTTCAGAAACAAGGCTACCTTCACGCACATAAAAACGGTCCATGATGCCATCAAAAGGTGCCTTAATTTCTGTAAATCCCAAGTGTACATCGGCCAATGAAAGTTTGGCGCGTGCAGCATTGTACTTGGCTTTGGCCATGGCCAGTTCGTTAACCGAAACTACATTGCTATCGGCAAGAGCCTTTGTATTTTTATATTCGATATCGGCAAAATCTGTTTCGGCCTGAGCCATTTCGCGTTCTGCCTGGTAAAGCATCGGCATAATCTGGAACATCTTCTGGCCTTTTCTAACAAACTGTCCCTCGTCTACATAAATTTTCTGCAAATAACCTCTTTCAAGCGCTCTTAATTCTATGTGTTGCACCGACTTAATCTGGCATACATAATCGCGTGTTACGGTAGTATCTTTTTTGAGTACACTGGTAACCAAAAATTTCGCTTCCTCTCCCTTTTCCTTCGCCTCTTTGTTTGATTTACAGCCATAATTGCATAAAAATGCGCAGAGGCTTAATAACATGAGTGTTCTTCTCATTGTAACTTTAATTTTAAACAGTAATAAATTGTAATAATTGATTGTAAATGTCTACCCTAATAGCAGAATGTATGAACTGATATGTTCATAAACCACAAGGCCGCATAGAACTACAAGCCCAGCTGTGTCCGATTAATCTGCAGGTGTATCAGGTTCTGATAACTTTAAGTGAGAGGTATCTGTTTGTTGTATAATAAGAAAAACTGCTCGTGTAATGCTCCGTATTAATACCCGACTGAATGTTGGCAGGAGCTAATGGATATATTGTTTTAGAATGAACCGAGGTGATGTATTTGAGCTGGATATCGGCATCATCATCCGTATTTTCTTCGCAGAGATACATTGCTATGCATGCATACTTTTTTTCACCTGAGCCGGTTGGTTCAAAATACCTTCTCCTTTTTTTTGCAAAGCTATTGAGGTGTGATTTAACCATACCATGCTGAACGGTGTTTACAGAAGAAATGATGAAATAATTTTCAAATAAAATTCTACCAATAAAAACTGTACACAGTAATATAGCAATATTTATCGTCGCCCTAATTTTCATATTCATCTCTAAAAGCGCCACAAAAATATAGACCGCCTAAGAACTCACCAAATGGTGGCTTGAAATTTAAGGTCATTTTAATTAGAGAAAGGGAGGGTATTATGGGCATGGAGCGTGGGGCAATTTGCTGATGGATAAGTTATAGGTAATGGAGATGTGGAGTGGGAGAAGGTTAAAGGGTAGGAAGGTATGAGGGTTAGAAGGTAAGAAGGTATGAGAAAAGGACAGTGTGGCTTGTTAATGGTTAATGTTATCAGCATTTACAACCATTTAAAACTATTTTGTACTCAAAATTAATACAATATCAAATTTGTGTTTGCCGATTATTATTATAATTTTTACATACTTTAATGTGTAAGGCTTTTTAACAATTTATTTTATAAGCTTTTAACGCAAACAACAATATGGCCAAACATATTATCGAACAAAATATATTTTACATTATGAATAATCTTACAATCTTTTTTACGCTAACAGTTGCTACGCTGTTCTTAGGTTGCAACAAATCACCTGTTGAAAAAAGCCAAATGGTAAATTCTGTTATTGGCGACATCAGTTTTGTTTGCAAGTTTGGTTGCGAACCTGATGCATCAACAGACAATAAGCTTAGAATAAAAACTCATCTGGAGTATGTTGAAAATTTACTTAGAAATAAAGATGTGGCTTGCCTTTCAGTTGAACTTAAAAAGAAACGCAGACATCTGTTAGACCTGCTTCATCAGTATTGAATGAATGGAATATTCCCGTCAAATTACGACTATACAGACCAACGAAAACCTTGCTTCATTGATAAGGACGGAACTATTTGTGCAGTGGGTTATCTGGTAGCGCAAACCGCAGGCCAACAAATTGCAGACAACATTAATAGCATGCATAAATATGCTGAACTTTTAGTAATGAATAACGCTTCACTTAATACCTGGGTTTTAACAAACGGACTTACAAAAGAAGAATGTGCAATGATACAACCTACTTATGGTTTAACACCGGTATATTCATACAATCATATTGCACCTGAATATGGCGTTTCATCTGCTATTATTAGTGCACTAAATCTTTCATTTAATACAGTTAATGGAATTAATATTGGAAAAGGTACAACCAACAAAATTCTTCCGGTTATTGGACTTATAACCGGTGCAGGACAAATTGCATTTGGCTCAGTAATGTTTCCAATAGAGCAAACGGCTTTGGGCGGAATAAACTACACAAATGAAAGTCAAAAAACACTTTCATTTGTAAACATTGGAATTGGAACAACGACAATGATTTTAAGTGCATGGAATTTAATAGCTAACAGTAAACAAAAATTCAAATTAACGAGTTGGAACTTTTACAGCATTCCCACACAAGCCAACAATACAGGTATGGCATTCAGCTTGACACGAAAATTTTAACAAAAACACAGCGTAACAGAATTTTTTACACGCCAAGGATCAACAATCTATACCCATTTGTATGAAGACATCGCTTTAAAGATGAAATGCGGATAATATAAAATATTTAAAATAACGAAGGATTAAAACCTTGATTACACGCCTAAAACATACCGTTCAAAATTAGCGAAGGCGCCATCTTTGATAGCATGCAAAATCTATAATTGGGCAATCGCTAAGTATTGGTGTTTTTATAATTATTACGCATCGAAAACATCCTAAAAACTGCTTTTATTACGCCTGTTAAAAATGGTGTGTATTTCTGTAATATATAAAGGCAGTAGTGTTCCACATCCAAAAAATTTCTTTTCTTCGCGAAACAACCGCCAATTCCTTATCTTTACAAAAAGGGTTTTAGTATATTAACTTTAAAAACAATTCATAATGAAAACAAGAATTAAATTCATTACAAAAACTTTAGCCATCATTACCATCGCTTTTATTTCATCGTGCACAAAGACACCTGAAGCTTGTTTTACGGTAGATAAAGGAAAGACTGCGAAACTTAATGAAGAAGTACAATTTAATGCAACCTGCTGTAATAATGCTGACACTTACACCTGGGATTATGGAGATGGTACAACAGGGAGTGGTTCTTTAACAAAACATAAATATCCAATAGCGGCAAATTATGTTGTTAAATTAACAGCAGGTAATAAAAGTAAATCTGCAACTATCAGTCAGGATTTAACAATAACACCTTGACAGGATAATGTTAAAACGTAAATGATCTTACAACAGTAAAAATGCAAAAACTTATTTACCTTTCGCTCATTGCGTACTTTCTGACAGCAGCTTGTAAGAAAGACAAATTTATCTCTGCTAATAAAACCCTGCCATTTGAGAACGACAAACTTAAACTTGAACTTGTAACGGCTTCTGCCCCTTCATTTATCAGAGACATTTTTTTCTTTAATTCCGAGACTGGTGTTGCCGTTTCTTATGACGGTAAAATTTACAAGACGACTGACAACGGCTTAAGCTGGAGTATGAAATATACCAACCCGACAGCAAACCAACCGTTTTACCAAATTCTATTTACTAATGCAACTGTTGGCTATGTAGTTGGTGGTTCTAATTCATGCGGTGGAACAGGTTGCGTGCCCCCCGGCGGACTTATATTAAAGACCACTGACGGTGGAGAAACATGGGCAACTATTTTGCGATCACCTAGTATTGAATTTATATCTATTGCTACAAATAGTTTAGGCCACTTATTTGTAATCTCGAATGGTACAAAAGGACGAATACACAAAAGCTCAAATGCGGGTATAAACTGGTTAACAATTGACAGCGTTAATTTTTATTTACAGAAAATAAATTTTAATGGTGGCTTCGGTTTTTGTACAGGTACTAATGGTAAAATAATACGCAGCAGCGATACTGGTACAACATGGATTTTAACAACAACACTGACCGCAAATTACGCAACTGATATTAAGTTTATAAATGGAGATGGTTATTGCATTGCAGACAATCAAACAGTTTATAAAACCACTGACAATGGAAATAACTGGAGTCAAATCCTAAATCACCAAAGCGGTTCTTATGTTCTCAATCCATTGACAGCAAACACTTGTTTAGTTTTCAGTGCCGCTGCTTATTCCGGGGGATGCTTCGGAAATTGGAGCGGTAAAATTATACAAACTACAAACGGAGGTGCCAACTGGACGGAAACAGAGATAAATGAAATTGAACCTATACGATATACAAGCTTTTATTCAGCCACAGAAGGATATGCAGCAGCAGGTAACAAGCTGATAAAAATAACTATAAAATAAGGAGAGGCACTATCAGATTTCTCAGATATATTATTTAGATAATTCTTATAAAAACAGGAGCATTCTGATAATAATTTAAACAACTTTTTTAAAAGGAAACATAAACAATTATATGATTGATCTAAATCAACTGATAAGTGTTCCGAATCAAATTAAATCCACTGTAGTTAACAGTCTGTCATTTGGCTGCCGTATTCTTAAGACACATAAATTTACCAGAAAATTTAAAACAAGAGACGCAAGGAACGGATCCTGATGATAAACCAAAGACCCATGATAAGGAAAATTTATACAATGATTAAATTTTCTAGTAAACTTAATTGGAAGTAACACTCATGCCCCTTAATTTGCCATTGTGAATTACTTCAAGGCTGGAAATTATGGGAAATGGGAATTTATCACATGTTAATAGATTTTGAAAAAATTAATATGCGAATATCTCCCTTCATATCCCTAATCTCAAAAAAACAGGACAAAAAAAGAAGACATGAAAAACCTTTTAAAGTAAAGGGCTATCAGGATATTATTAGATAAATAAAAACAAAAATTTAATAGTTGCAATCTTTGATAATCGTTGGGATGAATAGCAAAAACGCAATAGAGTACTACGCCTTAAAAATATTGATTAATCAAGCTTAGTGAATTAATCCACCATGGCTTCTTCATGCTTCTTATTGGCAAGCTGTCCGCATGCGGCGTCTATATCTTTTCCACGGCTTCGTCTTACCCGAGCTACTATTCCGTTGCGTTCAAGAAAAGCGCAAAATGAATCTATTTTTTCGGAATCAGCTTTAGTAAACTGTCCGTTGCCGGTTGGATTGTATTCTATAATGTTTACTTTGGCAGGTATGTTTTTACAAAAAGCCAGTAGTTCTTTGGCGTCTTTTAAACTTTCATTAAAGTTGTTAAAGGCGATGTATTCAAATGTGATGCGCTTTTTTGTTTTGGCGTAAAAGTACGTGAGAGCTTCGCCAACAGCCTGCAGGTTATTGCTTTCA
Organism: Bacteroidia bacterium; assembly: GCA_014376805.1. GTDB lineage: Bacteria > Bacteroidota > Bacteroidia > UKL13-3 > UKL13-3 > B1. The sequence goes on from JACMQU010000118.1 coordinate 41,416, forward strand.
TTAATGGGCATAATTTGATTGCGTTTTATATCGTTGGCTGCATGTAAACTTAGGGCAAGGTTAAACTTCACATTGTCGTCGGCCAGCCTTTTAATCATTTTAGCAATGCCTGCTGTAGAAACGGTAATCCTGTCGGAACTCATCCCCAGACCTTCTGGCGAGGTTATTTTTTCTATGCCTTTTAATACGTTATTATAGTTCAGTAACGGTTCACCCATACCCATAAAAACGATATTAGTAAGTGGTTTTTGGTAATGAGTTTGCGCCCACTCTTTTATCAGCACAACCTGATCATATATTTCTCCTGGAGTTAAATTGCGTTCATGCGTCATGGTACCCGTGGCACAAAATTTACAGGTTAAGCTACAACCTACCTGCGATGATACACAGGCCGTCATGCGGTTGTCGGCAGGAATTAACACACCCTCCACTAAAAATCCATCGTGGAGCCTGAACCCACTTTTTATGGTGCCATCGCTACTTATTTGTTTGTCTTCCACCTTTATGGCATTAATCACAAAGTTTTCATCCAGCCATTGATGCGTTTCGCTGTTGAGGTTGCTCATTTCATCAAAATGGATGCATGATTTTTTCCAGAGCCACTCATACACTTGTTGCCCGCGAAAAGCCTTATCGCCTTTTGCAATAAAAGCTTCTTTTAATTCGTGCAGTGTAAGGTGGCGTATATCGGTTTTGATTTTAGCAAGCATATAAGTTGCAAAGATAAGTTATCCTGTTCACTTTAATGCGGTTTATGCGTGATCTTTGTCAGTGAATGTTGGGTAGCTTCCAAAGAATGACTAAACTAAGGAAGCGGCTTGTGTATTTAGGTAGCCATTTTAAAATTTGGCGAACTTAATAAAACCGGAAATGGGAAAATTTCATTTAGTTAGAAATATAATTTTATCTGTATAACATGACTTATCAGGCAATAATGCTAATTATGTATTTTGTATTTTTGCCCTTATAAAATAAAACTCTAAGAAAGACATTACCTATAATACTAATGACAAGAACAAGCGATAGGTAGTTGTTATTGATTCTGAAAATAGTCAAATTACATAGGCAATTATTTCTTTAAAAAATAATCCATGACCTCCAAAAATGCAATAATTTTAACGGGAATAATAATGACTTAGGCGAATAAGCATTGAAAATTATAGTGTAATAAATGCGATAGATGATGCAATGAGATTTATTAATATAAAGGTTGTTGGGAACCTAAAAGATATATATGAAGAATGGTGCGACCTTCCATAGCTCATTACAAAGCAACTAAAAAATAAGTTGCGTTCAACAGTTGTTAAGTTGAATTTTAATAAGGCAAATTACCGCCAGCAACAAGCATTGTAATTTTGTAATATAAGCAGGCACGGGCTGTGAGAAATTATGTTTATTTTGCAACCCATAAGCCTGTATATTTTGCAGATTAAACCAAACTTATGATCATTATTGGAAATACACTGGTATCTGAAGAGTTGCTCGACTATAATTTTATATGCAACCTGCATGCGTGTAAAGGTGCTTGTTGCATTGAGGGCGACCTGGGTGCACCGGTATTACCCGAAGAAAAAGTTAAGATAGAAGAGGAGTATGAAAAGATGAAACCTTTTTTAACGGAGACATCGAAACTTGCCATTGAAAAAAATGGCATTTGCGAAACTGATGAAGACAATGACTGGGTTACCACCTGCCTGCCAACCGGAGAATGTAATTTTGTAAAGCGCAATGAACAAGGCATATTAATGTGTGGCATGGAACAGGCATTTATTGCAGGCGCAACAAACTTCAGAAAACCCATATCATGTTATTTATACCCGATACGTGTTACGCAGGTGGGCGAATATGAAGCATTAAATTATAGTCGCTGGGATATTTGCAGTGCAGCTTGTGTGTTAGGTGATAAAGAAAAAGTTGCGATCTATAAATTTTTAAAAGCACCGCTTATTTTAAAATACGGTGAAGTGTGGTATGCCGAACTGGAAGCCGTTGCAGAGGCTTATTATGAAGCTAAAATATAATTAAGTAAAACTATGCACCTACTTACTGCAAAACAAATAAAGGCCTGGGATGCATTTACTATTATGCATGAACCCATAAGTGCCGCAAACCTGGTTGAACGCGCTGCAATGTTTTTTACCAATGCTTTTGAGCGATATATTGATGAAGTATTGCAGGTGAAAAAAGAGGTGCCCATTTTTATATTTTGCGGTACAGGTAATAATGGTGCAGACGGACTTGCTGTTGCCCGCATGCTTTGCAATGAAGGCAGGGTTATTACTGTATTATGTTTAAACGGGAACAAAACGGAAGAGAATAAAATAAATTTTAAGCGATTAAAAGAGCGCAAGGAGATTATTTTAATTGAAATAAATAATGCGCGGGAATTTCCAGTTATGCCCACCGATTGTATTATAATTGATGCGCTGTTTGGTTCAGGTTTAAACAGGCCACTTAATGATATTGCTGCAACATTGGTAAGTTACTTAAATGCACATAAAGGATTAAAGATTGCCATTGATATTCCTTCTGGTTTAATGGCCGATATAGATACATTTGAAGGGTTAACAACCGAAGAGATTTTTAAAGCACAGCGCACCTTTACCTTCGGGTTGTATAAGCAAAGTTTTATGTTTGCAGAAACCTATCCTTATGTAGGAGATGTTGAAGTTCTGCCTATAGGTTTGCATACAGCTTATTTAGATGAAGTAACGGGCAATCAGTTTTTAACTGACGAAACCTGGGTTCAGCAAAACATAAAAACGCCAAATCGTTTTGCACATAAAGGTACTAAAGGGCATGTTCTCCTTATTGGAGGCAGTTACGGCAAAATGGGAGCAGCTTTATTGGCTTCTAAAGCTGCATTAAGGGCTGGGTGTGGAATGGTTACCGCTTTCATTCCTAAAGTTGGTTATACCATTTTCCAGACTGCATTGCCCGAGGTAATGGTGCAAACAAATGAAGCAGTTTGCGAGCTAAGAGATTTTACAATTACCGGTAATTTTGATGCTATTGGAGTAGGTCCGGGTATGGGCACACACCCATCTACAGTGCTGGCTTTTGGTAAATGGCTGAACCAAATAAAAACGCTGTTACTGATAGATGCAGATGGCTTAAATGCATGTGCAGCATTATTGAAAATAAATGATCAGTTTAAATTTCCTGAAGGCACCATTCTTACCCCGCATCCAAAAGAATTTGAGCGGCTAGCAGGCAAATGTAAGGATAGTCTTGAACGTTTAAACCGGCAAAAGGAATTTGCAAAAAGGCATAAAGTAATTGTGGTTTTAAAAGGTGCACATTCAAGTATTGCCATGCCCGATGGTAAAGTTTATTTTAACATAACCGGAAATACATTACTTGCAACAGCAGGTAGTGGTGATGTTTTATGCGGTATCATTACCTCTTTACTGGCACAACAGTATAAACCCGATATTGCTGCTTTGCTAGGTGTTTACCTGCATGGAGTTTTGGCTGATAAACTGAAGAAAAAGGGAATCAAAAATTGTATAGCAGGTGATATAATTGAAGAACTAAAGTTAATCTGATCGTAAGATTTATTTAGTGGAAAATTTTTACTGAACGTTGGGTTAGTACCTAACTTATTATAGTTGTAATTTCTCTACTTCTTTTTGATAATCATATTGCAGATCTTCATGTAAAGTGGCTATGTCTTTTGTTATTTTAGCTACTAATCTTTCATACAAATTACAAAGAGCTGAATACTTACGCCATTGTGAATATGATTTTTTTAATAGCGTGCAAAAGAATATCATTAGTTCTGTTTCTGTTAATTTATTGCCCGAATATTGGCTGTACTGTTTGGTTATACGCAATGTTTTGCGAATGTATTTGGTTGTAAAAAACAAACTGTTAAAAGGCATGTCATTAAATCGTTCTTCAATTATTCCTTTTATTTTTTTTATATAGGCACTTTCATCCTGTGCTTCAAACAATAAATAATTTAACAATTCTTTATTAATCTTTTTAAACTTAGCCATACGCAGGCATAGCTCTATAAGTTGCTGTTGATGGCAAAGCGAAAGTTCTTTTTTTATATCAGACAGTGAGGGAGTTTTCATTGTTATTATTCCATTACCTCTTAGTTTTGAGAGAAGCTTCCATTTTCTTCTCTAAGTAAATGAAATGGTTCATTGGCTATAATAAGGCAACCATCCAAATCTACATAATTGGTATTTGCGCAAACACTCCACGCACTGCTAATGCCCAAGGTAGTTTCAACCATACACCCTACCATGGTAAGCATATTCCGTTTGCGCGCTTCGTTTAATATTCTCAGCCCGTTAAGGTATCCGCCGGCTTTCATAAGCTTCATGTTAACACCATCAAACTGCTGTTGTAATAAATCAAAATCTGGTTGATCCAACACACTTTCATCTGCCATTAATGGGAGAGTAACATGTTGTTTAAGATAAACATATTCATCGGTCATATTAGCAGGCATAGGCTGTTCAACAAAAGCTACGGGCAGGTGTTTAAGTTTGTTAAAAAAATTAATCAGTGAATCTACATCTTTCCATGCTTCGTTGGCATCTATCAGCAACGGTACCTTGCAAATTTTATGTAAACCGTTTAAATGTTCTATAGCACCTTCTTCACTGACTTTTATTTTTATATATTGAAATCGCTTTAACTGGTGTTCCAAAAAAAAAGGTTCAATATCCTCTACTTCCATTATAGGTAAAGTATAACAGGATGCTACTTTACCCGGATTGCTTAGTTTTAAAAACTCAAAAATATCCTTATTTTGTTTTTTACATTGCAGGTGTATATATGCCGATTCAATACCGAAACGTAAAGCATTTGGCAGTTTTAATTTTTGTAATAACAAAGTTAAATCATCAACAGATTCAACCAAACCCGCCTGCGAGTGGGTAAATAATTCAAAGGCCGCCCTGATGGTTTCTGGTGTTTCATTATACCGGATATTAGGCGCTATTTCACCACATCCGCTAAAGTTTCCATTACGTGCTTCTACAATAAAATTTTCTTTGTATACACTTTCATTCCTTGATATTCTCCAGGTATATTTAAGCTCAATGCGAATTTTTCTGATACTCCATTCCATATTGCAATGTATTACATGCAAAATAAGGATCTTAAAATTATTATTCACCAAAAGCAATAACTGATCAGTCAATTATACTTTAGGGTTGTTGCTTAAACGCAGTTATTAATGGATTTATTTTTTTTAAGTTGTAGGATAACAGGAATAAAAACGTTTGATATCAATTTCCTTATCCAGATCTTTTTGTAGTTCAATATGTTCAAATAACTGCCTGGCTAAAAACGGCGCCTGTAATACACCTTTTGTTCCCAGGCCATTAAAAATGTAAAAGTTTTTTACTTGCGGATGTGCTCCCAGAATTGCATTTCTGTCGCGGGTGGTGGGCCTAACGCCGGCATATTGTTCTACCACTTTAAATGGAAGATTTAGCAGGCTTTCCAGCTTTTCAATTAAAAACAATTTACCTTTTTCTGTGTAATTCTCATTTATATTATCCCACTCATAAGTAGCACCTGCTTTATATAAATCATTACCAAGGTTAACGAGGTAAACGCCTTTTTTTACTATTTTTTTGGCGTTTAATCCCGGGCAATGAATGAGTAATAACTCCCCTTTACATAATTTAAAGGGTAGCCAGTTTAATAATGAGTTATGAATAGCTTGATAGCCATCGCAACAGATTACACAATTAAATGTATTGCTTTTATACTGCCAGTTTTTTTCGGTTTGAACCAACTGTTCATAAGTGAGTTCTTCCTGCAATAATTTATTATTCTGAAGCAGAAAATTTGTATAGCTTTCAATAAATTTTCTTGTATCTACCCAACCTCCCTGGCCCACTTCAAAACATCCGTTTGGTGCTATTAAATTGGGTTCACAAAGAGGCGTGTCAGTAATAAATTTCTTAAAATTTTCATCTTCTTTTCTTGATCCGAAATCGTTTGCTTCTTTATTATTTCCAAATATCTGTTGTATCGGTTCATGTATTATAAAACACCTGTTTAGTTGTTGTTCCAGTTCCTTAAAAGTGGTAGCTAATTCAGCTAACAGCTCGTTCACTTTCCAATTTATGCTCATCCGTTTTCCGCTAATGGGGTTAAACATTCCGGCTGCAATTTTACTTGAGGTATGATTATGATTAGGATCAAACATTAAAAAAGATTTATTGTTTTTATATAATTGAAAAGCAAACAAACAGCCAGCCAGCCCCCCGCCTATAACAAGGTATTGATAATGATTAATTGTTAAATTGTTTTCCATAGTTCTTTTGCTTTTACAGCTCTTACCATGTGTCTTTTACCTGGTGGGCCATTAAGTCTGCTTACTGTAAAACCCGCGGCACGCATGTTTCTTTTTACTTCTCCTTTTGCCGAATAAGTTACCAGTACACCTCCGGGTATAAGTGCATCATACATTTTTTTAAATACATTTTCTGACCACATTTCTTCTTGCTTATCCGGACCAAAAGCATCAAAATAAATGAGGTGATAAACCGGTTGTGGCTTAAAAACTAAAAGTGAGGTATTAATTTTTTGCAAACTAAATTCTGCACTTATAGCAATAGGTTCATTCCAGTTAACTGTATGCATTAAGCTAAACAATATTTTATCTTCCACCTTTAATATTTGCGCAAAAGATAACTTGTCGATTAGCTCAACAGGCAAAGGATATATTTCTAAAGCATCATATGCAACTATTACTTTTTTTTTAGCGGCCTCTATAAAAGTGAGGATGGTATTTAAGCCGGTTCCGAAGCCTATTTCGAGGATTTTTAAGGAAGAAGCATGATCCTTGTGTTGATCCGAAAAAAACATAAATCCTTCTTTTAAAAAAACATGCAGACTTTCTGTAAGCGCACCTTTAACTGAATGATAGGTTTCATTTAAACTTTTGTTAAATAACGTATCTGAACCATCTGCGGTTGCTATAATTTCGGGAAGCATTTAGGAGAGATTATTTCATTTGCAAATACAACAGAACCGGAAGATGATCGCTGAAGCCGTTTAAATATTTGGTTCCACCAAAAGTACGCTTAGGGTTGCCTTTGTATTTATCGTCGGTTTCCAGCATCCAGTTTTCTTTAAAAGTTGTTGCAGAATTATTAATATATACCAGATTTGATTTATTAGACACCAGATTTTTATTTAGTAATATCTGATCAAGAAAATTCCAGGTATTTTTGTGTTTATAAGAACCTCCGCCAGATTCCATAAGAGCAAACATAGGATTATAAAAAGCAGTTGCCGGTAAATTGACTGCATCTTTTTTTGCCATCATTATTTCATTTACACTCTTGTTATCAGGGTAATCATTTAAATCTCCCATTACAATTATTTTGCAATAAGGATCGGCTTTTTCTATACTGTCACAAAGATGCTTTAAGGTTTTAGCAACAAATATTCTTTTAAACTCGCTTTCAGTTTCTCCATCACGCCGGCTTGGCCAGTGGTTAACAAAAAGAACCAACCGGGCTTTATTTATAAGTATAAAATCGGCCATTAAAATACCTCTTGTCTGATCCCCTCCAATTCCATTGGTATCAATTAAAAAAAGGGCACTTTTTACATGTTTTATATTTTCTGGTTTATAAATGAGCGCATTGTCAATACCTCTTTCGTCAGGGCTATCAAACCAGATATATTTGTAATTTAAATTTTTACTGTTTAACTGAAGTGCCAGGTCATGTAAAGCAATATCATTCTCCACTTCGCACATTCCTAAAAAATCAGGACCGTTATTTTTGTTCATCGCGGCAATTACCCGGCTCATATTACCTATCTTATTCTTATACTTCTCATGGTCCCAGTTATATTTTCCGCCGGGCAAAAATTCTGAGTCGTTTTTATCTGGTGTATCAATTGTATCAAATAGATTTTCCTGATTATAAAAGGCTACACACAAATTTTTTGCAGGCTGGGCCAGAACATCAAAACAAATTGAGGTTAATAAGAGTAATACTATACGTAGGTTCATTCAGCAAAAGTATATAAAAGACAATAGATTAAAGATTTTACCGGAATTTTATACCCTTTTTGTAAATTGTTTATAATTTTGAACCCATCAAAAAATTAAATCAATAGATAATATAGTCAGATGCTCGGACATTTTTTTAGTAAATATATTCCTGATCCTGATGGAGGTAATCCATTTCAAAAATTGCTGGATCTGTTTCTGCAACTTATGCAATACACCAATGGCGATGTAGCTGAGTCATTGGATTGGCTTACCCAATTAGATAACCAGCATGGCTTAACGCAAAATGAGTATGGAATGGGTAATTTTATACAGGATCTTAAGGATAAAGGGTTTATAAAAACGGATATTTTAAATGGTGATTTTACACCCACAGCAAAAACGAATCAGAGTATCCGTAAAAAAAGTCTGGAAGAGATTTTTGGCAAATTAAAAAAGAGTCAGGGAGGTAATCACCGCACCGCTTTTACAGGCCAGGGAGATGAGGCCAACAGTGATATTCGTAAATTTACTTTTGGCGATAGCATTGACCAGATAGACATGACCGCAAGCCTGCACAATGCGCAGGTTAACCATGGCATTGAAAACTTTAATTTAACAGAAAATGACCTCGAAATTAAAGAACGTGATTATAAAGCACAGACTTCAACAGTGCTGATGATTGATATTTCGCATAGCATGATATTATATGGTGAAGACAGAATTACTCCTGCCAAAAAAGTGGCAATGGCATTTGCCGAACTTATCAAAACAAAATACCCAAAAGATACATTAGATATTATTGTTTTTGGCAATGATGCTTGGCCCATAGAGATTAAAGACCTACCTTATTTGCAAGTGGGCCCTTACCACACCAATACTTATGCAGGCCTTGAATTGGCAATGGATTTGCTACGTAAACGTAAGAATGCCAACAAACAGATTTTTATGATTACAGACGGCAAGCCTACGTGTTTAAAAGAAGGAACAGGCTACTATCAAAACAGCTTCGGACTTGATAAAAAAATCATCAATAAGACCTTATCGATGGCTGCACAAGCCAGGCGGGCCGGTATAACTATTACCACTTTTATGATTGCCACTGATCCTTATCTGCAAAAGTTTGTGAGAGAATTTACAGAAATAAATAAAGGCAGGGCTTATTATAGTACTCTAAATGGCTTGGGTAATTATATTTTTGAAGACTTTGAACGCAATAAAAGAAGGACGATGAAATAGGCGAACAGTTAAAAGAGAGTAAAGAAAGATTGTTGGAATATTTAATCAATAACAACAATAAGTAACAGTAAATAATAATAAGTAACAATAAGTAACAGTGTATAAAAAATAAATAAGTAATTGATAAATTAAAATGACAGATACGACAAGTAAGACATTAGGACAATTAAAAAAATCCGGATATAAAGTAAAAAGTATTAAGCAGGAAATGAGGGATAACCTGGTTAAATTTTTGATGAAAGGAGAAAACTCTTTTACCGGAATACAGGGTTATGATGATACGGTAATACCTCAGTTGCAAACAGCTATTTTATCGCAACATAATATTATTTTACTGGGCTTAAGAGGTCAGGCAAAAACGAGGATTGCGCGTTTAATGTTAAACCTGCTGGATGAATATATACCAGTGGTTAGTGGCAGTGAAATTAACGATGATCCATTGCAGCCATTAAGCCGTTATGCGATTGATTTAATTGCAGAAATGGGAGAGGATACCCCTGTTGAATGGATGCATCGCAATGAAAGGTACACAGAGAAACTTGCCACACCGGATGTGTCTGTTGCAGATTTGATAGGTGATGTTGACCCCATAAAGGCAGCTACCCTGAAACTTCATTACAATGATGAGCGTGTAATACATTTCGGGTTGATCCCACGTAGCCACAGGTGTATTTTTGTAATTAATGAATTACCCGATTTGCAGGCTCGTATTCAGGTATCATTGTTTAATATTTTACAGGAAGGCGATTTGCAGATTAGAGGATTTAAGCTCCGCTTACCGTTGGATGTGCAGTTTGTTTTTACGGCTAATCCTGAAGATTATACAAACAGAGGCAGCATTGTTACCCCTTTAAAAGACAGGATCGATAGCCAGATTTTAACGCATTATCCGAAAACTCTTGCCTTATCCAGATTAATCACATCACAGGAAGCACAAATTACCAAAGAACAAAAAGATGCGATTATTATAAGTGATAAGTTACTGGATTTAATAGAACATATAGCTTTTGAAGCAAGGAAAAGCGAATTGGTGGATCAGAAAAGTGGCGTATCTGCAAGGCTTACTATAAGTGCCTTGGAAAATTTATACAGCACCGCAGAACGCAGGATGTTGTTGGGTGGCGAAACAAAAACACATGCGCGCATAAGTGATCTGTTTGGTGTATTGCCAAGTGTAACAGGTAAAGTAGAACTTGTATATGAGGGCGAACTGGAAGGTGCCAGTAATGTTGCTCAAACATTGGTTGGAAAAGCTATCCGCGCCTTATTTACAGCATATTTTCCGGATCCTGAAAAAGCAAAAAAAGCTAAAAAGCCAAATCCCTATGCAACAATTTTAAATTGGTTTAATGATGGCTATACCGTAAGTGTGCTCAACCAGGCTTCTGATTTTACTTATCAAAAAGCACTTTTAAGCGTGGAGGGTTTGCCCGAATTAATTAAGGAATTATATGCCAAAAATACCGAAGCCGAAAAAGTTATATTAATGGAATTGGTGCTACATGGTTTGGCCGAATATAGCCAGTTGAGCAAGCATAATTTAGTAAAAGGTTTTGAATTTAAGGATCTAATGAGCGGCATGTTTGAAATGAAACAAGGTAAGGGAGATGAAGAGGTTTAGTTATAAGAATAGATTAGAGATAATCTGTATTATTTTATACCATTTTTTATAGCAGGTGTTTTTTTATTTTCATGTTGCTTTTTTGCCGTTGCAGAATCTTCTTTTGAAGTTGTATTATCATGAATTTTAGTTGTAGGATGGTCTAATTTTATTGCTTTATTATTGTTTTATTTTCAAAGTAACCAATCAATATTGATCCTCTTTTTAGGGTTAAAAAAAGTATAATCTTTTTATATTTCAGACCATTAATTTGTATAGTTTAATTTAAAGTAAATAACCTGTCACAATTTTATGATCGTACTAAACAAATCCTGTTTCAATGATTTATCTTTGCTGAATTTTTGCAAATCTTCTACAATCATTTATATTGCCTGTTATGAAAACAAAAGAAGAGATTGTAAGTGATTGGTTACCGCGCTATACAGGCCGACCGTTAAAGGAGTTTGGTGAATATATTTTGTTGACTAACTTTATTAATTATATAGAACTTTTTGCCGAACGTTTCAATGTGGAGTTATTGGGTAAAGATAAACCAATGCAAACTGCAACTGCAGAGAACATTACTATTATGAACTTTGGCATGGGTAGTGCAATGGCAGCAACTGCAATGGATTTGTTAAGTGCAGTAACCCCTAAAGCAGCCTTGTTTTTAGGAAAGTGTGGCGGACTAAAAAAAGCAACAAAGATTGGAGATCTGATCTTACCAATCGCAGCAATAAGGGGAGAAGGAACAAGTAACGATTATATCATGTCGGAAATCCCTGCTTTGCCATCTTTCAGATTACAAAAGGCGGTATCTGCTACCATTGTAAAATATGATATGGATTATTGGACAGGCACGGTTTACACAACTAATCGCAGGGTATGGGAGCATGATGATGAGTTTAAAAATTACCTTAGAAAAACCCGGGCTATGGCTATAGATATGGAAACAGCTACAATCTTTATTACAGGCTTTGTTAACCAGATTCCAAAAGGTGCTTTGTTATTAGTGAGTGATAACCCTATGACACCAGAAGGGGTGAAGACATCTAAAAGTGATACGGGTGTTACGGCTACTTTTGTTGCCAGACATTTAGCAATCGGAATTGATTCGCTGATTGAACTTCGGGATTCGGGAGAATCTGTAAAACACATGAGATTTGAATAAAGCAACAGTTTTGCGTTTTGGATAATTGTAGAAATATGGAAGTTGCTTAAATTCAAGCGCATGCAGCATCGGTACTTTTTAAACTTCATGTAAAATACTTTAACCACATTTGTTTGAGAGAAATAAGCCTTGTTGTAAAAGGAAATAGCGGTTTTAACTCTAAATAATATCAATTCATCGAATTTGTGATTTTTAAAGATTCAGAAGTAGATGTGTGCGTTATATTTGCCGGTAAAGAATTACACAATTTTATTTAACTAATATCGCAAATAATAAATGGCAAAAAGCAGTTTTAGCAGCAATGGCAATTTAAAAAAAGAACCCGAGAAAGCCAAAATTAGTAAAGAGAGTTTAAGAGAGGCGTTTATGCTCTACTCTTATATAAAACCTTATAGAGGTAAATTTATTCTGAGCCTTGTATTTATTGCGTTATCGGCATTTAGTACAATGATTTTCCCTTTTTTATTAGGTAAAATGATTGATGCAGCTGCACCCGCTGCACAGGTTCAGTTGCCGCAAAACAGCATGGGCGGAGAAATGTTCGGATTTAATTTAAAAACAGTTAACTGGAGTTTAAACACCATTCTGTTATTGTTATTTCTTCAACTCTCAATTCAAACAATATTCTCTTTTATGCGCATTTATTTGCTTACCGAGGTTGGTGAAAAATCATTGGCCAATATGAGAACTGATCTGTATGGTAAATTATTAAGTCAGTCTATGAGTTTCTTCAGCGAACAGCGTGTAGGAGATTTAAGTAATAGAATAAGTTCAGATCTTTCGCAAATACAGGATGCTATTTCATTTACACTGGCAGAATTTTTAAGGGGAATTTTTACTTTGATAATTGGTTTAAGTTTTATATTCTGGATTTCTACAGAACTTGCTTTAGTAATGCTGGCTGTGGTGCCTTTAATTGCTGTAGTAGCAGTATTCTTCGGGGTGCGTATAAAAAAAATGGCCCGCAAAGCCCAGGATCAATTAGCGGAAAGTGGGACTATTGTGCAGGAAACTTTTCAGGGAATTTCTATAGTAAAAGCTTTTACCAGCGAAAGTTATGAAATGAAAAGATACACTTCCAGTATAATGGGCGTAGTTGAAACGGCCATTAGTAATGCAAGGTACAGAGGAGTTTTTGTTAGTTTTATGATTTTTAGTGTTTTTGGTTGTATTGCATTTGTTATGTGGTATGGCGCAACCATGATCAGTTCGGGCCAATTAAGTGCAGGTGATCTTACTATGTTTGTGATTTTTTCTGCATTTGTTGGTGGAACCTTTGCCGGATTTGCAGATATGTTTAGTCAATTGCAGAAAACTTTAGGTGCTACGCAAAGAGTTCGGGAGCTTTTAAGAACAGAAGGTGAACCGGTAACGATAACAGATTTATTAGTAAATATACAAAACCCTATTCTTGGTAAAGTGCGTTTTGAAGATGTTGCTTTTCATTATCCCTCCAGAAAAGATGTGGAGGTATTGAAAAAAATTACCTTGTCGGTTCAGGCTGGCGAACAAATAGCTTTAGTGGGCCCCAGTGGTGCTGGTAAAAGTACAATTGCTTCTTTACTATTAAAATTTTATGAACCAAATAGGGGAGCTATTTATTTTGATGAGATCAATAGTAAAGATTTTGGACTTACAGAACTGCGCGGGCAAATGGCATTTGTACCACAGGATGTTGTTTTGTTTGGCGGTTCAATAAAAGAAAATATAGCCTATGGTAAACCTAATGCAACCATGGTAGAAATTATTGCTGCAGCACATAATGCCAATGCCCATGAGTTTATTGATCGTTTTCCTGAAGGATATGAAACTATAGTTGGAGAAAGAGGCATTAAGTTAAGCGGTGGGCAGCGTCAACGAATTGCCATTGCCAGAGCTATTCTGAAAGATCCTGCGATTTTAATATTAGACGAGGCTACCAGCTCACTGGATAGTGAAAGTGAACAGTTGGTTCAGGAAGCATTAGAAAACCTAATGAAAAACCGCACTAGCTTTGTTATTGCACACAGGCTTTCAACTATACGAAATTCAAATAAAATTGTGGTTATAGACAAAGGCTCTGTTCAGGAAATTGGCACCCATGAAACCTTAATGCGTAATGAACATGGCCTGTACCGGAGGTTAGTTGATATGCAACTGGAGTGGAATTAGAAGCTGAATGCCGATCTTATTAATACCATATTTTTTAATATATTCAGGTTCAAATATAACCCAGTATGGTTTGTTGAACCTGTAAAGAGTGTAATGATAAATATAAATATTTTTTCAAATGGCAAATAAAGATAAATTTGCCCGCCCTTAGATTTTGCAATCTAACTAAAAAACGTGCATCTTTGGGCTATTGACTAATGACTAAAACTATCTTGCATGTCTGAATTTCAACTGGTAATGCCCAAAATGGGCGAAAGTATTGCTGAAGCAACAATTATTCGCTGGACAAAAAATGAAGGCGATAGCATTGCAGTTGATGAAACGGTACTGGAAATTGCGACTGATAAAGTTGATTCCGAAGTTCCTTCGCCAAAAGCAGGAATTCTGAAAAAATGTTTATTTAAAGAAGGAGACGTAGTAGCAGTTAATGCTCCCATTGCTATTATTGAGTTGGAAGGAAGTTCTTCAACTGCTGATTCTACACCGGCAATACACACTCCTAAGGTTGAATCAGCTTCTGCTAAGGTAGATACAAATCATGTTCAGCCTGCCAATGCGGTTGCTCAAAATACTGTAAGCAATGCGGGTGGAAATAAGTTTTATTCTCCGCTGGTTTTAAACATTGCCAGGGCAGAAAACATTAGTATGACTCAACTTGCATCGATTGATGGAACCGGCGGTGAAGGCAGGGTAACCAAAAGAGATATTTTGGCGTTTGTACAAAATACTGGTACTATTTCTTCTCAGGTTATAACGGAGCCTAATGTTCCGGCTAATTCGGTTAAGGCCGAAAAACCTGCTGTTGTTACCAACACCAATGCTAATAAGCCTGCTGTTACCTTAAATGGCGGCGATGAAATTATTGAGATGGACCGGATGCGTAAGTTAATTGCTGATCACATGGTGATGAGCAAACATACCAGCCCGCATGTAACTTCTTTTGTAGAAGCAGATGTGACCAATATGGTGGTGTGGCGCGAAAAAGCGAAAAAAGTTTACGACAAACGAGAAAACGAAAAAATTACTTTCACGCCAATGTTTATTGAATGCGTAGTAAAGGCAATTAAAGATTTTCCTATGATTAATGTAACTGTTGATGGATACAATATAATTAAAAGAAAAGCTATTAATATAGGCATGGCAGCAGCTTTGCCATCTGGTAACTTGATAGTGCCGGTTATAAAAAATGCGGATAACATGAACCTGGTTGGGCTTACTAAATCAGTAAATGGGCTGGCTACTAAAGCAAGAGCAAATAAATTATCGCCTGATGATATACAAGGTGGTACTTTTACCTTAACAAATGTGGGCGGTTTTGGTAATGTAATGGGTACACCAATTATTAACCAGCCTCAGGTTGCCATACTTGCAACGGGAATTATTAAAAAGAAACCAGCAGTGTTAGAAACTCCGATGGGTGATGTAATTGCCATCCGTCAAATGATGTTCTTATCATTAAGTTATGATCACCGGGTAGTGGATGGTTCTCTTGGAGGAAGTTTCCTTCGCAGAGTTGCTGACTATATGGAGCAATGGGATGTAAACAGGGAAATTTAAAAATAATTGTACCTGATACTAATTTAAGGTTAACTGCACAGGCTTAGTTTTAGGTAATACTCATGCTTTAACGATATTGAAACTTTAACTTAATTGCAAGGCAAAATGCAGTTGCAGATTAAATGCGATAATGTACTATTTACGTTGAATACAAAGTGTTCCATGCTTACGGCATTTATTTATTGGATTGAATTTTTTCTGCCAATATTACGTGCCCAAGGCACTAAGAGAAAAATAGCGTAGCGATGCAATATCGGCAACCAACGAAATACCGGCAACAACATCAAAAAAAATCGTATAGCGATGCAATATCGGTAGCCAATGCAATATCGGCAACCAACGAAATACCGGCAATAACATCAAAAAAAATCGTATAGCGATGCAATATCGGTAGCCAATTCAATATCGGCAACCAACGAAATACCGGCAACAACATAAAAAAAAATCGCGTAGCGATAATATATTGGTCATCATTCATATTAAATTGATAGTCACATATTGTAAAGGTAAATTTGGTGGCATTAGAAATTATGTTCAAAAAATCTTGAAAACCTCCCTTCTTTTAGGTTGGTCATACTTTATAATTGCGCTATATTTGCATCCCGTAAGTTAACAGTTACGGTTTTGTTTACTCCTGATCATTGACGCCTTTTGTCAGCACACTAACAGGAATCTTTTTTAGAACCGTATTTGCTGAACTCAAAAAATATATGACACCAAAATACATCTTTGTTACCGGCGGAGTTACTTCTTCGTTAGGGAAAGGCATAATTGCAGCCTCATTAGCTAAATTATTACAGGCGCGTGGTTATTCTGCAACTATTCAAAAACTTGATCCTTATATAAATGTTGATCCAGGTACTTTAAATCCATATGAGCACGGGGAATGTTATGTTACAGAAGATGGAGCTGAAACAGATTTAGATCTTGGGCACTATGAACGGTTTTTAAATATTCCTACTTCTCAGGCCAACAATGTTACTACCGGTAGAATTTATCAGCATGTAATTAACCAGGAACGTCAGGGTGCTTACCTGGGTAAAACGGTTCAGGTTATTCCACACATTACGGACGAAATAAAAAGAAGGATTAAATTATTAGGTGAAACTGGTGATTATGAAGTAATCATAACAGAAATTGGAGGAACTGTTGGGGATATTGAATCACTTCCCTACATTGAAGCTGTAAGACAATTGCTTTGGGAAATGAAGGAAGAAGAAGCCCTTGTAATTCATTTAACGCTATTGCCTTATTTGAGTTCAACCAAAGAATTGAAAACAAAACCCACACAGCATAGTGTTAAACTTTTACTCGAGAGTGGGGTTCAACCGGATATTTTAGTATGTAGAACAGAACACATGATTACCAAAGAAATGCGCAAGAAAATTGCACTTTTCTGTAATGTTGATTCGAATGCCGTAATTGAAGCTTTAGATGTGCCTACCATTTATGATGTTCCTTTAATGATGCTAAAAGAAAAACTTGATAAAACGGTATTAAGTAAGTTGAAACTTTCTGCTAAAAATGAACCGGATCTTGAGAGCTGGAAGGCTTTTCTTATCCGCCATAAAAATCCAAAACATGAGATTCGAATTGGATTAATTGGTAAATATGTTGAGTTGCCCGATGCCTATAAATCAATTATTGAATCATTTATTCATGCAGGTGCCCACAACGAATCCCGTGTTAGAGTTCAATATATACACAGTGAATTAATTGCGGAAGATAATGTAGAACAGAAACTGGCTGATTTGGATGGAATTCTGGTTGCCCCGGGTTTCGGAGACCGTGGTATTGAAGGGAAAATTTCAGCTATCAGGTATGCCCGCGAAAATAATATTCCTTTCTTTGGTATCTGTCTTGGTATGCAAATGGCCGTTATTGAATTTGCACGGAATGTTATTGGGTGGAAAGACGCACACAGCACAGAAATGAATATTAAAACAAAACATCCTGTGATTGATATGATGCCTGAACAAAAGAAAATTACAATGAAAGGTGGAACAATGCGTTTGGGTTCTTATATATGTGAAATAAGTAAAGATAGTATTGCCTATAAAGCTTATGAAAAGTCAAAAGTTAGTGAACGTCACCGCCATCGTTTTGAATTTAATAATCAGTTTCAAAAAGATTTTGAAGCGAAAGGAATGTTTGTTACTGGAGTAAATCCTGAAACTAAACTTGCCGAAATTATTGAAATTAAAAATCATCCGTATTTTATGGGTGTGCAATTTCACCCGGAATATAAAAGTACAGTTTTAAATCCGCATCCTTTATTTATCAGATTTATAAAGGCTGCCGTTACTTTTAGTCAGAAGTAGCTATAATTCAAACACACATTTTTATTAATACATTCAAAAAACAGCTTATTTGCCTACTTCTAATTGCGGAATATAGTCTTTTATTATTTTCCGGATATTAATGTCAAATACCTATTTTCGCCCCGCTTTTAAAAACTACAATGGATAGAAATTCGATTATTGGCCTGGGTCTTATTTTCGTTATTTTAATAACGTTTGCATATATAAACCAGCCATCACAGGCAGACTTAAACACTGCAAAACACCGGAATGATTCTTTAAATTCTGTTCGTGCAAAAAGCGATAGTCTTGCTGCGCACATACAAATGGCAACTGTTAAAAAAGAAATCATTCAGTCGGCAGACAGTACCTCTCAGATAAATGCATTTGGATCATTTGCCTCTTTTAGTAATGGCACAGAAGGATTTGTAAGTATTGAAAATGAAGAATTGAAAGTAAATTTTACAAATAAGGGGGGCAGAATCTATAAAGTTGAACTCAAAAAATATAAAAGGGCAGATGGTTCCCCATTAATCCTGATGGATGGCGCAGAGAATGACTTCTCTTATGGTTTTGCCACGCGTGATGCCAAAGCCATATCAAGTAAAGACCTTTATTTTACCCCTGTTGTGGGTAAGGATGGCAAGAGTCTTTCTATGTTTGTTAAACTTACTGATCAGCAATACATTGAACATAGATATAGTTTAAACGGAAACCTGCAACTGGTTGATGTTCAGCTTAACCTGGTTGGCATGGATGGAGTTATTGCCCCAAATAACAATTTTCTTGATTTAAACTGGAAGCAAAGAATTTTACAACAGGAAAAAACCCACGATGCAGAAGTTAAGACCACTACTGTTTACTACCGTTATTCTAATGAAGAACCTGAATATCTTACAGAAACAAAGGATTTGAAAGAAGACCTGAAAACACCTGTTCAGTGGGTTTCTTTTAAACAACAGTATTTTAATATTTCATTAATTTCTGCTCAGGCATTTGATAATGGTAATATCGAATCTAAAGCAGATGAATCGAAAAGAAGCGTAAAAACGCTAACGGCTAATTTAGGATTGGCCTATAACCACAGTGGAACTGAAAGCTATGGTATGAAATTTTATTTTGGCCCTAACCATTATAAAACCCTCGCTTCATTAGATATTGGGCTGGAGAAAATAGTACCTATGGGCTGGGGTATTTTTGGCTGGGTAAATAAATATCTTACAGTAAATGTGTTTTATTTTTTAGGTCAGTACATTGCCAGTTTTGGTTTAATTATTTTATTACTCACTGTTATTGTTAAAACTATCTTGTTCCCGCTGGTTTACAAATCCTATTTATCGTCGGCAAAAATGCGTGTACTAAAGCCAGAGATGGATGAGGTTAAGGCTAAGTATGGCAACGATATGACTAAATTACAGCAGGAAAACATGAAGTTGTACCGCAAGGCAGGTGTAAATCCAATGGGTGGATGTTTACCTGTATTGCTCCAAATGCCTATCCTTATTGCTATGTTCCAGTTTTTTCCCAGTGCTTTTGAGCTAAGACAAAAGGCATTTTTATGGAGCAATGATCTTTCCAGTTATGATAGCATTTTTAACTTGCCATTCAGTATTCCTTTTTATGGGGATCACGTGAGTTTATTTACTTTGTTAATGACCGTATCAACTCTTGTTTATACAATGTATAATAATCAAATGACAGGTGTTACAGGACAAATGAAATATATAAGTTACTTTATGCCCGTGGCATTTCTGGGGTTTTTTAATAATTATGCTTCCGGCTTAACTTATTATTATTTCCTTTCAAACCTGTTTACTATAGGGCAACAGTTATTAATTCGTAGTTTTGTAGATGATAAAGCACTTCATAAGCAAATTCAGGAAAATAAAAAGAAACCGGTAACTAAATCTAAGTTTCAGATTAAGTTAGAAGAAATGGCGAAAAAACGCGGTCTTGATCCGGATAAATTAACAGGGAAATAACAAACGCTAAAAATCAGAAAGTAAAAAACCCCAACTTATGGCTGTAAGTTGGGGTTCTTCATTTATCAAGTAAAATGATTTTTAGATACTAATATACAGTCAAAATGATGCCGTAAAAGTTTCCTCCATTTCTGGTAAAATATAACTCGCACAAAATCACATAATTAATACTTTTTTGGATCATGAATGGATAAAAAAAAGGTTAAAAGTGACTAATAAAGTGGAAACTTTGTTCTTTTTTTAGAACAGATTTATTAAAATTAGCGCATTTTTTTATTTAAAAGCTTAACAGTACTTTCCATGCTTCAAGTACTTTATTTTCCATTAATAATTGTTGTGCCATTTTATGAATTGCTTCTCTTTTCTCGTCATTTAACAAAGACATATTTAGCAGAGCTTGTAATTCTTTATTAACATGCTGATATATTGAAATACTATCTGCGTCAGGCAATTGTTCTGCGTTAGCCAGCATGCCCAGGTTATTGGCACTTAAAAAATGACTTTGTTTAATTGAATCGGGTAACACATCGTAGCCTATTCCAAGATTGCGCGCAGGTTTAGGCACTTCAAATAAAGCATTGCCACTTGCACGCACATACCAGTCGCTGCCCATTCGTCCCACCACATCTATTTTATGTTGATCTATTTTTCCTTCTGCTGTAAGTACATTAGGTGAAATATGCATAAGTATCATTTCTGCAATTATAAGATTTCCCGCTCCGCCCTCTTTGCCAGTTTCAATAATTTCTTTAACCTTACATTCAAATTGTACCGGACTTTCTTTTACCCTGAATGGTTTCACTTTAATTGATGGAACCGGAGTAAAACCTGACTTGGTAAATTCATTTACCCCTTTTGCATATTCACAACTGGCCAGACTCATTTGTTGAACCATGGAATAATTAACCATATTAATAACAACTTCTTTCGTTTCGTATATGTTCTCTAGCGTATGTTTTATTGAATTATCTCTAACACGGCGGGCAGGTGAAAATATGAAAGTTGCCGGGTTTGAACCAAATACATTAAAGAAACTGAAAGGACTTAAATTTGGGTTGTCATTTTTATCGATAGTGCTGGCAAAGCATATAGGACGGGGTGCAACAGCCGTTAACAATGCATTATGAAATTCAGCTAATGGCAAATCTTTTGGTCCAATGGTTTTCATAATTTAATTTTATTTTCTGTTCGCATACTATGCGAATTAATTTTTTTCTGATTTTCAGAACAATTGAATTGTAAATTTTACGCTATGCTTTTAATCTAAAGTTATTTTACTCTGGCCTTCTATATTGGTTCTTTTATCAAATATAAAATCTACAAAAAAAGCCTCCCCTTTTTTACCCTTAATGTTTGCTTTAGCTCTGCCATATTCTGCACCTCCGGCATCTAATACTTTAGCCTGAACCATTTTGTTAAAATCCGTGTCGAAAATAACATACAGAATAAGCTTATTATCCTTTCCATCAGCGTCGCTTTCAATCCTGTATTTACCTGTTTTTAAACCCGAATTTTGCAATTCCTGGGATAAAATAATTTCGCAAGCGAATGTTTTATGAATACCTTCTTTTACTCCATCAACAAATGTAGAAGAAGTTTTACCAATTGTTTCACCGGTTTTACTAATTGTTTCCTTTGTTTTTTCATTGAAGTTATCGCAATAAGAAAATAGAAATAATGCCACTAAAAGTATCAAGATAATTTTTTTCATGTTTGATAATTATATATGTGATTAAATTAAAATAATCAGGTAAAAGTTTCTTTTTCCTTTTTGTAAGATCATATATTTGTTATTAATCAGATTAGCGTTCCCCACTACCAGATTAACATCGCTTACTTTTTCTTTATTGATACTAACTCCCCCGCCCAGTAACATTTTGCGTGCTTCTCCTTTTGATGGAAAAATATGGGTTTGTTCTGCCAGCAAATCTATAATAGGCAAACCATTTTCTAACACTGAACTTTCCAGATTAAATTGCGGAACACCTTCAAAAATATCTAAAAAGGTTTCTTCATCCAGCTTCGCAAATGCTTCTGCTGTGCCATTGCCAAATAATATGGAAGAAGCGTCAACTGCTGTTTCATATTCCCTTTCACTATGTACCCTTACCGTTATATCTCTTGCCAAAGCTTTTTGCAATATACGTAAATGAGGGGCCGCAATATGATCCTTTTCCAGTGTTACTATTTCTGCCTGCTTCATTAGAGTAAAAATCCTTATCCAGGCAATAACATCGCTATCACTTGCATTAAGCCAAAACTGATAAAATTTATAGGGCGAAGTACGTTTTGGGTCAAGCCATACCGTACCGCTTTCTGTTTTGCCAAATTTGGTTCCATCAGCCTTTTTAATTAAGGTGGTAGTTAATGCAAACGCAGCTCCAGCATCCTTTCTTCTAATTAGTTCTGTACCGGTAACAATATTTCCCCATTGGTCGCTGCCACCCATTTGAATCTTACAGTCAAAGTTTTTCCATAAATAATAAAAGTCATAGCCCTGAACCAACTGATAAGTAAATTCCGTAAAGCTCATGCCGGATTCCCCTTCAAGTCGTTTTTTTACAGAATCCTTTGCCATCATATAGTTCACGGTAATATGTTTACCTACATCTCTGATAAAATCCAGAAAGTTAAACGTTTTAAACCAGTCATAATTGTTAACCAGCATAGCACTTTGTGCGCCACAATCAAAATCCAGGTAATTTTTTAATTGACTTTCTATACAAGCCAAATTATATTGCAATACTTCCTCCGATAATAAATTTCTTTCCTGAGACTTACCTGATGGATCACCAACCATTCCTGTAGCACCACCAACTAATGCATAGGGCTTATGACCGGCTTTTTGAAAATGGATCAAAGTCATAATCTGCATCAGGTGACCAACGTGAAGACTATCGGCAGTTGGATCAAAACCAATATAACCCGCGGTCATTTCCTTATTTAATTGTTGTTCGGTTTCCGGCATAATATCATACAGCATACCTCTCCATTTTAACTCTTCTACAAAATTGCTCATGTTGCGAAAATAAATAAACCATCTTAATTTAGCCGAAATCATTTATTTCGCAGTTATTAATTTTTAAAGTTGAATTATCTCTCCCATTTTTATATACATCAAAAACCTAACGACCCTTATTTTAACGCAGGTCTTATTTTACCTGATTTGGGTAGAAGTTTTGTAAAAACATTTAAAGAGGTGCTGATTAATCCTGCTGATCTTAATTTGTGCGCTATAAGTAATGGTTGTTTGCAGCATTATGAGGCCGATAAACTTTTTCATGGATCTGAATTTTTTAAATGGGGAACACTTATTTGTACGGAAGAATTAAAAGATTTACACTTTAATAACGTAGTTGAGAAACGATGGTTCATCGGCCATATTTTATTTGAGATGCTTCTTGATCGCTTATTGGTTAGGCATCAACCACAAGTTTTAACTGATTTTTATGATCAGATACAGTTGGCAGACTTAAATCAGATAAAGGAATTTTTCATCCTAAGTAAAGTAAACCGGAAGGAGAAATTATTGCAATATTTTAATCATTTTCGCAAGGTTCAATATATTAGAAGCTATATCGATACTAACTTATTTGTATATTCGTTAAGCAGGGTGTTAATACGGGCGGGCTTACCTGCATTAACATTCAGTGACAGAGCCATATTAGAGGAATGTGTAAAAAGGATGGAGAACGATATTTTTAAAGATGCTTACCATGTTTTGTTACGTTTAAAAAAAGTGTTTTAATGAAGAAATTTATTTTAGGAATATTTATATCTGCAGGTATTTGCCCGGGTTTTGCTCAATCGCTTAAATACAGTAATGAATTTTTGGCTATAGGAATTGGAGGAAGAGCCATAGGGATGGGTGGAGCAGTTATTGCAAGCACCCGCGATGTTACTTCAACTTATTGGAACCCGGCAGGATTGATGGGTATGGATGATAATATTCAAATTGGAGCTATGCACAATGAACAATTTGGAGGCATTACCAAACACGATTATGGTGTGATAGGTTTTAAATTAAACGACCACAGTAAAATGGCCATAAGCATGATTAGACTAGGAGTTGACGGGATTCCGAATACGCTTTATTTAATGCAGGATGGACAGATAAATTACGCACTAATAAGAAGTTTTTCGGCGGTTGATTACGCTTTTGTGGGTACTTATGCCACGCAAACAAAACTGGATGGCTTAACTGTTGGAGGCAATGTTAAAGTTATTCGTAGGGTAATTGGGAGTTTTGGAGGTGCCTGGGGTTTTGGTTTAGATGCAGCTGTAAATTATAAGAAAGGCGATTGGAGTCTTGCCTTTGTTGCCAAAGATATTACAAGTACTTTTAATGCCTGGAATTATAAACTTAGCAATGAGGATAAAGCCCAGTTTATTGCAACAGGAAATGCAATACCTTCTGGTGGTTTAGAAATTACGCTCCCAAAGTTCACGATAGGTGTGGCACGTAAATTTGAATTTGGAAATGGTAAATACACAATTTTGCCCGAAATAAATATGGATTTTACTACCGATGGACAGCGCAATGTGCTTGTTAGTAGCAAATATGTAAACCTTGATCCGAGGTTTGGATTGGAACTAGGTTATAACAAAATAATATTCTTACGTGGAGGATATAGCACATTGCAAAGAATTACTGATTTTTCGGGACAAAAAACTATCAATGGAATGCCTGGTTTAGGCATCGGTATTCAACTTAAAAATTTTGCTATAGATTACGCACTTGGAAACGCATTTAATCAAGGCCTATTAGGTATGAGTAATGTTATAAGTTTACGCTTAAGCATAAACAAAAAAAGTTAATTTTCTTCATTTTCAGGCTCAGGTTCGCTGTTATGATAAAGGTCTAATGCGGTAAGCATAGCTAAAAATCCCCAGAGTATAACTGCAATTTTATCCTGTTCACTATAGCTGTTTAATAAGCCATGTGTAAGGTAGGTAACGAGGCCCAGTATAATGGCGGCACTATATACTCTTATTTCAAAATTTCTTCCTTTATAAACCAGGTTCAGCCCAACCTTAAAACTAACAAAGATAATTACTAAAAAGGAGATTAAGCCAGGCCATCCGCTTTCTGCCAAAGGATTTAAATACTCTGAATGTGCATGGCCCTGATCTCCAAATGCTGTTGTTATGGGTGTTTTAAATTCCGGATCCTGATAGGGTGCATAAGTAAAGGAATATGCGCCGGGGCCAAAGCCAACTACAGGTTTGTCTTTTGCCATATTAATTGCGGCCATCCATCTGTTTACGCGTTCCAGGTTTGAAACATCATTGCGCACATTAGAAACTGATTCCAGGTGTTTTTCAAAACCCTCAGCAGAGTTTTGTTTGTTTTGATACAATTGATAAAAAATTTCATCGAAATTTACAATTATCAAAGATGCCGCTATTCCAATAACAAGCATCATTTGCCACAGGCGTATTCTAAAGATAAGTATGGCCGAAAATAAGGTGGCTGCTGCCAAACTTATCCATCCCGCACGTGTATAGCTAAAGATGAGTCCCACTGTAAATAAGACAAGAAAAAACAAGGTAATTACAACCGTAACAAGATTAAGTTTAAGTTTGAACCCAAAGATTGACCAGCAGAATAAAATGGGGATAAAGAATGCTATAGCCGCAGCATAAATACCATGTGCAATATAAAATGGTGCCATAATTTCGAAGGAGGAAATCTGCGAGAAATTATCTACGCTGTGTTTTATCAAAGTTAAGATGATAACAAAACCGAGCGGAATCATATACGCCCATAAGTAGTTTTTTATATGATCAAATTTTTTAAATAGTACAGCAGATAAAAAATAAAATAACACAAGAAACCAAGTGCGTGAAAGAAAAAATTTAAACGAAACAATTTTTTCCTGACTGGTTAATACCGTAATTAAAATCCAGCCAAGGTTAATGAGAATAGCAATACTTATGGGATGCCTAACAACCCTAAAATCATATTCCCCATCAATAATGTATTTGAAAATTACCAGTAAAAAAATACCAATAATTAATGGTTCATCCGGCAAACTGATGCCCAAACCCAATCCAATGTCTTCTATCCCAACTGAAAAAGGAACGAGAAAAACAAGCAATAGCATTAGCAAATCAAGTTTAAGCAAAGCAAGTAAAGCCACAACAGCAAGAGCAGGAAGTAATGGCAACCAGTAAAATTCAAATGCGATACCTAAGCAGTTAAGCAATATAAAAATAATGCCCGATCCATATAGCCACCTTTGCTTTGCTATAAAATCCAAAATACTTAAGCGATTAATGAATCCTGCTGATTCTGGAATTTTTCAACAAAAAGTAATACGATACAACACAATAAGAATGAACCAAGGATAGAACCAAGTACAATAAGATAGCGGATAGGATATGTTTTGCGTTCAGCAGGAGTTGCACTTTGAAGTATAAACACATTACTTAATCTTCCGTCTACATCAATCTGCGCCTGGTCTAGTTTCTTTTTAAGTTCATTCATTTGCTCCACCTGCAATTCAAGTGTACTGTATAATTCCTTAGATTCACCACCATACATAGCAAGGCTGTTCTGTTGCGACCGCACATAATCAGACATGCCACTTTTGCCAATAATTTCGGTTAGTGCCTTCGCCTGTTCTTCAACATTATAAACGCCCTTGGCTCCTAATTCCTGTATTCTGTTTTTGATAGACGTTACTTCATTCATTTTCCTTTTATATTCGTTATCTATTATGGAAAGTGCCTGAACAGCCAATCTGCGCTGAACTTCTGTTTTAACACTATCAAGGATCATAACTATACCATTAGCAACATTGGCTGCTGTTTGCGGATCTTCATCTAATACATTTACTTCAATAGAAGCATAAGGTGTTTTTTTAGCAGAAATGTTTTTGTTATACAATTTCCCCATCGCATAATTCCGTTCTTTATCATCACTGTTAATCTTGTAGTGTTCAGACAAATTAAAGCGATCAATGACTTTAGATTTTAGGTAATCCGATTCAAGAATCTGAATATATTGTTGTGCAGAAACCTGTTCACCAAACTCAAGCGGGTCTTTTTGCTTTACCCTACTATCAGTTAATAGGGCACTGGATACAGAGTTATTGGTAGAAGGATAGAAAACAGCAGTAGAAAGAAACTTAGGTTTTATAATCCATGGACTAGAGATGAGGATTGAAAGGATGGCCGAAATACCCGATATAATTATCAATGGTTTTTTCCACCTGGTAATGAATTGGAAAACATCAATCAGTTCAAAATAATATTGTTTTTTTTTCTTGTTCATATACGTATTTGCGACAAAAATATAAAATTACCGCTATTAACTGCTTTTTTCGCTAAACCTCGATCTTACTAATAACAATCCCTGCTTCAGATCAATAATCTTAAAAATGATCATTATCAACAGGCTGCCTGAACCGATAAGTAGAATTCCGAGGTACCATGAAGTGATGAAATAATTTGTTCCAACTGCTAAAATAGCAATTAGACCCAAACTTGAAAAGAATTTTTTTACAAAATCGCGATCAAAGTTTATTCTTACTATTTTTTTCCCAAAATAGAAGTTGCTTAAACCTATAAAGGTTTGTGTACAAAGCGCAGTAATGGCTGCCCCTTCCGCTTTCATATTCCGGATCAGAATAAAGTTTAAAAGTAAATTTATAAATAATGCGGTAACAGCCAAAATATTAAGTGTTCTTAAATTGCCATTGGCGGTAAGCAAAGTACCATAAACATACATGGTACTTAATGGTATAAAAGATAAAATTACATATCCAAATATTGAACCAGCGTAAGTGGTACTGTGGTTATTTAATAGTTCAATAATAGGCTGTCGATAAATAAAACATGCAATACTGAAAGCAAAAGCAGGAAGTATCATAATACCTGTGCTAAACTGCAATAGTGGACTTATATTTTCTTTGTTGGAAAGCATTCTGGAAAAAATAGGCAACAATAGCATACTTACTAATGCTGCCATCATATTAGCTGCTTCAAGTAATCGGTAAGCCGATGCATAAATTCCACTCTGATAGTATCCATCCGGTAATAACTTTTCAAGTAAAATAACATCCATCCGGGTATAAAAAGTCATGGTTAAAGATAGCAAAGCATAAGGTAGCATTTGTTTAATAACCTTTAATAAGAGCACTTTATTAAAAGACCATTGCAAAGCGTGCAGGTGTGATTTAATTACCATAAATGAAATGAATACAGCGGCGGTATAGGCAATTGTCTGAGCCATTATAAAATGTGTAATTGTCATTTCTGCAACACCAAACCACAACATTAAACTACATAATATAATCATTAAACACCGGTCAACTACAGATAAGATGGCGTCTGTTTTAAATAATTGTAAACCTCCAACAATGCTTCTGAAATACGTATAAAAATAAGACAATATTTGGTTCAATCCAAGAATCCAGAGTAATTTAATCCGGTAGCTGTCAAACCCATTGAGCATTCCAAGGCTAATTGTAATGGCAATATATAGAAAGGAGGATGCTAATTTAAATGTAGTTAAGGCGGCAAATTCCTGCCTCAATTTATCAGGGTTTTGAGCAATATTTGAAGAGGTATAGGTATTGATACCAAGATCAAGTAAGGTTATAAACAGCATCGAAAAATATAGCAGAACGATATATGTACCATACTCTTCATATCCCACCGCGTTCTGCACACTACGGTCAATTCCTAATATCCAGAAGGGTTTGATGAGCAGGTTAACAGACATTAACAAGATGAGGTTAGATATAAAGGTCTTTTTCATTCAGTTATGCCATTATTAGCAGTTTCATTTGTTTTATTTGGTTGTAAATTTATTCATTCAGTTAAACTTTGTATCATTGCCCTATAAATCTATATGAAATTATTAACGCATAATTTTAAAGAAAAAGTTGTTTACGGGCTTTCTATGGCCTTGAGCCAATGGCTAAACTGGGATAAAAATATAAAAAAAATTGCGTTTAAAAATATTCTTGTTTTTAAGCTTGATGAGATTGGTGATCTGTGTTATTCATTGCATGTTTTTGATCTTCTTAAACAAAGGTATCCTGGAGTTAAGGTAACGCTTGTATGTAAACCATATGGCATCAGTCTTGTTAATTCTCATCCTTCTATCGATAAGATTTTTACCTCAGTTAATGAGTTGAAAGAACATTATGACCTGATTATTGACCTGAGAGGTAACTTTGAAACAATAAAGTATGCGCTTATACATAAACCTGTTGTAAGGCTTGACAGAGGAACCGTGAGGTATCGAAATAAAAAAGGAGGTGCTCACCCACATGAAGTAATTACGAATACTCAAATAATTGCTCCTTTGTTTAATACTGTTCCGGTTGGGTTCGAACCCCGGCTTATTGCATCGGCAGATGCAACAGAAAGAATTAATAATTATTTGATAGAAAACAACCTCCAAAGGTTTATTGTACTGCACAGTGGTGCGCGCAGAATCTTACGACGCTGGCCTGCTTCAAATTTTGTTGAACTAGCGGTGTGGGTCAAACAATCCTTTCAATTGGATTGTATATTTACCGGTGATGCCGGAGATTTAGAACTCAATCTGCAGATTCAACAACAAATACCTTTTAAAACTTATAACACAGCCGGAATTTTTAAGCTGAATGAGTTTGTTGCATTGGTTAAAAAAGCTGTTTTGTATGTTGGCAATGAAAGCGGTCCATTATGTATTGCAACTGTTGCCGGAACTCCAAGTTTGGGTTTGTTTGGTCCGGGTGAACCGTTTGTTTTTTATCCGTATGGAAAAAATACTTCTTACCTTCATCATGTTCTTGAGTGCAATCCGTGTGATCAGATTCATTGTGTACATCCCGAAAATCCATGCATACAACGGATCTCATTAAATGAAGTTAAACTAAAAATTACCGAAATGCTAACTGATGCTGTAAAGAAATAAAATTAGTAGGGTACTTTATTCAATTCTATTAATTATAAGTTGAATTATCTCCTACATAATTTAAAACCTGTTTATCAAATTCAACTTTATCAGTACCAAAAAATTCAACTTCCACAGGAAGAAATAACAAGGGAAGTTTTTCCAGCACTGCTTTCACCTCTGCATTTAGTAGTTTAGTCATGTCTTTTTCTGTGGTGATTATTATTTTTACAGCACCTGTTAATTGATTATATAGTTCAATTATTTCATCTGCATCTTTGCGATTATAAGAATAATGATCGGGATATTGTTTAAAAATAACTTGTTTATATCTGCTATTTACTTCTTTTAATAAACTTAACGGATTGGCTATTCCTGCAAAAACCAAAACACTATCTACATTAGTTAAAGTAATGGGATTATAAATACCCTGTAATTCCCCAAACCGGAGATATGAAAAATAAACCTTCTGAAAGTTTAAAGGTTTAATTTCCCCAATGATAGCCATTTTTTTATCAACACGCATGTTAGGTTCACATTTAGTTACCACAATTATGTCGGCCCTTTTATAAGCTGCGGCATATTCACGAAGAGTTCCGGCGGGGGCTAGGTTATCATGTGTAAACCTCCGGTTATAATCTGTTAGTAATATGCTAAGTCCCGGTTTTATTGCACGATGCTGAAAGGCATCATCTAGTAAAACTAACTGAGTTTCGGGTGCATCAAATAACAAATCGGGCAAGCCTAATACCCGGTTCTCACAAACGCCTACAGCCACCGATTTAAACTTATTACTAAGCTGCCATGGCTCATCGCCAATCATTTCAACAGTAGCGTTAAAATCTGCAAAAACATACCCCGTTGTTTTTCTTTTATAACCGCGGCTTAGTACGGCAACCTTATAATCCGAAACCAATAAACGAATCAGATATTCAATATGCGGAGTTTTTCCGGTTCCTCCAAAAGCCAGATTACCAACACTAATGGTGGGAATATCAAAAGAGGTAACCCCCAAAATACCAGTATCATATAAATAATTTCTTAACCTCAAAATGGATTGATACGTTACTGAAAAAGGGCTTAAGATAATTCTGGCTAAATTCAAAATGAGTGTATAAATAGATATGGAAAGTCGGTAAAAGTAGAAGTTTTTTTCGCAGAAATTGAACATACAGCGTTAAATGTGTGTTAAATTGCTCATAATTCGTTATATATGCAGAGAGATTGTTATAACTTTGATCTGGCACGAAAATTTCACAGTTATCAAAATGCTATTCTTTTCTTAACAATTGTAAATATAAAACTCAATGTTAAATACAAAAAAAATATTTTCACTTCTTACACTGGTATTGGCTTCATTTATTATATCGGCGCAACCCTTTGCTGCGGTAGTTTTAAATGAGAAAGATGCATTAGTAGCAGAAATTGACTCAAATACAATTAAACTTCGAAGTAAGCTTTACACCTATATCACACCCGGAGATCTTAATATACATGGCTTTAATGTAGATGATATTCCTGTTTATTCAGACTCTGCCTATGCTTATAGATTAAGCTTATTAGAAACGGAAATCCCATTAGAATATAATAATCAGGTTCGCGCCTACATAGAGTTATACGCTAACAGAAAGCGTAAATTAGTAAGTAAGGTTTTAAGCACTTCAAAATTCTATTTCCCAATTTTTGAGGAAGTATTTGACAGGGAAAAAATTCCTATGGAATTCAAGTATCTGGCTGTTATTGAAAGTGCACTAAATCAACATGCTATTTCTCCTGTAGGAGCTGCTGGTTTGTGGCAATTTATGGCCCCTACAGGCAAAATGTATGGTTTACGAACAGATAGTTATATAGATGATAGAAAAGATATTGTTAAATCTACCGAAGCTGCTGTAAAATACTTTAAAAATTCGTATCGTTTGTATGGTGATTGGTTACTTGTTATTGCAAGTTATAATTGTGGACCTGGAAATGTTTCAAAGGCAATCCGGAAATCAGGTGGGAAGCGTAATATTTGGGAAATTATGCCTTACCTGCCTAAAGAAACCCGCGGATATGTGCCAGCCTTTATTGCTGCTGCGTATGTTATGAATTATGCAAGTGAACATAATATATATCCATCAGAAGTGGAAATGTATTATCATCTTGATACTGTAATAGTTGATAATAGCATGTCCATTGATCAGTTAGCGATTGCCTTAAATACAACAGTTGAAGAAATAAAACAATTTAATCCTTCCCTCAAAAGAGGAATTATACCCTTTAGTACCAAAGGCATTGTAGTTACACTTCCTTACCATCAGGCAGTGAGGGTTGGTGCACTTAAAAACGATTCTAATTTTAATGCCAGGGTAACTAACGAGCTCATCGCTTTAAATAAGCAAATAAAGCAATCTAAAAACGACAAAATCATTTATAAAGTTAAAAGCGGAGATCAATTGGTTAAAATTGCCCGCAAGTACGATGTAAGCGTAACTGAGTTAAAACAATGGAATAAAGGTAAAATTAAACATAATAAAGTAAGTCGCGGTCAAAAAATAGCCATTTACCCAAACCGGGCTTAATTTATTTGTGGCAGTGATAAACCATTCTTTTGTTATTACAGAGGGTGGCAAAGAATAAATATTCTTTACCGCCCTCTTTTATTTTAAATACCTGCCGAATTTCTTCCACACTCATATTAAAGTGACGTCGGGTAATATTAGCCTTTGTAATCATGTTTTTTTGAAGGTATTTAACAAGACTTGCTTTTGAAAATTCAAAATGGGAAATAATTAAAAAACTTCTTCCCATAAAATATGGTATAGCAATCATGCCAACATAAAAACTTGTGTTTTTACTTAATTGAAACAATTGTAAACCGTTGGAATAAGCAATGCTTAAACCTGCCTTAATAATTGATGGTGCCGGTTCAAAAAACCATAGAGGTTCAAATAAACCTTCATTTTTTATCTCATTATCTTGCTCAGCACTAAATATTTGAACTTGCCCGTTTATCCCTATTTCCACAGCAGTAATTTTAACATTTGTTAAAACATCTGGTTGAACCAAAGCTAATACTTCTTTAACTTCCCTATTTACACTCACCACATAAATGTGGGTTAAAAAAGACAGGTGCTCTTTTAAATATTGCAGGTCAATATAAGGTGAAAGTTTGAGCAATATTTTTTTGCTTATAGGAAATAGTAAAGCTGTTAAACCAAGGTAATCAGGATCAGCATCACTTATCAAAAAGCTTCTTTTAGCTTCTGTTCTTCTATCTGCATCAATATATACAAGGTCAAAATTAATATTACATCCTGCTAAATATTCTTTAGCAGTGCTATCTATCCGCTCACAATTAATGAGTTTTAGTTTTTCCCAGTTAATTCTAACCATTTCGTTTAATTCCAAGTTTGGGTCAAGAGACACAACATTTTGGAAATTTTTAGAAAAGGCCCAATCGTCTACTCCTAAACCTCCTGACAAATCGAGGAAGTTTTTCCCCGAAAACAGCGAGCTTTTATATAGAGCAGTTGCTTCACTACTTGACTGTTCATAACTTTTTTCTGTGTACCAGCAATGGTTTTGGGTAAATACTGGAAGTTTGTGGCATGCTTTTGGATATACCCTAAGCTGTTCAGCAAGATACCAAATCAATTTGTTTTTATTACCTTTGAAGCGTAAAAGAAATTGGACAGATGAAATTTGATTGTTTTGTGCGATGAAATCCAACAAATTAAAATCTGATAATAATGCTGATATATTATTATTGTTAAACAAAAGTAAAAAATAAAGATATGAAAAAGTTATTAGTTATTGTAGCAGCATTTACTGTATTGAGTTTGAGCTCATGTAAAGGCTCTTGTCCAAAATTTCATTTAAATGTGAGCCAGGTTATTCAACTTTTTTAAATAAAATTTATAAGTATTTGTTGGATAAGATCAGGATGCAGAGATTTTGCTACAGGGCAGTTGATCCCTGCATCCCTAAGAAGTTCCTTATTAATTTCGCTAATTCCTGCATCAGGTACAACCATTGTTATTTCAATTTTGACGATTCTTCTGGGTAAAGTGCCCATAATTTTTTTAATTGTTAAATTAGCTCCATCAATATTTACATTTAATTTGTTAGCCTCAATTCCCATAATAGTTAACATGCAGGTTCCTAATGCTGTTGCCAGCAAATCTGTGGGTGAAAAAGCCTCCCCTTTTCCATAATTATCAACAGGTGCATCTGTAATGATTACAGTATCTGATTGTAAATGTTTAGCTTTGCAGCGCAATTCACCTTGATAAATAACTTCTGATGTGTACATTCGTTTTAATTATAAAAAACAAAGTTAAACATTCTTGAAAAGGTTCGTCTTTATATTTTCTTTGCTCGCAAGTATTTTGTTTAATATGCAAACAAATGCTCAGAATGCCCCTATATTGGAGCCCCAGTTATTGTACAGTGAAAGTAATTTGGTTGGAATCAATCTTAATTCATTTAAATTTGGAGGAGTATACTACCGGCATGGCTGGCATAAAACGGGCACCCAACTAAATCATTATGAAGTGGAGCTAACTCGTATCAAGCATCCAAAAGAAGTTCGTCGTTCTGGATTTAGCGAGAATCCTAATCAATATACTTTTGGAAGACTTAATGTGGTTTTCTTTTTAAGAAACGGATTGGGGCAAACAATAACTATAACTGACAGGCCTTATAAGAATGCTGTGGGTTTAAATTTTATTTATACAATTGGTGCTACAGTAGCTTTTTTAAAACCTGTTTATATTGATGTTTACTACCCGTACACAGATGGAAAACCCGGAGGTTTTCTGATTTCTGAAAGATACGAAGCAGAAAAACATCAGGATGTTTTTAGAATTTATGGAAACTCTTCAGCTACTTCAGGTTTAAGTGAAACTTCATTAAACGTGGGAGGTTATGGAAGGGCTGGGTTGCAGGTAGAATGGGGGCCTTATCCGGATGAAACAAGAAGCCTTGAAGCAGGTGTTACTGTAGATGCATTTGCTAAGGGTTTGCCCATAATGGCGCACTCAAATGCCGATCAGTTTTTTTATGGTTTTTATCTTGCATTTAATTGGGGGAAAAAAAAGTGATATGATTGAATTGCCGGTTTTAGGTGAGGAAAAGGTTAAAAAACCAACCTGGCTTAAAGTAAAATTACCTACAGGAGAAAGTTATCGTAAGGTAAGAAAATTAGTTGACGAATATAAATTACATACCATATGTGAAAGCGGAAATTGCCCAAATATGGGTGAATGTTGGGGAGCCGGAACAGCTACTTTTATGATTTTAGGGAACATTTGTACACGCAGTTGCTCTTTTTGCGCTGTTGCTACCGGCAGGGCTAATACATACGATCTTGATGAACCGCGGAGGGTGTCTGAAGCCATTAAATTAATGAGTGTTAAACATGCCGTTATAACTTCGGTTAACAGAGATGAGTTACCTGATAAAGGTGCTACTGTATGGGCAGAAACTATCCGCTTAGTTAAACTCGAAAGTCCGGCCACTACAATGGAAACATTAATACCTGATTTTTTATCAAAGTGGGATCTTCTGTATCAGGTTATAGATGAAAAGCCTGAAGTTGTTTCTCACAATATGGAAACAGTTAAAAGGTTATATCGTAAGGTTAGACCTCAGGCAAAATATGAGCGAAGTCTGCAACAAATTAAACTTACTAAAGAACGAGGTTTAAGAACAAAGAGTGGGGTAATGCTAGGTTTGGGAGAAACAGAAAATGAGGTATTAGAAATAATGGATCACCTGCTTGAAAATGGTTGCGATGTTTTAACTTTAGGCCAATATCTTCAGCCTACTAAAATGCATTTAAATGTTGATGAATTTATAACTCCTGAACAATTTCTGTTTTATAAAACAGCAGGCCTTGAAAAAGGGTTTAATTACGTGGAATCGGGTCCTTTGGTGCGATCATCTTATCATGCCGAAAAGCATATTTAGTTAATAGAAATTTTCATTAGCGTTGTGTCATAAATCCAATATTTTTAATTGATTGCCATTTGGTTCTTTGGCATATTATAATTTATTCTGCTAAAACAGTTGACCCAATGGGTTATATTAAAAATGAATATATTTAAAACTTGTAGAACTTCCTATAGACTTTGTTTTAATTTAAAATGCACCTTTTTTAATGCAACTAAAACATAAACTTGCCTGGCAATCTATACTTGCATTTTAACAGCATTTTCAGCATGATTCCCTGAGGATTCTATTTTAAGTTGTTGCTTAATCTATCAAAAGAATAACTCTATTTTGCAACGATGTTTTTACAGTTATGCAATATCTGTTGCCTTTAGTTGAAAGATATTGGTAAGAAAAATCAACGTCTTACCAGTTTGTGATCTCTATATTTTAGCTCTAATTTTATCAGGATAATCTATCGCTGCATAATAGTTATTAAGCATGATTGTTTGGTAGTAAATTACGCCATTGGCAAAATATTTTGCAGGTGTATAATGGCTTCCGTAATTTATTTTAAGTCCTTTACCTAACATTCTTTAAGTAGTTTTTAAAAAACTTGCCAGATCATTGAAGCAATAAATATATGGAATTGTACCACAATAAATATTCGCTAAGAAGCATTAACTTACGAGTAAATTAAGCGTTTTAATGAGCACTTAATACGCTTTTTTAGTAAACCCCTGCTAACATTTAACCGCATTATTTATACGGTGATTATATTGTTTCAGAAATTAAAATCACCACTAAACAAGTAGTAGAAAAAAAATATTTTATTTATTTGTTTTATCTGTATGCGTAATTGCTAACGCAAAGCCAACACCAAATAGAAGGGTTATGAGCCCGGCAAAATAGGGTATAAATTCAATCATTTTTTGAATTATTAATGAGTTTTAAATAAATACCAAATGCTAATATGGAAGGAACCCATAAACCAATAAATGACCCGTCTGCTTTTTCTCCCTGAAAATAAAGGATCTCCGAAAATATTAACGATAATAGGGCAGCTACAAATAGGAGTTTGTCTGTGGTTGTAAATTTTTTAAACATGGTTTTTATTCTTTTTAATTGTAAGGTATTAATCCCTCTTAACATTTCTAATGTCATTTAAGTTTTTAGCCTACTTTAAATAATTCTGTTACTGTTCATTCAAAAATACAGAATATATTTCAAACAAAGTTAACAAACTGGTGTATTAATCTTTTACTTATTCAAATTGTGAGGTGATCTTTGTTAGGATGATAGTAGTTCCTGAAGGTAATCTGTTGATTAAAAAAAAAACGTTTGAAAAATTCCTGAGTTCGTAAAAACATTTATGAATCAGGTAGCGGAATTATAATCGCAATTGAATAAAATAGTTATAGTAGTTTAAAGCCCATCGGGTGATGGTTTAAAGAAGGTGATTATAAATAACTGCGAAACAAGTAATATGAATCCGGGTGGGCAAACAGATTATTCTGGTAATATTTTAAAAATGGCAGAATGAGCTGCAATTGCAGTGAAAGTTGAGGCAAGTTTTCAGTTTTCAGGATTTGAGGCGGGTGCAAAAACATTTTGCCGCATATGAAGTTACAAATAAATAGTGCGTAAACAAGGTTACAGGGTTATGGAAGCAATTTAACTTGCCATTAATAATAAGCCTTTTAATATTTGGGTGGAGTTAACAGTTACAAGAATTTTATAGTACATGTTTTTACAAAAATTATATAAAAGAATGAGCTAATTATATAAGGAGATTTTTTTTAAAAGCTTTTTCTTTGTGGTATTATGCACATAAAAAACTTTATTAAATCAAGCACTTTATTATTAATTGGATTCATTATTACTTTCACCTCTTGTAAAAAAGATGATACAACTCCGGCACCTACTATTACAGTTAATGACGGGGTTCAATCTAATGAGCAAGATATAAACGTAAAAAGTGTAAATTTAAAAGTTAAAGTAGTTGCAGGAAATGGAAGAACTATTAAAAACTTATCTATAGAAAGAGCCATTTCCGGATCAACAAATGTAGTGAATATTTATAGTGCCATACCCGATAAAGCAGAAGTTGATTATACCTACACCGACGATCTTACAGGTTTAGTTTCTGCCGGTTCAACCCTAACTTATACAATTAAAGCAACAGATATTAAAAATGTTACTGTAACAAAGGTTTACTCTGTAAAATTTATTATAACCAATGGTATTATAGCATCTGGTGAGATCAAATTAGGTGCTCAAAAAAATATAAATCTTCCCTATAAATTTTTAGGCATTTCAAATAACTTTGCAGCTTATACTGCAGGTAGCAATGGCACTGCCAAAACAAATTCTTCAAAAATAGATTTTGTTTATTATTATGGATCAATGGATAGTAATACTTTTGCTGCTCCTACTAATGCTGATGGTGCACAGGTTATATGGGATTCTGAAATTGCAAGTTGGCAGACTAAAAATGACACAAAATTTAAAACCACAGGTTTTACGGTTGAACAGTTTAATTTTATAAAAGATAATAGTAAGGTAGATGGTTCATTTGCCAATATTGATTTTACCTCCGGAGCAACAAGTAAAGTGCCCATGCTTGATGAAAATAATATTATAGCTTTTCAAACAGCAAGCGGAAAAAAGGGACTTATAAAATTTGTAATGACTGCTGAAGACAATACCGATGCAATAACTTTATTTATAATTGCACAGGATTAAATTTTAACTCCTTATTTAAAAACTGCTTTGGTATATAACTAAAGCAGTTTTTTTTTGGCTTGATCTTGAATTAATTTCAGATTAGATTATCAGATCTAAAAAACTTAATTGTATTTAACTTCGTATATGAAGTAGCCATTCAGTTATTTAGCACCATTATTTAAAATACTGTGAAATTATTATTAACTTTTTTGTTGACGCTGATTTACACTTTAAGCAGCGCACAATTTATTTTTGAACCAGGTAATCTGCCCAATAAACTTCACTTCACACGCATGCACAGATCGCTGATGCAGGATTAATTGAATATAATTTTGCAGAAATTGCATCGGATAGGAACAATTTTACTTTTAATCCCCTTACGCAATCAATAACCAATTTAGGATTTACGGAAAACTATTTTTGGGTTAAGTTTAGTCTCCATAATAATACATCTGAACACTTAATTTATTATCTGGAAACAGCAAGACCAATTACCGATGAAGTTGAATTATATTTAACGGATCAAACCGGGAAAACAGTAAAGCAGAAAAGTGGTGATAAAATTCCTTTTTTAAACAGAGTTCTTG
>JACMQU010000119.1 GCA_014376805.1 Bacteroidia bacterium
AAAAAAAAATGCAATTATTAGGTATAATTTTTAAATAGGGGTAATAAAACAGGAAGATGACACATTTTGAAGAAGAGTTAAAGCATCTTAAGCAAGAGGTTAACATTATGTTTGCTTTGGTTCATACACAACTTACTAAAGCAAAAGATGCCTTAATTCGTTTTGATAAAGATTTAGCACGCGAAATTATTCAAACAGAAAAAAGGGTGAATGCCCAAGAGTTAAATATAGACCGCGATTGCGAAAGTTACTTTGCGTTATATAATCCTGTAGCTATAGATTTACGTTATTTACTGGCAATTCTAAAAATTAATAATAACCTGGAACGAACGGGAGATATTGCAGAAGGAATTGCCAAATTTTTGGTTGAAACCCAACAGGATTTTGATAAGGAATTATTAAAATCTTCGCAACTTTTAAAAATGTTTGATGAGTGTATTAGCATTATGGAAGAAATTGAGGCTGCCTTTGAAAGTGAAGACACAGCAATAGCGAGAAGCATTTTTAAACAAGATGAAATTCTGGATCAGATTAATCGCGATGCTAATACTAATATAGCAGAATATATTCGTAAAAACCCTGAAAATGTTGAGCAAGCGTTATATGTACTTTCAACTATTAGAAAATTGGAAAGGGTAGGTGACCAGGCTAAAAACATTGCGGAAGAGATTATTTTTTACGTAGAAGCAAAAGTACTTAAACACAGTAAAAAATTGTAATCCTTAAAGTATTGTAAAAACAAAAAAGCCATTCATGTTAAAACATGAATGGCTTTTTTGTTTTTATAAGATAGTTTATTCTACTACACTCATTTCGCCAACTATATGTGGTGCCTGCCCTAACTTATCAATAAGGAACAATACATATCTAATATCAACATTAATGGTACGTTTATATTTTTCATCAAATACAATATCGCCGCTCATAGCTTCCCAGTTTCCATCAAACGCTAAACCAATCAATCGTCCTTCGCCATCTATTACAGGACTTCCACTATTACCCCCGGTAATGTCGTTATTGGTTATAAAACCAACAGGTAATTTACCATTAGCCATCTTGTAGCGACCAAAGTCTTTGTTGTTATACAGGTCAATTAATTTAGGCGGTAAAGTAAATTCAAAATCTTTAGGATTGTACTTTTCCATAACGCCATCAAGCGTTGTATAATATTCGTAATGAACGGCATCTTTAGGATCATACGATTGTACATTTCCATAAGTTAACCGGATAGAGGAATTGGCATCGGGATACCAGTTTTTCTCCGGATTCATTGCCATCATTCCTCTTAAATAGGCGCGGGCCTCAGGACCCATTGCGGCGTTAAAAGCATCAACTTTTGGCTTATAGTTATTTACATAATTATCATAAAATGATTTCACCAGTATAAATGCAGGATCAGCCATTAACTTTTTATGATCCGGCTTCCTGGCAAAGGCTTCAAACTTTTCTTTATTGGCAAATAAACTATTGGCATATACCATTTTTGCATAGTTTTGAAACTTCTCCGTATTTGATTTTCCCTTACTTTTTAAAATGGTAGCCATATAAGCAGGGTGTTGATTAGCCGGAATATTATTATAATACATTTCGAGTATTTGCGCCATTATTTTTTCATCGGCAGTAGGGAAAAAGGAGGCATAAAAATCTTCAGAATTAGAAAGGGCTGCTTTAACTGCTTTATTTGCAGCAGCAGAATCCTTAGGCATAGTTTTACCCTTTTTGCCTCCGGTAGTATCTTTTACCATTTGCGCATTGGTTTCATAGCTAATAAAATTATTTGCCATTGAAGTTATGGAGATTCCTAAAATACCTTCATTTAAATAAATTCTTTGTAAAGCAATGGAGCGGTAATCAGTGTACGCTTTCTCTACATTGGCCAATACATTACTATATTCGGGTTTGCCTTCTGCAAATTTTGTGAAGCGTGCTTCCACACCTTTTTTAAAATCATATACTTTAAGGTG
Source organism: Bacteroidia bacterium (assembly GCA_014376805.1). Lineage (GTDB taxonomy): Bacteria > Bacteroidota > Bacteroidia > UKL13-3 > UKL13-3 > B1. Next base: position 1,965 of record JACMQU010000119.1, read on the forward strand.
TTTCATTTGCTCTGTTTGCCCAATAAAATACTTCCAATAATTGGCTATAGAAGCGTAATCTGCCGATAATTTTAAACGGTCAGCTTCGCTTTTATCCATTACTTCTTTCCATGCTTTTAAACGAATATTGCGGATATTAACAATGGTGGGATTTATTTTCTCTATAGCTAGGTCAATTCCCTGAGAAAATTCATACCGGTTTGTACGGCCCGGAAATCCATAAATCATTGCAAAATCACCTTCTTTAACCCCTTTTATGCTTACAGGTAAAGAGTGTTTAGGTTTATAAGGAACATTATCCGGCGCATAATTTGTGGCATTATTTTCTTTATTTACATAAATACGAAACATGCTAAAATCTCCGGTATGGCGCGGCCACATCCAATTATCCGTATCACCGCCAAACTTACCTACATTTTGCGGGGGAGTGCCTACCAGCCTGATATCTGTATATTTTTGAAACACAAATAAGTAATACGCATTACCTTTAAACATCTCCCGCATTTGGGCATCATAAGTGGTACCTTTTTTTACTTCATCCGTAATTTTTTTATAGATCTCTGTTAATTTAGCCGGGCGGTTTTTCTCTTCCACTCCTTTTAGTTCGGTTTGAACGCGATCTGTCATATCTTCAATGCGTTGAACAATAGATACCCACATGCCCGGTATGGGTTTTTCTTCACCATGATTTTTAGCCCAAAATCCATTGTCGAGCAGGTTATCCTGTGGAGTAGAATTAGAGGCAATGGCATCATAACCACAATGATGATTAGTTAGCACCAATCCCTGAGAGGAAATAATTTCACCTGTGCAACCGCCATTAAACCATACAATGGCATCTTTTAATGAATTGTTATTTACATCATATAATTGTTCAGCAGTTAGTTTAAGCCCTTTGGCTTTCATTTGTTCGTAATTGTATTTTTTTAGTAAAAGCGGAATCCACATCCCTTCATCGGCCTTAACATTAAAATTTAACAGGAGTAAGATGCTTAGACTATATAGTATTTTCTTCATTTTTATGGTTTTAAACGGGGCGAAAATAAAAACATTTAGTGATTATTTGAACCTTTTTTGATAAATGGTGAACAGGCTTAACAATTAATTTTAAATTAATTAACATTGTAAAATTTCAAGATCCGACTAATATTGCGCAATTATAAAATATGTTTGGTTTAGACAATTCCCTGACTATCCTGCTGTTGTTCTGTTTACTGGCTGCTGCTGCTTTTGAGTTTATTAATGGATTTCATGATACAGCCAATGCAGTGGCAACAGTTATTTATACCAATTCTTTAAAACCCTGGGTTGCCGTTATATGGAGTGGGGTTTGGAATGCCATTGGAGTTTTTGCCGGTGGAATAGCGGTGGCAATGGGTATAACCAATTTATTGCCAACAGAAATTTTACTCGATACCAACATTTACCATAATGTGGCACTTATTTTATCGCTGCTAATAACCGCTATTGCCTGGAATTTAGGTACCTGGTATTATGGTATTCCCTGTTCAAGTTCGCATACTTTAATTGGTTCAATAATAGGAATAGGTATAGCTTTTTCATTAATGGCCACAAGCCCCGGAACTTATGTAAATTGGGGAAAAGCCACAGAAATTGGACTTTCTCTCTTATTTTCACCACTCATTGGATTTAGTATTGCCATTCTGCTCATGTATATTTTAAGGCAGGTTATAAAAAACCGGAGCATCTTTAAAGAACCTACCACAAATGCTCCGCCACCTTTTGGCATAAGGCTAATTTTATTACTTACCTGTACCGGCGTTAGCTTTTCACATGGTTCTAATGATGGACAAAAAGGTGTAGGATTAGTGATGTTAATACTAATAGCAATTGTGCCTGGTTATTTTACGCTTGACACCTCTAAAAGCAGTTTAGATATTAAAGAAAATGTAAGTGAGGTGAACTACATTATGACTAAAATTAATGCGGAGGAATTAAATATTGATGAGCGTTTTGAGTATTTGAAGTCTATGAATTTATTAGTTGATTTTGAAAAACACCTGGAAGGTAATAAACCTCTTTTTGATTATAAAAATCAGGACAAAATGATATTAAGAAAAGATCTTATTCTATTAAGCAGATCAACCAAAATCTTGTTATCAAGTAAAAATGTAAACCTGAGTATTCTTAATAAAGCTAAGCTTAAAAAGGCCATGGAAAGTCTTAAATCGACTACAGAATTTGCACCCGGCTGGGTAATACTAATGATTTCTGTAAGTTTAGGATTAGGCACTATGATTGGGTGGAAACGTATTGTTACAACCATAGGAGAAAAGATAGGTAAGCAACATTTAACATACGCTCAGGGAGCCAGTGCCGAAATTGTTGCGGCGAGTACTATTGGTTTTTCTACCTGGCTTGGCTTACCCGTAAGCACCACACATGTTCTATCATCCGGAATTGCCGGTAGTATGGTTGCCAGCAAAGGAATTAAAAACCTGCAAAGTAAAACTATTAAAACAATAGCGTTAGCCTGGTTACTTACGCTGCCTGTATGTATAGTGGTATCGGGCGGTTTGTTTTTAATGTTAAGGTGGCTTCTCTAAGAGTATTTAATAGTTATCGATAATTGGATAAATGAAGCATCAGAAGTGAGCATGCCAAAAGCAAAATAAAAAAAATACTCGTTATAAACGGACACCCTAATAGCGAAATTTTCAATTTTGGACTTTTTGAAGCACACAAAAAAGGAGCGTTAACCGCAGGTGCCGATATTAAAGAGATTATTATTAAAGATTTAGAGTTCAACCCCAATTTGCAGTTCGGTTACCAAAAGAGAACTGAATTAGAACCGGATTTATCATATGCCTGGGAGAAAATTATATGGGCTAATCATTTAGTTTAAATTCATCCTGTTTGGTAGGACGGACTTCCTGCTATTACAAAGGGTTTTATTGACAGACTTTTTTTGCCGGGTTTTGCATTTCAGTATCGGGAAAACTCTGTTTGGTGGGACAAATTATTAACAGGAAAATCAGCACACATCATTATAACAATTGATCAGCCCAGTTGGTATTATTGGGTTTTATATGGACGACCAAGTGTAAATCAACTTAAAAAAACAACATTTAAATTTTGTGGTATAAAGCCTGTGAAAGTAACATACATTGGGGTTGTTAAAACAGCTAACCATTCATTATAGGAAAAATGGTTAGAAAATGTAGAAAAATCAGGACGAGAATTGAAATGAAAGTGTAGTTAAAAGCGATTACGAAGCACCACCATCCTTTTTAAATTTATATACCTTAAATTAACCCAATTATTTGTTCAGGTGTTTTTCTTTATTTTCTTAACTGCTTCCATATTCCAACGGGGTTTACTTATTCTTCAGAAGAAAACATTTATTCCCACCTTTTTAATTCATTATCCTCAAAATATAACATATTTAATTTGCTGCTTTGTAAACCCTTACCTTCTATCTTAGCGCGTATTTTAAACCAGTTACTTATTGGTTTTACTTGATTTTTTTCTATTATTTTGTCCATCAAACCATTATTTTCTAAAAAATAAGTGATAAAAAAAGTAGCTTGTTCATAACCATTAAACGCAAATTCGGCTGGTTCAGAATAATATCGCTCGCGGTAGCGTTCAATAAATAATTTAACTTTTGCATTTTGGTAATCAATATAAAACGGACTCACCACATTCAGGTTTAAATGCTGCCACATGCTTATATCGGGCGATTTAAATTCAAGAATTTTTTTTGAACCATAGGTAATAAGACCTGAAAAAAGAGTGGTGTCGGCCAGGTAACGCATTGCTGTAGTTACAGAAAATTCGTTATCACTTTCTATTATTACATGGTTTGGCCTTCCGCTTCGGTATACTTTGCAATAATCAAGGTATTTATTAATGTCAATTATTTTTAGCGTAAAGCCGGCATATTTTAATTTTAGTGCCATAATTCTGGCGGCAATAATTTTTTCGTTTGCCTCTTTACCGGTTAATATAACCACATTGGCATCATCCCAGCCACCCTGTTTAATTTGTTCCAAAATAAAATCGCCATAATAACTTAAATCCGGGTAGGATGAAATTAGATAAGGGTTATTAATCTTGCTTTTTGTTAAGGTTAAAAATGGGGAAATATTATAAACTTTATATTTTTCGCAGAAAGGCTTCATCATAGTATGCCCATCCTTTACAACAGGACCAAAAATCAGGTTACTTTCCTGGAAATCAGTTTTATTCATGATAATTTTAAAGATATTACTATCACCTTGTGTATCAAAAACCCTTATTTCTATGGGTACAACAGATTTGTTAAAGCTATCCAGCGCTAGTTTAAAACCTTCAAAATATTGCCTGCAAGCATTTCCTAAAGCAGCATTTTTTGTTTGAGGATTAAACAAAATTTGTTTATTACAAAATGGCATAACCACAGATATAATGTACTTTTTATTGGCAGGCTTAAAGGTATCGGTTATAAGGCTATCCTGAGCCAAAACACCCGGTATAAACCACAAAATAAATAACACAAATACAATACACTTTTGGTTCAGTTTAAACATATTTTTATTTGTTATTCCCACTCAATGGTTGCAGGTGGTTTGCTGCTAATATCATACACTACGCGGTTAATTCCTTTCACTTCATTTATGATCCGGTTCGAAACCAGGCCGAGAAAATCGTGTGGCAGGTGGCAAAAATCAGCGGTCATTCCATCAACGGAGGTTACAGCCCGCAGGCAAATTACATTTTCGTAGGTTCTTTCATCGCCCATTACACCTACCGAACTAATGGGTAAAAAAATAGCACCAGCCTGCCATACGCTGTTATAAAGATTTTTATTTTTTAGTTCAGAAATGAAAATGTGATCTGCCTCTTGTAAAATCCTGATTTTTTCTTCGTTAATATCACCAAGAATGCGGATAGCAAGCCCCGGCCCCGGAAAAGGATGTCGGTTTAAAATTATAGGTTCAATACCCAAAGCTGTGCCAACCTGCCTTACTTCATCTTTAAATAGCATTCGCAGGGGCTCCACAATTTTAAGGTTCATTTTATCGGGCAGGCCACCCACATTGTGATGGGATTTAATGGTTGCGGAAGGACCTTTAACGCTTACGCTTTCAATAACATCGGGATAGATTGTACCCTGTGCCAACCACTTTACATTGTTTAATTTTTTAGCTTCCTCATCAAACACCTCAATAAAAACACGGCCTATGGTTTTACGTTTTAATTCAGGGTCGCTTATTCCCTTTAAAGCATCTACAAATTTATTTCTTGCATTCACGCCAATTACATTTAAACCCATGTTTTTGTAAGCGTGCAATACCTGTTCGTATTCATCTTTGCGCAATAAGCCATTATCAATAAAAATTCCGGTTAGGTTTGATCCGATAGCCGCTTTTAAAAGCACGGCGGCCACAGAAGAATCAACACCACCGGATAAGCCCAGAATAACGTTGTCGTTACCCAGTTTTTGTTTTAAATCGTGGGTTGTGCTTTCAATAAAATGAGCGGGTGTCCAGTTTTGTTTTAAGCCTGCTATTTTAGAAATGAAATTAAACAACAGGGTTTTGCCATCAGTGCTATGGGTTACTTCGGGATGAAACTGAATGGCATAAGTGGGTTCTCCTTCAATTTTAAAAGCGGCTATTTTTACAGATTCGGTACTGGCAATTATTTTAAAATCAGAAGGAATTTCTTGTATAGTATCACCATGGCTCATCCAAACCTGACTACCAATTTCTATATCGTCAAACAAAGGATCTTTTTTAATATGCTGAAGTACGGCTCTGCCATACTCCCTTATTTTGCTTGGCACTACAAAACCTCCATTTTGGTTTGCCAATAGCTGAGCACCATAACACACGCCTAAAATGGGTAATTTGCCTCTATATTTATTAAGGTCTATAGCTGGCAAAATTCCATCGTTTACACTAAAAGGGCTGCCACTTAATATAATAGCTTTCGTATGTTCGTTTATTTCAGGCAGGTGAGTGCAGGGGTAAATTTCTGAATATACATTTAATTCACGCAAACGGCGGGCAATTAATTGGGTATATTGCGAACCAAAATCAATGATGAGAACTTTTTCTTCCATAATATTGGCAGCGAATTTCAATTATTTTTATCATTAATTTAGATTGCGTTTTTAACAATGCTCAAACAAATTACTTTTATCGACTTTTTTAACCGCTCTGAAAACGCCATATTACTTGACAGCAGGAGTGAAGGGGAGTACTTACAAGGTCATATTCCGGGTGCTGTTTCTTTTCCGATTTTAAATAATGAAGAAAGAAAACTGGTGGGTACCTGCTATAAACAAAAAGGTCATCAGCCTGCCGTAATCCTGGGTTATGAGTTGGTAGGTACGCAATTTAAAAGGTTTGTTGAAGAGGCTTATGCAAAGTTTCCTGTTGGCCCTGTTTATATTCATTGCTGGCGGGGTGGGTTAAGGAGTCAGATTATGGGTAACCTTCTTTCCTCTGCGGGTTATCAGGTATTTTTATTGAAAGGCGGATATAAGGTTTATCGCGAAGCCGTTTTAGATAAATTAGCTGTTCAGTTTGAGTTTAAAGTATTAGGTGGTTTCACAGGTTCAGGCAAAACAATTATTTTGAACCAGATGATTGAGAAAGGCTGCCAGGTGCTCGATCTGGAAGCATTGGCCAATCACCGTGGATCTGCATTCGGCAATATCGGCTTGCCTGCACAGGTAAGTCAGGAACAGTATGAAAATGACATTTACACAAAGCTTATTTCATTTGATCTTGAAAAACCTGTTTGGGTTGAAGATGAAAGCAGGCTGATCGGAAAATTTCAGATACCTGTAAAGGTTCATGAAGGTATTAGAAACAGCGTTGTTTATTTTTTAGATTATTCATTTGAAACCCGGTGTAAAAATATTCTCGAACTCTACGGAAAGTTTAATATAAATGACTTAATCGGTTCAACCGAAAGAATAAAAAAGAAACTTGGCGACCAGCGTACCCGCGAGGCTATTGCTTTTTTACAACAGGGCAATTATGATGGCTGGATAGAAATTGTGCTTGAGTATTATGATAAACTCTATCAGTTCGGTTTAGAAAAACGCGACCCAGAGAAGATCATCAAAATAAAACTTTCTGGTAAGGAACTATTGGCTTACTTAACAAATTTATAAACCCCTTCCAAATCCTCAGCGTCGGGGAACCATTTCCAATTTCTTCTTTCCTTTCCAAAAACTCATAACTCATAACTCATAACTCGACGAACCAACTTCAAGAAGTAAAGTTTCAGATGGAACTAAGAGCCGGTCAAATACAAATAGTCTTACAACAGAACACGTCAACAATTATGAAATGTATAAACGCTTTAGTCCCATATAATATAGTTGCCATTAAAATGGTGGTTAAACAACACGCGATATTTACCGAACAAAGCTGAATAATACTTATATTTGATAATCATTTGTTTAATAACATTTACATTATGAAAAATCTTATATTATTTTTGAGTCTGTTAACAGTAACTTTAAGCACAAAAAATATTGCCGCGCAAGGCTTATGTGACTTTGATACCATACTAAGCCCCTATACAGAAGTTATATATAAAATAAAGAAATCTAATAGTTTAAATCCAGTTACCGGAGGCTTTTCGGGAATAAACGGCAACACTTCTGGTTTGGACCATCGGAGTTTTTGTGTAACAAAGTTTGATAAGTGTGCCAATCAATTATGGTAATTACTCATTGACACTGTTTCTTGCAGCGGAGGAACTTGTGCCAACATATCTGATTTAATTAACGATGACAATGAAAGCACCATATTCGCCGGTTTTTCTGCCGATGATAACGCGAGCAAAAGAGGAATAAGATTCATAAAAATTGACAGCAATGGCATTTTAAAATGGAAAATCAGGTTAGGGGATACCGCAATGTACTATGTAATTAATACCATAAAGAAAATAAATGCCAATAAATATTTGTTATTGGGTAATGTTTCTTCGACTAATTCTGTATGGGGCGTACCTTTCACTATTATTACCGACACCATAGGAATCAATTATAATGCTCATAACTATTATCCGACTTCAAGTAATATGGCGGGGAGTGCATTGAATGCAAGAATTATTTCAGCTAATCAAATAGAAATATTAGGAATAAAAGATTCTTTTGCATTAATTTTCAATATAGATTCAACAGGAAATCTTTTGAATTCGATTCAATCCATTCAATTATATAAAGGCTACTTTAATGGGGGTAATAAGAATGTAAATTACAATCATGATTTTACGGAGTTACTATATATTGGAGCTGCATATCCATACGGTAAACTATATTGCGGACGTTATAATTTGAATACTTTAACATTGATTAAAGATACACTGTTTACTTCACAGTATTTACCATACTTTTATTATGGAATAAAGTATGGGATCCCCTTTCCACAGATTACGACATTTAATAACGGGAATTTTTTAATTGCTAGCGATAAAAATATTTTAACAATTGATAGCAATTTTAATATATTAAGAAAAGATACACTCATTGCTAAATATGGTTCAAGTAGCTATTTACAGGTATTCGCTCATCAAATCAATACCGATTCTTCCATGTTATTTGCCGGTAATTATCAATATAGTTTTGGAAATGGAAATATCTGGTCGCAATCTTATCTAAAAAAAACATATCTTTTCGTGTATGTTAATAGAATATCTATAAATGGGGGCAATACCATAGCGCAATTTCACGGAACAATCTCATTATCAGCAAACATTTCGCCCATAAATGCAATAAATAAAGCTGTATTATGGACAGTTAATGACACTAATAAGGCAACCATTACACAAACAGGTGTAGTAACAGCCAAGGCCAACGGTCTTGTTATTGTTACCGCAACAACTACCGATGGAAGCAACTTGCAAGCAATAAAAAGCATTACTATTATCCATCAAAGTTTAGCCTCTTCAATTTCAATTAATGGGCCAAATTCAATTACACAAAGCAAGGGTATAGCTCAATTAACTTCAGTTATATTACCTATCGATGCTGCAAATAACCCAATAAACTGGATGTTGAGTGATACTGCTGTTGCTTCGGTTACCCAAACAGGTTTAGTTACAGCTAAAGCCAATGGGGTTGTAAATATTACTGCTACCACTACTGATGGAACCAATCTTTCATCAACCAAGACCATCATTATTACAAACCAAATTTTGGCCAGTTCAATATCAATTAGTGGCCAGAACTATATTTCACAAAATGGAGGAATAATCCAATTAGGTGCTGATATTTTACCTGGCGCTGCTGCAAATAATTCAGTTGTTTGGACGGTTATCGATACCACTAAAGCAACCATTACACAAGCCGGCATAATAAAAGCCAAAGCAAACGGTATGGCTACAATTACAGCGGCTTTAACAGATGGCAGCAACTTGCAGGCAACAAAGGTAATAATTATAACAAACCAGGGAGTCGGCTTAAGAGACGAAATAAGTAATAATGATGTGATTGAAATTTACCCTAACCTGGCAAGTGATGAGGTGATTATTAAATCTACATCTAATTTAGTTAGTTTTGTTTTGTACGATGTGCTGGGAAATGAATTTTCGTATATAGAAACAGTAACAAAAGATCAAAACAAATATATTCTTAAAACAATTAATTTAAAATCGGGGGTGTATTTTATTGTGGCTAAAAACATAAACGGACAGGCATACAATAAGCGAATACAAATTATTAATTGATGCTTTCTTAAAACTTTGAAAAAGGGGCCTACAAAAGAAAGGCAGACATATTTTGATTGAATTGATGCGAACTCCATTCTACTAAAACACAATACACGCTGCTGTAAACCTTCTTTGCACTTTTAATCATATTTTATGCAATAGTTTGATTTGCTTGGTTAAATTTATTCCTACTAATTTTAACTTATGAAAACAGTAATCAACTACACCACTATGAATGGAATTCAAACTAACTCACATGCATGGCTGAGCTCAAGCAGTTTGTTTAGAGTATTAAGAGATATTACAAGTCTTGGTGGGGTTAACCAGTATAATATTTATTATACAACAGACGATGGGCAAGAGGGCTTTTGGCAAAATTACGGACCCATTTAGGGTTCAGGTTCCTCTTTTAATCCAACAGTTGACTCTGTAGATATCATTAGTGATGCATCTGCTAATATATTTATAAGACAATCGCCTATGTTTGACGGAATTGTTAATGTTAAATGGTTTGGTGCAATTGGCGATGATTCGAATGATGACACAGATGCCATCCAAAGCGCCCTTGATTTTATAAGTTACACCTTAAATAATCATGCTAATGAAGAAAGAAGAAAATATGGTGGAGGAACAGTTTTTTTACCCAAAGGTATTTATAAAATAACTGAAACAATTATCATCGGACTAAATTGCAGACTAATTGGAGTAAATGACCAACTGCAGAATTTCTATTCTCCATATTTTAAAAATGGAGGAACAGTTATTAAAAGCCATTTTACTAATACCAATAAATGGCTGATATCGTCTGCGATTTTTAAAATACTTCCATCTATATCACCACCACCTATTTCTGATTTATTACCCTATAATATAACATTATCTAAAGACAACAGTTCTGCATCATATTATTTTCCTGTATGTACTGTGAGAGCGGGCATCAGTATTGAAAACTTAACAATCGACGGTAGCAATCAAGATGTTAATTATAAGAATGAATTTGATGCCAGTAAAGTTGCCTTTGGTGGTATCAGACTTTCAAGTTCACCTAATTCAACCATAAGAAATGTTGGCTCTTACTTTGTAAAATGTAGTTTTATGCTCAACACCTGCTGGGCCAGCAGCATCGAAGATTGTTTTGGATCATTTATATGGTATGGTGCACTAGTTATTGATTGCAATGTAATTTTGATTAGCAATTGCTCATTCGCTAACCCCTCAAGTGATACCTATCATTTGGTGCCAATTACATCAGAAAATCTGCCAGCATTTATTTATCAATCATTACCATATTCAGATTTGGGTTTAAATGATACCGTTAAACTTGGCACTACCGGAATATATTGTTACAATACGTTTAGCATAAGCATAATTTCAACAGTTATAGAGCAATGTGATAATGGCATAAGTTGTCTTGATTCGAATATGAGTGTGGTTTCAGGGTATATTGAACAAATGAAATTTTCAGGAATAATTGTGGGCATTGCAAGCAATAACCCACCACAATTGATAGTGGTCGAATCTTTTTTTATTGAAGTTAAAGCCGCATTTTATTTTGGAAATAGTGCTATGGCCACGCTCAATACCATATTGCAAAAAAGTTTAGAAGCTATCGATTCAAGGGATAACCAATTATATGTTTATAATGACGCCAGTCGCAGAAATATAACTTTTAGCAATACTATTTTTTATAAAAGAAAATATTATAAGGATATAGTGTTTACCGATGAAGGGATTGAAGGCCAAAATTACGGAGCTGTTTATGTCAATCCTGATCCAATTACAAGTACCACTAACCCCTATCCTGGCTCAAACTTAAATTATGGCTTTAACGAAAATGATGCACTAGAAACTTTTGATGCTGCATTGGTAAGAATTCAAAACCAAAGCACAAAAAATCCTGTAAAAGTAATTTATATTAAAGGAGCACCAATTGTTCCTTTTGAAGGAGAAGGTATAACTCCAAATGTTGGTGCGGCACTTAAGAATGTTGATATTGTAACGATAGAAAATTGTGATGTATTGATAACAAGCTTCAGCACCAATGAATTAAATCCAAGAGGGCGGATATATTTTGAAGGTAATACGGCGGGCGATCATAATGCACTTGTTGGACAGATTGCATTATCAGGGAATGTTAATTTGTATTTCAGGAATGTTGACATTGCTTGTAACACACCAAATCTCCCCTCTCTTCCTGCAACGAATCAAACTCTTTTTGGACTTAATAAATCGTATGCGAAATTAACTTTTGAAAGTGATAGGGAAATTCCTTTTCCGTTAATTCACCTTGGAATAGTTAACATCGATATGTCTGGTGTATATTATTTGGTGAAGGCTAATTTTATATATGATCCAATGTCATGGGTTACAGGCCCGAGGGCATTACTAGATATTAAATTTATAAACATTGAAATTCAAAGTGGGGCCGGCTTGTCACCAATTCAAAACTATGGTCACAATTTAGGGATTGATTGTGTTCAAATGAATAGTTATCAATATACAACAGCAGGCTGGCAGGATGTAACAATTATTAGAAATAATTTATAACAGTAATTTGTACGTTGTGGCCCCATGTGCCTGAAAGGTTTTGTGCGTAATTTGACCTGAAGTTCTTAGGAAGAAAGTAAATTTGAGAAAAGGTTTTGAAGCAGATTCCAAATTTTTTGAGTTATGGGATAAGATAAAATTTTAAACCCGATATGTGTCGTATAAAACGGATGAACTTATTTCAGGCTTGTTTGAGTACATTTTTGATGCTGATGAGCTAAAAACTTCAGCCACTGTTTATATTATAAGGATTAAGGTAAATAATGTTATTCAATTCCTAAGAATTGTTGAATCTGCTTGTCGATAGTTTTACAGTTTCTAACTCAAAGTAAGAATTTTCTCCCATTATGGGTCAACTTCTTCACATATCAAACAAATTTATTTTATTATTTTTTTGACTTTGAAGCCAACATAAACAAAGGGTTTTCACTTGAATGCTTTTCAAAAAACTTTAAAATTAGTTTAAGGTATGATAGTTGAAATTATCAGGGAAACATCACAACTATGAAAAACTTAAAAAACATTTTCACTAAATTAAACTTAAAAAGCCTGATTAGCTGTTTAGGTGTACTTAACTTTGATTTAAAAGGTTGTTTATTTCCTCAAATGGAAAACATGGCTAAATTGCAATGTATATTAATCACCAAAAAATCAAACACCATGAGATTATTACTAATTGCGTCTTTATTTACAGTTGCCATGACATCCTGTAAAAAAGATTTTATTCCGACAGCTCCAAAAAACGCTGACATTACAGCTACAAAAGACCTAAAAGTTGCTTCTAATTTTAATTGGGCCACAGTTAAAAGTATGGATATAGAAATAAGCCCTGTCGCAAAAGGTTTATTATTAATTCAGGATGAACAAGCAAATGTAATTTATAAGGCTTTGGTTTTATCTGGAGAAACTCATACCGCAAATATCACTTTTGGGACTACAATTGAAAAAGCTTTTATATATTTTAATGGTGCAAAAGAAGAAATAACACTTGGCAGCAAAAAATTTGTGAGCACTTTAAAATAATTTCTTAATTATAAAAATTTATCTTAAAATTACCCCTATCACTATTCATATGAAAAATATCAATTATAAAAAAATGCCATCGTTATTTAAAAAGATCGGCTGCTTGGGTTGTTTATGTCTGTTGCTTTTAATTAACGCCCCAACCAGTTCTGCGCAGTGTACCTTAAGTGTTCACAGCAATCAAACTAAATTTAATAATTCTTCAAGCGGAGTTACCCCCACCAGTTTATGGGTAAACATTCACGTAAATCTTAATGGCGAACTTACGGCCAATGGTGATGTGTTATATTATACAGGTGGCACGGTTACATTAACAAATATATCAAGTACTCCGGCTGTTACCAATGCTGCAATTCCAACCGGTAAAATTATTGCCGACAATACTGTTACAACACCGGTAACAATATACGACGGTTTAATGTGGCTAACAAGAGTTCCATTAAATTATGTAAATACCGATATTTTTATATCAGGGGCTATCATTAATTCAAGTACAGGCTTTTCAAATAGTTCCGGACAAAAATCATCATCCATTAGTGGTTATTTATACAGTAACAAAACAGTATCAAAAACCTGGTTTTATGGCATGGCAACATATGCCCCACAATTTACTTACAGCAATATCGCAACATCCAACCAGGTAATACCAGTTACCGGAACCTATAATGCGGGAACTCCAACCACCCAAATCAGCAATTTAAAAAGCGGTGGGTCTGGTGATGGAGGAAATAACTATACAGGAGATTACAGTGACAAAGATGATTTTGTTGCCTGTGCTTGTCCGGCTCCGGTACTTGCCGCTATTACTGGCGGTTTAAGTGTATGTGCAAACCTAACCACCCAGTTAAGTAATACTACAACAGGTGGTATTTGGTCATCAAGCAATATTTTAGTTGCATCAATTAGCACTACGGGGTTAGTAACCGCAATTGCTGCCGGAACAAGTACAATAACATACAGGGTTACAAATAACTGTAGTGTTTCGTCATCAGTAACTGCAACGGTAACTGTTATAACCAGGCCTTCTCTGGGAGTAATAACCGGAAGCTCTTTGGTATGCGTGGGTTCAACTCTTACCCTTGCAGATACTACAGCAGGCGGTACATGGGCTTCTGCAAATACTACTGTGGCATCTGTATCAACCAGTGGTGTTGTAACTGGTGTAGCAGCAGGCACCATAGATATCAGTTATTCAAAAACAAATTCTTGCGGTACAATTTCAGTTTATAAAACAATAACAGTAAATTCAATTCCAACGGTGTCGGCCATCAGCGGTTCTTCGTCACTTTGTACAAATTCAACTATAACATTAACAAACGCTACAATTGGAGGCGTTTGGTCATCAAACAATACGGTAGTGGGTACCGTTAATTCAGCCGGCGTAGTAACAGGGGTTGCTACCGGCGGCGTAACCATAAGATATGCTGTTACAAACACCTGTGGAACTACTACTGTTACAAAAGGTTTAACTGTTAACACACAATTAACGGTACCTGATATTACAGGAAGTTCTACTGTTAATACGGCATTTACCACAACCCTAAGCAATTCGGTAACAGGTGGCATCTGGAGTTCATCTAATACGGCTGTTGCTACCGCAGGTATTACCGGAATAGTAACCGGTGTTAGCGTAGGTACTGCTGCCATTTCGTATGCTGTAACCAGCACCTGTGGAACAGCAACCAAAACAAAAATGATGACTGTAAGTAACCGTGCTCCGGTTGCCACTAATGATACTGCTGCCACCTTAAATAATACCCCGGTTAATATTTCAGTGTTAAATAATGATGTTGCCGGTAGCGGGGCATTTGTAAACTCAAGTTTAATATTTGTTAGCGGTACTATACCAAGCACAAACTCAGTTGGCACTTTTGTTGCCAATTCAAACGGCTCGGTAACCTTTACACCGGTCAGTAGTTTTCATGCAGTTGCCACTATTCAATATAGAATCACAGATGGTTTGAACCAATCAGCAACTGCTTATATTATTATTACTGTGGCTGCTCCTTTAATTATCGATACAGATAACGACGGCGCACCTGATGCTATTGATGAATATCCATCTGACCCTTACCGTGCATTTAATAACTATTATCCATCTTCAGGTTATTCATCTTTATTATTTGAAGATAACTGGCCCGATAAAGGAGATTATGATTTTAATGACCTTGTTGTAGATTATAAATACAATACGGTAACTAACGCATCAAATAATGTTGTTGAAATTAAATATAACTTTATAACAAAATGTGCAGGTGCAGGTTTACATAACGGTTTTGCTTTTCAGCTCGATAATGTTGCCCCCAACAAAATTACACGTGTTACAGGTGCTAAAACACATAATGCCAATTGGGTTAGCAATTCAGCAAACGGTACCGAAAGCGGTCAGACTTACACCAATGTAATTGTTTTTGATAATGCCTATAATATCCTGACATATCCGGGTAGCGGTCATTTTGTTAATACCGATATGCTGGCTCCGAAAACGCCTTATGATACTACCTTTATACAAGTTACTTTTATTAATGCAGGTGTGGCTCCGGCCGGTGGTAGTATGTCTTTAAACAATGTACCTGCCACAGCATTTAACCCCTATATTATTCTTGGCGATTCAGGTTCATTTAATCAAAACCGGTCAAAAGAAGTGCATATGCCAGATAGAGTACCATCATCAAAAATGTCGAATGCATTTTGGGGTAAAGGTAATGATAACAGTAATCCTGCAACAGGCAGATACTACAGAACATCAAATAACCTGCCATGGGTATTAAATGTATCAACCGCTATTCCATACATGCAGGAGTATCTGGATATTTCATCAGGTTACCTGAATTTTTTAAGCTGGGCAGTAAGCAATGGAACAAGCAATACAAACTGGTATCTTAACTTAACCGGCAATAGAGATAATTCTAAAATTTACACCAAATAAACGTAACTAATGTTTTTCATAAGCCCGGTTGATAAAAATCAGCCGGGCTTTTTTGTCTGATCCAAAAGTGAATTGAGTTTAAGTCCTGAAAAATTCAATTTTAAAAGCATCAAAGGATTGTTTAAATTCGCATTTTTAATACAAACTTATGGCAGGTACAGAATATTTTGGTGCAGAAGAAAAAAAGGAAATTAATGATGTATTGGAAACGGGCATTTTGTTTAGGTATAACCACGATACACAACGCAATCATATTTGGAAGGCACGATCGTTTGAGGCGGAAGTGGCACGATTAACGGGAGCTAAATATGCGCATGCGGTATCAAGTGGAAGTACTGCCGTTACTTGTGCTTTAGCTGCTGCCGGCATTGGTGCCGGAGATGAAGTTATTGTTCCGCCCTTTACTTACATAGCTTCTGTTGAGGCTGTTATTTTTGCAGGTGCTTTGCCTGTTTTTGCAGAGATAGATGAAACTTTATGCTTAAGTGCAGAAGGGATTCGCAAAGCTATTACTCCCAGAACTAAAGCTGTACTGTTGGTGCACATGTGCGGACAAATGGCCCAGATGGATGAGCTTATGCAAGTTATTAACGACCATAAACTGATTTTAGTTGAAGATGCAGGCCAGGCTTTAGCTGCCAGTTTCAACGGAATTTCAACCGGATTATGGGGCAAAACAGGTTGCTATAGCTTTGATTTTTTTAAAATAGCTACCGCAGGCGAAGGCGGCGTTATGGTTACCAATGACGAAACCGCTTATAAACTCGCGGATAATATTGCAGACCATGGCCATGATCACCAGGGGAATAACAGGGGTATGGAAAATCATCCGGTATTAGGTTTTAATTACCGCATATCAGAATTGCACGCAGCCATTGGATTGGCTCAAACCCGCCGTGTACCAATGATTCGCGAAAAAAATAATATACATAAAAAACACATGATGGCTCAACTCGGTAAAATTGCGGGTGTAAATTTTGCCACCATTCCTGATCCAAACGGAGATTCGGCAACATTTTTAAATATCCTGCTGCCCAATACAGAAATTGCTATGCGCACGGTGGAGGAGTTTAATAAAAACGGTGTAACAGGTTTTAATTATTGGTATACAAATATGTATCATTTTATTAATCAATGGGATCATATAAAAGAAGGAAGAGTTGCCGCTAAAACCAATGTGCAGTTGCTAGGTGCTCCGCAGGATTATAAAAATCTCCACCTGCCTAAAACTCAGGAAACAATAGGAAGGTTGATTTCATTCAGTATTAAATCGGGTTGGCAGGATGATGAATTGAATGAATTGCTTCATAAGATTGGGACATGCATTAAAGACGCGTTACTGGTAGCTGCAAAGCATTAAATTAAACACGTAAAAGGTGCTAAATGTTTAACGTACATTTACATCAAAAAATAATTAAATCCATTTGGGTTTCACCTCAGTAAAAGTAAATGAGCAGCATTCATGCATAAAAATTTTAAAAGTATAGAAAAAACTGTTTTTGGTAGAGGAAGTTTTAAGCAACTTGATGAAATTATTTCACCTAAGCGCAATGATAACAATGGTTATATGGTGTTTATCGTTGACCAGTATTTTAAAGGAAAAGAATTGGAAAACTCATTACCCGTAAGACCTGAAGACCTGGTAATTTTTATTGATGTGGATCCGAATGAACCTACTACTGAACAGGTTGATGTGTTGCGTGATGAGATACTTTTTACAAATGGACTTCCCGCGGGCCTTATTGGAATTGGTGGTGGCAGCATTATGGATATTGCCAAAGCACTTGCATTAATGCTTACCAATGATGGCTCATCAGCCTTATATCAGGGCTTGAACCTGATTAAAAAACCCGGCATTTATCATGTTGGTGTTCCAACTATTTCGGGCACCGGTGCAGAATGTTCTATGACGGCAGTATTAACAGGACCAGAAAAAAAACTGGGCTTAAAATGCGAATGGACAATTTTTGACCAGGTAATTCTGGATTCTGAATTAACAGCATCAGTGCCGGTTGATAAATGGTTTTATACCGGTATGGATACTTTTATTCATTGTATTGAAAGCAGAGAAGGGATTTTAAATAATGCATACAGCATGGCTTATGGTGAGCAATCTCTCAAACTTTGCAGGGATGTTTTTTCATCAGCAAATGCCGGACAAAATGCAGAGAACGATGATAAATTAATGGTGGCCTCCTTAATGGGTGGTTTAAGTTTAACCTACTCCGAAGTTGGGGTTTGTCATGCATTAAGCTATGGCCTAAGTAAAGTTTTTGGCGAAAAGCATTGCTATGCCAATTGCCTTGCATTTCAACACCTTGAAGATTATTACCCGGAAGGCGTTGCAGAGTTTAAAACCATGCTTCAAAAACACAAGGTTGTTCTACCTCAAAATCTCAGTAAAAACTGGTCTGAAGCAGAAATAACAGCAATGGCACAAGTAGCATATAACCTCACTCACATGTGGAATCATGCAATAGGATCAGACTGGAAAGAAAAAATAACGATTGAGGTGATTAAAGATTTGTACAGGAGATTGTAAAATGATTTCAAACATATACTTATAAGTTATAGTAGATATCAGGAATTACATTTCAAAACAAAGATTTCCGGACACCGCATGTAAATATTTTTTATGAATGAAGACTTTCTCCAAGATTCTAAAAAAAGCTTAATAAATAGTCTCTGCGTTGCAGAAATAAGCATTTTTTTGAAAAAGCATACAAGTTAGCAATTTTGAAAATGAATATGTTTCCATTTATTAAAATTGATAATGTTTTTATAAGATTGATTAGCGTAAATCATTGAAAAAACCTGGTATAAAAAATTAGACTTATAAGTATATAAATATGACAAAGAAAATAAAAGTAGGAAATGTTGAATGTGGAAACGATGAGTTATTTCTCATTAGTGGACCCTGTGTAATAGAAGACGAGTCTATCATGATGAAGACTGCTGAGAAGTTAAAAGAGGTAGGAGAAAAGCTTAAGATTAACATCATTTACAAATCATCTTTTCAAAAAGATAACCGCAGCAGTTTAAAATATTATGATGGTCCGGGATTAGATAAAGGCATTAAAATACTGGCCAAAGTAAAAGAGCAGTTTGGGTTTCCCTTATTAACAGATATTCATTACCCCGATCAGGCTGCGGCGGCAGGGGAAGTTTGTGATGTGTTGCAGATTCCTGCTTACCTGTGCATGCAATCAACTTTAATGGTTGCAGCGGCTAAAACAGGCCGGGTTATAAACATCAAACACGGGCAGTTTCTTGCACCCGAAAACATGAAACATCCGGTTCAAAAATGTATAGATGCCGGCAATGATCAGATTATTTTAACGGAGCGTGGTTTTACATTTGGTTATAACGATATGGTGGTTGATCCCAGAAGTTTTTTCCTAATGGGACTGATCGGTTATC
Source organism: Bacteroidia bacterium (assembly GCA_014376805.1). Lineage (GTDB taxonomy): Bacteria > Bacteroidota > Bacteroidia > UKL13-3 > UKL13-3 > B1. The sequence goes on from JACMQU010000119.1 coordinate 21,562, forward strand.
CTGTAGTATTTGATATTACCCACAGCATTCGCAAATATGGCATTCCAAGTGCAGATGCTAAAGGTGGTGCCAGAGAATTTTTGCCGGTATTAAGCAGAGCCGGTGTTGCAGCCGGTGTAGATGGCGTTTTTATAGAAACACATCCCGATCCCGCATCAGCCCTATGCGATGCAGCTTCGCAGTTGAGCGTGTATGACCTTGAAGAGTTTATGAAACCATTAATTGAATTGCATAACCTTGAGGTGAGTTACAGGTAATACTTTCAATCTTATCAAGGTTAAACAGTTAAACAGAGATGTTACAGGCATGGTATAGAAAATTTAATGCCTGTTGTTTTATTAGTTAAATTCAACTTACTTGTTTAATACCTTTATTTCACTATTGATAAAGGAATTATCATATACACTTTTTAAAGATGCCACTCTATAAACCTTATAAAATTAATTTGGGTAATTCTAATATTTAATAATTTAGTAATTAAATTATTTCGAAATTTTAATCAGTTGAGATTTATTAATAAAAAAATTTAAATTTGACTTTATTTAGATTTTACATGAAAATTAACCATTCGGTATGCACTCTTTTACTTTTAATTGGTTCCATACAAAATTCGTTTGGCCAATACGAGCCTCCAACAAATAAAAATAATTCAGTTGTTGATAACCCTTTAACAGCAGATAAACCCGTGCATTTTTTTTATTTAGGTATTGGTTCAGGCATATACAGTAAATATGGAATAATTGGGCTGGCTGTAGGAACAAGAATATCGCAAAAAACTATAGCCGAGGCGCAATTTGGCTTGGGAGGCTGGGGCTCTAAAATTGGTATTTCCTTAACAACAAATGTTAAAAATGTAAACTCTTGGTGCCCAAGTATAGGTTTTGGCAGAAATTTTGGTTCCCAGGCACTGGCATTTAATCCCGAAGTGGTGTTAAACGGCGGATCACCTTTTAAGGTTGATGCCAATGTTAATTACGTTCCGATTAATGTACTTTATTTAAGTTTACAAAGGCAATTTCTGAGTAAAAAAGGTAACCGCTTTGTACTTGAATTAGGTTATACTGTTCCACTTTCTGAAACAAAAGTAGAGTTTTCTGATCCAACTGTTAGGTACAATGGCAATATTATTCCAACATCCGATCTCATATTTTCTCCGGTTCAAAAAACAGCTTTCAATATTCAGAGTCCATCAGGAATTCTAATTAGTGCCAGTTATCATTTTGGTTTCGGTAAATTTAATTAGACAGCTTTTAGCTTATTCGATTTTTAAATCTATTTTTGCGCAAAACCATTAATTTAATCTTTACCGTATTATGGAATTATACTTAGATTCAGCAAACTTAAAAGAAATTGAAGAAGCATTTAAACTGGGCTTTCTAAACGGTTTAACCACAACCCCAACTTTTATGCAACGCGAAGGTATTACCGATGTGGATGGCATGATCGTTAAGTTATCAAAAATAGTTCCCGTATTGCAAATTGAAGCATTAGGAGATACTGCAGAAGATGTGCTGGCAGAAGCTAAACGTCAGTTAGCCTTAGGCCTTGACCCAAAGAAAACAGTTTTTAAAATACCGGTTTCACTTGAAGGCGTGCGTGCTTGTAAATTATTGCGCAATGAAGGATTGCTGGTTAATGTTCATTTGGTGTACACGCTACAACAGGCTTATATGGCTATGCAGGCTGGAGCAACTTATGTTTGCCCGCTGGTGGGCCGCTTGCAGGATCAGGGACATGATGCACTTGATCTTGTTTCTCAGATTGTTGATGCCGTTGATCATTATGGTTATGATACCAAAGTAATGTTCTCGTCGGTACGCACTATGGAGCATGTGCGTAATGCGCTAAACTTAGGTGTGCATACCATTACAGTGCCTTTAAAAATAATGAAGCAATTAACTGAAAACCACTTTACAACAGTGGGAACCGATCAGTTTATAAATGATACCCGCCTTATGACTGTGCGGGTGAAAGAAGCATTAAATGGAACCAATCCAATAGTTACCGGTGATACAAGTCTGGCTGATGCTATTGTGAAAATGACTGAATTTGGGTTTGGTGCAATTACTGTTGTTAATAATGATGGAAGCCTTAAAGGTGTTTTTACCGATGGCGACCTGCGCAGAAAAATTCAAAGTGATGGACGCGATGTATTGAGCAAAAAAATTGGTGACTTTGAATATAGTAATCCAATTTCTATTGACGTTAACGCATTGCTGAATGAAGCTGCAGGTATCTTTAAAACTACCAAAGTAGATACCATACTGGTTACAGATAATGGCAAGCCAATAGGCATGCTTGATATACAAGATTTGGAAGCATAAATAACAGGAGCTGCAAAAATTTAATAAGTTATACGTTTATGCAGTGCCGTTTAAATGTTTACGAGTGCTTTAGTTAATGTAAATTTGCTTTGGTGTTTTTTTTTCATTACAGGGTTTTGAGTTAGCTGCTACTCATGTATGAAGCAAAAATTGTTGCCGCTTTGTCTTGTTTTTGTTTTGATCCCAATAGGGTTAACATTAGAAACTATCCTATATTATTTCCCGTATTTGTGGCTTCGTAAGCACCAGATATGTTATGAGCCATGATGGTGTTTTTTATGTTCAGGGTTATATTTACAAACCCGTTAAAGTGGCTTCTTTATGAATTCGTGTTTTCATATATTATTAAGTTTTCACAACTTTTTCAAGTAGGTTGGATCAACAGTTTAAGGACAACCGTATTAGGTGCTTTGGTTTTAGGTAGTGGCTTTTTATGGATAGATCTGGTTTGTTATTTTACAGGTATTGTTTTAGCCTTTGCAATTGACCGGTTTTTATTAAATAGTTTTTATATACCAAATAAAGTTGTGGCTTAAAAACAAAATTAATTTAGCACCCGCATTCTTAAAAATTTTTTCTACCATACAATTTGCATTTGTAATCAAATAGCTATTATTGTACAGACCATAATTTTTAAATTTTATCACATCAATCATCTTATGAAATACACCTGTTTTATCCTGTTCATTTTTTATGCATTTACTGGACACGTAAAGGCGCAGTGTTCTCCGGCCGCTGCTAATATTTATTCTTTTACATACAATGGTAATTTATATGAAATAGTAAAAGAAAAACTGAATTGGGTAAACGCTGCTGCCTGCGCTGTTACAAGAGGAGGGAAGCTGGCTGAAATTGAAACTAAAGCAGAACAGGATACCCTTTTCAATAATATCAAAAAGGCAGGTATTATAGCTGCCAATACCGTTGCGCCCGATGGTGGGGGAGCATCTTATTTGTGGCTAGGTGCTACTGATTTTTTGGTGGAGGGTAAGTGGGTGTGGGATGGAGATAATAATGGCATAGCTATACAGTTCTGGCAAGGCACTAAAACTGGGTCTGCCGTTGCCGGTCGGTATAATAACTGGGGCAATGAGCCTGATAATTTTAACTCTCAGAACTGCTTGGCACTTGCTTATACAAACTGGCCATTAGGAGTTGCGGGGCAATGGAATGATGTTAAAGAAACAAATTTATTGTACTATGTAATCGAACATTCTGCTACAACATCAATAGTAGAAATGATACCGGAATTGGTTTCTATTTACCCTAATCCTGCAGTTGAAACACTAACCATTAATGTGTCTGAAAAGTTGGTAAGTTCAGCTTATACCATTACAGATTGTACCGGTAAAAAAATGTTAACAGGTAGTTTAACAGAAAGCCATAATTTAATTGATGTATCCAATCTTTTTAAAGGTGTTTACTTCTTAATGTTAGATAAAAATAGTAGTAAGTCCATAAAATTTGTTAAATAGCTAAAATCCTTGCGTAAACCTGCTATATGATCAACCTAAACCGATTAAATAAAACTTCTGAAATCAATACTATTTTTATACCTACTTATTGATCCATTTAATTTTTTTTTTAAATCATTATAATGAAATTATCAAACAATAAAATTCTAATAACAGGTGGTGCTTCAGGCATAGGTCTTGGGCTCACTGAAAAATTTATCAACGAAAATAATACTGTTATTATTTGCGGCAGAAGAGAAGATATGCTGGCAGAAACTGCTTCAAAATTTCCGGGTGTAATAACCAGGCAATGCGATTTAGCAATTGCTGAAGAAAGACTGTCACTTTATCAATGGATAGCAGATGAACATGCTGACTTAAATGTATTGGTTAACAATGCAGGAGTACAACAATGGATGGCTGTAACGGATCTCGATTTTTATAAAAGAGCCAAAGAAGAAATTGCCATTAATATTGAAGCCCCCATACATTTAACCACACTTTTTATTCAGTTAAAAGCTTTAGATACAATCATGAATGTTACTTCAGGATTGGCTTTTACACCCCTTACAAAAACGCCGGTTTATTCAGCAACAAAATCTTTTTTCCATTCCTTTACAATATCACTCAGGCATCTGCTAAGCAGTAAGAATATTGAGGTTATAGAAATAATTCCACCCGCATTAAATACCGATTTGGGAGGCAAAGGTTTGCATAATCTGGCACCACCGGTTAGTGATTTTATAGAGGCAATTTTTGAACAATTAAAAACCGGCAAAACAGAACTTACTTTTGGTTTTAGCGAAGCCATGAGTAAAGCCTCACCCGATAGTTTAAAGGCAGCGTTTGCCAGAATGAATTCCTGAACACCGGCAATACATTCGTGAACGTTTTTAAAGTTTATTTTGTAAACATTTAACGTGGCGTTTGCTCATCAATTTGCGTGTGATTTATACTTTTGTAGTACACATAATTTCATGTTATTATAATTAAAGCGAAGAAATATAAATTGGTATTGCTATTTATATTACCTGGTTTATATCGCTCGGTATCCTTTTTAATTTGGCAGGTATACTTTTACCCTAATTAGAATAAAAATTATTTAACTTTATATTTAAAGAATATTTTCGTTGAAAATTAATAAAATGGCCAACCATACCGAATCAATATTTACTCAGACCGGAGGTGTATTTTGTACGCCTGCTGATGAACTGACAAATAAATTAAAAACGATTAAAGCATTTGTATTTGACTGGGATGGAGTTTTTAATAATGCTTCAAAAAACGAAAATAAGAGCAGCAATTTTAATGAAGCAGATAGTATGGGAACCAATATGCTCCGTTTTAATTATTATCTTAATAAGCAAATACTGCCACCAACTGCTATTATCTCAGGCGAAAAAAATGAATTGGCTCTTTATTTTTGTAACCGCGAACATTATACTGCCTGTTATTATAAAATCCCGCATAAAATAATTGCTTTAAAACACTTTTGCAGTTTGAACCAACTAACAGCAGAAGAGGTATGTTATGTTTTTGACGATGTACTTGATTTAAGTATTGCTGAGGTATGCGGAGTAAGAATACTGATTAACAGACAAGCAAACCCGCTTTTTAAAAACTATGTGGTTAAACATAATTTAGCCGATTATATAACTGCGCATGAAAGTGGAAATTTTGCTGTACGGGAAACCTGCGAAATGCTTATTGGACTTACCGGCACCTATGATAAATGTATTGATGAACGTAAAGATTATACTTCGTTTTATCAGGGTTATTTAGAAAAACGCCAGGCAATTAAATCACAGTTTTTCAAAATTGAAGAGGGTGAAGTGGTAGTAGGTGAAGATGGTAACTGATGTAGAGCTTTTGAACCAGCGCATTCCCAAATTTTGAATTTATCGCTTAAGGCAAAATCGAAACAATTACCTGTTTTTTATATATTCATAAGAAGCTATTTGCGAACTCACACCATCCTTGGTAGCAGAAACAAAATTGGTATCGTTAATGCCATCAAGTATACGAGCTTTAGTATGATCGTTTAGTTGAAGGTTTATAATGTCTTTAACAAATTTTTTAGCTTCTGGATGGTAGATAGGGAATGCACATTCTATCCGGTTATGCAGGTTGCGACTCATCCAGTCTGCAGAGGCAAGATATATTTTCTCATTGCCATCATTCCCAAAAATATAAACCCTTGCATGTTCCAGAAAACGGTCAATTATACTTATTACGGTTATATTCTCGCTGCTGTTTCTGATACCTGGTACGAGGCAACAAACGCCTCTTATAATCAGGTTAATTTTAACGCCTGCATTACTGGCATCATATAGCTTTTTAATAATTTCAAAATCAACCAGCGAGTTCATTTTTGCAATGATATAAGCGGGTTTACCTTGCCGGGCATTTGATGCTTCATTTTCTATCAGTGCTACAAACTGTTTCTTCATAAAATCGGGTGCCACCAGCAAATGTTTAAACCCACTTCTTTTTAGGTTCACAAAAAGCATATCTGTTAGTGCATCTATTTCTTCAGTAATCCTGGTGTCTTTTGTAAACAAACTGAAATCGCTGTAAATACGGGCGGTAACGCCATTATAATTACCTGTAGATAAGTGAGCATATTTTACAAGCTGGTTGTTTTCTTTGCGGTAAATCAGACATAATTTGCAATGCACTTTCTGGCCGGGTTTACCAAAATGCACTTGTGCACCTGCTTCCTGTAATTGGTTGGTCCAGTATATATTTGATTCTTCATCAAAGCGCGCCTGAAGCTCCATTAATACCACCACCTTCTTACCATTTTTAACCGCATTAATTAATGCATTAACTACATTACTATGCCTGGCCACTCTGTATAAAGTAATAAGAATAGTAGTTACACAAGGATCGATAGCCGATTCCCGTAAAAATCTTATCAGGTAATCAAAACTCTGAAAAGGCTGGTGAATCAGAATGTCTTCTTTACTAATGGCATCAAACATTAGCTGTTCGCTGTCAAAGTTTTTCAAGGGTATCTGATACAGTGGCTCAAAATAATCTTTGGCTGAACCAACCTTAGGGAAATCCATAAAGTCTTTAAAGTTATGGTACCGTCCTCCGGGTATTAGATTTACATGTTTAAGCTCCATTTTTTTTACCAGTAATTCGAGCATTTCTTTTGGCATGCGTTCATCATACACAAAGCGTGTAGGAATGCCCTTCGATCTTTGCTTTAAACTTTTCTGGATTTTATCTAACAATGATCCGGAATAATCAGTTTCATCCTTTGAAATTTCATATTCCGCATCGCGTGTTAATTTGATAATGTAAGATTCAAAATATTCATAATCAAAAATTGAAAAGATATGATGCAGGTTGGCCCTGAGTATATTTTCAAGAAAAATTATATGGGTATATTCTGCTTTAACAGGCAATGAATAAAAGCGGTTAATCATACCCGTGGGTACTTCTATAATAGCATGCTTAGGTTCTGCTCCGCTCTTGCTGTTTTTCATTCGTACAGCTAAATAAATACTCCGGTCCTTTAAGTGAGGAATTTGCTTTAAATCATCAATTACTATCGGAAACAAGTTGTTTAAGATATGAGATGTAAAATAATTTTTAACAATTACTTTTTCTTCTTCATCTAATTCTTGCTCTTCTTTTAAAAATATTTTCCTCTTATTTAATTCAGGGATGATCTGTGTTTCGTAAACAGCGGTAAATCTGTCTTGTAAACTCACTACTATTCTTTGTATTTCAGACAATATTTCATCTGGCGACGATTGGTATTCATTAATTTGCTTTCTTCCGTTAATACGCTGTAATCTCCTTATCAGAGCTACTCGTACTCTGTAAAATTCATCTAGGTTTGAAGAAAATATTGCCATAAACCTCAGGCGTTCCATTAAAGGAGTATTTGGATCTTCCGCCTCCTGAAGTACTCGCTCATTAAAGTGCAGCCAGCTTATTTCACGATCCTTGTATAAATATCCTTTTCTTTCTTTAATCATAATACTCAGACAAAACTACACTTTTGAAATATACATCATAATGCTAAAAACACATTTTAATATCTAAAAATAGTGAATAGTATGAATTTGTTAACTTTTTTTTAGGCACAATAATTGATTGTTGTCTTTTGTAAATTTCAATAGTATGAAAAAGAATTTTATGGTTGAGTTGTTCTTACCGGAAGAAATGGATATAGATTTTATGCGCATGATTCCGGCACACCGCGCATATATTAATGAACTGATTAATGTTGGGTCCATTGTAACTTATTCAATAAGTTTTGACCGTACCAAAGGCTGGATAATTTTTTCTGCCGAAGATGCCGCAGAAGTACTCGACATTGTTCAACAATTTCCCATACATCAGTTTATAACCATTGAGATTAGTGAATTATTTATTCATGACGGGGAATCCTTCAGGTTTCCAAAATTGAATTATAATTAGTTTTCTGAACCAAACATCTTTTAAAAATCAATTTATTTGATATATTCTCCTATAAATGAAATAAGTTGATTGGTTTGAACAACCCCTGATTGTCGCCACAGGGTTTTTCCTGCCTTAAACAAAATCAAGGTTGGAACACCCTGTACCTGATAGAAAGCTGTTACCTCGGGATTTCGATCAATATCAACTTTAATTATTTTTAGTTTATCACCAACTTTTTCTGCGGTTTCTTTTAAAATGGGTGCCATCATTTTACAAGGGCCACACCATTCTGCACTAAAATCCACCAGTACAGGTACATCGCCGTTAATCATATCATTAAATTTAGACATATTGTAAAGTATTAATTTATTTTCTTCCTTATAATTTGGTAAAGGTAGCCGTTAATAAAATGGGGTAAATCACTATTATTTATATGATTTACATCTTAATAAGTATAAATAAAATTTTTTCTGAAACCCATTAGCCTTTAATTTGCGTTTAAACCGCAACCATGTATGAGAATAGCTTTTGATGCCAAAAGAATTTTTAATAACCACACCGGTTTGGGAAATTATGCACGTGCGCTTACTTCGCAATTGGTTCACCTTTACCCACAACATGTTTTTGATTTCTATACACCCGGTATAGGGGGGTTTAAGAATTTTATTTCAGGTATGCCAAATGTTAATATTATAATTCCCTCTACTTTTATTTCAAGGGCTTTACCGGGCTTATGGCGAAACCGGGGCATGCTAAAAGAAATGGTTAAAAACAAAACACAACTGTATCATGGCTTAAGTAATGAACTGCCAATTGGTATAGAACTTACAAATATCCGTTCGGTGGTAACCATTCACGACCTTATCTTTTTGCATTATCCTCAAAATTATTCCTGGCCCGACAGACAGATTTATAAAAGTAAATTCAGATCAGCGGTTAATCGGGCCGACAAGGTAATAGCAGCCAGTAAACAAACAAAAGCCGACATTGTACATTTTTATGGTACAGCTCCCGATAAAATTGAAGTGATCTACCAGAGTTGTGATAGGGCATTTGATGCCATTTATACAACAGCAGACAAAGCAGAAATCACCAAACGATATTTATTGCCTGAACAGTTTATTTTAAGCGTAGGCACCTTAGAAAAGAGAAAAAACCAATTGGGGTTATTAAAGGCATTCAGCATGGCAAAACTTCCGGGCATGCATTTGGTATTAATAGGTAAAAAGGGAGATGCCTATAAAGAAATCATTGAATTTATTGGTTTAAGCCAATTACAAGACCGGGTAATTATTTTAAACCGGGTTGATTTTAAAGATCTACCGGGTCTATATCAAATGGCTCATTTATTTGTATATCCCAGTTTTTATGAAGGCTTTGGAATTCCGGTTTTGGAAGCATTAAAAAGCGGTGTACCTGTAATTACCTCTGGCATTTCCTCTCTTCCTGAAGTTGCCGGTGAGGCGGCTGTTTTGGTTGACCCTAAAAACACAACTGAAATGGTTAATGCACTGGTGAGCGTATGTTTTAATGAAAAATTACGTACGCAATTAAGAGCAGCAGCTAAGAAACAGATTAAACTGTTTGATACAGTTATTTTAGCTAAGCAGGTGATGGCAGTATATGAGAAGTTGATTTAAATGTGTTTACATTTGCCGCTGTGAAAATTGAATTGAAAGATCCTGTATTCGGGCAGTTAGCCGCCTTAGCGGATAAGTTACAAATTCAGACATTTGTGGTAGGCGGATATGTTCGGGATTTGTTTTTAAATCGTACTTCTAAAGATGTTGACATTGTTGTAGTAGGTGATGGAATTGAATTTGCAAAAGCCTTTGCCGCATTACTTCCCGAAAAAACAGACTTCGCGGTCTTTAAAACATATGGAACAGCCATGGTTAAAACTACTGACTGGGAGATAGAATTTGTTGGAGCCCGTAAAGAAAGTTATCAGCGCGATAGCCGCAAACCGGATGTGGAGGCTGGTTCTATAAAAGAAGATCAGTTACGGCGCGATTTTACTATGAATGCTTTAGCAATTAGTTTAAATGCCGGTAATCTGTTTGAATTGGTTGACCCTTTTAATGGGGTAGAGGATTTGGAGAAAAAGGTAATAAAAACCCCTTTAGATCCTGGAATTACATTTGACGATGATCCTTTGCGAATGATGCGTGCTATTCGTTTTTCTACTCAGTTAGATTTTTATATTGATCCGGTTACTTTTAACGCTATTAAATTATATGCCGGCAGAATAAAAATTGTTTCAGCAGAAAGAATTACAGAGGAGTTTCATAAAATAATGGCTAGTAAAAAACCGGGCAAAGGTTTGAACCAACTTTTTGAAGCAGGCCTTTTACAAATTATTTTTCCTGAACTTTATGCCATGCAGGGCGTTGAAGTAATTAATAAACAGGCCCATAAAGATAACTTTTACCACACTTTACAGGTTTTGGATAATATTTGTCTGGAAACAAATAACATTTGGTTAAGATGGGCAGCCTTACTGCACGATATAGGTAAACCAAGCTGTAAACGTTTTACACCTGCAGAAGGCGGATGGACTTTTCATGGGCATGAAGACAAAGGAAGCCGCATGGTATCAAATATTTTCAGACGGCTGAAACTTCCTCTAAACGAAAAAATGAAATATGTAGAGAAACTGGTAGCATTGCATCACCGCCCTAAAGCCTTAGCCGAACAAGGTGTTACCGATTCTGCCATCAGACGTTTAATTGTAGATACTGAAGCAGACCTGGATGATTTATTTACCCTATGCCGCGCAGATATGACTAGCCGAAACCAGGAAAAAATTAAGTATTACCGTTCTAATTTATTAAAGGTTCAGCAATTGGTTAACGAAGTGGAAGAGCGGGATGCCTTACGCAATTGGCAGCCGCCGGTTACAGGAGAGGATATTATGATGTATTTTAATATCAAACCTTCTAAAGAAGTTGGCATTATAAAAAATGAAATCAGAGAAGCAATTCTCGAAGGCAAAATCAAAAATAATTTTGAAGAAGCCAAAGTACTGATGATAGAAATTGGACAACAATTAGGGCTGACAGGAAAATTATTGGATCAAAATTAAATTTTTTAAAAATAAATTATTTGTTGTTTACATTTTATAGTTGCAGCATTGAAAAAAAATATGAAATTCGCAATACCTAAAATTTAATGCATGGCTGTTTATAAATTTAAAGTTTCTTTTGAAGATTACGAAGATATTAATCGGATTATAGAAATTAAATCAACACAAACTTTCTTAGATTTTCATAAGTCGATTCTGGAAAGTATCGGTTTTGATGATAAACAGATGGCTTCTTTTTACATGAGTAATGATAGTTGGAAAAAAGGTCAGGAGATAACTTTAATAGACATGTCTGATAATCCTGAAAACCCTGTTCCGGTTATGGCAAAAGCTAAGTTAAGCCAATATATTATTGATCCGCATCAAAAAATCTTTTATGTGTATGATTTTATTGAGTGCTGGTCGTTACTCATTGAACTTGTTTCAATAAGTGTTTCAGAAAATCCTAAAACAAAATATCCTGCTATTTTAAAAAGCACAGGTCTGCCTCCAAAACAACATGATAAAGTGCAACGTTTTGGTTTGGTAAATGACAATGAATTTGATGAAATCACCAAAAATTATCTTACGCGTGCAGAAGAGGTTTCCGGAGGAATTTCTGAAGATGAAGTAGATGAATTTGGTTTATTTGAAAACGGTGAAGGTGGGGGAGATGAGGAAACTGAACCCACTTCAGACCATGGACCGGAAGAACTTAATTAGCCAAATTATACTAAGTACAGGGAATAATAAAACATAAAAATTTTTTCCAAATAAACCAACTTTTATATTCGCAGTACATCATATCTTCTAATAGTAAATTTAATTTTTCATTCGCACTGGATTTTTTATTTTAAGAATTTCAACTTACGCCATGTTTAAACTAAACCTCAAAAGACCACTCATTGTATTTGATCTCGAAACCACAGGAATCAGTATTTCAAATGATAGTATAGTAGAAATTTGTTGCATCAAAATTTTTCCTGATGGAAGCGAGCAGGTTAAAACCCAGCGAATTAATCCTGGTAGGCCAATTCCCCCGGAAAACAGCGCTATACATGGTATTACAGACGCTGATGTTGCTGATAAACCTACCTTCGCTATGTTGGCTAAAGAGTTTGCCTTATTTATGCAGGGTTGTGATTTTGCCGGATTTAATTCTAATAAGTTTGATTTTCCTATGTTGGTGGAAGAGTTTTTAAGGGCAGGTGTAGAATTTGATGCAGAGAACAGAAAATTTATTGACGCACAAAGAATTTATCATACAATGGAACCCCGAAACTTAGCAGCTGCTTATAAATTTTATTGCAATCAACCACTTGAAAATGCCCATAGTGCAGAAGCAGATACGCGTGCAACTTATGAGGTATTAAAAGCACAAGTGCAACATTATGATGTAATGGAAAATAACCTTGATTTTTTATGTAAGTATTCTGGGCAAAATAACAATGTAGACCTGGCAGGGCGAATGATTTATAACCCTGATGGAAAGGAAGTTTTTAATTTTGGCAAACACCGGGGCAAATCTGTTGATGAGGTATTAAAAAATGATACCGGTTATTTTAAATGGATGATGGATGGCGACTTTTCTTTAGATACAAAACGCAGGTTAACACAAATAAAACTAAGAGGAAAGTTTAACTAAAAGTGTAGTAACGCTTCTTTTAAATAAATAGTTTATAACTATACACCACACTTAATTGTTATCTATAGGTTCCATCGTTATAACCACATTACCGGTTTTCTCTCCTGTTTCTACATATTTAGTTGCTTCTATAATTTGTGCTAAACTATAGACCTTGTCTATAATTGCTTTATAATTCCCGCTCTCAATTAGTTGCTTAAAAAACAAGATGTCTTTTTTACTGTCTGTTGGTATAGGAAACTTTACCTTTTTACCTCCAAAAATTGGCGTAAACAGTGCTAAAAAAACGTTCTGAGATAAATAACCAAGTTCAGTTGAAAAATAAACACCTCCTGGTTTTAAAATTTTTTTACACTTAAAAAATGAACTCTTACCTACTGCATCTAAAACAACATCATACAATTCGCTGCATTTTGTAAAATCTTCTTTTGTGTAATCAACTACTTTATCAGCACCCAATAATTTAATTAATTCAAAATTTTTTGCAGTACATACGGCCGTAATTTCTGCACCATAATATCTGGCAAGCTGAACACATGCCGAACCAATAGACCCACTGGCACCATTAATAAGAATTTTTGGCACCTTCTTAAAATCAATTTTACTCAGGAGGTTCATTCCAAGCATTAATCCGTCGCAAACAGCCGCAGCCTGCTGATAGGACATATTAGAAGGTTTGATGGTGATTGATTTATTTTCTGAAATACATATATATTCTGCATGTGTTCCAAAATTGTAAGTACTTAATCCAAAAACCTGGTCGCCCGTTTTAAAAGCTTTAACATTTTTACCTGTTAATTCAATCACACCCGCCAGCTCATTACCTAATATATGTTTTTTGGGTTTAAATAAACCACTAATTAATCTAATTACAAGGTACTCGGGACTTCGAAAACCACAGTCTGTTCTGTTTACTGTTGTTGCATGTATTTTAACAAGTACCTCGTTGTCTTTAGGAACAGGTTTTTCAACTTCTTTTATTTCCAGTACTTCCGGTGGTCCGTAGCGGGTATTTATACTTGCTTTCATCATACGTTATTAGTTTCTAATATCGGTTTACCGGATATTAAAGGAAAGTTATTGATTTTATATTGTTTAAAATCCGGGAGCAAATATATGAGAGTATCAGGGATAGATATTTAGTATTGGGTTCAACCCTGATTAATAAATTACGAAAATTATTGTAAGAATTTACCGAAGTAAAGTAAAGTTGCCTTTTTTTGTATGAACGCTCTCATCCCAGCCGGTATATGTTACAATAAAAAAGTACACTTCTTCCTGAATTTCCCTGCTTTTGTAAGTGCTGTTAAAACCTTGTTTCTTATCATGGGTTTCAAAAATGCGTTCGCCCCACCGGTTAAAAATCTGCAAATAAAAATCTTTTACAAACACAGGAACCATCTTATACATGTCATTTATACCATCACCATTATCGGTATAGGCATTAGGTGTATATAGTAATGGTGGCTGAATAAGATCTATTGTGTTTGACCGGCTATTCTGAGAATTACCATTTGTGTTTTCAACCGCAACGATGGTATATTCATATAAACCATTATCATAGTTCAGGTTATTATCGCTGCTATTTAATACTTTATTTTCTGTTCGAGTAAAAAATTTATCTGTATAAATTCCAGGTTCATTTTTAAATAACTCATAATGGTTTACACCGGCATTCCAATAGTCATAGGATGTCCAGCTTAAGGAATGACTAAAGGGAAAACTTTTTCCATTTAATAAAATACTGCATGAAGGTGGATTGTTAATGCTTTTATTACCACATAAATCGGTATGAACAAGTTGATAACAATAAGACTCTTTATCTACATTTACTTCTTCATCAATTAAAACCGTATCACTAACTTTTTCAACTGTTTTATACAATAAATAATTTTTTGTTAAACGCCCGGTTTTCTTATATACCTGATAACGCCAAAAACTATCTGGATTTGCTTTTTGCCATAGCAGTTTAAGTTCTTTATCGTTCTGTACCGTTACTGTATAAAGTTCTACCCCGGGTGCAGGGCTGGTATTTGATTGAGCACAGGATAGCGCACTTGTATCTCCATAAAATCCGCATACATCGCTTGACGTAATATAGTAACAGGTCTTTTTATCCGGATCAAAATTAAATACATCTATAAATGAATTTTGATTTAGCTTATCTGTTTTCAATAATATCTTTTGGTTCAAACCGTTTATTACTCTTGTTAAATAAATAAAACTTGTAAACGGCAAGGGTTTAAATTTATACCAATCTATTTCAAAACTATCTGCAGAAAACTTACGTGGACAAGCAAGGATAGGGGCTGGTGCTTTTTCAAGTGGGATCACAACAATTCTTACTGCTTTAGTTTTTAATTTCCATACCGGACATTGATTATTGCGGGCAATAATATTTACATGCAAAGTATCTTTGTATATATCAGTGCATCCTGGCCTCCAATATAAACGTGCTGTTGCAAAACCGCTATTATTATTTAATGTATATCTTCCTTTTTTTAAAAAATCTCCTTGAATACTTAAATAAACAGAATCTTTTGGTGTAATACTTTCTATTAAAAAACTAAAATTTAAAGAATCAAAAGGCCGAAGCACGATTAGCGTATCCTCCATTCCTGTAAATGCTGCGCTGGTATCTGTAATTTGCATACTACAGATTCTTCTTGAAGTGTCTCCGGCCACCCTACAACTATTTAACGCAACAATCTGATAACAGAAATTAGCGTTGAGATTGTCAATTGCATTTGGGTCATTATAAAAACCTGAATTTTGATTTGATATGGAATCATAAATATTAATTGCATTCCCATTCTTACTTCTAAGAATAAAGAATTTTCCAAAATCATTAACCGGTGTAGCAGTCCATTTAAGCTGAACCGAATTATCTCCGAGTATTTGTATGCAATCCGGATAAGGGGGAGGAACTGGTGCAGATAATATAAGTAATTTTATAAGACCTATCGTTATATTAGGAGTAGGGCACGCATTGTCATTAAATTCAAGTTCAATGAACATAGTATCACCCGTAACATCGGCGCACAAACTTTGCCAGTTAATTTTACCTGAAAATTTTCCGGGTACAGAAAGTGTGTCTGATACAAATGCAGCATTAGGTATTTTATCAAATAATAAGCTATTAGCAGCAAATGTCATGATATCATTATTAATATCCGTTGCAGAAAAATCTAAAAGTAATCTTGTTCCTGCAACCATCGTTATAACTGTATCTCTAAATACAGGTGCATTTAAATAAGTTCTCATATCAAACTTAAATATACCCAGGTTACAGCCACCCAAATTGTGGTTAAAAGCTCTTTTACCGGGGTTTGATCTGGAGTGTGCATTCGGTGTAGTAGGAAAATCGCTTAAGCCACCACAGCCCGCGCATACAGCCTGATATACGATTCCTGACTTATCAAAATGGCTGGTACCTCCATCCACATGTTCCTGGCTTTGATCACCTCCATAGAAAGTGGCATAAGTAAGACTACCGAAATTCGGACTTAAAACCATCAGGTAAAAATCTGATCCATCATAAGATGTTTTTTGAAAAGCATCAGGAGTTGTCGGTAAACCATTTACATACCCCATACCCTGATGATATCCAACATTAGTTCCTCCTCCCCACCCACTGATATAAATCCGACCACATAAATCAACAAGGAAAGCTGAGGGAGATATTTCGGGTTGTGGACCTGCTTTGCCAAAAACAGTTTTTAACAATAAATTATTTAAATTCTGATCATATTTCTGAAGGAATTGTTTGCCATTAATCTGTCCATAAACCCCGGTGCTTTTTCCCATAGATCCTGTAGTCTGACCCATGGTATAAATATTATTCAAATTGTCGGTCTGTACAAAAAAAACCTGGTCATATAAAGTAGTTCCGGTATAAATTAATTTTTGTTTTACACCTTGTCCCGAAAATTTACCTATAATACCATCTGCACCTCCATTATAAGTAAAAGTGGTGCTACCGAATAGCAAATTTGAACTTGTTGAACCGCCACCTACAATAATTTCATTTAAGTTATTTACACTAACAGAATAAATAGCATCATCACCATTACCGCCAATAAAAGTACTGAATAACAACGTTGATAAATTATTAGAAAATTTAAGTAATAATCCATCCTGGTTACCTCCGCCAAAAGTTCCCTGAGAAGCATTAACAACCGGCAAACCATTTGTTTGAGTAGATTGAGTGCAG
This sequence comes from Bacteroidia bacterium, assembly GCA_014376805.1. Classification (GTDB taxonomy): domain Bacteria; phylum Bacteroidota; class Bacteroidia; order UKL13-3; family UKL13-3; genus B1. The sequence goes on from JACMQU010000119.1 coordinate 38,684, forward strand.
GTTGAAATAATAATATTACCACTTAAATCTAAAGCAACTTCTCCTCTAAACCAATCTGCATAATTGTATGGAAGGGGGCTAGGTTGAGAAGAAAAACCATATTCTGCTTCACCGTTTATACCATCAGTAAGCGCACCACCAAAAAGGGTAGAAGCAATTAGGGTATTACCCAAAGAGTTTAATTTACAAATGAAAATATCAGCAGAACCATTATGGCTTCTGTCATAGGCACCAGAGGTAGTTGCAAAGTCTGTTGATCTGGTTGTACCAAAAATAATAATTTCATTGGAAGCACTTACGGTAACACTATGAGGTTGTTCATTTTCTGCACCCCCAATAAAGGTAGCAAATAAGAGCTGACTACCATTTGGATTAAATTTAGAAAGAAAGGCATCTCTTGCATATTCGCCATTATCACTGCTACCACCTGAATAATTTACATCAAAAGCGCCAGTTGTAACCGGAAAGTTGGATTCATATACAGTACCCGCACCATAGGCATTACCTGCGGCATCAAAACTGGCTGCAAAGCCAAAATTATCAGCAGCACTGCCAATATATGTTCCAAAAATAATTGATGGATCAATTAATAGAACCTTATCTTTTTGATAGGAATCTAACTCAAAACTAACAATATTATTAGTTAATTTATAGCCTGTATTAATAACTTTTTGAATGGTATCCTGATTCTGATAACTAACCGGAGTTTCCTCAATCCATTCACCCAAACTTGTTTTAATCCGAAGTTGACTGTTAATAATTTCTAGTTTTTCTGCACCTTCATATTGCAGTTTTATTAAGGAGGGATCTGCACCTGGCGCAAGAATAAAATTTATTTTGAGCCCATCTGGTTGCGCAAGTAATTCAAGATCGGTATTAGGATATACATTATGAAAAACTATTTTTTTGTATGCAAATACATTACTTGCCCAGTTTTTTTCAGGGCCTTTAAAATAGTTAAAATATTCTTTACTTTTATAATCTTTGGTAAGGTAAGTGTTAAAGTTTGATCCCAAAAACTTTACTTTTACTGAATGAAAATGAATACTTTTTAAGGGTGTGCCATGCTCTAACTTATGTGTAGCTTCTTTGTCTACAAATAAATAAGTGAGTTGATTTTTTTCTACAAATAAATTTCCTATTGGTAATTCGGCCTTAAATAATACATTCGGTTCCCACTGTCCTTTGTTCTCTATAAACTGTATTGCAGATGATGGGAAATTACCGGCATTTAAATTTTTAAAGACACAAAGAAACATCAAAATAAAGAACAGTATCTTGCATAAGAGAAAAGGATATGTTTTATTGCTTTTCAAAACAAAGTGTAAATATAAGTAATATGACTGACAAAAATAAGTCCCATTTGGTTGTTTTAAGCGGAGCAGGAATTAGTGCTGAAAGTGGCTTAAAAACTTTTAGAGACAGTGATGGGCTATGGGAAGGCTATTCTGTTGAAGATGTGGCTACTCCTGAAGCCTTTTTACGTAATCCTCTAAGGGTATTGAAATTTTACAATGAGCGTAGAAAAGCTGCAATAGATGCCAGGCCAAATGAAGCTCATTTGATGCTTGCGGCCCTCGAAGAAAAATATACTGTGAGTATTATTACTCAAAATGTAGATGATTTGCATGAAAGGGCTGGCAGTACATCTATTTTGCATTTGCATGGATTATTAAATAAAAGTCAGAGTATAAAAAATCCATCCCTTATTTATGATGTAAAAGGAACTGAAATAAATATGGGAGATTTGTGTGAATTGGGTTCTCAGTTGCGCCCTTTTATTGTATGGTTTGGAGAAGATGTTCCTATGATAACGGAAGCTGTAAAATGGGTTCAGAAAGCAGATATATTATTAGTAATAGGCACCTCCTTACAAGTCTATCCGGCCGCAGGTTTATTAAAATATTTTCCTTCATTTAAACCTTTATATGTTATTGATCCAAAACCTATACATGTTTTAGATAAACCCAACTATACACAAATTAATGAAATCGCTAGTAAGGGAATGAACATCTTGGTTAAAAAATATCTTTGAATTAATTTTTAATGCTTTTTTCTATTAAGAAAATAGCTTATTCCAAAATGAAACTGAAAATATCCATCTGTTAAGCCATTTGTTGACCTTGGAGCATTAGATGCAATATTTGGATCATACGTGAGCGTTTTAGTTAAAAGTCCATCAGAGTATGAAGTGTTGTTTTTAGCTGATAACAGCATTTTATTATAATCACCACCATACCACAATCCGGGTCCGTAATCATCTAAATAATCTGTTGATGTTACAACTGCTTTTGCTTCTCCTTTTATAGCCCATTTTTTAAACAAGAGTGTTAGAGAAAAAGAGCTACTAATACTAAAAGCAATTGAACTATATTGTTTTGCACCGGGAAGAAAATTCTGACCTTCTGTACCAAGTTCCCTTAAGTTTACCCTGTTATTCGTATAAATTCTATCTTTCCAATCACCAAATGTCTCATTTGGAAGTCTTGGTGACCAGGCATATCGATATGGGGTGAAATGAAACACCCCTGCTCCGAAACCGATAGTAGGAACCAGCTTGGCTTTTTGATTACCGGTTAGCATATAACTTCTTATATGCCACAAACCCTCAAACTCCAGAATCTGCATTTTTGTGGCAAACATGTGTTCATAAGAACGCCCCACTTCTATCGGCTGATAGTTTCTATCAATAGAAAAAACTTTTGCCATACGCGCAAATTGACCTGGTGCCCATGAATTATGCATAGAAATAGTTGTTAAATAAAAAGATGTTTTTATTGAAAACCTGTCATTAACATTGTATTGTCCGTAAATGCCGCCACTGTATTCAATTGTTGAAGGGAAGAATGGACCAAACCGGTGTTTATAATCGCCCCCCCAATAAATGCCTCCTCCAAACCACCCACCTATTTCCCAGAATTTAAGTTTAGTAAGCACTTTGTTTTTTCCTCCAAATGTTGGAATTCTAAATCTTAAAGAGATAAGGGTGCTATCTGTTATTTCTGAAGTATCAGGCCATACCTGGTTTGTTAATAATGTTATACGTTTTGGGTTAGTAACAATATCAGAATCTTTAACTAATAATGTTGGAATATTTACAATGTAGCCATCAGACATGATAATATACATTGGTTTACCATCTGCATAGTTTATAAATATCGAATCGGCGCGGTGAACCAATGCGCCATTTACAGGAAATTTTAATGAATCCTGTAATTCCTTAACTTTCGGATCGCCTGTAATTTTTAAATTTATAACTCCTGTATTATGTGTAACAGCTTTTACTATGTTTTTTTCTGATTGCCACTCAGCTATATCCATAGTGGTGCCCACATCAACTTTAGGTATCCGATTATTTACCTGCCTGTCATAAATTAAACGTTTCTCATTTAAATCCTGATAAAATCCGCTTACATTTAAATTATCCAGACTTCCGCCAACTGATAATCCAACTGCATTATTACCGGCAAAGTTTCTTACAAATCCCAACTTACCGATTTTTATTTTGTCAGGGTTTACTGGAGTGCTGCAATCAAGGTGAAGAATACCTAAATTAGCGTTACCACCTTCAATATTATTTTCAAAAAAAAGTAAGTTATCGAGTAAATAAATGATGCCATCAGCACCAACCGCTTCCAAAAGGAAATTACCTGAATTATTATAAGTCCTGATATCTTTTAAATTGAAAAGAATGTCTTTATTGCCTCTTATATCCAATAAGGGTTTAGATACATATAAAACAGGTTCGCCTGATTGAGAACCGGAAAAACTGCAAAAAGATATGTTAACCTCTTTTCTATACCAGAATGGATCAAAATGTAGGGGTTGTAATAAAGATTCAAATTTCACATTTGTAATATTTATTAATCCATCTTCAGTTATACCTGAAAATAATATTCCGATACCTGGTCTTTCGGGGTCAGCAGATTTTACTGTGATTGGATGCATAGCCGAACCTGTTAACTTTAAAGAACCTTCTACCTGTAAAGTAGCACCAGGTTTAAATAATAGTAATTTGCCCTCCGCTATACTTAAAGTCTGACCTTTTTTAATATAATGAGTACCCGAAATAATCATGGTATCCTGGGCCATTGCAGAAAAACAAAAAACAATATTGTACAATACAATAAAAATTCCCGTTGTAAATATTTTCATAAATTATTTATTAATCTGAATTACAAATTGTTTTAAAACATCAAATTTCTTATTTGTTGACTTTATGTTAACTGCCTCCACAATAAGAAATTTGAGTTTTCTTATTTCTTCATCGGTGCATTGCATTTTGCATCCAATAATAGTTTTAACATTGTTATCAATTCCCACAAGCCGTAATTTTACAGACTCAATTTTATACTCAAAACCTGGCATTTCCGGATGTTTAGCGTCAAAAGAAATAGTTTTGGTTTGCATTAACCTGCTATAGGATAAATTATTTTCAGATGAACCATCAACAAAAATAAACGGCACCGGCACAGATTGCACATATACTGAATCAGATAGCAATAACCTGTTACCGTTAGATATCATAATAAACTTACACCAGCCATTTTTATAGGGGATAAATTCTACACAATTAACTGTTTTACTTAAAATCGGATTGTGGTCACAATCACATGTTACACTTTGTACATCGGGCAAATTTAGAAAATTTAATTTGCTTTTTTTGCCCTCATAAAAAGTTTGAAATTTATTTTCATTCGTAACTGAAAATCCTTTTGTACCGGAACTTAAATGGAATTTCTCTTTTTTACCCGCTCTGTCAAAATCAAGGTCATATTCTCCAACATGTGTAGGAATAAATAACAAAGTGTCTCCATTCCAGTTATTTAATGATAATGTTTTGCCGCCTTCCGTTACTGTTGCTTTAAGTAATCTCTTATCTTTAAATACAAGTTTTAAACTATCTCCAACCCGCAAATTTTCTACATTAAACGCCATATTTAGGAGTGGTTCATTTTCCTTTTCATCATCTTTCACTTCAATATCACCATTCAATAAATTTAAGCGTAATTGAAGTTCAGCAAGCAGCGATATGGCAACTGATGCGGGTGTATGCTTAAATTTCCATTCAGCCCATTTTGTGCCATCTTTATTGTTTAATCCATTATCGAGGTCTTCAATAAAAAGTTTATCGAAAGTAATTTTTTTAATATTATTAGCTGGCAACTTTGAAAAATAAGTTGATAAGGAGTGGAGTTCCTGATGCAACTTAATGGCGTTATTTTGCTTAATAAAAAAAACATCTGTGCTGGCATATTCGTTAGGTTCATTTAACTTTCCCGTTTCAGAATCTACTATCGTTTTTGTAAATTCTTTATCAAGTTTTAACACTATTTCGTAAACATTTTTTAATTCTTCCTTCTTAATATTTTCCACCTGTGGTTTTAAAAAATAGGAAGTAATGGGGCCATTTATACGAAGCCATTCAATGGGTATTTGAATAATTGATAATGAAATAAAAAGCAAATACAAAAGACTAATGAGTTTAAACCTTAAGTTTTTTGAGTTTTTTATTCTTACGTAATTTGACATATTATTTTAAAATCACTAAGGGGGAAGCTAAAGCCGTAGCTTTTCCATCCCGTCCAATTAATTTAATATTGTTAAATATCAAAGTACTACCTGCTGGTGCATTAGCCTCTGCTTGTCTTAATTCATTTCTTAAAAAACGGGTAGCGCAATGAAATTGATTTTGGTTTCCATCGGCTTCAACCAATATCATATCAAAATTAATAACCTGCCAATAAGTATTAACAGACTCAAGCCGGTGCGCATTCTCAAATTCTACAGGCTGCCCTGTAATGTCCATTAAAGCTACTGCCGGATTAGAAGGAATGGTTGCAAAAATGGATAACTTGTCAAGAACTTTCTCGCCTTCTAACATCTGAATTTCAAATTTACCTTCTTTTTTGGGAATGACATTAAGTACATTGTGCATTTTCCTTATTTCTGCTGCATTTGATATAAAAGTGAGATGATTGTTAGCAGGAATACGATAATCACTATACGGAAGAATAATTGGTTTGCCAACTTCTCCTTTCACGTTCAACTCCCCGTGCATGACATGAAATGACGGTGCTTCTACGGTAAATGATGTTAGCACTCTTTTTGCCCCTAATGAAACATCAATAGAATAATTGCCCGGTTTTTTAGGACTATAATGTAGATGACTTTTACCATTATTATCATCTTTTGTATTTACTAAACTGCCGTTTATTTTAACCTTAGGAATTACTGTGCTGTCATCCGTTTTTATTAAAATATCAAGATTTTCACCAAGTATTATATTTTTCTTAAAACGTTGTATAAAGTCACTTCCGTTTAAAGTGAGGATTTCAACTTTTTTTTCCGGCTTCACTTCTTTTTTAAAAACAAGCAAAGTCTGATATAAAAATATAGTTTTATAGAGTTCAAATACACTAGGTATTACTCCGTTTGGTGTATCTTTAAAATAAAACTCAATATTTAAAAATTGTTTATTTTTAAAGTCAACTGGTTGAATTAATTCTGTATATAAATCTTTTTTAGTAGCACGAGAATAGCTGGTAGTATAATGCAGAATGATGGCATCTATTTTAGGTGCTAACTTTCCACTTCTGTTCATGCTTGTTACAAAATTATTTTCCCTTAATTTATCACCGGTAATGTGGTGCTCTGCAGCATAAGTTAAATATTCCTTTAATAACAAATCCATTTGTAAGCAAGATTCGAGTGTGGTTTTTTTTAATTCATACTCCTTGGCATTGCGTAACCGGAGTCCTGTTAATTCTGCAGTTAGGCGGCTGTTTAATTCAGATTGTGTTGCGGCTATTCCTTTATATTGATAAACATACTGACCAGGACTTGAAAAAAATAAAAACAAAATAAAGACCAAGTATAAGAAAGATAATTTCTTAAAACTTAAGTTTTTAGATCTGCTTATTTTAACTGTTGAACCCATTTGGTGATTAAATTCCGCTATTTAAAAAAGCATTGTATTTGCTGTTAATTTTGCGCATGTTGTTATTATAAGTATCCATTTGCTCATTAAATTCAGAAATACGCGAATGCATTTCTGTAGATTTGGTAGCATTTACCTGCATTTCAACCTTAATGTGCTGGATACTGCTACTCATTTCTTTTAATTGCGCCGTAAGGTCAGTTAATGTGTTTGAAAACTGAGTCATGGCATCCGGATAAGCAGTGTCATTGGATTCAATATCAACTTTAGCTGAGGTTAACTGAGGAAATACATTTTCCCAGTTATATTCTTTATCCTCCGTACTTCTTTCAAAAGCAGAAATTAAAAATACAACAGCCTCAATACTCAAACCTGCCACAAACATTTCATTAGCATAGCTCCATCCCAGAAATTTAAACATGGCACCTACCAGCACCACAGCTGCACCAAATCCATAAATGAATGTTATGGCATCTAATTTTCCTTTTGTTTTCTTACTCATATACATATAGGTATTTCTTTAAGGGGTTTGTTTTCTTAAAATATATTCCTGAAAACTGTTCCAGTTTGCCTGATTCTGGCTATAGGCTTTGTTTCCAACAGTTCTTGTTAATACAAAAACGATGATGATAAAAATGATCATAAACACCGATAGTAATATAAGTTGTGTGTTAAATTTTTTATCAAGTTGATTCTGGACAAAAGAAAAGGTTTCATTCTGTTCTTTAAATTTCGTTTCAAATTCGTCTAAGGCAAGGTTCATGGCGCTCTCATTTTGTGCCTGTAATTCCTGTGCACGCATTAAATCTGCATTCATTTTTACCATAGCTAACTTAATTTGATTATTAATTAAATCGCTTTCCTTTTTTAACTCCCATATCATTTTATTGGCTGTAGCGTTTTTTTCCTCCAACTGAATAATCTTCGTTTCAAGATTCTTAAATTTATCATCCTGAGAATAGGCATATGTTGAGAGAAAAAGTAGGAGTATGGTTGTTCTGAATTTCATAGTTTGTTTCCATTAACTTTTTCAAACGTATATTATCATTCTCCAATTTCAAAATAAAAAATCATCAGATCAGATTTAATAATAATATGCTTACATAAATAATTAACATTTATTATTGCCTTATATACAATTATTTTATCATTTTTGCAAAACAAATTAGCTATGAATTCACCTACAGTTTTAAAAGTTACACTGGTTCAGCAAAATTTAATTTGGGAAAATATTGAAGCTAATTTAAATAATTTTTCCACCTTAATTAATTCATTGAAGGAAGAAACGCATGTAATAATCTTACCTGAAATGTTTTCTACAGGCTTTACCATGAAGCCTGAATTATATGCACAAACCATGGAGGGATCTGCTGTAGCGCATTTAAGACAATGGGCACAAATTACAGGTGCAGCAGTATGTGGTAGTCTTATTATTGAAGATGAGGGTAATTACTTTAACCGTTTTATATGGGTTGAAGCCAATGGCAGACTAATACAATATAACAAAGCACATTTATTTAGAATGGGCGAAGAGCAGTTACACTACAGTAAAGGATCAGAAAGAATTATTATTAATTACCGGGGATGGAGAATTACGCCTTTTATTTGTTATGATCTTCGCTTTCCAGTGTGGTGTAGAAGAACTAATAGTTTTGATTATGACTTGCTAATTGTTGTAGCTAACTGGCCTGAAAAAAGAAACTTACACTGGAAAGTACTACCCCAGGCCAGGGCTATAGAAAATCAGGCTTTCATTATTACTGTTAACAGGACTGGAGAAGATGGTAATCTTTTTTTTCATGCAGGAGACTCCTGTGTGTTTGATCCTACGGGTAATTTACTTTTTAATGCAGGCAAGGATGAAATTTTGAAGACTATTGAAATAAATTTAGAAGAAGTTATACAATACAGGAAAAGTTTTCCCGTTGGTTTAGACACGGATAATTTTCAAATTACAAACGAATGCAACGATATTGCTTAAATTTGAATCAGAATAAATATGAAGAAAATATTATTAATTAGTGCTCTGTGTTTTATAACAGTCTCTCTGATGGCCCAAATAACAACTGTCCCTGCAGTTATAAGTCAGCCTGATCCCAAAGCAAAGGGTTTAATGCTGTTTGATTATCTCAAATATGATTTTGGAAACCTCAATGAAAAAGGAGGGCGTGTCTTTCATAAATTTGTATTCACAAATACCGGTAATGCCCCAATTAGAATATTAAATGTTAGTACTTCATGTGGTTGTACTTCTTCTGAATGGTTAAGAACAGTAGTTCTGCCAGGCCAGAAAGGTTATGTAAATGCTGCTTTTGAACCAAATGGTAAACAAGGGGCATTTGATAAAAAGCTTACCATAGAAACGAATGGAGTGCCTACTTATATTGATCTTACTATACGGGGAATGGTATATGCTTCAAAATATAATTTTGCAGATACTTACAAATACCAATACGGGCACCTGGCAGTTATAACCAATAGTATAAATTTTCCAGCAATTAAAAATACCGGCTATGACAGTGCTGAAATAGGTTTTTATAATATGAGTAATAAAAAAATCTACCTGTTAAAAATTGAGGCACCCAACAATATGATTGTATCTAAACCCTATGATCATTTAATGCCTAATACAGACATTAAAATAAAACTTAAATATTATCCGCGTAATCCCGTTGAATACGGACCTGTTAAGCATGAAATAAAAATAACAACGAATGATGATTCCCTGCCTGTTAAAGTTTTTTATGTAAGTGCTAATGTTGTTGAAGATTTTAGTGCTTTAGATACTAAAGCTTTGAAGCGCGCTCCAAAAGTGTCATTTAATAAAACCACTATTGAACTTGGAAAGATTCATTTAGCAGATAAACCTACAGCTAACTTTATAATAACGAATAAAGGTAAAGAAGACCTTATTGTTAGAAGAGTAATAGTGGGTTGTGGATGTTTAATACCCGAATTGTCTAACATGGTTATTCCAAAAGGTAAATCTGCAACATTAAATATTCACTATTCACTTACTAATATGGCTGGTCCGGATTCTAAAACAGTAAAGATTATTACTAATGATCCAACACAATCTGAAACAACATTAACGGTTAGTATTGATGTTATTCCTTAATTATACATAAAAAATTATAATTACTATTTATGAAAAAATCGCTGATCGTAATAATTGGCTTTTTAAGTGGCATTGCAGGAGCTTTTGTATTTGGTAAATTACAACCAGGAGTTGGTTACCAACAATTAACCAATGGTGAAACAAATAATCAAATTGTTTCTCCTGTTAATTATAAAGGATCAAACCTGGCTAGTGCAGATTTTGTTAAAGCTTCACAGGCCTCCATACACAGTGTTGTCTTTATTAAAACCATTTCAAATCAACAAATAAATAATGATCCGTATTTTAATTTTTTTAACGGAGCCGATTTTTTTGGCAGAAGAGGGCCTGTTGCAAGTTCCGGTTCCGGTGTTATTTTAACGCAGGATGGATATATTGTAACTAACCTGCATGTGATCAAAGATGCCACACAAATTGAAGTAATAACCAATAATAATAAGCAGTCTTATAAAGCTAAAGTTATTGGCATAGATCCATCAACAGATCTTGCCCTTCTTAAAATTGATGATACCGGACTGCCACATATTTTAATAGGTAATTCAGATCAGTTGCAGGTAGGAGAATGGGTATTGGCCGTTGGCAATCCATTTAATTTAACATCTACTGTAACTGCCGGAATAGTAAGTGCCAAGGGAAGAAATATAAATATTGTGAACAGTCAGTTTCCAATTGAATCCTTTATTCAAACTGATGCTGCCATAAATCCGGGAAATAGTGGAGGAGCACTGGTAGATTTGGATGGAAAATTAGTTGGAATCAATACAGCTATTTCCAGTAATACCGGTTCTTATAACGGTTATGGTTTTGCTATACCGGTAAATATTGTTGCTAAGATTGTGAAAGACCTTGTTGAATTTAATGAAGTACAGAGAGGCTTTACCGGCCTTAATGTAAAAGATATTGATGCAGGTTTGGCTCAAAAATTAAAGATTAATAATAACCATGGTGTGTACATTGATTATATGCTGCCTGAGGGTCCGGCAGAAAATAGTGGCCTTCAACAGGGTGATGTAATCATAAAAGTAAATGAAAAAGATATTGACAGTAAGGCAAATTTTGATGAGCAAATTGCCTATTTAAGACCAGGTGATAAAGTTAAAATTACTTACCTCCATGAAGGCAAAGAAGGCCAGTCTAACATTGCTTTAATAAACAGAGAAAGTAATACTTCCATTATGATGAAAGGAACTATTTCATCAGACATTTTGGGTGCTGATTTGCAGCCGGTAGCAAAAATAGAAAAAGAAAAACCCGGAGGTAAAAATGGATACCGGATAACTAACATCAGGCAGGGGCGCATTGCCAGTATGGGCATACAGGAAGGTTTTGTTATTATTAGCGTGAACCGAAAAGAATTTGTTACAGTTAATGAAATGATAAAAAACCTTGAAACCGCTCGTGGCCAGACTTCTATTGAAGGGTTATTTCCAAATGGTGGAAAGGCTGTCTTTTCATTTTATATTTATTAAATTTATTGTTGAGAAATTAGAATAAGTAAATATAAAATTATAGAAAGTTTTGATGGCAACTTTCTGGCAGATTTTTTTTAATCATAACCCTATTTACTTTAAATTGTTTACACTACTATCATTAAATTGTATATATCATAAACTATATATCATAAACTATATATCATAAACTATATATCATAAACTATATATCATAAACTATATATCATAAACTATATATCATAAACTATATATCATAAACTATATATCATAAACTATAT
>JACMQU010000120.1 GCA_014376805.1 Bacteroidia bacterium
TATCAGGATCAATATTATTGGTTCTTTATTTTTCATCATTTCTTTTTATTAAGATTACAGGCTACAAATGACATGAATATGCGGTTGCTGATATTTTATGAATTTTTATTTTTTTCAAGTGGGTTTCTTTTCCAAGCTTTAGAAAAATGTACACTGATCATCAAAGCCCTGTTATACATTTCCTTGTTGTAGCTTATATTGGTTAAACCATAATTGTATCTTATATCTAATGCAATTCTTTTTTGTTTAAATGGAAACTCAACACCTCCACCCATTTGAACGCCGGCATCAAAACGCCTGCAACCTTCTACAGTGTTGTTAAATGATAGCTTGTTAGACTTGTCGTTAACTTTCCAGTCACCACTAAGCGCATAAGCAATTGAAGGGCCGGCATTCACATAAAATTTACCTAAATGAAAGCGGGCTAACACGGGTAATTCAAGTGTATTTAAATGAAGTGTTGATTCACTAGTGGTTAAAGGGTTATTAACTTTTAATTTGCCACCCTTGCGCATAAAATATAATTCGGAAACGAGAGAAAAGGAGGGGGTGATACCCGCCTGGAATGATGCTCCGGCCTGGATGCCGTTATTTGATTTCTTATAATCATCCAGGCTACTGTTTGCAGCACCGTAGTTGATGTTTGTACTCACAACATTCACCATCAGGTCAAAGTAAGTTTTTGCAGTTTTCCTGCTCTCATTTACGTTGTTTGATTCGGACGATTGAGTTTGGCCAAATGTGGTTGCTGAGAGGAAAATCATACTCATGATAAATCCTGTTTGTACTACTTTTTTCATAATTCTTTTTTTTAGTTGTTTATGTTTGATTAACTAAAGCAAAAGTATATGAATGAGTAGGGGCTTGCAATTCAGCTATGCAAAGCCGGGGAGTATGTCTGCAAATGACTGATTTTAATCTTCCAAATTATGGGAGATTTATGCCCTGCTGTTAATGAGCTGAAGGAAAGCTTCTTTGTATGTTTCTGAAACGGGGATTAATTGATCAGCAATTTTTATTCTGCTGCGTTCGATGGATTCTATTTTATTAATAGCAATCATATACGACTTATGTACCCTGCATACCAGGTGAGCTGGTATCAACTGTTCAAGTTCCGTAAATCCCTGCAATGTCATGATCTTTTTACCGGTACAATGAATGCGCAGGTAGTCTCTCATGCCTTCGATATAAAGGATGTCATTGATCATTATTTTTTCCAGCCGGTTTTCCGTTTTCACGAAAATAAAATCCACTTGTTTGCCAGCAATGCGTTGCGATAAATTTTCCTGCGCTTTATTTACAGCCTGTAAAAAACGGTTGAATGTAAATGGTTTTAAAAGATAGTCAGTTATCTGCAACTCGTAGCCTTTTAAAGCATACTCCTGGTAAGCAGTTGTGATAATTACCTGGCTGGTAATTTTTGAACTTTCGAGCAATTCTATACCAGATAGTTCATCCATATTGATATCCAGGAAAAGCAGATCAACTTTGTTGTTGTTTAAATAAGTGAGTCCGGTAAGTGCGTTATCGAAGGTTGCACTTAAATTCAAAAAAGGAACTTTATTTACAAAGTCCCTGGTTTTTTCCAAAGCGAGTGGCTCATCTTCAATGATGATGCAGGTATATTTATCCATTGATAATTGTTAAGTTTACGCTATACAGGTCATCTGTTTTATTTACTTTCAAAGTATGCTTTTCCGGGTAAATAAGTTTCAGCCTTTTTTGTATCAATTCGTTGCCCAGTCCACTATCGGGTTGTCTTGCAGAAGGTTTTGAATCAAACTTATTTTCGCACCTGAATTCTATATTTTGTGCTTTTACACAAATATCAATAGTAATGGCGTTTTCAAGCTTTTTATTATTGGTATGTTTAAAAGCATTTTCAATAAACGGAATAAAAACCATGGGTGCAATTTTTTTACTGCCTACATTTCCGGTTATAGTAAAATGCACGTAATCCTTGTTTGCCGTTCTTATTTTTTGAAGTTCAATATATTTCTCTATGTATTCAATTTCTTTGGAAAGCATAATTTGATCTGGCTTTGTTTCATACAGCATAAAACGCATGATGTCGGATAGCTTATTTAGGTATTCCGATGCTATTACCGGATCCTTCAAAATCAGTGCGTCAATATTATTAATGGTATTGAATAACAGGTGAGGATCAAGCTGCGATTTTATCAACGCCATTTCCATTTCATAGGTTTTTTCTTTCAGTGCTTCTTTCAATTTAATTTCATTAAACCAGGTAATAAAGCCTTTAATGACCAATGCAACCATGCCACAGATTGAGCCAATAATAGTCATCACCATGATTACCTTGGGGGCGGTAGATCGACCATTTTTTCCGCCTTGGTCCATGTCGATAACGTAGCCGGATTCTATTAAATACCGGTGTAGGATATATGCAATAACTGCAGCGCAGGCTGAAATAAGTATTCCAACAATTATTGAAGAAAAATATTTTTTCTGCTGCAGGTATTTAGGAAACAACAGGAAATAATAGACATAGAAGGATAGCAAGGAAGGAAAAAATGCAAACAGAAGAATATTTTTAAATGCAATCATCATTCGGGATCCTGGAGCAGTGGCATACAGACTACTTCTAAAGTAAACACTCAACACGATTACGATCAAAATAAAATAACAAGCCCAAAAACCTATGTGCAATAAAACAATAAACGACTTTTTCATGAGTTACAATTTCCTGCCATAAA
>JACMQU010000121.1 GCA_014376805.1 Bacteroidia bacterium
CAATCTGCTTTTTTAATAGATGAATTAGTTAAAGATATAGAGCAGGATTTATTTAAAAATTTCACTACTTATGTTACAAGTTTTAATGTAACACTTGTAAATGTAAATGATGCCGTAAAATATTTAACCATGCACGAAGGGTTACACCTTGGTTATGCAATGGCCATTAAAAGATTAATAAAAAACTAATGGAAAATATTAATACAGCTACGGGGTGGGATGCGGAACTTTATAACGATAAGCATTCCTTCGTTTTTAAGTATGGGGAAGACCTTATAGACCTTTTATTGCCGAAAGAAGGGGAACGCATTCTTGATTTGGGTTGTGGTACCGGCTATTTAACTAACGCTATTGCAACATCGGGTGCAACGGTTATTGGTATAGATAATAGTTTAGAAATGATCACAAAGGCCAAAATTGCTTATCCTCAATTAGAGTTTAAAGTATTGCCGGGAGAGGAGTTTCACTTTGATGAACATTTTGATGCAATATTTTCTAATGCTGCGCTGCACTGGATGTTAGAAAAAGAAAAGGTAATAGATTGTATGTACAGAAATTTAAAACGTACCGGAAGGATTGTGCTGGAAATGGGTGGTAAAAATAATATTGAAAACATAATAACCGCTTTGAAAGAAAGTTTAATCAAACACGGTTTTGCAGAAAATGCTTCTATCGCGGTATGGTATTTTCCTTCTGAAGCTGAGTATACAGCACTGTTGGAAAAACGTGGATTTAAAGTTACTTATGCTGCTCACTTTAGCAGAGAAACAACTTTAAATGATACCCGAAATGGTATTAAAGATTGGGTGAAAATGTTTGGCAGTCAATTTTTAAATGGTATTAACAATGAGTTGGTAGATATTATTTTAAACGAGGTTCAAAATACTTTGCGGCCAATTCTTTTTAAAGATAATAATTGGCATGCCGATTATAAAAGACTGCGAATAATCGCCATCAAATAAATTCAGTACAACCTAATAATAGTTAAATATGAAACAGGAATACACCATTACAGTTTACACCGAAAATCAAATTGGTTTACTAAACCGTATTGCTATAATTTTTTCAAGAAGAAAAATAAATATCGATAGCATGAATACTTCTCCTTCAGAAATTGAAGGTATTCACCGCTTTACAATTTTAATTGATGAAACAGAGGAAGTAGTAAGAAAAGTTTGCCGTCAAATTGAAAAGCAGGTGGAAGTTTTAAAAGCTTATTTTAATACCAATGATGAAGTGGTGTGGCAGGAGATGGCACTATACAAAGTTTCTACAGATGAAATTGCAGAGAAAGTAAAAGTTGAAAGATTATTAAGGGAATGTGGGGCAAGGGCAGTAGCCATCCGTAAAGATTTTACGGTTTTTGAAACCACAGGGCATCGGGAAGAAACAGATAAATTAATTAAAGCTTTAGAGCCCTACGGATTAATAGAATTTGTAAGAAGCGCAAGAATTGCTATCATAAAAGAAAGCAATGGCTTCCACGAAAAATTAAAAGAATTTGAATTAAAAGAACCGGGCGAAGAAGTAATTGAAAACGAATTTTTAAACCAGCAGGATGAAGTATTCAGCATGTAAAAAATTGCAACTGCGCGCTGCTAAAATATCATGATTTTTCTGAACGCCAGGGTTAGTGTCCCCACCAACCATTAACTTAACAAAATCAAAGTATCAATATTAAATAAAACAAATAACCATAAACAATAAATAAAAAAACTGATGTCTAATTATTTTAACACTTTATCATTAAGAGAAAAACTAAACCAGTTGGGCGTATGCGAATTAATGGATAAAGGCGAATTTGCAGATGGTGTTAAAGAATTGAAAGGTAAAAAAATAGTAATAGTAGGTTGCGGCGCACAAGGCTTAAACCAGGGATTAAATATGCGCGATAGCGGTCTTGATATTTCTTACACATTACGTCAGGAAGCAATTGATGCAAAAAGACAATCTTTTAAAAGTGCCACAGAGAACGGCTTTACAGTAGATGTTTATGAAAAATTAATTCCAACTGCCGATCTTGTAATTAACCTTACACCGGATAAACAACATACTGCAGTTATAAAAGCCATTATGCCTTTAATGAAGCAGGGTGCTACTTTATCTTACTCACATGGTTTTAATATTGTTGAAGAAGGTACACAAATTCGCAAAGATATTACCGTAATAATGGTAGCACCAAAATGCCCTGGTACTGAAGTGAGGGAAGAATATAAAAGAGGTTTCGGCGTACCTACCTTAATAGCGGTACATCCTGAAAATGACCCTGAAGAGAAAGGCTGGGGACAGGCAAAAGCATATGCAGTTGCAACCGGCGGCCATAAAGCAGGCGTATTGAAATCATCTTTTGTGGCAGAGGTGAAGTCTGATTTAATGGGCGAACAAACCATACTTTGTGGCATGTTACAAACAGGTTCAATTTTATCTTTTGATAAGATGATTGAAAAAGGAATCGATAAAGCATATGCTGCCAAATTTATTCAATACGGTTGGGAAGTAATTACCGAAGCGTTAAAGCAAGGTGGCATTACAGCCATGATGGATAGGCTTTCTAACCCCGCCAAAATAAAAGCTTTCGAATTATCTGAAGAATTAAAAGATATCATGCGCCCGTTGTTCCGCAAGCACCAGGATGATATTATGAGCGGCGAGTTTTCTAAAACAATGATGGAAGACTGGGCAAATGATGATACCAATTTATTAAAATGGAGAGCGGAAACTGGCGAAACTGCGTTTGAAAAAACAGCACCCACAAAAAATAAGATCAACGAACAGGAATATTTTGACAATGGCTTATTGATGGTTGCCTTTGTAAGGGCAGGGGTAGAGCTGGCTTTTGAAACAATGGTTGAAGCGGGCATTAAAGCAGAATCTGCTTACTACGAATCATTGCACGAAACGCCTTTGATCGCCAACACTATCGCACGCAAAAAATTGTTCGAAATGAACCGTGTTATTTCTGATACGGCAGAGTACGGCTGTTATTTATTTAATCACGCTTGCGTACCATTGTTAGCAGATTTCATGAAATCGGTTGATACAAATTTGATTGGTAAAAACTTTAACGAAGGCCTTGATAATGGCGTAGATAATAAAGTGATCATTACAGTAAATGAGATCATCCGTTATCATCCAATAGAAATAATCGGCGCCGAATTAAGGCAGGCTATGACAGAGAAGAAGACGATAAATACAGTAATTTAACCTCTAGTCAAACTGTGCAGGGTGAGTCACCCCCAAAGGGTGACTCACCCTGCACAGTTTAGCGGCGACGCAGGGAAAGTTGCCCCCGTCTCCGCTAGCGAGTGGAGGGTAATTTGGAAAGTTTACTGCAGTTGTAGAGTTGCCCCCGTCCCGTAAAGGGGGGTAATTTATAGAGATACTGCACTTGTAGAGTAAAAAATATTTAGAGAAATTATTGGAAGAATAAGGAAATTATGGATACAGTGGTTAGTAATATTAGTAGCGCATCTACTCTTGCAAAAAAAGCAGGGTCGTCAAATTACCCCCCTTTAGGGGACGGGGGTAGCAGCCCCCTACTTGATTTTAAAGCCGC
>JACMQU010000122.1 GCA_014376805.1 Bacteroidia bacterium
ATTAAATAGATGAATTTTATTTCAGTATTTCAGAAAGTATAAAATTACTTAAATCTCAAAACATCTCTTTAGCCCGCCTCATACTTTTTAAAAAACCAAACCTTTAACAAATCAGCAGTAAATATATATAATGCAACTATAGTTAGCATAACCCCCAGGTTAATCATAGGTAAAGGAAGCAGACCCACACTTGCACCAAACGGTGAATAAGGAAGTCCGAGTGTTAAAATTAATCCTAAAAAACTTAATATCAACAAATATTTACCTGGCCTGCTTTTAAAAAAGTTTTTACGGGTTCTGATTATAAAAAGAATAAATAATTCCGACAGCACTGATTCAATGAACCAACCGGTCTGAAATGCGGATTCCTGTACGTGTAAAAAAAACAATAAACTGATGAAGGTAATTATGTCAAACAAAGAACTGTGTATGCCAAAAAATACCATATAATTACGGATGAATTTAAGATCCCATTTACCGGGTTTTTTGATCCGTTCATCATCTACATTATCTGAGGCAACACTTAAGTAAGGAAAATCGGTGATAAAGTTGGTTAGTAATATTTGTTTGGGAAGCATAGGTAAATAGGGAAGGAGTAAAGAAGCAGCAGCTACACTAAACATATTGCCAAATGTGGAACCGGTATTGATGAAGATATATTTTAAGGTATTGGCAAAAGTAATTCTACCCTCTTTTATTCCCTCAACCACCACCATTAAATTTTTCTCCATCAGCACAAAATCTGCAGCTTCTTTGGCTACATCTACCGCATTCTCCACCGAGATACCAACATCTGCAGCATTTATCGCAGATACATCATTGATGCCATCTCCGATATAAGCTACCGTAAAGTTTTTTCGTAATGCCTGTATAATTCGTTCTTTTTGTTGTGGTTCAACTCCTGCAAAAACATGGGTATCTTTAGCCCGCTGTTCAAGTGCTTCCTGATTTATGTGGAGAAGTTCCTGTCCGCTTAAAATAACAGGTTCAGCAATTCCAATGCGGATGGCAATAGTGCGCGCCACATTTTCATTATCTCCGGTTATAATCTTTAAAGAAACCGATAAGTCATTCAACGATTTTATTACCTCCGGAATACCTTCTTTAACCGGATCCTGCAACAAAATAAATCCTGCAAAAATCATTTTCACTTCATCGTTTTTTGTGATGATTGTATTCGTAAGAGGTTTATAACATATACCTATTACTCGGTTTCCTTTTGAACCGAAATCTTCATATTGTTTCTGAAATCCGGCTTTAAGTTCCCCCATAGTAACTATTGTTCCATCAGACATTCTCACACTTTCACAGATGCTTAAGATATTATCAAATGCGCCTTTACTGATCAATAATTGTTCTTTGCCTCTATCAATTGCCACACTTAATCTTTTGCGGATAAAATCGTATGGAATCTCTCCTGTTTTGGTAACCGTTTCTTTTGTGGTTAACGGTAGTTTTTTAATTGCTTCATCTATAGGGTTTGCATAGCCCGATTCAAATGTTGCGTTCCATATAGCCAGGGTTTTTACAAAATCATTTTCATTTCCCATCGGATCAACAATACCAGATACATTAATTGCACCTTCCGTGATCGTTCCTGTTTTATCTGTACACAATAAATTTACTTCGCCCAGATTTTGTATGGAGTTTAATTTTTTAACAATCACTTTTTTCTCCAGCATTCTTTTAGCCCCGGCACTCATGGCAATAGTAGTAATGGCAGGCAACAACTCGGGCGCCATGCCTACCGCGAGTGCAAGTGCAAACAATGCCGAATCAATTACCCCTTTATGCATCCATAAGTTAACAACTAAAATAAAAACAGACAGTACAAGAGTTATTTTCATAAGGAAGAACCCAAAGTCTTTGATCCCTTTTTCAAAAGTAGTTTCAACAGAAACAGCAGCACTCTTAGTAATACTTCCAAAAATTGTGTTCTCGCCTATTGCTATTACCAATGCTTTACCGGTACCACTAATTACATTTGTGCCTTCCCATAGGGTATTGCTGCGTTTAGATAATTCGGTATTAGCATCCAGTACACCCGCTTCTTTTCTAACTGGAAAAGACTCTCCGGTTAGACTGGATTCATTGGAGTTTAACTCATTCGATTCTATAAGAAGGCAATCGGCAGGGACCATATTTCCGGCCTTCAATAAAAGTATATCGCCTGGCACTATTTCTGAAGAAGCGAGCGCTATCTCTTTTCCATCTCTAATTACCGTGCTTTTTAAAGCGATTAAAGATTGAAGCTTTTCAACTACTTTACCCGCATTTCTTTCCTGTACAAAACTTAAAGTACCCGTAGAAAGTACAATAAACAGGATAA
>JACMQU010000123.1 GCA_014376805.1 Bacteroidia bacterium
AATGAGCAAAACCATAAAAGGGAACAACTTACAGGTAGAAGAATTAGACTTGCAAACTGCACCCAAAGGCTTTTACCTGTTAAAGGTTCAAACCGGACAAACAATTTATATGAAAAAGTTACAGGTGAATTAAATATGTTAAATACATCGCTATTTTAAACCCTGAATTAATTTACATGTCAGAAGGTTTTATTTTTCTTTAAAAAAAATAAAAAAGCCTGGTTAATGACGATCATTAACCAGGCTTTTTTATTAATAATTTTATTGAGTTACAGGTTTACTGCATAAACCATTTTTAAGCACATCTCCTGCTATATCAACTAGTGGCGGACAAATCGGTATTACGTTTTATGTTCATGAAAATGTATGAATAAAAAAGGCATTTATATTATTTGGCATATCGCAATTGATCCTTCAGGAAATAAAGATTGAGATAGCCGTATGGCAAAGGTTATTGATATAGCAAAACCAAAAATTAATCTACTTATCATTACAAATCGTATCTGGATAACTTATATTATCGTACAAAAGAGGTGGATCTTAGTTTTGCTATAAAAGTTTTTATTTTTTAAAAGTTTAAAGGAAATATTTTTTAGGAAGCATTACATATTAATCAGTAAATTTTAATGTTGCATATCCGCTCTTATGCTTGATGTGCGGCACTTTTGCTCATTTAGTCAAAATTCACTATTTTTGCGGCTTGATTCAATTTAAAAAGAAAGCAAAATTATTGTGCAAAAATATTTGATAAAAGACCTTGCAGATTATGAAGGTAAAAGCATCACATTAATGGGATGGGCGAGTAACAAACGTGAAAGCAAAGGACTGGTATTTATAGTTTTGCGTGATGGTACCGGATGGTGTCAATGTGTGGTTAGCATAGATGTTGTAGGAGAAACCATATTTGAAGAAGCCCGCAAAATAACGCTCGAGTCTTCGTTAAGTATTACAGGAAATATTGTAAAAGATGAGCGGCAGATGGGAGGGTACGAACTACAAGCTACTGCAGTCTCATTAATTGGGGCATCTGTTGATTATCCAATTGCAAAAAAGGAGCATGGTATAGATTTTTTAATGGATAAGCGCCATCTGTGGCTAAGAAGTCAAAGGCAATGGGCTATCATGAAAATACGGAACCAGATTATTTTTGCTATACATAAATTTTTTCAGGGTGAAGGTTTTGTTGAAATGGACGCACCATTATTTACAGGTAATGCCTGTGAAGGAACCAGTAATCTTTTTGAAACCGATTATTATGGTGATACCGCTTACCTAAGCCAGAGCGGACAGTTATATGGCGAGGCCATGGCTTTAAGCCTTGGCAAAATCTATACTTTTGGTCCTACCTTTAGGGCCGAAAAATCTAAAACAAGAAGACACCTAAGTGAGTTTTGGATGATAGAACCAGAAATGGCATTCTTTGACCTATTTGAAAATATGGATCTGATTGAAAAATTTCTACGATATGTTACTACAGAAGTATTAGAAAATTGTGAAAAGGAATTAGCTTTAATTGGAAGAGATACTTCAGTATTGCAAAATATTATTAAACCCTTTCCCCGTTTAACGTATGATGAGGCCGTAAGAATTATAAAAGGAGAACAGGATGTAAACGGCAAAAATGCAATAACCTCACTTGAACAAGAACTGGCTTCGGTTCAGACAAGGATAAATGCAATTAAAGCAGAAATTGCTGAAAGGGAAGAAAAGTTAAAAATGCCCGGTATGAAAAAAGGAGAGATTGGATTTAACCAGGCACAAATTGATAAGCTTAAGCAAGAAGCTGGAGATGCTGAAGAACAGGAAAGAAATATTCCACAATGGTTAAACAGTGCTCGAAATTTTGAGTATGGAAATGATTTTGGTGGTAGTGATGAAACAGTAATTACCCGTTTGTTTGATGTGCCTGTAATGGTATATAACTGGCCACATGAAGTTAAAGCTTTTTACCTGAAACGGGATCCGGATAATAATAGATTTGCCAGAGGTGTTGATGTGCTGGCACCGGAAGGTTATGGAGAAATTGTGGGAGGTGGCGAACGAGAGACTAATGAAGCACTGTTAATAGAAAAAATAAAGGAACACCAGTTGCCAATGGAAGCATTTGAATGGTATCTTGATTTACGCAGATATGGAACCGTGCCTCATGCCGGCTTTGGTTTAGGACTGGAACGTCTGGTAACATGGATCTGTAAATTACCGCACGTGAGGGAAAGCATTCCTTTTCCGCGCATGTACGGACGTTTGTTACCTTAATGAATAAAAGAATTTTTTTCATACTTCTGTTAACCGCATTTGTTAATGGTAACTTGTATGCGCAAAAATCATTCTTTGATTTTGGCCTAAGAGATACCCTTTACATCAAAGATTTTGAAAAACAATATAACATACAGTTCAGCACCTGGTATAATCGTTTTTCTTTTTTCATTGATCCCCCTTTTTTTTCAAATAATTCAAACAAATTAAAACTTACACCTAATTTAAAACCCCAATTGGGCATCTCCTTAGGATTAAAATATTTTTCTATTTCTTTTAGTGTAGCTGCACCTTTGCAACTTCCCGGTCGCGAAAAATACGGACAAACTAATTATTTCGATTTCACTGCAAGTTATTACAAAGGGTATATTGGATTAGAAACCTATTTTTCAAATTATGAAGGATTATATGAAACCTCCACTCAAACAGGGTTGAAGTTGCGCTCTAATGCAGGCTTATTTGTGGTAGGCCTAAATGGATATTATACCATCAATCATAAAAAATATTCATTTCGCTCCTGTCTTAAGAATCAGGAACTGCAATATAAAAGTGCAGGCTCTCCGGTGCTTATGGCAGCTATAGGTTTAAAATCGGTGAATGCTGATACACCATTGGTTGAAGGTACTTTCAGGAACCCTGCAACATTTAAGGCATTTAAAAATTCATTCGGACTAGGCGTCCTTCATTTTTCATTAAGGCCCGGATATGCCTATAATTTCAGCATAAAAAAGGGAATCTATTTTGTTGCACCGGCAATATTTGCAGGTGCAGGTTACAGCAGGGTATTTATTATAAAAAACAACCAGGAAGTACAGGTTAATTCCATGGATTTTGATCTGCATACCAAAGTTGCATTCGGATATAATCACCACAAATATTACTGGAACATTTATGGAGTATATGATGTTACCTTAAATAGGATACTCCCAAATACAAACACCTCCTTTAATAATTTTTTTCTTGGGTTTAATGTTGGATACCGGTTCAAAAATTTAATAAGTAAATTTAAATGGTTATAAGGATCATTTTTTTTCTGATATGTTTTATGTTGATCCGGGAACCGCTGATGGCACAACAAAAAAGTTCTATGGAACGACTTATTGACAGAACTTACAGCATTATAGAAGGTGATTCTGCTGCCCCAAGAAAACGGTACTTTTTTGTATTGCCAATTTGGGGTATTGCTCCTGAAACCGGCATCCGGCTAGGTGTTTCAGTAGGGTATTTGTTCAGAGTAAAACATACCGACAGTATAACCAGGCCTTCACTGCTTCGGTTAAATACACAGTACACACAAAACGGTCAGTTTAGTGTAAGGCCTACCATTGATATATTTTTTGCTGAAAATAAATATAACTTAAAAGCACAGTTTATATATAATAATTTTAATGAAAATTATTGGGGTATCGGTAACAAAGTTTCTGAAAATGCAAAAGAGAATTATAAATTCAGACTAAACAAACTTAACCTTAAACTTACCAAACAGTTTATTAAGAATCTTTATGCCGGATTACAATTGCAGTACGAACGTTTATATGATATCAGATTTAATGACAGCAGTAATGCGCCATCAGGAGGTGTTGCCGGCATTAATGGTTATAATATATTAGGTGGGGGTATTGCCATTGCTTATGATAACAGGGATCATGTTTATTACCCCTTTAAAGGAGCTTATATAGAGCTTTCCAATCTATCCTATCCACAAGCATTTGGCGGTAACCACCAGTTTCATAATATTACGTTTGATGCGCGAAAATATCATCGGTTATGGAAGGAAAATGTACTGGCATTACAATTGTTTGGCAACTTTAATTTTGGCAATGTACCTTATAGACAAATGGGTACAATAGGAAATGATATGATCATGCGCGGTTATTATAATGGAAGATTCCGCGATCAGCATTTACTTGCTTTTCAACTCGAGTTACGCAAGATTATATGGGGGCCTTTGGGTATTGTTGTTTTTGGCGGCGGAGGCAATGTGGGTAGAGATGTTCCAGATTTGTTAAGTACCATTAAAGCGAACTATGGTGTAGGTGTTAGATTTCTTGGCATTCGTAAAGAACATCTTAATATTCGCACTGATCTTGGTTTTGGCCAAAACGGAATTTATGGTTTTTATTTCACGATGGGTGAGGCTTTTTAATGAATTAATTTTTACTGTGCTACTTATAAAAAGGGGTATTTTTATAACAGAATTTTATAAGAAAATTTTAAACGCTATTGTTTTTTAAATGCACAATGCCTGCAATTATTTCCGCAACAATAACCACGCAACCGATGGTAGAATTCTGTAAATACAATATAAGCATGTTCATAATAAAA
>JACMQU010000124.1 GCA_014376805.1 Bacteroidia bacterium
AGCAGCTTTGGCATTTACTTGTTTTGGCTCAGCAGGTTTTGCTTTTGGTATGGTAGTTTCGTGTGCTGCCCCATCATGCTCGGGGTTTTCAGATAATTTTATCTCCACATTATTAGCCACCAACTGGTTGTACCATTTAACCATTTTCTTCATATCGCTGCCATAAACCCTGTCAAAATCCATATCCGGATATACTTTTTCAAAGTAAGTTTTTACTGCTTTGGCATCGCCGGCATCAGGAAGCGCTTCAGCACTGTTTTTCATAGCGGTAAGTACATCTACCAGGTTGGCATTATCTTTTACCGTGTATATTTCCACACTCTCCAAATGAGAAAAGCTGTGCAGGCGGGTGCTTACAAACTTGCTGGTTTTATCTTCCAGTGAACGTACAACGCCGCCATCTGCTTTTGAAGACAATAGTTCATACAAGCCACCCATTCCGGTAATCGACACCAATTTATTATATTCCATAAAAAATATTTTAGTGCTGCAAGATAAATGTTATTTAGCGAAAATCTGGGATTGTACATTTGAAGTCTGGTCCGAAACTCAGGCTGACAAGTATTACTACATGCTTCTTGATTTTTGCCAGGAAACAGCTGATGAAAAAATCTACGGCAAAAATTATCCGGACGTTTATACAGGATATTCCAGGATTTAAAGTGGGTCTACATATCATCTTTTACAGAAAATTAAAAGGCAATAAAATTGAAATTGCAAGAATCCTTAACGGTAGAATGGATTTGAAAATAGCATGCAAGAATAAAACCACCGCTACCTGCCCGGTGATGGCAGTATTTTCGCCGTTTTAAAAAAAATATAATTATTTGAGTCGTATTACTTCCATTTTATTTGTCGGATAACACCCTAATGATTTTTACAAATCTTCGCTTATAATGGTCGGTTAAGGTGCTTACGGTTACAGCATTTGCCTTTCCGGAGGTAGAATGAATAAATTTTAAATTATCAGCATTTTCGGTTACAATTCCCATATGCCCAACAATGCGAATTGTATCGACAGTACCGGTAAACAAAATCAAATCTCCCACTTTTGCAGTTCGGATATCAACTTCGTTTCCGGTATTTGTAAAATCAACAGAAGATCTCGGCACCTTAATGTTGAAGTGGTTAAAAACATAAGTTATAAACCCCGAACAGTCAAATCCCTCCAATGGATCACTTGATGCATATTTATACGGAATTGCCAATAATGTTTTTGCAAAATCAACCAATTGACGGCCAGTTACTTCTTCAGTAACCTGGGGTAAACTACCTTCAATTAAAATTTGCTTTGTATTGATGGGAGTAGAAGGCGTGACAATATCGGTACGATCCCACACATCTAATTTGTTGTCAACAGTTTTTCTTTCAACCGTTCCTCTGCATGCCAGGCTAATGAAAAGGATAATGAAACATTTGGTAAACTTCGTCATTTGAATAAAACAAATTTCTTAAAGCTATTGAATTAAATTCAAAATAATATTATGGTCAACACCGCATGAGGTGTTTCGAAAATGTGACTGGACGAAATGCAATCGACATTCAGTCCCGGCGGGGTTTCACAGGAAGCTCCACCATTGTAATGCCGTAACCCTGAATCCCCACCGGGACTTGCTCAACCAGTAACTAATTCCCCCACTTCTCAAATGCATTATACTGTGCATCCTACAACCTTCCGCTACTATTGCAAAAAGTATCCCCCCCAAAAAAATATCTACTAAACTTTATAATCAACCAATCAATAACTCACCTAAATTAGTTGCATGATTAAATTTTTTCAAAAAATCAGCACCATTAAATGGATGGCTGTTGCCATATTTTTACTTAATACATTCCAGTTGGCCGCACAACTATATCCGCACGAAGGATATATTGATGTTAAGGGTGGTAAACTGTGGTATAGAATTGTGGGCAGTGGTAATAAAACGCCGCTGCTTTTGTTGCATGGCGGGCCAGGTTCTTCCAGCTATTACCTTAATCCACTTAAAGAACTGGCGGTGGACAGACCTGTTATCTTTTTTGATCAACTGGGTTGCGGACGTTCAAGCCGCATTACAGATACTTCCTTAATGACGCTTGATAATTATGTAGATGAAGTAGCGCAACTAAAAAAAGCATTGGGAATTACAGACTATTTTTTATACGGACACTCCTGGGGAACGATGCTGGGGATTGATTACTATTTAAAGCATCCTGAAGGAATTAAAGCCATTGTCTTTGGCAGCCCTTTA
>JACMQU010000125.1 GCA_014376805.1 Bacteroidia bacterium
AACTTTAAATTTTCCTTTGCGTTTTCCAGTGATACATAGGAGATGGCAAATTTATAATGCACCTTCTTGTTCTTAGCAACATCAAAAGTGAACCATGCTCCAGAAAATGAACCCGTTGCCGTATCTATCCCTATATGTAAATTTTTATCTTTCCATGTACCGTTGTTCAATGCTGGAGAATCAAACGCTGCTACAAAATAAACAGTATAATTTGCGGCAGACCCACAAAATGTACCACCATCTGCATATCCTTCGCAGGTTTTATTGCTGGTAATTTTAATAGAAGCATTGGTTATTGTAGTGCCATTTAAACCACTTCCAATAACTATTGTACCCTCTTTCGCCTTTGCCGGATATTTGTAAACTGCCATTCCGGTACGTGGGGTAACTGTAAGCCTGCATTCGATGTTACCCGCCTTTACGCTAAAATATCCGGCAGTAGATTGCTGTATGGTAAACTTGTTATTAAGCGCCATCATATCATATGGCGAAGATTGCAATTTACCTTCCAGTGGCATGGTAGGAAAGTTACCCATATGGTCACAACCTGCACCAGACATCTGATTTGCTACAAAGCCCTTATCAGGTGAAAAAAATGTTGGTGTAAATTGCACCATACCCATTGGATAAGTTGCACCGGGAAAAGTATAACCTGCCTCCAGGTAAGATTCGTTCTTACTGGCGCCTTTTCCCTTGTTGCCAATTTGCGTATTTACTTTTGCAGAATAATTATTAGGCTGTGCTAATGCATTTAATTGCAACATAACCATCGTAACAAATAAGCACTTTATAAAAATTAATTTAATCATAATACTGCTAATTTTTTGACAATAAAAAAGGTTGGTTTATTTCAAACTATATAAAGCAGATAATTGGTATGATGCGCTGAACATTTTAAAATGTAATATTCTCTAAGCATAATTTTTTATCGATAACTCTTCTTTTATTTATCATTGCTTATTTAATAAGTTGGCATCTTCAAACTGAGGCTTATAACACATAATAAAAACAAGTTTGCCTCCTCTGAGTATTTCGTTGTGTGTAATATAGTTCCTGTTTAATTTCTTACCATTTAGTAACACTTCTTTTACAAAATATTTTTTGTTGGAAAGCCCTTTAGCTAAAATTGTAAAGTGATTTCCATTAGGAAGTATAATTGATGCAGATGGCATCTGAGGAGCGCCTAAAATGTAGTTACCTCCACAAGGGTTAACGGGATAAAAGCCCATGACAGAAAAAACATACCAGGCAGACATCTGACCACAATCATCATTTCCTTTTAATCCATCCGGTTTTGTTTTATAAAAACTATCAATCACATACTTTATAATCGCATCAGTTTTATATGGCTTGTCTGTATATTTATAAAGGTAAGGCACGTGGTTACATGGTTCATTTCCGTGCCAGTATTGCCCAATAGTTCCATATATATTCCAAACTAAAGTTTTAACCTCCGGTTTACTTTTTGTATAAAACATTGAGTTAAGTTTAGAAACAAAAATCTCTTTTCCTCCCATCATTTTAATCATCCCCTTTACATCGTGTTGAACACTAAATAGATAGTGGAAGGCGTTACCCTCAGTAAAATCAGATTTTGGGATCCATTCACCCACAACCTCTGTAATATCTACATCTTTCCGAAACTGCCCCTTCGAATCTTTTCCTCTCATAAATCCACTTGATTTGTCATAAACATTTACGTAGTATCCTGCACGTTTCATTAAAAGATCTCTATCATGCTTACGATTTAAGCTGTTAGCAATTAATGCTGCACAATGGTTATCGTAGCTGCTTTCTAACAGGCGGGAAACAGTTTCTCTGCTATCATCAATTTTAGACAGTTG
>JACMQU010000126.1 GCA_014376805.1 Bacteroidia bacterium
AATATATTCATGATAACATATTTACCCTTAAAATCTGATAAGGTTTTTTCTTTAAGGTCAACCCCCGTTAAATTGAAGTCTTTAACTTGGGTACCTACCGCCGGCAACTTACCTACGGTGTGTGCAGGAGTTCCACCTAATGTAATGGATGTGCCGCTTGCAGTTACATCGTTGACTTTAGTTTGTGCAAAACAATTTGTTGTAAGCAATGCACATAAAAAACCAGCTAACAAGATTTTAGTGGTTACTGTAAATGTATTTTTACTTTTCATTCAGTTCGATTTATTTTTTTTAGAATGATCAAAAGTAGCAAATAAATAGCGGTCGTTTTAATGTTGTTTATGGGTGGGAAACTTTAATTGATATTTTATTTACATCCGTAACTCATTCAGGCTAATCCCTAAATCCTTAAAATCATGGTTCAGACAATTTGATAGTCTGAACCATGATTTTAAGGATTAATTGATTTTCTTGATTTTTTAAATCCATGCATGCACTTATTTAAATGAATTAAAAAATGTTCAGACAGTTTAATCCTGCTTATCCTTAAATCAAGCAAATAATGGTTCAGACATTTAGCCTATTTTATTATTGTGCACTCGTTTAAATTGAAGGCTTTCAAGGCGAGGTGCAGTTTTGAAAGTAAACAACAATAACTATGTTTAATTTTGCGCTGTGCTTCTAACCTGCGCCGCACACAAACCAAGGTCACGGTTTTATTACGCAAACTGTTACTTAGAAATAAGAAAATCAAATCTAAGATGCTAACTAAATAAAAAGCCTTAAATTATTTGGCAGAAATTATAAATCCTTTATACTAATATAAATATTGTGAGGTGCTACTTCATCACCCCCAAAATATGGATATAATTGATAACCGGAAGCTGATGAAGTTGAATTTGCTCTCGGGAGCGTTACGCTCACATTATTTACAGTGAAAATATATAGGTAACCTGAGACAGAAATACTGCATGATACTTCTGTACCTATTGATACAGGGGTAATTTCCTGAGATTCCCTCACTCCTTTATTATAAGCATAAGCATATAATCGCAATGCTCCATCATTATATGCCCAACCAATTCTGGCACTGTTGTACTGATGATTTAAACCTTCCGAAAAACCATATAATTTATTAATATCATATTGATTAACGGGGTTTACAGATTGATAAATTGCTGAATTGTCGAATTTAGCTACAAAATTCATGGTTGATACTTTTACCGCTTTAAAAACACTCTTATCACAACTATGCTGCCCTGCAGGTATAGTATACAATACAAATTGAGGGATTGTAATTGTTGACAGTGGTTTTGCAGCAGTTACTGCACTTTCGTCTGCACTCCTGATACCCGCTACCTGTCCAGGTGTCTTTTTTATTTCAAGTTCATTCATAGGAGACTTGGTACAGCTGGCAAATAAAATTATTCCTGATAAAATGCAGATGATTTTTTTCATGTAGATTTTGTTATTTTTTATTAGAAGTTTAAGAATCATTTAATGCCTGAATTCCTTAATGGAGCAATATCCGATTTTTTAAACGCACTAATAAATTAATTGTTGCGTAATGGTAATCCAAAAATGTAAATAAATGTTTTGTCTTATTTCATTGGTGCACAGATCTTTATTAAAACAAACCACAGCTGACAAGTGATAAAAAGTAAACTAATAAAAACACCTTGTTATGGTATCTAACTCTTTCAGGGTTGTGCGCCTAATTTTACATTCCCCGGGTTGCAGAGGGCTATTCATATTAATGCCCTTCAGGCATTTAGTACAGTCGTACAGAAATGTAACATTGCCTTAGATGATCCGGCACATTTGTAATATGCTTTACCACCATACCCCGCCTTGCATACTGTACAATCGTCCTTGAATAAAAAAGTGCTGGAAAAATGGTTCGGCGGACATTAAAATCATGCTTCAGCCGGATGGAACATAATTTATCGGTAATTATAATACTGGCGAGTTCAGCCCACTCATAACTCATAACTTTTGTTCTTCTGCCCCGCTCACTCATAACTCATAACTCATAACTTTATTAAAGGCTGGCAATTTCCTTTAAGTTACCGACTATGCAACCTTGACGGTCAAAAGCTTACTAACTCAGGGGGATATTTTAAAATAATGAATGGATAATCATTTATTCACTTAAAGAATTTTTTTATCGTCCGTCATAAAAACACGGGTACTTTCTGTGTAGGTTCCACCATGCAGATCTTTGTATTTCAGGTTTAAATAAAAAGCCCGGTATCCATCCGCAGGAAAGGGTTCTGTGGCTATAACCGTGGAAGTATTTTTGATACCTAAGGACTTGGATGTCCAGCGATCATTTCTAAAATCAAGGTCTTTCGAATCTGCCGACCAGATTATTACATCTACTAATTGAGATGCCGTTGCCTTCACATTTATTGTCACAGCTTTTTTGCTTTCCGTTGTCGTCCAGGTACAAATCGGATAATTTATTTTAGCAAGTGTGGTACCGAAAAATGCACTTAAAGTTTCAAATGCTTCTTTCTTATCGCCCAAGCCATGTCCTACATTTGGAATATAATGTATCAGGTTCTGACCGGGAATGCTGTCATAGTAATTTTTGATATTATCGATCGGCCAATACTCATCATTGGTACCCATAATGATCATCTTGGGCATGGTTAAAGTCTTGCGATAACTGTAAGGATCAATCATGGAGATGATGGCCTTACCACTGCCCGAACTTGTATCCTGAACAATACCAAGTTTTACATAATCTTCAATTTGTATGCTGTAATCTTTCCAAACTTTAACCTGATAATTCATACTTACCGGCATGTTCAGCATATCGATCACCATGGGCGCAATGGCTTTTACCCTTGCATCATTTGCACCGATCAGCCAGGTTGTCCAGCCACGTTTGGAGGCTCCGGAAACTACAAAATCTTTGATCTCCTTTTTAAGTGTTTGTTG
Organism: Bacteroidia bacterium; assembly: GCA_014376805.1. Taxonomy (GTDB): domain Bacteria; phylum Bacteroidota; class Bacteroidia; order UKL13-3; family UKL13-3; genus B1. The sequence goes on from JACMQU010000126.1 coordinate 2,947, forward strand.
AGAAAATTGCTGCACCGCATCCATTGCACGCTTTGCAGATTTAACCATTGGAAATAGCAAAGGCCAGGAATAGTCGCCGTCATTTTTGAAATTATGCAGGGTAAAGGAAATCAACGCATCCTCTGTTAAACTATCATAAAGCGGCTGGTTGGGAGTTTGTTTTACTACGGCAATAATGGCGCTGTTCTGCGTTGCTACCCGGCTAAAACTTTGTGTAAGTTCATCGTTCTTATCACTCCAATTTGGCTGTCCTTTTTTATCGATGCTTCCACCAGTTATAAATAACAAGGCTTCATTATATTTAATCGTTTTTGGCACCAATATATTCAACTCATGCGACCAGGTATATTGCCGCCATTTTTGAGAAGTGAGTTGCAAATTGTAAACAGTTACCTCCCCTATTTTGTAAGAATTTTTTACCTTCCAGGCAAATGTGGTATCGCCATTATTTAAGTATTGGGTAAGCGCTGTAGCCGGCGTAATTTGGGCTGTTGATTGGGTTATAAAAACAATTCCCATCAGGAAAGAAATACAAATGCTCAGGAAAAATTTATTCATGGTATTGGTTTATTTTTTATTTAATTTTTTATTGCCGAACGCTCCGCAGTAAAGTTTTTTTTTTGGAACAAAAGATATTCATTTCTACTTTTATTCTGGCCAGTACTGCGCTATTTTTTTTCTTAAAAAGGCAACACTTCTTTCCAATTGATCCATGCCATCAATACCGTCTTCAATACTTATCCAGTTGTTAAAACCCACTTCTTTTAAAATGGTAAAAATGGCATCATAATCATTTAAGCCCTGTCCAATTTCACCATGACATAAACGCTTTGCATAGCCCTGTGCACCACCTTCTTCTTTACGAAGATCTTCGATTGTTCCGTATTTTAAATACCGGTCGCTGGCATGCATAGTTACTACTCTATCTGA
>JACMQU010000127.1 GCA_014376805.1 Bacteroidia bacterium
AACAAATGCAAGGCGCCTGTGGTTTGATAACTTTCTATTTTAAACCGGCATCCCTGCAAGCGATAGAACAGTTTTGCGAAAGCCTGCAACACATAATGATGGCGGTAAGCTGGGCCGGTCATGAGAGTTTGATTATTCCCAAATGTGCTGGTATTGCCTCCGCAGATTTTGATGTAAATAACAGGGACCACCGGATGATGCGGCTTTATGTGGGATTGGAAGATGCTGATTATTTGATAAAGGATTTGGGGCAGGCGTTGGAAAAAATTTGATTGCTAACATCTTATGTAAGTATTAAAAAATAGCAAAGAAAATAAGGTGATAAAAAGAGATAAATCACATAGCTGTTCGAATCCAGAGTAAAAAACAAGCTTAAATCTTTACTAGAAATTTATCCTGAAATACGGCATTAGTGACATTGCGTTTAAATCTGGCGCACTCACTAAAAAATTTACTTGCATCCTGGCTCCAAAAGAAATGTTTTCATTTAATTTATTTTCATAAAATAGGCATACAGGTGCACCAAGCTCCCAAGACGCATATTCAGTAAAAGAGGCAAGTGGATCAGAAAAGCCGCTTGCACTTGCACCACGACTGCCAGTACCCTGGCGATATCCATCAAAGAGAAATAAACCTATCCCCCCACCCAATGAATGATTTTTTTTTTGGATAAAAACTTTGTTAACGAGAAGTTGCCAATGATACTGGTGGCTGTAAAGTTTTGATTTTACAGTATAAAGGTAGTTGGTGTTTCGGAGCGTATCAGTTATATCCAAACTTCTGGAATATTTATGATCACTAAACCTTACAGTTAAATTTGTTTTTCTTGTAAGTTGGTATCCAATTTCGAAATCAATTGCCCGGCCCAGTAACCTTTTGTCTGCGGCGGTATATTCGCCGGCATTAAAATAAGCGAAGGGTGGCTCAGCCATTTTAAAAAATGAAAAGACAGGCCCGATAGCACTACTAAAGAAAAATCTTTTGGTTGTATCTTTTTGGGCTGATGCAATATTTGTTTTAAATACTAACGAAAATAAGACAGATAGTATAATGGTGTGTTTCATAGCAGTTAATTAAATGAATAGCGCTTTTTAAGAAGATATTAATGAACTTTTAAACATTTAAAGGATGATGGCATTTGTATACAATTGTTGAATAAAAAAAGGCTGCAATCAAATTTTGAAACAGCCTTTTTAATGATTCAATAAGTATTGTAAGTCCATGTATATGAAAGATTGGATCCACAATTATAAATTGGCCAGTTACCAGTAGTTAAAAATGTATTATCGTATCTACAGGCACCGCCCCTTTTATCACACATTTGAAAACCACATCCCAAATCTGCTTTTGCAGCACCAAAGTAAGCTACCCTGGTATATTTAGACTGTAACATAATCTCATCTTGTGTTTTCACGGTTACGGAATACCCAAGAGTACCAGTAGTTGTAGTGCCTGCTGTGGCGCCTGGTACAGTAAGTGTAGTGGTTAGGCCAGCGGAAAGTCCAGCGGTAAATGTCTTTGTACCTTCTGTATCCTCTTCATAAACCGCAATTACTTGTTCGAGATTGCTTACTACCCAATCGGCATCCCAAACACTATATATTTTCTTCCATATACCCCTAGTTATGTCCCTTCTTTTAAAATGCACTTCAAACTGGTCTGCAAATGTATTTACCTGTTGGTTTGTCAATTGTAGATAGGCACTTAAGCGGCAAAATTTCACTTCCGATCCACCGCCATTAGACCATGAAAAAAACTTGTCATATTGCTTGTCTTTTAACCGGGCCCATCCAATAAATACTCGTTTAATTTGTGGTAACGGTGCAGGTGGTGGTATTGGGGGCTCATTTGCTGGTCTTGCGCCAGTACCAACAACGTGAGTAGGCTTTAACTCAGCATAAGCATCATCAACTCGTACCTTTCTGTATGCCACTTGATTAGTACCAGTCGCAGTTACATATCTTCTATATGCCTCGCTACCCCAGGCAGAGTCAGCGTTTTCGACAATACTCACTATTGTAACTAAATTACCAAAAGGGCTTGTGTTTACACTATCAAAATAAGCTGAAGTAAAATTCGAGCCGAAATTTTCAGAATAGGGAAAATAAATTGAAACGCCGGAAGATTTACTGAATATTTCCGAAGCTGTATCTACTGCAGGTAGTATTGTAGTTAAAGCAGTCGCACCTCTGGCAGAATAATTTGCGTTTGAAGCCTGGGAGTGTATAAACTCTTTTAATAATGGGTACTGCCCCTTACTTAATTCTTCCAAAAAATTTCTCCTAAACGATCCGACCGGCGATTTATAGTTTTTGAAGTTATCAATAAGATAAACAGGGCTGAATTCTGGAAATAAAAGATCCTTTAATAAAACCCGTTCGTCTTCATAAAATCCCGAAAAAACAGTTGCATTTACTTCCCTAAATGCTGCCGGGTCTCGATAGACGACTTCCAAAATACTTGCGACCTCTTTATTAATTTTTGCTTGCCTTTGTTCTTGCTGGGTTAATACTGTGTTTTGGGAAAAATCATTTTTTAATTGCATACTATTTTCTTTTTTACAAGAATACATTAGGATACAAAATGAAATACATAATACTACGTGTAAAATGCGGGGGGGGGGGGATAATTTGTGTGCATGAAATTAATTTAAATTTTAGTTGAGTGAGTGGTGAAAGTAGTTAATATAGTGTATACTTTCAAGTTGTGTTAACATTAATAAAAAAAATCTCTTCAAAAAGTTTAATAAATAAGCAACCATAACAACCAACATTTTAAATTGCTCGAACTACGATCACGTTATCAACATCAATTATTCTCCATTGATGAAAGCTTTTAGCACCTTGTAACCTGCAAGACAAAATACGCAGGTTAGTATCGAAAAGATCAGTTTCTCCCGAAGCGGATAATTATGAGCAATAAAAAGGTTTTGCGAAAGCCTGCAACACATTATGATGGCGGTAAGCTGGGGCGGTCATGAGCGTTTGGTTATCCCTAAATGTGCCGGTATTGCCTCCAGATTTCGATGTAAATAACAGGGACCACCGGATGATACGGCTGTATGTAGGGCGGGAAGATACTGATTATTTGATAAAGGATTTGGAACAGGCATTGGAGGAAATGGAGATGTAATTTATTACTTCGATTCGTTACTGACCGGCACTACAAAAAAATTTGAATATTCAACAGATCATCAACAACCGCTTCTCTCCCATTTTTTCCTTTGGGGCACGGTGAACACAAGGAGGCACCTTGCTTTCGGGATGATCAATCGCCAACCTCCATAGGTTTCCAACACCTAAGCTGAGAGGGCGTGCGGCAGGTGTAGGCTGGTAGTGCAAATCAAAGAAATGTTCCATTAAAAATGATTCAAAACCTTCATCTGTTCCACCATATAGTTTCTTGAGTTCAGCACGTATTTCGGGAACAAGCACTTTTTGTTGGGCTTGTGCATTGGGCAATATTTCACTCGGCTCGCCATAGTAAGTGCATAAAAAAGTATCGGTTGGTTCAGTAGAACGATCTA
>JACMQU010000128.1 GCA_014376805.1 Bacteroidia bacterium
AGATAAATGCAGTAAGCTTTAATGACAAGAAATACACTTATAGTGGTTCCATTACCTTAATAAGGTAGAAGAACTCAGGTAAACTGAAAATAAAAAAAGCCTGCATGAATTTATTTATGCAGGCTTTTTAGTTTTAGAGGTGGGAAATCCGGAATTATTTGTGCAGCATTTAAGTAGTGGGCTTAACTGCTTTTTTTCTTCACTCTTTGCATGGAAAAGATTAGGTTTGCGCGAACAAACTAATACACTATGACAATTACTACACTGGGCCAGTTTATTATTGAAAAACAGCAGGATTTTCCATTTGCAAAAGGGGAGTTATCACGCTTATTGAGAGATATCGGAATTGCTTCTAAGATTATTAGCAGAGAAGTTAATAAAGCAGGTTTAACTCAAATACTTGGAGAATATGGTTCAGTTAATGTACAAGGTGAAGATGTTAAAAAACTTGATATCATTGGAAATGAAACATTTATCTGGGCTTTAAGCAAGGGTGGTGAAGTTTGTGCAATGGCTAGTGAAGAGAATGATGACATAATCTTATTAGACGGTGAATATTCAAAGCATGGCAAATATGTAATATGTATTGATCCTCTTGATGGTTCAAGTAATATTGATGTAAATGTATCCATAGGAACTATTTTTTCCATTTATAGAAGAGTTACAGAACCGGGTACTCTGGCAACTCATGAAGATGTGTTGCAGGCAGGAAACAAACTGGTGGCAGCAGGATATATTGTGTATGGCACATCAACCATGTTGGTTTACAGCACAGGTAAAGGTGTAAATGGTTTTACGCTTGACCCCAGTATTGGAGAGTTTTGCCTGAGTCATCCCGATATACAAACCCCTAAAGATGGAAAAGTATATTCGATAAACGAAGGAAATGCCGCCGAATTTCCAACAGGGATCAATAACTATTTAAATTGGGTAAAAGAAACTGATAAAGCAACTTCACGCCCTTATAGTGCAAGGTACATCGGTTCTATGGTAGCAGATTTTCACCGCAATCTTTTAAAAGGCGGAGTTTTCATTTATCCTCCTACTACAAAATCACCAAATGGCAAATTACGGTTAATGTTCGAGTGTATACCAATGTCGTTTATTGCAGAGCAGGCCGGCGGTATTTCCACTACGGGCACGCATCGGGTATTAGATGTGGAACCAACCGAAGTACATCAGAGAGTTCCTGTAATAATGGGCTCGGCCAATATGGTTAATAAGGTATTAGAATTTATGAAGTAGGCAGTCTTAAATTTGAATAAAGTATTCTGAAATTATGGAAATGTTTTATAAATTTTGTATAAATTTATAGGATATCTCAATAGTAAACAATTGATAAAAGTAAAATTATAAAATTTGCAATTTAACCGAGCCCTAACACTTTACCTGGTTTTATGACCTTAATTGATGAGGTAAAACAGTGCAACTGTACATGCATTTAAAATGTAAATTATTAACCTTTATAAATTTACAAAGTAAGTATGCTAAACTAATTATACATTCTCCATCTTACACCAATCCTGAATGCCAGAATTGGCAGCGGATAATTAGCTGTATAGTAAAATCCGGTATTCTGTAATCCCATATTTACATGTTCCAGTTTAGCAAAAAGTATGGCTTTTTTAATCTGCCCGGTAACAAAAACATCAATCATCGGATAATTACCAATTAATTTATCATTTTGTAAATAAAACGACCTGGCTGCCGGATTATAAGCATTGCCATAATAAGCGGTATTATAAAACAACTCTCCCCCAATTTGCAGTTGCAACGCACGTTTAAATAAAAAACCATTAAGGTAATATCTTAAGTTTGCAGCAAAAGACGGCAACCTGATAATATCCATATCAGCATGTTGAAACAACAACCTGTTCTCAAAATAAAATAACCATAATTTAAAGGTTTTATTTACCTCAATGGTATTAATTAAAAGAACCTGATTGGTTTGTACTGGCATTACTTTTTCACTGTTGTAAACCCAGTTGCTGATTATATATTGGTTAAAAGTAAAGTAAAAGTTATTTCTGAAAATTTTGGTAGCGAAGCCTGCATGCCAGTTGCTGACATTTATTTTAGAAAAACGGTTATCCCATACAAATGGATCAGACCTAAAGTAAACCATTGTATAATCAGGTGTATATAATTGGTTGGTTATCCCACCCACCATATCAATAAATTTATTTATATATTTAATATCACCCGAAAGTTTAACATCATTTTGATTATAACCGCTTAAACAATATGATCCGTGCAGTTTCATACCCAAGTTATTGTTTGATTTTGGAAGTCTTTCCAGGCTGGCTTCTCCCCATACATTATTGTAAGTATGAGTAAGATTATACTGATGTACTTCAATATACTTATGGGCAATGGCAAATTCGATAAAACTTTGTTGATTATCATTACCTTTTGACCAGTATGCATAGGCAAAACGGTTCATCAGGGTTCTGGAAGAAATGGAATCAGAGAAAATAGCAGAAGTGTCTGTATTTTTGTTAGGGAATAAAAGTGCACTCGTATCACCTTTAAGATTATCAAAAGCAAAACGGTCATAATCGTATCTGATAGTATGTGAAATAAATCCTTGTTGTTGTATCTGATAGGTGGTATCGTCTTCTTTAATTTGTTCCTTTTTTTTACCCAGATAAAAATATTGTTTTACAAACCAGGTTGCATTCCGGTACCTGCTCTGACTGCTTAAAAGGTGCACAGGTACTGCTTTGTTGCTTCCTCTCAACGTTTCATATAATGAGTCACTTCTTATTCCTCCACTTTCATCAAGCACACCCCTGTTTAAATTAACATTAGTGAGTAATGCATATCTTTTATTTTTACTTTTATAGCTTGAAAATATATTGGAAAAGTATCCACTGGTATATTGCCTCGGATAGAAACCTAATGAGGTTATGCGATCATAATCAACACCTATATTTAACCTGGGTGTAATGTTTAAAGAAAACTTTGCATTAAGCAACAACAAATCCATTGGGCCTTGCACATAATTAAGATCAGCATAAGGTATTTTTGTCTGATAATAGCGGGTTTCGGAAGGTGTTTTAAAATAGGCTTTCCATGGGTTGAACCCAAGATAAAAATCAGTATTCCGATTTGATTCAAAAAACAAATTTCTTCCTGGCGTGCCTATGTTCCCAAGATCCTGAAATAATCCATATTTTTTATAAAGAGTATGGTAGATTTCATTTCTTCTGATCACCGTGTCCTCAGTTTGCTGAGGTGAATTTCTATCTAGTCCGTATTCGGTAGTCCAGCTTGTTGTAAATTTGGTGTGTTGAACGGAATCCTTTTGTGCAAAAGACAATTTCCCAATAGCCGCAAACAGCATAAAAAAAAGAATGATTTTGTTGTAATGCACTTAAATTAGTTCGCTTTTATTATTTTTTTAAATTGATTTATCCTTTCGGCTCCAAAATGAATATAATAGATGCCATTATTTAATTCACTTAAATCCACTTCAAAAATAGGTTCAGTAATGCTGTTATGCAAAAGCAATTGTCCATTTGTATTATAGAGTTTAAAATCAAGTAGTTCATTTTTAAACATACTACATTCAATCTTTAATTTACCGGTAAATGGGTTCGGATAAATTAAAACCGAAGGATCTGAAAAAAATGTTTTTGAGACACCAACGAGACTGCTATCCATTTCAAAAACAAAAATACCATTACTTATATCACTGGCAATAATATGTTTACTGGGCAGAAAAGGATATACTCCCCAACAACCTTTAAATCCATTATAATTTTCAGGAGAATCGGGATGTGTATCATACCAGGCAACCTGTACCGGGTTCAAAGGGTTTTTTATGTCAAAAACCCGCACTCCATCCTGATAAGCAGAAATATAAGCCAGGTTTCCTGATAAGTAAGCATTGTGTGGAGTGGCTAATGTATTGCTGTTAAACTGACTCACAAATCGGGGATCAGCAATTTTACTGATATCGTAAATTTTAACATCCATCCCCATTTTTTCATCCGTAAACATTAAGTATTTTCCTGAATTATCAAGCCAACTGCTATGGTTAAAATCCTGATCGGGATAGGCGGTAATTGCCGAAAGAAATTGTTGTTTGGCAAGATCACGCAAATCGAAAATAAACAATCCGTCATATCCGCAACTCAGATAAGCTGTATCGTTTCGTAAATACATTTCATGAACCAATGTAAACAAAGGTGTTCCATCCGATTTTAAAGGCACTTTCAGCGTTGCAGCCAATTCAGGTTGCTCTGGATTTTTCAGTGAAATAATATCCATGGCCGAAAATGGCTGAGGAGTTTTTGTGTTTGAACACATATACATCCGGGCTTTAATTGTATCAATAAAAATAGTATGTGTAAAAGTACCTAGGGCATTGCTCTCATATACCTTATGAACAGAATCCGGCAGGTACTGTAAGTCGAAGATCTGCAAACCGCCAATTCCGGAAGCACGGTCTGAAACACAGTAAGCATAATGTTTATATGTAAAATAATCCCGGTTCTGGGCAAAAAAAGATTTACCGGCTTCCACGTCCACCAGCTTCATTGAGGAGGGAACCGTTATATCAAAAAAATATATACTGTCTATTGATCCGGCAATAATGTATTCACTATTTGTTTCAGGATCAACATACCCGGTAAGATCATTCCATATTTGTTCGCCACCAATTGACCGCAAGCTATCATTGCGGTAATGGGCCAATAATTTCATTTTATAGGCATTTTGTGCGTAGGTTATGGTAATTATATTGCCTAAACAAAATGCGAGGCTTAAAAGGGCTTTAAATCGGTTTGAACCTACCATCGGATAAACTTTTTTACAATTGCCCCCTGAGGCGTTTGAAGTTTAACAGAGTATGCCCCCGGTGATAAATCAGCAATATTGATAATACTCGATTCTGCTTCAATTTGTTGTTGAATACATACCTTACTCTGCAAATCTAAAATTTGTACGGTAGCATTTGCCGTAAAATTACCATTCAGATAAAGTAGTTCATTTGCTGGATTCGGGTATATATTAAAGTGAGTTGTGTTCAAATTAAAAGCAGTTAAACCCACCAGATCGCTGTCTATCTCAAAAACAAAAATGCCATTTGTTAAATCACTGGCAATAATGTGTTTGCTTGGCAAATATGGATAAACGCCCCAGCAACCCTTGTATCCACCATATATTTCAGGCATATCCGGATGGGTATCATACCAGGCCACAGCTTTAGGATTACCTGGGTCTTTTACATCATACACTCTTACCCCATCATGGTAAGATGATACATATGCCAGATCACCAACCCAAAAGGCATTGTGAGGTGTTGCATGCGCATTGCTGTTAAACTGACTTACAAATTTTGGATCAGCCAGGTTTTTAATGTCAAATATTTTAATGTCTAAACCTTCATTTTCATCTGTAAACATTAGGTATCTTCCTGTTTTATCTAACATACTGCTGTGGTTATAACCCTGATCCGGGTAAGTGGTTATGCTCCCCAAAATGGTTTGCATACCGGTATCTCTCAAATCAAAAATATATAAGCCTGCATTGCCACAGCTCAGGTATGCTGTATCATTTCTCGCATACATTTCATGCACTGAATTAAAAAGTGGAAAGCCATTCATGGTAGGCACCTTCAGTGCTGTTATCAACACAGGCAGTTCAGGGTTTGTTAATGAAATAATATCCATGGCAGAAGAGCCTGAAGATTTCTTATTAATGCACATATACATTCGCTCGCTTACAGATTCTATAAAAATGGTATGAGTTGATGATCCCAATTCGCTGCTCTGGTAAACTTTATGTACAGAATCGGGAAGATATTGCAGGTCAAATATCTGCAATGCCGCAGCAGTAGCCGATTGATCCGAAACGCAATAAACATAGTGTTTGTAGGTTTCAAAATCACGGTTACGAGCTAAACGGGCACTGCCAAATTCAACATCCACCAATTTCATTTGCGAGGGAATGGTTATATCAAAAAAATAGACGCTATCGGTTCCTCCGGCTATAATATATTCTTTGTTTGTAAGCGGATCAAAATAACCGGTTAGGTCATTCCATATATCTGTACCATCTACCTTGGGTAAACCAGGATTATTGTACTGCGCAAGCTTTCGCATACGGTAAAACTGCTGTTGAGCAAATACCAGATTTCCTGAAATAAATAACAGTAAAATAACAACGGTTCTTTTCATGCTTTTCACTAAGTGTTCAAATTTACGATAATACTTGGTTGATTTTAATTGTTAAGTATGCTGATATTCAATAATAACATTTATAGCTGTATGTGGACTTTAAATGCTTAAATTCCAAAACAATACATTTTCTTATAACCTTAAAATTTTTCTATCTCCATTCTATAAGTATAATGAACCTTGGTGGTTTGAGCTCCAAGCGCATTAAACAGGCTATGCATTTTAGGATTAAAATCGCCAATCCAGGATAATTCTGTAGTCTTAATAGCGGGGTATTTTTTCATGGCATTAAATACTTTTATCATCATTCCAGTTTCAATACCCAGGTTTTGGTATTTGGGGATTACACCAAAAACGATACCCCTGATACGATTTATTTGTCCGAATTTTCTGAACCATAAAAATTTAAGTTTACCCCATAGATTGAGCTTACCCTTTAAGTGTTTAAAGATTTGATTTACGTCTAACACATTTACATAAAATCCTGCAGGTTCATTGTGTGCATATGCAAACCAGATAGCTTCCTCGAGCATAATAGGCTTTAATGAACCCAGCGTAGTTTCAATTCTTTCGGTGGTTATGGGTACAAAATCTGAACGGTGTGCCCATGCCTGGTTATAGATGGATATAAAATCAGCAGCATATTTTTTTTGTTGGCTTGCCCGGTAGTGTTCAAAACGATAAACCGGATTATTATAAACCCGTGATGCCAGTTTAATGAAGCGTTCAAAATTAAATTTTTCGAAAGAAGCCTCCGAAGTGGTTTGCTCCAAAATTTTGGTGAAACCATAGTTCTCAAATAGATTCTGATAATATGGAAAATTATAGTTTTCCTGGTAAGAAGGGTTACTGAAACCGGCCACCATAAGTCCCCAGAATTTATCTTTTTCACCAAAGTTTACAGGCCCGTCCATTGCTTCAATTCCTTTTGTTCTGAACCAATTTTTGCAGGTGTCGAATAACATAGTTGCAGCTTGTTCCTCATTAATACATTCAAAGAAACCAATACCACCTGTTTTAAGTTCACCCGCTATAAAATTAGTAGAATTATAAAAAGCTGCTACTCTACCAATAGGTTTTTTTTTATCCCATAAAATCCATCTTTTAGCTTCGCCATGTTCAAAATTTTTATTGATTAATGGATCAAAAATTTCTTTTATATCTTTATCTAAAGGGCATACCCATTCAGCATCATACCGGTATAAAACCTTAGGAACCTGAAGAAAAGTCCGGGCATCAGATAAATTAATTACTTCTTTAACTTGCATTTAGTGGCGAATTAAGGATAAGTTTTTAAAATTGACAAGCAAGTATTTTGCGCAATTGATGCCATTTAATTAATTTGCAGCACAAAATAAACAAAATCATGTTACAAATAGGCGATAAATTACCGGAGTTTAAACTGAAAGGGTTTGATGGCAAATTCTACACGAATTTTGATTACGCAGATAAGTATGCACTAGCGGTAATCTTTACCTGCAACAGTTCACCGGTTTCCATTGCCTATGCACAGCGTTTGCTAAACCTGTTTGAAAAGTATGAAGATGATAGCATGGGGATTGTGGGTATAAATTCTAATGATGCTTTACAGGCTCCTGAAGATGGTTTGGAACAAATGAGGCATGTTGCAGGACACCTGGGGCTGGCAGATTTACACTTCCTTTTTTTACAGGATGAAAGCCAGGAAATTGCAAGAAAATTTGGAGCTAAAGTAAATCCAGAAGTGTTTTTATTTAATCGCAAACGGGAGTTAGTTTATAAAGGTGCGATTGATGATTGCTGGCAAAATGAAGCAATGGTAACAAGTGTATATTTGGAGGATGCCATTGAAGAAACGCTGGATGGAATGGAAATTGATTTTCCTGAAACGGTTGCTGAAGGAACGCCAATTCTCTGGAAAAAATAAAAAGTCTGAATTTTAATAATGGCAGTTTCTGACCCAACCCCGTTTAAAAAATGGATCTAACAGGAAAAACTATAATTATTACAGGTGCATCCTCTGGCATCGGTGAAGCCTGTGCTTATGCATTTGCAAAGCATAAAGTTAACCTGGTTTTGGCTGCCCGGAATATTCATAAACTGGAAGAAGTTAAAATTGCTTGTGAAAGATCCGGGTCAAAAACAATTTGTATAAAATGTGATGTAAGCAAGGAGGAAGATTGTAAAAACCTGATTGATGAAACCATTAAAAATTTTGAACATATTCATGTGTTAATTAATAATGCCGGCATAAGTATGCGTGCTTTATTTATTGATACTGGTTTTGATGTGCTTAAACGTATTATGGATGTTAATTTTTGGGGTGCTGTGTATTGCAGTAAATTTGCCTTATCGCACCTTTTAAAAGATAACGGCAGCCTTATTTCCATTAGTTCTTTTGCCGGATATAAAGGATTGCCGGGCCGTACGGGTTATTGCGCATCCAAGTATGCTTTAAACGGCTTTATGGAATCATTACGCACAGAAAATATAAAAACAAACCTGCATGTGGGTGTGCTAAGCCCTGGCTATACTGCATCTAATATCCGCAACACAGCCTTAAATGCAAAAGGCCAGCCTCAGAGTGAAAGTCCACTGGATGAAAGCAAACTGATGCAGCCAGATAAGGTAGCTGAAAGTGTGTTAAAAATGGTTCAGAAAAGAACAGAAACAGAGATATTAACAAAGCTTAGCAAAACCAGTTTATGGGTAAATAAATTTTTCCCAAAGTTTGTAGACAGAATTATATACAAAACCATAGCAAAAGAAAAAGATTCTCCTTTTAAATAAACAAAAAAATACCGGCTTAGCTATGTTATAAGAAGATACTTTTTACCCAAACTTGTTACATTTACCGTTACTTACTTTTTCGTTTAATTAACTTGTGTGGTCAACCACAATTACCCAATTGGTGAGTATCTTCTTAAGCCATAAACTAAAATAGCCTTCATGAACTCCACTATCATTTTTTACCTGCCAGCTTCCTACAATCATCGCATTGTTTTTATCCATGAAATCAATACTTTTAATATCAAATTTAAGAATGCCCATTTGCTCTTTACCGGCATAAGATTTTTTGTAATTATCATATACTTCCTGCCAGCCCTTACGCACACCTTTTTTGGATATAAAACGCAGTTCGGGCGAGTGCCAGTAATATAACATAAAGCTATCTAAATTTCCATTATTCCAGGCTGCTTGCTGCAGGCTAAGAACTTTTAGTAAGGTTGTTTTGTCTGTTTGTTTTTGTGCCAGGAGCAAGGTTGATACGCTTGTAAAACAAAATAGAAATAGAACTGATTTGAATTTAAGCATAAGCGGATATTTTTTATTCGCTAATGTAACAAAATTTGATGCACTTTAATAAAAAAAATGATAATTTTCAATGATAAAAATCCCACACCAATTCTTGTGTCATTAAGCTAATAAATAATTTCCCTGTCAATCGTTTTTATCAGCTTCAGTTAATTTGTTGATTTTATATATTCTTTTATTAACTTCGTATAGCTTAATTC
>JACMQU010000129.1 GCA_014376805.1 Bacteroidia bacterium
CAAGCTACTATGTACAATTATGATATAGGTGGAAATGTAACCAAAGGTTTAAGGAAAATATCGTCTTTGGAAAACCTGGATCAGGATATAAAAATTATTGATTATGATTTTGACGTAATTAGTGGAAAAGTAAATGCTGTTTACTATCAAAAAGATGAACCTGATCAATATAAAATCCAATCTTTTCAGTGGCCTGCGGTATTGTGCACTTTAATTTGCTTTTTTTAGATTTGGTTAAGCGGAAAGATTAATTCAGTTTCTACATTAATGCAATCTGTTTTTAACCAAAACCAGAATGATTGAACTAAATTATTGCATTTATCTTTTTTTCTTATACTTTTGAACCTCATTTTAAAATAATCAACACGTATCATGCATTTGACAACCGAGAAGAAGCAAGACATCTTCGAAGCCCATGGTAAGGCCAAGTCGAAAACCGACACAGGCTCCGCCGAAAGTCAGATCGCTCTGTTTACAGAGAGGATCAACCACATTACCGAACATCTGAAAAGTAACAAAAAAGACTTTTCTGCCGAGTTGAACCTCGTAAAGTTAGTAGGTAAAAGACGTTCTTTATTAAATTACCTGCAACGTAAAGACATTTTCCGTTACAGGGCAATCATTAAAGAACTTGAATTACGTAAGTAAGCTCTTTGCAACTCCTCAAAAAGGATTTGCTTTTTTTTAATTTTTTTTTTTAAAGGGGCGGGCCAATTGGTTTAGCCCCCTTTATTTTTAAAATTTTCGCAAAACAACAATAGATTTTATGTCAAAAGCAACAATAATAACTTTCGAAACAGGTGGTAAGACCATCAGTATTGAAACAGGGCGCTTAGCCCGCCAGGCCGACGGAGCAGTGGTAATTAAGCAAGGTGGAACTATGATTCTTGCCACAGCCGTTTCTGCCAAAGATGCCAAAGACGATATGGATTTTATGCCATTAACCGTTGATTATCAGGAAAAATTTGCATCAGTTGGTCGCATCCCCGGTAGCTTTCACAAGCGGGAAGCCAAACTTAGCGATTACGAAGTATTGGTAAGCCGCCTGGTTGACCGTGCCTTACGCCCGCTGTTCCCGGATAATTTCCATGCAGACACACAAGTGGCATTAACACTAATCTCCGCCGACCTGAATACCCCGCCTGATGCATTGGTAGGTTTAGCTGCATCTGCCGCTTTAATGGTAAGTGATATTCCGTTTAACGGACCAATTTCTGAAGTGCGGGTGGCACGCATTGATGGAAAATTCGTGATCAACCCGTATAAAGATGAACTGGCACGTGCCGATATGGACCTGATTGTGGCAGGTACTGAACACGACCTGAATATGGTGGAAGGCGAATGCGCTGAGGTGAGTGAAAAAGATATGCTGGAAGCTTTAAAAGTAGCTCATGTAGCGATCAAAGAACAAATAAAAGCGCAATGGGATTTATGTGAAATGTTAGGTGGCCGTAAGCCTGCCCGTGCATACCTGCATGAGCGCAGTAACCTTGAACTGAAAGCACAAATTACAGCTTTCGCCTACGATAAAATTTATAAAATTGCTAAAGGAGCAATGAGTAAAGCAGATCGTTCAGCCGGATTTAAAGGTGTGCGAAATGAATATGTAAATCAGTTACCGGAAGGTTCGGTAGTTGATAAATTTTTAATGAACAAGTATTTTCATGATGTAGAATACGATGCTGTTCGCGCTATGATTATCACTGAACGCACACGCTTAGATGGCCGTGAACTTGATCAGGTAAGACCTATCTGGAGTGAAGTAGGTTACCTACCATGTGCACACGGTTCGGCAGTATTTACCCGGGGCGAAACACAATCACTTACTACGGTAACGCTGGGCACCAAAATGGATCAGCAAATGCTCGATAGCCCCATGAATGAAGGCTACTCAAAGTTTTTGCTACATTATAATTTCCCTTCTTTCAGCGTAGGTGAAGTAAAGCCAAACCGTGGTCCGGGCCGGCGGGAAATTGGACATGGAAACTTAGCCTTACGCGGTTTAAAAAGTATATTACCCGGTGTTCCCGAAAACCCTTATACCGTGCGGATTGTATCCGATATTCTGGAATCAAACGGATCGTCATCAATGGCAACCGTTTGCGCAGGCTCTCTGGCATTAATGGATGCAGGTATTAAAGTAAAAGGTGCCGTAAGTGGAATTGCCATGGGCCTCATTCATGACGATGAAACTGGCAAGTATGCTATACTTTCTGATATCTTAGGCGATGAAGACCATTTGGGCGATATGGACTTTAAAGTTATTGGAACTAAAAACGGAATTGTTGCCTGCCAGATGGATATTAAAATTAACGGGTTAAAGTGGGAGTTAGTAGAGGAAGCATTGAACCAGGCGAAAGCAGGTCGCCTGCATATAATGGATGAAATGAATAAAACCATTTCTGAACCCGCAGCAGATTACAAACCTCATGCACCACGTATCGAAACTTTGTTTATCGATAAAGATTTTATTGGTGCCGTTATAGGGCCCGGTGGTAAAATTATTCAGGGTATGCAAAAGGATACAGGTGCTACCATTTCTATTACTGAAGAAGGTAATATGGGCATTGTTGAAGTTGCCTCTAACAATAAAGAAAGTTTAGACAAGGCCATGAGTATGATCAGGGCAATTGTAGCAGTACCGGAAGTGGGTGCCGAATATATTGGTAAGGTAAAAACAATTGTTGAGTTTGGTGCTTTTGTAGAAATAATGCCGGGCAAAGATGGCTTGTTACACATTAGCGAAGTTGGCTGGAGCCGTTTGCCTACAATGGAAGGCGCACTACAAGTTGGACAAGAAATTAAAGTGAAGTTGATTGAAGTAGACCAGAAAACCGGTAAACTTAAATTATCACGCAAAGCTTTATTGCCTAAACCGGAAGGTTATGTAGAACAAGCTCCAAGAGAAAATCGTCCGCCCCGCGATGATAATCGCGATCGTGGTCCAAGGCCACCAAGAGAAACAAGAGAAGGCAATCGATAGATTGCAAAAGGAGCCCTCGTGGCTCCTTTTTTATGTCTGATAGCTTTTGATGTTGCGTTTACATTGATATACCATTTTATAACAGAACATCTGTTTGATGTGTCCGCCTTTTTTATTTAACACTTAATCTTAAATTGCGTTTTCAAAAAGCATCAGCATGGTAAAAACAGAGAACATTGCCGTTATTGGCGGAGGAAGTTGGGCAACGGCACTAATAAAAATTCTGAGCGAGCATAAAAAAAGTGCAGACTCAAAAATAAATAAACTTTCGTGGTGGGTTCGCAGCGAAGAAAAAGCCGCGTATATCCGCACTAACCACCACAATCCGGATTATATCAGTTCTATCGAAATTCACCCTGAATGGGTGTCCGTAAGCTCAAACCTTCAAGACGTTATTAAAGATGCTGAATTATTGGTGATAGCCATACCTGCAGCCTTTCTTGAAGCTAGTTTAGTGGAGTGCTCAAAAGAACAATTTAAAGATAAAATTATAGTTTCTGCAATTAAAGGACTGGTGCCTAGAACACGTCAGATTGTTGGCGATTATTTTATTGAGCATTATGGTGTTGATGAAAATAAAATCATCGTAATTTCAGGTCCTTGTCATGCAGAAGAAGTAGCAAGTGAAAAATTATCTTACCTTACCATCGCTGGTTTAAGCAGAGATTTGTCAGCATCCTTTGCGGCCTTATTAAATAATCGTTATATTAGAACGGTGGTTTCCAGCGATGTTAGAGGTACTGAATATGGAGCTGTTTTGAAAAATATATATGCAGTGGCAGCAGGCATTTGTCATGGGCTTGGTTATGGAGATAATTTTCAGGCAGTTCTTATCAGTAACAGTATCCGTGAAATGAAACGCTTTTTAAGAAACATTACGGATGCAGATAGAAAAATCAATCACAGTGCCTATCTCGGCGATCTCCTGGTTACAGGTTATTCTTTGCATAGCCGTAATCGTACCTTTGGTAATATGTTGGGTAAAGGTTATACTGTTACCGCCGCACAATTAGAGATGAAGATGATTGCGGAAGGATATTATGCCACCAAAAATTTATATGAGCTGAACCAAAAAATGAATATTAAAATGCCAATACTGGATACCGTATATGGTATTTTGTATGAAGGAAAATCTGCCAGGCAAGCAGTTGAAAAGTTGAGCGAAAAATTAGTGTAACAATCTAAAAAAGTATAGCTAAAAAACATAGTTACTTGGCATATCCGGCTTCAGATTTTTTTATCCGTTAATATGGAATAAGTACTTGTTATTTTCATTTCTATGCATCCATGTTTTGAACGCGTAAATAATATACACAGGGCTAAATGCCGGATTAATCAAAGCCTCTTTAAAAAATGATATCCTTTTTTTTCAAAGCCTTCCCGCTCATAAAAAAGATGTGCGGGTAAATTGCTTAAATAGGCATCAAGCATTAAAACTTTACAGGCGTGTTTAATGGCTATTGCGTTAAGTTTATCACACATAATTTTGCCTATCCCGGTATTCCGGTATGCCTCCTCTACAACAACATTATCCAGCTCAAGGTATTTACCGCAATAAATTTTTGTTGCTATCCGGTAACCCGAAACGCCCACGCATTTATGTTCATCAAAAACGCAAAGCATGTGGTAGTTTTGGGTATGCATATCGGTTAGCATTTCCTGATATTCTAAAAACTCAAGTTTTGTATTAAGCTGACAAATGAGATGGTATTGATCAAGCATCAAGGGCAATGAAGCATCTTCTATAATTTTATAATTATGGGTGAATTCCATACTTAAAAAAATGATTCAATTGCTAACGCATAACTTTTTAAGCCAAAGCCACAAATCACTCCTTTTGCATGTTTTGAAATGAATGAATTATGTCTGAATTCTTCTCTGGCAAACACATTGGTTAGGTGAACTTCAATTACCGGAGTTTTTATGGCTGAAACGGCATCTCCAATAGCTATAGAAGTGTGCGTGTAAGCTCCTGCATTTAATATAATTCCGGTATATGAAAAACCTGCATTGTGAAGGAAATTTATTAACTCTCCTTCAACATTACTCTGACAATGTTCTATAAGTATTTCAGGGAATTTTTCTTTTAAATAAATATAATAGGCTTCAAAAGTTACATTTCCATACTTATCAGGCTCCCGTATGCCCAGTAAATTAAGGTTGGGACCGTTAATTATCATTATTTTCATAATATCCGTAATGAATTGACGAAATTGTTATAATTTTGCTGCAAGTAAATGATACTACCATGAAAAAACTATTACTATATATTTTTGCTGTTTGTACATTTCAAATTGCTGCCGGGCAGGGCTTTACTATTTCTCCAAAAATCGTCAGAGTTCAAGGCCCTAGCAGCCAGTATAAATTAGATGCAACTGCAGACTTTACCAATACAGGTACTGATACAGAATTTGAATGGATGATTATTGATATTGTTTCACCCGCTACCTGGTCTTATGGTATGTGTGATCCACTTAATTGTTTAACCGATCTTAAAGTTGGAACCAAAGGAGTTTTTGTAGTTGGTACAAACAAATCTGGTCAGTTTATTGGTGATTTTATTTTAAATGGAAAATCAGGTATAGGAACCGCAAAAATTATTATCTACCCTAAAAGCAATGTTTCTTTACAGGATACTTTAATATTTCTGATGAATTCATGGGTAACTAGTATTAAAGAAGCTTCTGGGGCACTAAAAGAGTTTGTATATTATCCTAACCCTGTAAAAGATCGTTTACAGATTAAATATAATACCAAAGAAACATTAAACATTGATATATATAATGTTTTGGGAAACAAAGTGAAGAGTTTTGTTCATACTGGTTTTGAAAGTGATATTAATGTTAGCGATCTTCAAAATGGAATTTATTTTATTAGATTCAGAGATGGTAACCATACTTTTTCAAAACCATTTACCAAGTCAGAATAATTCTTAATTACCAATATTAAAAAAGCCTGTCAATTCTTTATTTGACAGGCTTTTTTTTTGATGATCACTTTTGGATCAACATTTAAATGTATTCAATCCCTTTCTGCATTACTGATTTCTTCATCGTAATCAAAAATTTAATAGATTTAAATGTTTATTTTGAACCAATACGATATAAGAAAACAACTTTTAAAGTGTTTCAACTTCAACAAAAAAATTATCTGTGGCGTGGAATATAACCTATACATTAAAGCTTTTGTGATTAAGTATTAAAAGGTAAGCTATGTTAAGATTTATAACAAATTATAAAAAATTCTTACAGCATAAAAAAGGCCTTCCATACTTATATGAAAGGCCTTACTATTTCTTGTTTTTTTACCGGGTTATATTTTTAAAATCGATAACCACCGCCAAACACGAAATTTAATTTATGCGAGGTATTTATTGCAGAAATATTTCCTTCATAAGCTGTAATATAATCTTTACCTATTCGATCACTAACAGCTAAATCAAAAAATAGTTGCTTATTAAATATCCATCCAAATCCACCGCTTATGAGTTGTTGACTACCATCAACCTTGCTATCGTTAAAAGGACTGCCTAATAAGCCATATCCTGCTCTAAATCTATATTCATTCAGCGCAAATTCAACCCCACCTTTAATATTGGAAGCTCTGCCATAAACAATTGCATTATTAGTGTTGGCCTTAGAAAAATCTCCAAATTTATCTACCGACTGTAATCTTCCTGATGAATAATTTACCGTTTCAAAATCAACAGCAAAAACAGCTAATTTACCTAAAGTTATGGCTGCATTTAAATTAAGGCTTGCAGGGGTTACTATCTGATATTTATAGTAGTCTAACCTGCCGGGTTGTTCAAAGGTTTTGCCATTATTATTGGTAATGCTAATTGAGTTTTGATAGTTGTCTGTTAAATTTAAGCGTACCGGTGTATGATAAGCTATTCCTATCTTTATAAAATCAACCGGTCTTATTATCAAACCAAATTTCCCACCAACACCGGTTCCTGTTGTTTTTAAACTCTGGCCAACTTTAACAGATTGATATGTTTTATTTGCTAAACTTGTTGTTAGGAGGTCTTCGTTATATACATTTTCGCTTGTGTACTTTACATCTTTTAAAACCAGGCTTGCACCCAGGTATATGATGTTTGAAAAATTTAAACCGCCTCCTGCATACCATTCATTTATCCTGCCTCTTGTTTGTATTGATTGAGACTGGCGCACAGTGTACTGTAAATCTCCATTAAGGTCTTGCCTTGATTTATAATGATTGGGTGAACTGGCATTGTCAATTAATACAAGTCGCCATGCCTGCGCATACAGTTCATTATCCAAATCACTACTGAAGAAGTTTGTGCTATCTTTACCATTTGCTTTCAGTGCAAAATAATTACCTACATTGGTATTCATATTATTACCAGAATACTGCACATTTGATTGAAAATCCTGGAGCCGGTTTACACCAAAGGCATAAGTGGCACTTACTAAACCATTCCGTTGGTCTCTGCCTTTATAATTATCAAGCCAGGTAAAAACAAGACCAATGTTAGGAATATTAATCATTGTTCTTCCATCACTAATGTTGTTGCCAAGAAAACTTGTATTGGTTTGTGTGCTGGTAACCGATATGGCACCCATTATTTCATTTCTGCGATAAAGGCCAAAACCTGCAGGGTTTAATGCAGCAGCCGAAGCATCTGCGCCTACTGCTCCCCACGCACCCGCAAGGCCTGATGTTCGGGCTGAACCTGAGATGCCATTGCGGCTATACCTGAAAATATCATCCTGGTTCTGAGCCTGCAAACTTAGTATCAGGCAGGAAATAAGAAAAGTGCCAAAAATTTTTTTCATCTATTTTAAATTTTAATACGCAACATTAAATTAACGTGGTCTAGATCTTGGAGCTGATCCACCGCCCCCTCCTGATGAACCACCACCACCACCGCTTCCACCACCGTATGAACGGCTCGGTGCACTGTAGGCAGGAGCAGGGGAATAAGTTCTGGAAGGAGGATTACTGTAGGTTGGACTTTCCGAGCGTGAAGGTGAATTGTATGTTGGAGATGGATTTCTGTATCCGGGCTGATTATAATTTGGGTTTGTATTATTATTATAATTAGGATTATCATTTGATGGTTGAACCTGCCTGTTATTATTCTCATAGTAAGTGGCACCACTGCGCGATGGTACATAAACCTGGGTACCGTTAGCTCCTGGTCTTAAATCGCCTCCCGGACGGTCAGAATAGGTATTGTTAGTATTGTTTGGCTCGGTGGCTGTTCGTATATTTGGAGAAACGTAAACGGGTCTTCCATTCCCATCAGGAACTAAGTTGCCACCGGGCCTGTTATTACCTGCAGGATTTGCGGCGGCAGGATTTTGACGGGAAGGTGTATAAACATTTTCACCCGGAGTAACCGGTCTTGTGTTGTTATTCTGTAAACCGGTTGCTGGTAATGGTCCTGCAGGAGATGCTGGCCTGCTGCTTTGTGCGTCAGGTACGTATCCACGCGGACGGCTTGTTGCAGGAGGGCCGCCGCCGCTTGAACCCATGGAATTGCGGGGGCGTAATAGAGGGCGATTGGTAACTACATCATTTCCATAACCGTTATTGTATCCTCCTTGCCCATGTCCGTAACCATATCCATAATATGGATATCCATATCCGTAACCATAATAAGGGTATCCATATCCATAATTGTAGGAGTAACCCCAGGGATTATAGCAATAAGGGTTGTAACCAAATCCACAACCCTGTCCATACATTCCATATCCTCCATGCATGCCATATCCTCCATACATGCCACCCCACCCCATACCATAACTCATTCCACCGCCCCATCCGGCATAGTTGCTGTATCCAAATCCTACATTCCATCCCGGTGCCCAGTTATAATAGCCTGAGCGAACCATAGGACTATATAAACTGGTCCATCCCCAATTTGTACTAAGGGAATTATAATAAGGGTCGTTATAATAATAGGAACGCTGAGAACCAAAACGGCGTGCATCCTGATTATCGTAGTAATCATCCAGGATAACATTTGATTGATTTTTTGGAATATTTGTATTTACAGTAGCCGTATTTGTAGTTGTGCCTCTTTTTATATTCCAGGCATCGTAAGCTGATTGTGCCCTGGCATCATTATCCATATCGCTTGCAGGTGTTTGATTAACCGGCTCATATAAATAATCTGGCACCGGCCCTTTGTTTTTTCTTTCTTGTCTTTCCAGGTCACCTACTGTTAAAGGTTTAGCCGGATCGTCATTCTTAGACCAGTACACATCGTCTTCAATAGTATTTAAACTTAAATTTTTCTGCATACTGCAAGCTGCAAATGCTAACATTGACAGTGATAAAAAATATATTTTTAAGTTTTTCATAATGTTGATTTTTATTCCTTAAACAAAGTAACAACTAAAAAGTATTTTTGTTGCTCTTTCATTGTTCAAATATTATTCCAATTATCATACATGGAGATTAAAAAAGTAAAACGGAGCGAAGATTACAGTGCATGGTATAACAATTTGGTTAAAAATGCCGATTTAGCAGAACACTCAGATGTAAAAGGGTGCATGGTTATTAAACCTTATGGTTATGCTATCTGGGAAAAAATGCAAGCCGAATTAGACAGAAGGTTCAAAGAAACTGGACATCAGAATGCTTATTTCCCTTTGTTTATACCCAAATCATTTTTTACCAAAGAAGCAAGCCATGTGGATGGCTTTGCTAAGGAATGCGCTGTAGTTACTCATTATCGCCTAAAAGTGGATGAAGTAACCAAAGAAATTGTGGTTGATCCGGATGCAAAGCTGGAAGAAGAATTAATTGTTCGCCCAACCAGTGAAACCATCATCTGGAATACCTATCGTTCCTGGATACAAAGTTACCGTGATTTACCGATACTAATAAATCAGTGGGCCAATGTGGTGCGTTGGGAAATGCGTACTCGGTTGTTTTTACGCACTACTGAGTTCTTATGGCAGGAGGGACATACTGCACATGCTACAGCTGAAGAGGCCATAATAGAAACAAAACAAATGCTGGATATTTATGCAGATTTTGCTGAAAATATTTTAGCCATACCTGTTATAAAAGGGATCAAATCGGCAAATGAACGTTTTGCCGGTGCAGTAGAAACCTATTGCATTGAAGGTCTGATGCAGGATGGAAAGGCATTACAAATGGGTACCTCGCATTTTTTGGGTCAGAACTTTGCCAAAGCATTTGATGTAAAATATGTTACAAGAGAAAATGTGAAGGAATATGTATGGGCAACCTCATGGGGGGTTTCAACCCGTTTAATGGGTGCTTTAATTATGAGCCACAGTGATGATGAGGGCCTCGTATTACCTCCACGTCTTGCTCCAATACAAGTGGTGATCATTCCTATTTTTAAGAAAGCGGAAGAGAAAATTCTTGTATTAGAACATGCAAATTCATATGCCGGCCTGCTTAAAAAACAAGGCATTAGTGTGAAAGTGGATGACAGAGATTATCAGTCTCCGGGTTTTAAGTTTGCTGAACACGAATTAAAAGGGGTGCCGGTACGAATTGCGATTGGCCCGCGTGATGTGCAAAATGGCACAGTAGAAGTGGCACGCAGGGATACCAAGGAAAAAATGATTATGGATGCTACAGATCTGGAGCATAAAATTCCGCATTTGTTAGAACAAATTCAAATCAATATTTACCAGCGGGCACTCGATTACAGAAGCGAACACCTGTTTACAGTTGATACCTGGGAGGAGTTTTTAGATGCGTTAGATAATAAAACTGGTTTTGTAAGTGCGCATTGGGATGGTACCTCAGAAACAGAAGAAAACATTAAAGAAAAGTCTAAAGCAACTATCCGGTGTATACCCTTAAACAATCATCAGGAAGATGGAAAATGTATTTTAACAGGTAAACCGTCAACTCAAAGAGTATTATTTGCCAGGGCTTACTAAAATATTATAGCAACGCTTTGTATAAAACCAAAAGTGTCTTTTAAAAGTTGGATTAATTTGAGCAACAATAAACACAATTATTACTTTTAGGGTTCCCTTTTTATTTTTAAACCTCCTGTAATTATCCACTTTTTTACTTACTTGCCATATGGAATCAAAATTAGAAGACATCAAAAAAATTCTGCTTGAGAAATCATCAACTAAGCAATTAGCATATAGAAATACCCGGGAAGTTTTTGTGCAGTTAAAAGAACAGTTGAAAAATCTTACTACCGAATTGTCTGGTGAGATTTACCAGGTTGATCCGAATGTAGAAATTAAATATTACGATAAGAGCGATCTGGAAGTACATCTGAAATTTAGTGGAGATACCCTGGTATTTATGATGCATACCAATGTATTTGATTTTGAACCAAATCATTTTATCCCCAAAAGCAAATATGTTCATGAAGACCCAATGCGTGAATATTGCGGGATGATTCAGATGTATAATTTTCTAGCAGATTCTATAAAGTATAACCGGGAAGGGGATCAGGGATATCTGGTTGGAAGGATTTTTATTAATAAAGATAAACACTTTTTCATTGAAGGGAAACGCCCGCTATCTTTTATATACAACGATTTTGAGAATTGTATTATCACTGATGCCTCCCTTAAAAATGTAATTATTGAAGCCATGTATTATTGCATAAATTTTGACTTATTGGCACCTCCCATAGATGTGGCCAATTATATTACAGTTGAGCAAAAAAACCAGATGAACTTTAGCGGAGGCGTTCCAATTGCGAAACGTTTAGGTTTCAGAAAAGAAAATGAAAAAGAAAATGGCGAATAAGTAAAGCACCCTTATCTTTAAATTAACTTATAATAAGCTGATTAACTTCTGCTACCCTGTATTAAAATGCGTAAAAGTTTTATTTATGTCAATTTGGCAATAAAGGATATTGGATTAATTTATGCTGAACCTAAAAAAAAGCATAAATTTACCGCCCCTGTGCACTTAAGCCATAGGTAAAAAGTGAACTAATAAATAGCATGATAGGAAGCATTTTTAAAGGACTAACAAAAATATTCGGCAGCAAATCTGACCGTGATTTAAAATTACTGAATCCGGTAGTGGATCAGGTAAATGCAGTATATATCCCTCTAAAAGGTTTGAGTGATGATGAGTTGCGAGCAAAAACTACAGAATTAAAAGCGAAAATTGCTGCTCATTTATCAGAAATTGATGGCAGGATAAATGAACATCAGAAACAAACTGAAGTAGAGGATATTGACCTGATTGAAAAAGATAATATTTTTAAAGAGATAGATAAACTGCGTAAAAATAGAGACGAAGAATTAGAAATTATTTTAAATGAATTACTTCCAGAAGCCTTTGCAGTTATAAAAGAAACGGCCAGGAGGTTTTCTGAGAATAAAGAATTAAAAGTTAAAGCCACCCCATTTGATACAGAATTAAGTACCCGTAGCCGGCCTAAAAAACCGGTACGTATAGAAGGCGAATGGGCCATTTGGAGTAATACCTGGGAGGCTGCGGGAGGAATGATTACCTGGAATATGGTTCATTATGACGTGCAACTTATAGGTGGTATGGTATTGCATAAAGGAAAAATTGCTGAAATGGCAACAGGGGAGGGTAAAACCCTTGTATCTACATTACCTTCATATCTGAATGCATTAGCCGGACTTGGCGTTCATATAGTTACCGTAAACGATTATCTGGCCCGGCGCGACTGCGAATGGAATGCTCCTTTATTTGAATTTCATGGTCTCCATGTAGATTGTATAGATTACCATCAGCCCAATTCTGCAGAACGTAGAAAGGCTTATCTGGCTGATATTACTTATGGAACCAATAATGAATTTGGTTTTGATTATTTGCGTGATAACATGGCTAACAGTGTTGATGAGTTGGTTCAGCGTAAACATCACTTTGCAATGGTAGATGAGGTGGATTCTGTTTTAGTTGATGACGCCCGAACACCTTTAATTATTTCAGGTCCGGTACCAAGGGGCGATGAACAGCAGTTTTATGCGTTGAAACCTCGTATTGAAAAGTTGGTAAATACACAAAAAGCTTACACCAATATGGCCTTGGTAGACGCTAAAAAACTAATTGCCGCTAACAACGAAAAGGAAGGTGGATTTAAATTATTTCAGGCACAGAGAGGTTTACCAAAAAATAGTTCGTTAATAAAATTTTTGGGTGAACCGGGACTAAAACAATTACTAACCAAAACTGAAAATTATTATCTGCAGGATCAACAAAAAGAAATGCATAAAATTGATGCTGATCTGTATTTTGTAATTGATGAAAAATTAAACTCTGTTGATTTAACCGAAAAAGGCGCTGAGTTAATTACCAATTCAGGTGAAGACCCACATTTCTTTATCATTCCGGATGTGGGATCAAAAATTGCGGAAATTGAAAAATCAACAATGCCTGAAGATGAAAAGGCAAAGGAAAAAGAGCAATTGATGCTCGACTTTACCATTAAATCAGAGCGTATACATACCATCAATCAATTGCTTAAAGCCTATTGTATGTTTGAACGCGATGTTGAATACATTATACAGGATGCCAAGGTTAAGATAGTTGATGAACAAACCGGCCGTGTATTGGATGGAAGAAGATACAGTGATGGTTTACACCAGGCAATTGAAGCTAAGGAAAATGTAAAAGTGGAAGCTGCCACACAAACGTATGCTACTGTTACACTTCAGAATTTTTTCAGAATGTATCACAAGCTTTGTGGTATGACAGGCACTGCAACCACCGAAGCCGGCGAGTTGTGGGAAATATATAAACTGGATGTGGTAGAGATACCAACCAACAGACCATTAACCCGTAAAGACGAAGAAGATTCGATATACAAAACCAAGCGTGAAAAGTACAATGCGGTTATAGATGAAATTGTTAAATTGACCGAAGCCGGCAGACCGGTACTCGTGGGCACAACATCTGTAGAGGTAAGTGAATTATTAGGCCGTATGCTAACCATGCGTAAAATTAAACACAATGTACTAAACGCAAAACAACACCAGCGCGAGGCGGATATTGTGGCCGAAGCAGGACACAGGAGTGGGGTTACGATTGCTACCAACATGGCGGGCAGGGGAACGGATATAAAATTGGGTGAAGGAGTAAAAGAAGTTGGCGGACTTGCCATAATAGGAACCGAACGACATGAGAGCAGGAGGGTAGACAGGCAATTACGGGGACGGGCAGGAAGACAGGGCGATCCGGGTTCATCCAAGTTCTTTGTATCGCTGGAAGATGACCTGATGCGTTTATTTGGTTCAGAAAGAATTGCCAATATAATGGATAAGCTTGGCATGAAAGAAGGCGAGAATATTGAGCACTCCATGATTACTAAAAATATTGAACGGGCCCAGAAACGTGTGGAACAAAATAATTTTGGGATACGAAAACGCCTTCTTGAATATGATGATGTAATGAACTCGCAACGTGAAGTTGTTTATACCAAACGACGCAATGCATTGTATGGCGAAAAACTTGAACTTGATTTAAGCAATATGCTGGCCGATACTTGTGAAGAACTGGTGGAGACTTATAAAGAACAAAGAAATTATGCTGAGTTTAAGTTTGAAGTTATGCGGGTATTTGCACATGAAACAAGTATTGATGCAGAATCCTTCTTAAGTGATAAACATGATAGTATAGTAGACAGGTTGTTTAGTGAATTGCAGGCACATTATGTACATAAAACGGAGGATATGGCACATATAGCCTGGCCGGTAATTAATGATGTGTACCAAAACCGTGGTCAGCAGTTTGAAGTTATTGCAGTACCTGTTACAGACGGTATACACAATATGCAGTTGCCCGTAAATTTAAAAAAGGCACATGATACAAAAGGAAAAGAAATAAGCAAAACATATGAAAAGTTTGCTGCCTTATTTGTAATAGATAACGACTGGAAAGAACATTTGCGTGAAATGGATGATTTAAAACAATCATCGCAAAATGCGGTGTTTGAACAAAAAGATCCTTTACTGATTTATAAATTAGAATCTTTTAACTTGTTTAAAGCTATGCTATCGCGCACCAATAAACAGGTGCTGGGAATGTTGTTTAAAGGCTTTATTCCGGTTGAAAGTGCAAGCGAGGTAAAGCAGGCTGAACTGCCGCGTAAGCAGGATCTGAGCAGGTTAAAAACCTCCCGCACAGACGACCTTGGCGAAGCGCAACGTAATTCACAGGCAGCTATACAAAGCAGTAACGATGCACCTAAACAGCAACAGATAAAAGGTGTGATTAAAATTGGAAGAAATGATCCCTGCCCTTGCGGTAGTGGTAAGAAATATAAATCATGCCACGGAAAAGAAGAATTAAATTAAGCCAATTAAAAATTAACCTAAAGAAATTATGAGCCTGGCCCTTAGTATAGAGCATACCAATCTTAAACCGGATTGTACTGCCGAAGATGTGATCAATCTTTGTAACGAAGCTGTTGAACATGGATTTTATGCCGTTTGCGTATCTCCTTATTTTGTTCAGCTTGCTAAGAAAACAATAAAAAAAAATGATGTTAAAGTTGTAACCGTGGTTGGATTTCCTTTTGGTTATAATACAGTTTCAAGTAAAGTGGAGGAAACAAAAAAAGCAATAACTGCAGGCGCACATGAGGTAGATATGGTAATGAATATTGCTGCCTTTAAAAGCGGAGATATTGCCTCGGTTCAAAACGATATACAAGCTGTTGTTACTGCCTGCCATTTACAAAACCGTTTGGTAAAAGTTATTATTGAAATCTGCTATTTAAATGAAGATGAAATAAAACTGGCTTGTAAATTATGTGCCGATTGTGAAGCGAATTTTGTTAAAACATCAACAGGTTATGGAACGGGAGGAGCAACCATAGAGGCTGTTCAGTTAATGAGAAAAAACCTGCCCGTAAAAATAAAAATTAAAGCAGCCGGTGGTATTCGCGATAAAGCATTTGCTCTGGCTTTAATGGATGCCGGGGCAGACAGGATAGGATCATCTTATGGCGTAAATTTAGTGAGTGAAGTATAATTATTTAAGGTAAACATGCACTTAAAAATTAAATTTCTTCTTTTCGTAATCCTGGGTTTATCTCCATTTATCGGGTATCCCCAAAATACGTCATTAAAAATTGTAAACGATCCTGCACTTGATTCCGTTATTTTAAGAAATATTGAAATGAACAAGGCCAACAGTTCAATGGATGGCTACAGAATCCAAATCTTTTCCGGTTCTGAACGCAAAACGGCAAATGCTTTAAAGACCCGTTTCAAAAATGATTTTCCCGATGAACCTGTTTATCTCACCTATCAGCAACCCTATTTTAAACTGCGCATCGGAGATTTCAGAAGTATGATTGAGGCTCAGCCATTATACCATCAATTACTAAAAAACTATATGCAGGCTTTAATCATTCCCGATAGAATAAGTTTCCCTAAGCTTTAAAATGAAATTGCATTTTTTGGCTATCTAAAAGTATAATTATATTCATATGAAATTAGTAAGTTATTTAGTAGAAAAAAATGCTTTGTTGGGCATTTATATTGCAGGTAAAATATGGCCATTGCAAGCCTTAGATCCAACATTGCCCGATAACATGCACGATTTCCTAACCGGTGGTGAGCTAATAATAGCAAAGGCCTTGAAACTTGATGCTATGTTAAAAGAAGGGCATGATTTAGGCTCACCCGTTCTTGAAACAGAAGTAACTTTAATGGCACCTGTACCCTATCCCACTTCTTGCAGAGATGGCTATGCGTTTAGGCAACATGTGGCCGCAGCACGCAGAAACAGGGGTGTTCCCATGATTCCTGAATTTGATGAATACCCAATATTCTATTTTACCAATCATAATTCAATTATTGGTCCGGGTGATATTATTTGCATGCCTGACCATTTTCAGAAACTTGATTTTGAACTGGAAGCAGCAATTGTAATTGGCAAAAAAGGTAGAAATATTAAAGCGGAAGATGCTGATGCCTACATAGCAGGTTATATGATTATGAATGATATGAGTGCCCGTACCTTACAAATGGAAGAAATGCTTTTAAACCTGGGCCCGGCAAAAGGCAAAGATTTTAGTACCGTAATTGGTCCTTATTTTGTAACGCCTGATGAACTTGAACCTTACCGTATAGCACCAAAAAAGGGTCATACGGGCAACAGCTACGACCTCAATATGAAGTGTTGGGTAAATGGTGTTCTGGTAAGTGAAGGAAGCGTGGGGGATATGGACTGGACCTTTGCAGAGATTGTAGAACGTTGCGCTTATGGTACAGATATCTGGCCTGGTGATGTAATTGGTTCCGGTACTGTGGGTACAGGATGTTTTCTTGAATTGAACGGTACAGGGTTGCTAAACAATAAAGATTATAAACCACAGTGGTTACTGGATGGTGATGTGGTTGAAATGGAAATTACCGGCCTTGGTCGTTTAATTAATACCATTAAAAAAGATCCATCAGACTTTAGCATACTTGCATTAAAGAAACACCTGGCAACTCCTATTCCTTCCGGGCAATAAGAATTTTGCGTTTTTATTTTTACAGGTAAAGATAAGTTGATTGTACTTAATGCCCTTTACAATATAATGTATAATTGAAGTATTTGGGGGATATAATTCTTCGCTTTTCGCTATAAAAATTAACTTTTTGTGTGGGTTGTTTTTTATTTATTATGACTTAAATAAGGATATGTATTTTGCAATTTTTTTTAGGAATGAGTGCACCGGTATGATAGACATTTACTATAGCACCATCAATTTTATGGTAATCACCTAAATCAAAAATCAACGCGGCTCCCGGAAATTAAAAGCCATTCAATTTATGTTAAACAATTCTTATTGATTAACCATTTTTTACGGAGAAAAACTTAAAGCCATCACGCATTAAAGTTCTAATTTACAAACAAGCAGCGGTATGGGTTTAAAAGTATCACTATAAAAAAATATATGTATAAGTATAGAAACAGGGGCCCGGTTTTTCCAGTATTTTTTGTAATACGTTTGTTATTCATGCAGCACAAAAGAAAATAATGTATCGTTTATTCCTATAAGTCAGTTTGGAATTTCGGTAAAGTTTTAACCGTGTTACAAGTTTTGCTGATACATTGTTTGATCTGATTATTGGATCAAACATGTATTATTGTATAGTGTTTACCAATAGATCTTATAAACCCGAATTGCTGGATGCAGAAAACATTCCGATGCTTGACCTGTATCTAAATCTTATTGAATTAAATACCATCAATACTTTATTGGGCGGACATGCAGTAACATTAAAAGGACTGAAAGCATTTAATCTTAAAGAAGGGATTCATTATACCGTACTTGATATAGGTTGCGGTGGTGGTGATAATCTTTTATACCTGGCAAAATGGGCTCGAAAAAATAATATCCGAATTACATTTACAGGTGTTGACCTGAAAGTTGATTGCATAAATTTTGCGGAAGAAAAATGTAAAGAATACCCGGAAATAACATTCAGAAATTGCGATTACCGCGACTTGCTAAATGAGGATAAATGCTATGATATTATTTTTACCGCTTTATTCTGCCATCATTTTATGGAAGATGATTTAATAACATTGTTTAGGTT
Organism: Bacteroidia bacterium; assembly: GCA_014376805.1. GTDB lineage: Bacteria > Bacteroidota > Bacteroidia > UKL13-3 > UKL13-3 > B1. The sequence continues at coordinate 18,496 of JACMQU010000129.1, forward strand.
CAAACAGCAAAAATCAAAACTTGGTTTTTTTATGAACGACTTACACAGGCATGTGTTGGCTTACCACGCTATTGCCTGGCTTACCAAACTATTTTCTAACAGCTACCTGGTTATTAATGATGCTAAGCTTTCGGTGGCCAGGGGTTTTAAAAGAACAGAACTGTTAGCTCTTGTTAAACCTTTGGGTTCAGATAAAATGATGTTAAAATGGGTATGGGCATTTAGGTGGTTATTGGTTTATAAAAAGTAAGATGACAACGGTATTTGATGCGGGCATAATTGGGGGTGGCTTAGGTGGTTTAACACTTGCCATACAACTGGCTAAAAAGGGCCACAAGGTAATATTGTTTGAAAAAGAAAAATATCCGTTCCATAAAGTTTGTGGCGAATATGTATCAATGGAAAGCCGCAATTTTTTAATGAGGTGTGGACTAAAACTCGATGAAATGAATCTGCCTGTTATTAATAGATTAAACATCACAGCACCCAACGGAAATAGTATCAGTCATAACCTTACACAGGGAGGTTTTGGCATCTCGCGCTATACATTAGATGCGTTATTGGTTGAACAGGCCATAACGCATGGCGTAATCATTAAAGAATTGTGCAAGGTAAGTGAGGTAATATATACTATTAATGACTTTATTATTCATACAAGCGCAGGAGTTTTTACAAGTAAATTTGCCTTTGGCAGTTATGGCAAACGCAGTAACCTGGATGTAAAACTTAAAAGAAAATTTATCCTGAAAAAACAAAAAGGTGCTCAAAATTATATAGGTGTTAAGTATCATATAAAAACAGATCACGATGCCAACCTGATTGCATTGCATAATTTTAAAAACGGGTATTGCGGAATCTCTAAAATTGAAGAAGGGAAATATTGTTTATGCTATTTAACTACAGAACAAAATTTAAAAGAATCTGGAAATGATATAAAGAAGATGGAGCAAAACATCTTGTATAAAAACCCTCACCTTCGTAAAATATTTGAGGAGGCAACATTTTTGTATGAAGTGCCACTTGTTATTTCACAAATTAATTTTGAACCTAAAACGCAGATAGAAAATCATATCATTATGTTGGGCGATGCAGCCGGTTTGATTACACCTTTATGCGGCAACGGGATGAGCATGGCCATGCGGGCGGCCGATATGCTTGCTACACTTATGCCCGAAAACAACAACGAAGAAAATATGAACATGTTTGAAAGCGCATACCAACTTGCCTGGAAAAATGAATTTGCACTGCGTTTAAAAGCCGGTAGGATCATTCAAAATATGTTTGGTGCAGAATTGCCCACCAATGTTTTTATAAGTGTGCTTAAGCCGTTTCCTTTGTTTGTACAACTTTTGGTTCAACTTACACATGGCAAGCCATTTTAAAAAAGCACTTGCGCTATAGTAAATAATGCAATGATGCAGTTGATGGATTTATAAAATGATTAGCAAAATTTTATTATAAGTTCGATAAGATGTTTTGGTTAAACTATAAGTAAATTTATTGCGGGCTATGTTAATGTTTTTTTAACATATAGATCAAATAACATAGGAATTACACATAGAACCTGGAAAAGGTTTAAAGTTATGGCAACCATGTAAACCGCAGTCGATAGCAGATTTGAGAAGATACTTGTGGCATAATGCAAATTAAAAACACTCATCAATCCAATAGCATAGTAAATTGCGTATATAAAGGCAAAACAGCATGAAAACAAAAATTCAATTTTTTTGCTTATGTTTATTATGGTTTGGCGGCAATGCTCAACCATTAAAAAAGCAACACATTAATACAGCAGCTAAAAATAAAGTTATGGAAGCAAAAAAAGAACAGGAGTTAGATACTGCCATATTCGGTGCCGGATGTTTTTGGTGCGTGGAAGCCGTTTTTCAGCGCATAGAGGGCGTAGAAAAAGTAATCTCAGGATATAGTGGCGGACAGGTTAAAAATCCGCCTTACCGCGAGGTTTGCAATGGTACAACCGGGCATGCCGAAGTTTGCATGGTAATGTATGATCCCAAAAAAGTTTCCTTCGAAACATTGTTATCTGTTTTTTGGCAAACACATGATCCTACCACTTTAAACAGGCAGGGTAATGATGCTGGAACGCAATACCGTTCGGCAATATTTTACAAAACACCCGAACAAAAACAACTGGCCGAAAAGTATAAAGAAGAATTAAGCAAGAGTGGTGCTTTTAAAAATCCGATAGTAACTGAAATTACTGCTTATACAAATTTTTACCCGGCCGAAGATTACCACCAGGATTATTACAATCAAAACAGTTCGCAATCTTATTGCCAGTATGTAATTGTACCAAAGATCGAAAAATTTGAAAAAGTATTTGGTAATAAGTTGAGGAAGAAATAAGTTAGTGTGGGAACGAAAACAGGTGTTTTTTTTATTGCTTGAACATTGTGGTTTGATCTTGACTATTTTATTTTCAAATTTCAGTGCATTGGTTAGTCATGATTGAAAAAAATCAAGCCCTTTTTTTATTTTAACAATTTTGAAAACTTTTCACAGCCATTTTTTTGATGAATGAGCGTAGTTTGGCCTTGATGTTTTACGTTTTGTTTTTGTTCTATCTTCTTTATATCCTTTACTTTTGCAATGAGAGGGTTGGCAATAATATGAAGATTATAAGCTAATAAATTAAATCCAACATAACGGTTGAAGTTCTTGTATCCTTTATCCGGACAACATCCAAACCATGGTGCTCAAGCATATTAATGTTGCTTTCAGCTGCTGAATGTTTATTTCTTATCTTTTTAAACTCTTTAGTTCCTTCTCTTTCTGCTTCTATTTTATTCAATTTACCTTTCTTTGGCATCATTACATTTATTATACCAGAGGCAACAAGTGTAGCATAGTTTTTTTTGCTATAATACACTTTATCTAAACTGTGGCTTTCAATTTTGATGGCAGGATATTTTTCAGCAAGTCAAACACATAACGGAGAGATTTGTGCGGCATCCTTTTCACCTTACATCACTTCATAATCAGCTATAAAATGATGTTGATCTGTGGTGATTAAAATATTCAAACCCAGTTCTACACCTGGATCCGATTTTCCTTTGTTTAGCCATTCAGTGTGCTGTTCAAAAATAGAATACTTGTTGTGATGTGCTTCGGAACTGAGCTTTAAATTGCTTCCGCAATTCTTTTATTTTTCTCCGGCCAATTAGTGTTGATTCCAGCTCTTGGAGTATTTTTATAATGTCGAAACATTTACGAACTGAGTTCCACAATAAATTTAAATCTGTAGGAAAATGACACACCGCCCAAGGACAATCAGTTATTCCTGATAAATATAAGCATGAATAATGCTACTAGGGCATGCTTTGCGCATTTCGCCGAAAAATAATATTTAAGAAACTAAATATATTCATGCGTTTTGCCGTGCAAATTAGTTAGATTAAGTTGCATTTGTCAAGGAAAGGTCGTAAGCTCGAAGGCACCTATGTTTCCCTTATTTGTTACACCGTCAAAATATTGTTTTTTTGCTACCTCATGATTCGTAGGTAGCCCCTAACATTATTCTAAATAAAAACTAGCGCGTATGAAAAGACTATCCATATTTTTCCTCCTTTGTGCCATCTGTTTGTTGCATGGATGTAAAGGGCCTGACCAACCATGTCAAACAAGTTATGTTTATGAAAAACTGCGCGACTATGAATTAGTGAAAGTACCTTATACAGACAGTTCTGTCATAACGTTTATTAATGCGAACACTAACGACACACATAATTTTTATGCAAAGGGTTGGGACAGCAGCGCTACAGTGTATGACGATTCTGGACCTAAACACAATTGTCCATATTTTTTTGTATATGAGTCAAAAAAATTAGTTTTTGAAAGTTCGACATACGGAAAAAGTTTAAGTATCCAATTGCATATGGTTCACGGCGGACTTGTCGCAATTAACATTGTATTAGGTGTCGCAAGCCTGACTCTAAGCACAGTCTTATTATCAACTCAAACTATGCCAAAAGAAATTGTTCATGGACGGGAGTACTCCGGAGTTACAAGATTTGGAGTGTCGGATCATACGAATAATCCCATTTATGATTGTTATTATAATCTTGAATTCGGCATACTGAAAATTACACAGCCAGGTGGTGATCTTGAACTATTAAAACTAAAAAAATAAACCCTTCCCATGAAACAAAAACTAATCGTACTACTCACACTACTAAGCCTGACATACTATGATGCTCAAGCGAATTGGCTCACAGATGCTTGGCATGCTGTTACCAGTTTCGTCACCGCTCCCTTCAATCCTGTCTGGGGGAAATATGAGGAAAAAAATTTAAACGGAAACCCACTGCTAACTACTTTTAACAGGACCGGTAAAAACAAAAATCGGACGACAGAAAAATGCTAAACCGATTCTTTTTTTTAGAAGGTCCTTTTGTTTAAAAATAATACTTCATACATTGGTTTCGAAAATGAAAACTAAACTTTTAAACTGATATTTTAATTGAAGTAACTTTTTTTGAAATAGGTTACAGCGGCAGCAAATTTTATTCATTCAGTTTGATCTTATTAAAATAAAACAGTGTTTTATTTATTTTATCTTTTTCGCTGGCATCTTTATTAATTTTCTGAACCGCATACACCAAATAGTTATCGCTGTACCAGTATTCAACTCCGTTTACATCTACATGCGTGGTGGGTGCCAGGTTGTCAATATTATCAATGCCAACTTTTATATCAACCAGGTTTTTTGATTCTTTACTGCTATAAATAATCTTACTACGGATAATATTATTGTCACTGTAAACAATTTTTATTCCGCTATCCGGTAATGTTATAAACCTGAATTTAAAGTTTGTGTTGTTTGATAAAGTACCATTAATAATATCGAGTCCGTTTTCCCATTTAAGGTTCCCCGTTTTATCTAATACCATCACAACTGCACCTTTCCATCTATAGCCGGCAAATATATTATTGTCTATTAAAAAAGGATAATAAACCTCGCCAAATAACCATGTTTCATCTCCCCGGATAAAAAAATTATGAAAGTTAACATTCAGATTAGTGGCTCCGCTTTCGGATACCATTTTAAAATTTTGGAAACTGGCGAAAGGTATTAATTGTAGAAAATTTTGTTTATTATTTATTACTGATCCAAAGTAAACTCCTTCCACTTCGTTTTGCGCAGAGGTGCTTGGATTAAGTGCAGAATGAGCTTCGGATGATCCATAGGTGCCGGCTATTAATTTTTTAGTGCTGTCTACAAAATGTATTTTAGCACTATTGGGCTCTTTGTAATCAGGAAATTTTATACTTACTTCTTTACAAAATTTATAGTTACTGATTTCTTTAAACAAGTAAATACTTTCCTTTTTATTTTTAGCTTTAAGCAATAGATCGCATGACTGAGTAGCATTATCAATTGAAATGGCATTAATTGCTTTCGTGCCTTTTTTGGTATTGTCCATTATAAATTCGGTAATTGAAATAGGTTCACTATGCATGTCTATTGCTCCTATAAACGGTTTCCTGTTCATGGTTCCACCCAAATAAACTACGCCATTTGTAGCCTGTAATTCTTTAAAATTAAATTTACTTTTAAATTTACCGTTATACTGCGCAAAATTCATGTCTGTAGTGTTAAGGCGAATGAGCGTATATTGTTTAAACTTATTAGCATTAACAGCAAACATTAAATAGATAAAATGCCCTTCCGTAAAATTAGTTATTAAATTATATTTAGCAGGGATAGGAACACCAACACTTTTCTGTTCTTTAAAATCAGTGCCCAATTTAATACACCGGTATTCAGTTATTTCATTTACAACTGCAACGGGTATAAACCCTATAATTAATCCCTGATCTGCTATAGGGAAAATATTATAAAGGTTGCGTGCTTCATCAACCTTATATTCTACCCGGTCTTGTGTTTGGGCACTTAGCAGAGTGGAGCCGGAAAAAATTAGACAAACAAGATAGCAAAGTATGTTTTTCATAATATTTAGTAGAAACTATTTAATGTTTATATATGGTTTCTGGCAAATATAATGGACTATAGGTAGATATGAAAATAATCCTTTTGTGCTCATACGGCACATTTATTTTAGAATAATTCAGTTTTGTTTCACCAATTCAATGGCATATTTGCTTTTACTGAATGCAATCTGAAACCTCTTTGATATATTATTTTATTTCTCAATATATTTGCCGCCATGATCCAACGCATTCAATCTGTTTTTCTGGTTATTATTATTATTATTATTGTTACGCTTTGTGGCATAAATATTTTACACCTGGTATATGTGCAACCCGAAAGGCAAACTACAGAATACCTGTTAAATCTTTTCTATTTCAATATAAAATTGAATGGCGTATTAACAGAAAGTCACTTACAGTTAAGTTTAATCAGTATTGCTGCAGTTGTAATTGCATTATCCTTTTATATTTTAATTAATTTTAAAAATAGAACAAAGCAAATGCTTTTTACCCAACTTAATTGTATAGCAGTACTTGCGTTAATGGTAACTTTTGGGATAAAGGCTTATCTTTTTGTGCCAGCTTTCAGTTCAGAAAAAATGTTAATGGCATCTGTATTGGGTATTGCCTTATTTATCTTCTGTTTTTATTTAATTATCCGTGTTTATTTTCTTATTAAAAAAGATGATGACCTGGTAAAGAGTGCTGACCGGATTAGATAAGTTAGTTTTATTTAATGACATAAACTAGAGATTTTGTGCTATTGACCCGGCGTAAGTTAACTTGTAGAACTAAGCTGCATTTTTCTTATCTTTGGCCCCGATTATGGCTCAAAAACCAACACTTCCACAAGGCACCCGCGATTTTAATCCGTTACAGGTACACCGGCGTAAATTTATTCTGAACACGATAGAAGAAGTGTTTAAAAAATATGGGTTTATGCCACTTGAAACACCCGCCATGGAAAACCTGAATACCCTTACCGGTAAGTATGGCGATGAAGGAGATCAGCTATTATTTAAAGTGCTGAATTCGGGAAATTATTTAAAAAATCTTACGGAATATAACAATAAAGGATTATTGGAGGAGAGCCGTGATAAAACTTTACTTCCCTCTTCTGATGGTTCACTGAATAATTTGAATGCAAAAACAGCATTGCCTTATATTAGCGAAAAAGGATTACGATATGATCTTACGGTGCCTTTTGCAAGGTATGTAGTAATGAACCGGAACGAGATTACTTATCCGTTTAAACGTTACCAGATGCAACCTGTGTGGCGTGCAGACAGGCCTCAGCAAGGAAGATACCGCGAGTTCTGGCAGTGCGATGCAGATGTGATTGGCAGTAATAGCCTGCTTAGTGAAGCAGAATTTTTAAAGATATATGATGAAGTATTTACCAGATTGGAGATACCGGTTGTTATAAAAATAAATAACCGTAAATTACTCTCTGCACTTGCGGCTTTAACAGGCAGCCCTGAAAAATTTATGGATATAACCATTGCCATTGATAAGTTAGACAAAATAGGGGAGAGTGGGGTGGCAGAAGAGTTGAAAAAATGTGAATTAAATGAGTCTCAGATTAGCCAGATAATAAAATTTTTATCTCTTGCTCAAAGTGTGGCTCCACTGAAGGAGCTTCAACAATTATTTGTGGGTTCAACAGAAGGTTTGCAGGGATGTAATGAATTGAAAAAGGTATTTGATTTGTTAATGGGATTGCAACTGCAAAATCCGGTAAAAATTGATGTAACACTTGCCCGTGGACTTTCTTATTATACAGGTGCAATTGTTGAAGTACAATGTACACAAGGAGATTTTATGGCAAGTATTGGCGGCGGCGGCAGGTATGATAATTTAACCGGAATATTTGGGTTACCCGATGTTTCCGGCGTAGGCATTTCATTTGGATTGGACAGAATTTATCTGGTGATGGAGAACCTGCAAAAGTTTCCTGATTATATTAAAGCAAACCATACCAAAATATTGTTTTGTTATTTTGATGAACCAACCCAGGCATTTGCATTTGCAGCCACTGCAAAAATAAGAGAAGCGGGTATTGCAGCAGAGATCTATCCGGATATTGTAAAGAAGATAGGTAAACAATTAGAGTATGCCAACAAACTCAATATTCCTTTTGTAGGTATTGTTGGATCAAATGAAATGGAAAGCGGTAAGGTGGTAATAAAGAATTTAAAGGAAGGCACACAAGAAGAAATGAGTATTGAAAAAGTTATAGAAAAATTAAAGGATAATAATTAAATCCTTCACATTAATAATTACAAACAATTGTTCAGGCAATGAAGAAAAATATTTTTGAAATAGGAAAAACTTTATCAGTAGAAGATGTTGAAAGAATAACGGAGGGAAAACTTCATTTGCGTTTATCGGATCATGCAAAGAAACTGATTACACATTGCAGGAACTACCTTGATAAAAAAACAGAAGATAAAGAGGCCATTTTCTATGGTATTAATACTGGTTTTGGTTCTTTATGTAATACTAAAATTTCATCAAATGACCTGACTGTGTTACAGGAGAATTTGTTGCGCTCACACGCCTGTGGTACGGGTGAATATGTGCCAAAGGAAATTGTAAAACTGATGTTATTATTAAAGATTCAGTCGCTTGCTTTTGGCCATAGTGGCGTGCAGTTAAAAACGGTTGAACGGCTTGTAGATTTTTTTAACTTTGATGTTTTACCCGTTGTATATGAGCAAGGTTCTTTAGGCGCAAGTGGCGATCTGGCACCTCTTGCCCATTTAAGTTTACCTCTGTTAGGTGAAGGAAAAGTGTGGATGATAAAGGGAGAAACCTATGAAATGACGGATGCTTCTTACGCACTGGATCAATATAAACTAAAACCTTTAAAACTACAATCTAAAGAAGGACTGGCTTTAATTAATGGCACCCAATTTATGAGTGCTTATGGCGTATATATGCTAATAATGTCGGCAAAACTTTTCGATTGGGCTAATGTTATTACTGCTATCTCCATAGATGCTTTTGATGCAAGGCTTGAACCTTTTCAAAAAATATTACATCAGATAAGACCACACAAGGGGCAGGTTCAGACGGCTAAAGTAATTAGAAAATTATTGAAGGACAGTGAAATTTCTTTGCAACATAAAATTCAAGTGCAGGATCCGTATGCCTTTAGGTGCGTACCTCAGGTGCATGGTGCCAGTCTTGATACTTTAGAGCATTGTACCAGGGTGATAACAACTGAAATTAATTCGGTAAGTGATAATCCGAATATTTTTCCACAGGAAGATGAAATTATTTCAGGTGGTAATTTTCACGGGCAGCCCCTTGCATTGGTATTAGATTTTCTGGCTATTGCTTTAGCAGAACTTGGCAGCATTTCTGAACGTCGTACTTTCCAGTTAATTTCAGGACAACGGGCATTGCCACCTTTTTTAATTACCAATGCAGGGTTAAACTCGGGGCTTATGATACCGCAATATACCGCAGCCAGTATTGTAAGTCAGAATAAGCAATTGTGTACACCTGCCAGCGTTGATAGTATAGTTAGCAGTAACGGGCAGGAAGATCATGTAAGTATGGGGGCCAACGCTGCCACTAAATGTCTTCGTATAGTTAATAACCTGCAAACAATTCTTGCTATTGAATTAATGAATGCTGCGCAGGCAATGGAGTTCAGAAGGCCCTTGAAAAGTTCGGATACGGTAGAAAAACTTTTAAAACAATACCGAGAAGTTGTGCCTGCACTTATTGCAGACCGTTATTTACAGGAGGATATAATGAATAGTGTGGCGTTTTTAAAATATACAAAACCACCCCAATAATACAGGAATAATGGTTATGGCCTGAGCAGTTTATCATAGTGGTTAAATCCGAAATTTATACCCTGTGAAATTACTTTTCTCTCTATAAAATATATACTTTTCAAAAACAAAAATAAACAAGCGTAAAGTAGCTGCGTAATTATAAAACAAATGGAATTATTACAACATCCGGATACAAAAGAATTAATTGAAATTGCCATTAGAGAAGATATTGGAAACGGTGATCATACGTCACTCGCTTGTATCCCATCAGATAAAAAAGGACTTGCTTATTGCGTTGCAAAAGAAGACGGTATTATAGCGGGCATAGAACTGGCTGCTTATATTTTTAAACGCATTGATGCAGGTATAAAATATGAACCTCTTAAAAAGGACGGGGATGCTATATCAAATGGGGATCGTATTTTTGATGTGTATGGTGCCGACATTAATATTTTAACTGCCGAACGTTTGGTGTTAAATTTTATGCAACGTTTAAGTGGTATTGCAACACAAAGCAAAAGAATTAGTGAACTTGTGAAGGATTACCATACCACTGTACTTGATACCCGTAAAACCACACCCGGTATGCGCTTACTGGAAAAATGGGCGGTGCAGTTAGGTGGTTGCAATAACCACAGATTGGGCTTATATGATATGATTATGATAAAAGATAACCATATTGATTTTGCAGGGGGAATAAAACAGGCTATTGAAAAAACCCATAACTATTTAAAATTTAAAGGTCTTGATTTAAAAATTGAAATTGAAACAAGATCGCTGGATGAAGTACAGCAGGTATTGGATAAAGGAGGAGTTAACCGCATTATGCTCGATAACTTTGAGCCAGCACTTTTAAAAGAAGCAGTAACACTTATTGCCGGTAAATATGAAACTGAAGCATCTGGAGGTATAACTATTGATACCATTAAAGACTTTGCTGCCACCGGAGTTGATTTTATTTCTGTAGGGGCATTAACGCACTCATCTAAGAGTATTGACTTAAGTTTAAGGGTATCTTCCTAAACCACTTGCATATTGTGCAAAAGAAATAAAAATATTTTATTTGGTTTTATGGTTTTTTTTTAAATATTTGCTAAATAATCACTTAACAATCTTAATATTATCTTAAAATCACAACACTAAAAAATAAATATAATATGAAAAAACTTTTCAAAATCGGTATGGCCGCTGTAATTGGCTTAACATTCGTAGTTTCCGCTTGTAAAAAGGAAACAAAAGTGGAAGATCCGGCGCCTGCTTCTGTAGATGTTCCAAAACAGAATAAAGTACTTATCATGGATATTACCGGCACATGGTGTCCACCTTGTGGGTCTTACGGTATACCGGGATTTAATCAGGCAATCCGCCTTTTGGGAGCTAAGGTTTTACCGTTAAGTGTACATAGTGGTGATGTACTTTCTAATACGATAGGAGATGCTATAAAGAACTATAAAAATTATACCAGTGGCTCGGTTCCTCGCTTTTGTGTTAGTTCAACCAAAATTTTTGATGGCGCTTATCCTGATTCTAATGTTACTGCAAATAAAGTAGCAGGTTTTGTTGATACTGCTTATTTTAAACCGGTTGTTGCCAATTCTTCAATGACAAATTTTAAAATTGTAGATAATATGATGACATTTGATTTAAATACTAAGTTTTTTACTGACGTAACCGGCGAACTATCTGTAGGTGTTTATATCATCGAGGATCACATCATTTCAAGTCAGGCATTGGCTACTGGTGGTTCAAAAGCTAATCAGGTGCATGATCATGTTTTAAGAGGTGCTGCGACTCCAACATGGGGTTTACCGTTAAATGAAGGAGCTACTATGGCAAAGTCTGGAACAGTGGTAACTCAAAAAATTGAATATCCTGTTTTAACCGGTTGGGTTGCCAGCAACTTACATTTTGGTATGATCATTTGGAATAAAGTTGGTGGTACATACTATTTTGTAAATGCGGCCGAATTTAAACAGCCATAAAACAGAGAATTTCTAAAGCTTAATATTACTTAATTCATCAAAAAGGTCGGTACCACAAGTGCCGGTCTTTTTTTTTGCTTATGTTTGATGGAATATGTGGCAATCTTATCTGTTGGGTTTTAAAGTGTACCTGCAATTAGAGAAATCTTTATCGCCGCATTCTATCAGTGCCTATATGCAAGATGTAGAAAAACTGATTCAGTACCTTGCCATAGAAGAGTTGCAGCTTGAACC
>JACMQU010000130.1 GCA_014376805.1 Bacteroidia bacterium
GGAAAAGGCATTCAAACATGGAATAACAATTTAAATATAAAAATCAACTATCATGGTAAAATTACAAGTTGCAATAGACCTGTTAACAACAGAAGAAGCATTGGCATTGGCTGCTAAAGTAGCGCCTTATGTAGACATTATTGAATTAGGAACTCCGTTAATTAAGAATATGGGCTCGGCTGTTATAACTGCAATGAAGCAGGCGCATCCTGATAAATTGGTATTTGCCGATCTTAAAACTGCAGATGCCGGCGAACTGGAAGCTGACATTGCGTTTAAGGCAGGGGCTGACCTTGTTACCGTAATGAGTACAGTTGGTAATGCAACTATTATTGGTGCAGTTAAGGCTGCAAAAGCGCATGGTAAAGGCGTAGTTGTTGATACCATCGGCAACCCTGACCGCGTTAAACGTGCACAGGAAGTGATAGCATTAGGTGTAGAATTTGTTGAATTACACGCAGGCCTTGATGAGCAGTGGGCTCCGGGTTATTCTATCCAGGTATTAATTGATGAGACTTCAAGAGTGGGTATTCCTGTTTCTGTAGCAGGTGGTGTTAATATTGATAATATTGCTGCTGTAGTTAAAGCAGGTGCTAAAGTGGTAGTTGCGGGTGCAGCAATTTATGGCGCAAAAGATCCTGCGGAAGCAGCAAAAGCATTGAGAGCAGCAATGACTTTGTAAAATTTCGAAAGGAGTTTCAAAAAGTTTCATTGTTGACTTCGGATAATGACGCTAAATCAGTTGACTTATTAATACAGCCGCAAATATGGATTGCTTTTTTTACATCGTAAATTTAGAGAAGTTCTTTGTTATGAAGACGACCTGATTTGAAAACCCCGCCGGGACGAACGGTTGTTAATTTTAATAAAGTAAAAGCACCTGAAAGTATAGTATTTATTAAAATCAAGAAATGATAAGGGCAGATTTGGTGAAGATGCTGATTTAAAGAATTATTGATCATTTAAATATAAAACTGCCATAAGTAATTGTGGCAGTTTTTGTTTTTACCCTCATGGGGAATAGACTTTTAAAATACTTCTTGATTTATTAATTATACAAACACCAACTTTGAGTTACTCAATTTTTCTTCATCATCAAATCTATATGCTACCAAATTTCCATTTTTAGCCACACTATAATCTAAACAGCAAATATTATTTCTGTACAATAAAGGATTTCCTTTTAGCCAGTAATGCCCAAAAAACACCGGCTTATTTTGCGCTGCATAAAAGTTTGCACTTTGCATAAGCTCAACGTTTACCACGCTTTCAGGCAGGTCTGCATGCATTTCAACACTAATATTTTTATAGGTTGTCTTACCTGGATCTTCCCACCATTTTATTCTTATTTCCTTACGTTTATTACCGTCGCTATCTGTGAAAAACATTCCTTCGGGCATTGCTATTTCTTTTCCTTTTAGCGTGTTGTCGATTGCCTGGTTTAAAGGTGTTCCTAATTTAACCGATTGGTAAATCAATTCATCAGTTAGGCAGTTTTTGTGTAAAGCAGTTTGCAGGTAAGCAATATAGCCATCATCCCAACATGCGTGCACTGCTCTAAAATTTTCTGTTTCATAAAACAGCGGTAAAGTCTTAACCCATTCAAGATATGCCTCGTATTCCGCTTGTTTGTTTTGAAATTGCAGGAGTGTCTTGTAATGCTGAATGATGTTTTTTATAGAGTGCTTGCGTAAATGTCCACCCTCTGTTTCAGTCACATGAAAGCACAGCGCATTGTATTCGTGGTTGCCCATCAATGCGATTCCATTTCCGCTATCAACCATTGCTTTTACTATTTCAAGGGTTTCCCTTATTTGAGGCCCTCTGTCAATATAATCCCCTACAAAAAGTACTTTTCTTTCCGGGTGGGTATAGGATCCATTTTTAAAAACATAGCCTAATTTTTTCAATAAAGCTTTTAGCTTCTCAGCATGACCATGTATATCGCCTATAAAATCTATCATAGCATTTATTGATTAAGAGGATGGAAATGCATGCTAATTTACAACACTAAACTTAAAACCTAAAGGAAGGATAAAGTTGGGTTTAGCACTGATAAGTGGTAGTTTATATTAAATTCGGAAGTGTATTTTATAACAGGTTCAGCATGTGAATGCTTTTTATTTCTCCTGATTTTTTATTCCCTCCAATAAAAAATAAAAAGTTTCTAATGCTGTTTTAAATATATCCATAATTTCTTTTTTAGACATGGTGTCTTTCGCATAATCTCCGCCAATTCTAAAATAACAATCACACATTAAATTGGGCTAATAATTTTGTAAAATTAATTTGCCATTTTGCAAAATTTCTTTAGACAGTTCGGCAGCTGCGCTTTGCCCGGGTTTAATATTTTTCAGGTATTGAGGAACACCTCAAATGGCCATATAAATTTGTAAAATTTGGTACCGGTCAAGATTGACTTCTTTAGATTTTAAATATAATTCTGTTTCAAAAAGTGCGAAAGACAGTAACCTTATTTTTTGACTGATCTTGTTATGCAAACCACCTTTATTATTGATAATATTACGAATTATCCATGCCGTAGCTGAACCGCAGATAACCACCACCAGGTTATTTTGTTTTGTACATCAGCTATTCCATATTCAAGTAAAAAAAAGTAACTATAAACAACCTCCCTCATTTGAGTTAACTATACTGCGAAAGGAATAAATTGGTGATCAATATACGAGGGAACTGGCCCCTTGTCTGTTCCCTCAAAGTCGCAAGGATTTTAATATTAATTTGGGTTTACAATCTTCAGGACTTAAAGACATATAACGGTTTTGACCCCTGCGTAGTGTAACAATCAGCCTTTTGAAAATAGAATATTTGTCAAAGATTTGTTTCTGTTAAACTGCTGCTGGTGACGGATTTCTTTTTACTTAAACTTATTGGTTGAAATGAGGAGATGTTTGATCAGTTCCTGTGCCGTTTCTTCATCTACCCCCACTTCTTTAGCAAGTGCCCGAAAATCCGGTTCTTGACCTGCATTAATTACCGGAAGCGCCAGTGCAAGTAGCTTGTTAAGCTTATCCAATTCATGCTCGGCTGCAAGGTCTGGTTCGGTTTTAAATACCGCTTCATAAGTATTCAGCCGCACTTCTTTTCCTAAGATATGCTTAATGCTAATCAGCATCTGCAACCGAACCCGGATATCCGGTGCTGCCTGCAGTCCGAAAGCGTGTTTATTTAATTTTGTAACCAGCGCATCATAGCCCCGGTCGGTAAGGGAACTAACCACCAGCTTTTTCTGGTCTTCAACATAAAATGCCTGCGCAAAATGTGGGGAATCGTTCCAGGGTTCAATGCCGATCCGGTAAATACCTTGAGCATACTCAACCTTAAATTCTTTTTTTATTTCGCTGCTATCAAAAGATTCCAGACGCTGCTCGGTAAAAACCTGCAGTATTTCGTCTTCGCCATTCATGGTGACCGGGTATCTTGAACCACTAATCAGCATCAGGTAAGGCAATGGATTATTTTCAACATCCGCCATCAGCGCATCATCCGTTTCAATTGTTGGATTCAATTCTGTGGCAAAAAAGAAAATATCATCTGGTCCGAAACTTGAAAAACTATTGACCGGGCCATAAGTTTGCCAGCAGGAACCATTGAATCCGATTAGGTTAAACCAAAGTAAGATGGACTCTTTCGAAAGGATTTGTGAAATGGAAGGAGAGTAGATCAGGTATTTTTCTGCTGTAAAGGCGTCCTCCATTTCGTAAAAATCGATAGCCGGATTGCCGGTAATTCTGGTGAAAGAATATTTCCAGGGAATTGCAGATTGTTGTTCGAGAAAGGTTTGCTGTTCAGGTAGCAACTCTTTTATGGCAGCATGATTAAGATATTTTTTTATAAAACCATTCTTTTTAAAAATCCGGTGTCCAATATATTGAGCCTTGATAAGGTTGATCCAAGTTTTATCGAATTCCTTAACCGCTAGCCGGAAAGGCAGGAGGCGTTGATCCATTTCCTTATTCAGTCTTTCCCGCTGCGCCGCGTAATATAAAAGAAAGTCATCAACAACCTTTCCTGTTATTTTTGATGTTTCTTTACAAACAGTCATTAATTCATTAAAATTTACCATGAAATCTGTAGTTAAATACGCAGCAATGTAGCGTTAAAATTTCATTTTTTTGTTTAAAAGGCCATCGGAAATTTCACCATCTAAATAACTGGCAACATTTACTGTTATGTAAGAGATGGATTGTTACAGCAAGCTAAAATACAAGTATTTTATACCGATAAATTTAAAGCATCTGTCCATATTTATTTATTGTAAGTCCAACGACGAGCGTTGGGCGTATTTTGAAAATACAAATCAACAAAGTAAAAAATGAATTACTATTAATCCCATAAAAAATAGTATTAATTTTTTTTCAACAGATCATTAACAACCTGTGCTGACCGCTTTTTTCCTTTGGAGCACGGTGAACACAAGGAGAAACCAGGCTATTAGGATGGTCGACTGCTAACTTCCATAGGTTTCCCAGTCCTAAGTTTACAGGATGTGCAGTAGGTTTAGCGAGATAATGCAGATCAAAGAAATATTCACTTAAAAATGATTCGAAATCTTCATCTTCTCCACTAAATAATTTTTTAAGTTCAGCACGTATTTCGGGAATAAGTATCTTTTGTGTGGCTTGTGCATTTGGTAATATTTCACTCGGCTCTCCATAATAAGTACATAAAAAGGTTTCGGTCGGTACAGGAGAACGGTCTACATGAAAAGAATAGACATCCGTTGGGAAAAATGGAAAGTCATCATCTCTTTCATAGCACCTGATTAAATTAAGGACGGGCGAAGCTCCATAAGCTTCCAACAGCTGTAAATCATTTAGTAGAATTTTACGGGCAAGCTGCCCTTGTTCACTCAACTTAAGGGCAAGAAGGTCGGCTTGGTCAAGTACCTCAATATCTTCGTTTAATGCTACCTTGTTGACAATCTCCCCAAAATCACCAATTAGTTCACGCGTATAGCAGATGGCATTCATTGCTCCATGAAAAGGTGTGGAAACCATGTCTTGAAAAGTCGTGACTGCGTAAATTTGGTTTTCAATATTCGGTAAGTCGATCATGTTGATTTCTATAAATTTTAAATTATCTACTTTTCTGGCCTGTGTATCTGCTGCATCAACAGTTTACTGCCTTGGTTTGTGTCCTGATGATCCACTTTTGAAATTATCAAATAAGCAAAAGTATTTGTAGAGACGAAAACCAAAGATGGATTTTAACAGGCATGATCAATCTGAATTTGTGAAATTAATCACTGTAAAACAAATGTACACAGAATGTAAATAGCCGGAACGAAGTAAAAATTTTCGACTGTTGGCCGGATTCATCATATTCAAATTCTCCTTTCATTTTATGGTTTGGTAAAATACAAAGGCTTCTTTTGTAAATAGACAGTAAGAAAGTGAACATGAAGATTTAAAAGAGGCATTGTTAGTTGATAAGGGTGGACTAAAGTGGTGGGTTTACATGCAGGAAATGGCAGTCAACCCAAACAACTACCTACAAAATACAGACATGGGTTTACATGCAGGAATTTAAGTCTGCACTCATACAATACGAAGTAACACTCAATAGGAGGGTCTCCTGGATTATAAATGCTGGGGTGCATTCGCCTTTAAAGTATATATTATTTAAAGTAGAAAAGAGTGAAATGTGTGCAAATTGTGTCGGAGTGCTAAAATAAAAAAGGGTTCCAATTGCTTGAAACCCTTTGTGGTTGCTGCTCCCCCTTCCCGACTTGAACGGGAGACCCTCTGATTAACAGTCGTATTTATGGCACTAAACAACCACATAACAACAATTGACAAAGTAGTATAAAACCCTTTACCACATTGAGTTTCATTATACACATTTAACTATTTCTTTATTGATGTTATAGGTTTAATAAGTACATTTGTATGCAAATTGTATGCAAATTTTTTATTCCAATACTTATATAAAACTACCACATGATAACCAAAACTTCGACCGTATTAGATACCCGTAAAATTAAAAAAGATAGTACATACCCCGTAAAACTTCGAATAACATTTGAAAGAAAACAAGTTTATTATACTATACCCGAATTTTTAACTGAATTAGAATTTCGTAAAGTTATGTATGGCTTAAAACTTACCAAAGCGGAGAAAGATTTAAAGATTAAAATTACAGCGTATGAAAATAAAGCCATAGGTATAATAAAAAATTTACCCTTTTTTAGTTGGAGCGTATTTGATAAACAATACTACATAAACAGGGGTACAAAAGATACCATTAATGGAGCCTTTGCGGAGTATGCAGCGGAGTTAAGAAGCGAAGGCAGGATAGGCACCGCTGTTTCTTATGAGTGCGCTCAAAGTAGCCTATTAAAGTTTGATAAGGATTTAAGGTTTTCAAGTGTCACGCCTGACTGTTTGCGTAAGTATGAAAATTGGATGCTATCCAAAGATAAAAGCATAACAACAGTAGGTATTTATATGCGCTCACTTAGAACCATTATTAACAATGCAATCCATGAAGGTTTATTAACAAAAGATTTCTATCCTTTCGGTAAAAAAAAGTATGAAATACCCACAGGAAACAACGTTAAAAAAGCACTCACTTTAAAAGACATTGGCACCATCTATAATTACAAACCAATACCCGAAAGTGTAGACGAAAGAATGAGGGATTATTGGCTTTTTATGTACCTATGTAATGGCATAAATGTAAAGGATATGTGCTTATTAAAATTTGAGAATTTAAAAGGCGAAGTGTTGGAATTTGAAAGAGCCAAAACAGCAAGGACAAAAAGAAATGTTGAACCCATTAGAGTTGTTTTAATTGATGATTTAAAAGCCATCATTAAAAAGTGGGGTAATGAAAGGGGAGATAATAAAGGGTTTATTTTTCCGATACTAACCAAAGGCATAACACCCGAAAGAGAAAGGCAATTAATACAACAGGTTACAGGCGTAATTAATGACCACATGAAAGCCATAGCGAAGGTATTAGAGATTGATACGGATTGCACCACTTATGCAGCCCGACATAGTTTTGCAACCGTTTTACAACGTAGCGGAGTAAGCACCGAATTTATTAGCGAAGCCTTAGGACATAGCAACCTAAGAACCACCCAAAATTATTTGCCAGGTTTTGAAGACGATAGTAAAAAAGAAACCATTAAAGCGTTGACAGCATTTAAAAACATTTTGCCTGCCAAAGACATATAGGATAAATATTATATAAACTACATTGCCTTCACTTGGCGTTTTATTTGAATATGAAACGCCATTTTTTATGTTCCTGCCTGCCTGCTATACCCTAAACAGGGCTTTTTTGTATACTTTGTAACCGTAAATTGCATTTGTAACCCAATGTAACCCAAATTAAGAAAATTACGGTTACACTTTTATAGATATAGTGGGTAAGGGTTACAGCGGTTATTGATGTTTAA
>JACMQU010000131.1 GCA_014376805.1 Bacteroidia bacterium
AAAATTTTTAATGCTGAAGGAAAGCAGGTATATCAATTGAATAAAAAGAATATTGCGGAAAGAGATCAGCTTTACATACCTGTGAGTGGCTTAAGCAGGGGTTCTTACATACTTCAAATAAATTATAACGGTTTAATCCGGTCAGAACAATTTATTAAGAATTAAAACTGAAAGTGCTTAAAGCATTTAATTGATTTAAGAGGCACGAATACCTGTAAAACTTACCTATTTTACAGGTATTTTATTTTATGAGAAGGCTTGTACGATATAGTATACACCAGGTTTTCCTTACCGGCTTTTGGTGGGTTTTGATAATGAATAATAAGGTATTCTTCATCTGCGTTTACAAATAAAATGTTTGCTGCCTCTAAACTGGCGGCCTGAACATTCCACCAATCGGGCTTTGCATCAAGCCCATGGGCTATTCTGATAGCGATTGACTTGCCATTGCTGCCTGTAAGAAAAATTTTGGCAATCCACTAAATTTTTCAACGGAGACCTCCCCGTAATTAATCCCCGCCTCCGGGTTGTTTCGTGCTGTCATCCTCAGGCCACCTTCATCAAGATCATCGCCTACCCAAGACACAGCACCCCAGCCATTACCCCTGCCTTCAACGTCCTGGTAAGCATTGCCACGGTGAATTCTCCATTCCCCCACCCAGCATTCAACAATGCCGTTGTATTCAATTACCCACCCATGCTGATAAATCAGTATTTAAAAACCTGTTACTTGTAAACACCGACTCAAAAGTGTTTAACGGGTGGCGCATTCTTAACGATGGAACCGGTTTATTTTCAGCCCAGTCAACCGGAGTAATGGTGTAAACAATGTTTGTGTCTTCAGTATTAACAGGTTCATTCCACGATGTTAGTGGCGTATTATTGATGTCAATAAAAGTTGATTGATTTTTGCCTCTTACCCTAAAAAACCAGCTGTTTCAAGGGGAGTGGAGGTCCTGTAATTTCTGGATGTTATACCTTCAAGATCGGGTGAAACCATAAGGTTTGACAAACCATTTATATCACTGGCAGTAATTGAATCCAATAAAGCAACTGACCCTAGTTAAAGATTTTTCCGGGCTCCTGCAGGATCACCAAGGTCTGCAAAATTGTTGTTTTTATCCAGGTAGTTTTTTGAAAAATGTGATAGGTCAACACCACTCAAAATTTTGATACATTTAATTCCATCGCTCATATAGAGGCACGAATATGAGGGCCTCATTGTTACCAAACCAATACTGTCACGCCACGGATGATCGAGTGTATCGCGACGTCCAATTATAAGACCATTGCTTGCCTTAAGCATGACGGGTGCAATTAATACCGAATCGGAGTTCTTATACAAATCGCTTTGAGCATGTACAGTAATAGAAAAAAGGCATATAAATGCCAACAGTTGTAAGGGCTTCATCGAGTAGTTTTATTTTGGTTGCTTAAATTCAATAATAAAGATTGGCAACTGCTGCTTCTTTTAATCTAACTCACACATCGGTTGTAAAACAGTCGACAATACCTGCCAATAATCTATAAACTCATCATCATTTGACTTAAAAATAAAGTAAAAGCGAAAATCTATTTGCTATAATAGGTGATCAACTATTGCATGTAGGTGTAGCACGTCAACCAGGATAAAATTTAAATGAATCGCTTTACATAGGTTTTGAAAATGGAGTAGTATTCAAAACTAAATCAGTGCTAAACTAAAAAACTTTGATGCCATTTCCAACGTTCACTTTTTTAAAACCTTTGGCGTTTATCAGTTTATTATTATTTAAGGTAACCCCTTCAATGGTGTATTTTTTATCCTCAGTAGTAAAAGAAAAAGCATCCATTTGATTACCTGAAGCTGTGTTGTTTTTTATTTTACCATCCCTGATGTTACCTCCTTTATTAATTACAAACGGGCCCGATAGCAACCTGATGCCATGTCGTTTGTTATTGTTAACTGTGTTGTTTTCTATGAGAAATGTACGGCCATCTGCACCGCCTTCTATAGCAATACCATCTGTTGCATTGTTATAGCTGATATTGTTTGTAATAGTAAGATTGCTAAAACCGACGTAGCATTTTATGCCCTGCCCCTCATAACCTTTACCAGACATATCTTGCAAGGTGTTAGAAACGGTATTTGAATCGATAATTATATTCTTACCGTAAAAGGCTATATGAATACCGGTACTGCCGGCACTATCAATCCTGTTTTTTTTTATTAAGACATCAACGCAGGTGGGTGATACAATAATACCCCGCCAAAAGTTGGAGATGCAGGTATTGTTGTAAGCCTGCACATTCGAAACATTCGACAGGCAAATGCCATACACGCCCCCTTCAGAAAAATTATTTTTTATAACAATATTCTTAACCCTGGATGGCCAAAACGCCGAGTTTGCTCCATCATTCATAATACTGCGTACAATAATATTGGCGTCTTTATAGTTCCTGCGGGACACAAAACAATCTGAGATCTCGATATTTTCTGCTATGGCAGACAGATTATTTACATCAACCCTGATACCCTCCTGTGTTGTATTTAAAACTGTTAGTTTATGAATAAAGACGTTGCTGACTTTATTAAAAAATACACCTCTAATAAACTTGTCACCCCTATCGAGGTTATTGCCATTAATTGTAAAGTTTACTAACGATATGTTATGGTTCATTGTAGCATTACCCAGCGAGTAATCTACGTTTACCAGTATGCCTTCAGTAAAATCTCCTCTAGCATTTCCAACAACCATTTCAGAGCCTTTATCATCCCCGGCAATAGTTGTATGATCCGGAATTAATATGGAAGCATTGATCCAAATTTTACCGACTGGTAATTTAAAAACAGTTGATTTGCCAGCATTCTTTTTAAGTATTTCATTAAAGCTTTTTACATTCTTTGAAGCCACCCCTTCCTCATAAAATGTGGAGGCGCTTAAGTGCTGTTGCAGGTTGACAGTATCTGCCGCAATAAAATTTAATAAAAATGAAAAAAATAAGGTCATACTTCATAAATATAAACAAGTTGCCAAAAGCAGAAATAGAATGAGGAATTATTAACTAATTATTGAAAGTGGTTCATTCAAATAATATTAACGCCGGCATGGAAGCTTAACCTTAATTAGCCAGAAATAAAAAACCAGCTCCAATTTGGAGCCGGTTCTTAAGTTGAAAAACAAATGACTTATAATTTAGTTACTGTGTATTTAGCCGTTATAAAGTTTACGTTTATTTTGTAGCTACCTGTTGTTGCAATGGGTATAGCATCAGGATCGCCACCCCCGCCATAATTTGCACCAAGCGTTCCACCGGTTGCTGACCTGCCACCAAACTGTGGTTGCCAGTTACCATTACTTGATAAAAACTTCATGTAACCACCAGCTTTTAAGTTGGTTGTTATTTCGAATA
>JACMQU010000132.1 GCA_014376805.1 Bacteroidia bacterium
CTGTCATCAGAATTGCCTGCTACAGTTGGTGTGCTTACAAAGTTTTTGTTTACAGATGTAAGCCAACCTCTGATATTATATTCATAATCTAGTTTGGCAAGTGGTGCTGTTGTGGTTCCTTTATTACCGATTGTCTTGTTTACTAATTGCCCTAGCTTATCATACTTATTTTCTGCAATAGTTTTGTAAGGAGACATTCCATTTCCATTCACCAAACTATTACTAATTCTCTTTTCTGTTTTTACAACTCTTCCAAGATTATCAAAACTCATTTTGGTTACCGTTACGGTTTCATTGGTCGTACCGCCTGCTTTCTCTACTCTTTGTACCATCACATATGGTTGTCCTGCCCATGTATATTGTGTTGTTGAGATGTCTTTACCTCCTGTTATATTGGTACTTTGAGACTGTATTACCCTACCCTTTTCATCATAGAAAACAATGCTGTACAGGTAATCATTTGTAGTGCCTAATACCTTTGTTCTTCCTCCTGTTACCATCCCCTTTAGTTGCATAGTTGCTGTGTTTGCCTGGGCGTAAGGCCATGTTGTATTACTTGCAGTTTCAAAATATTGATTGTACGTGGTATTGTATGTTGATGTTAATCCTGTGGTGTAGCTTGACAGCCAACTGTAATCGTTATAAAAAGTATTGCTTAATTCTTCGTGTCCGCTAAGTGTTGGATAATTTAAGTTGCCAATACTATTGGCTGCATGTTGTTGTTGCGTAAGCGTACTTGGCCATAAGCCTGTTGCTATGGGTCTGTTCAATTCATCGTATTTGGTATACATCCATTTTACCGTGCCGACTCTCATATTGGCATCCTGTGTAAGTATTAGCCTATCTCTTACATCATACACCATACATATTTCTCCTGCACCAGGTACTTTCTTTTTTACCATCCTGTTGCGTTGGTCATACTCATATCTAAAACATTGCTCAGCTAGTATTATAAGTGTGAGTTGATTACCATTTCCCGGCAACTGCTTTACGCCTTCAGGTTGTATTACACAACGAAGATTATTTAGGTCATCATAGATGTAGTAAGTACATAAAAAATTTGTATTGTTTACGCCTGTTCCATCATCTGTTATACTGCCTATCTGTACTTTCTTTAAAATTACTTTGCCTTCCTTGTCCTTAAATTCTATTACCTGTTTCTTGTGTTCATCTATTGTAATGTTCTTATACAATTGTCCTGCAGGGTAAGAGCCATTTGTATTAGTAGAGACTTGATAAGTACCAAAATTTCCGATGGTAGCATCGTTGTTTACATTCCATATTTTTACATCATCATTAGGAGTATTGATAAAATATTTTATCTGCACATTTCTTTGCAATGACGGATTGGTATTGCTCTCACTCCCTGCCCAACTACTCCCCGGTGCATAGGTATCTGTAACTCTGTTTAATGGTGATGCTTCAAAATTTGTTTTACTAAAAAAATTTGTTTCTCCCGCGTATTGATTTGTTGCAAATGCTGCCTGTTGTTGAAAGGGATTTAGTTTAAAATTGCCATCTGTTGTTGAAGCCTGAGTATTGCCCACATTTGTATTAGCTTCAAAAGGTAGATATTTATAAATTTCTCTGCCAAACTCATCGTAGACTATAGGTGCTACTATATCCGCTACTGAACCGGTCGCAGTTTCTAAAGATGCTTGTCTTGCTACAGTTTGAATAGGACGTCCCAACCCATCTATATACTGTGTCGTTTGCTTTACATCTTTAAAAGGACGCAGAATTAAATTATTGGGATCTGTCTCTGGTGCTACTGCATCCCATGTACGGACATAATTAATAGTTGGTGATACATATGGTGCAGGTTGCGCATAGATTTTTATGCAACAAAAAAACATTGGTACAAGCAATAACCTAATAAGTTTTACTTTATTTAATTTTTTCATTTTGCAGTTTTTGTATTCATTATTTGAGTTATTTCTGCTGCTTTTATTTAATTGTTTTTTACAATATTTTTTTTCTTTTGTAAATACAATTCATATTGTTGTGTCGTTAATCCCATTCTATATAAGCTATCTCTTGTTTTCTCTACAGCTTGTATAGCCTGACCGACAATAATTCTGTCTGTGGAGACAGTTCGTGCCTCCATTTTTTTAGTATCTAAATTCAAATTGATAGTGTACACACTCTGTGTTTGTATTACAGTAAGTGCTAGGGAATCCCTCATATTATTTGCTATACGCTGTGCTAATTGCTCTGAGGGACTTGTCTGACCAAACGAATAAATGGAGGAGAAAATGACTAAAAAAATTAACATAATGTACTTTCTCATAATTAAATAAATTTTTAAATTATTAAATAGTTTACTGACAAGGATAGGGGTTTGTAACACTGTAAGTGTTAGACCAAGTGCCATTGCTATATTCATAATGATACTGACATGAATATGTACCATCACCCGAATTATAAAATGAAAGAGTGTACACTTGAAAGCCGTATTCACAGTTTCCATTTATACAAGCATATCCTTCACCCTGACTTGAACAGGTGGAAGCATTACAGGTGGGAGGAATTGGACATATACTTGGATTGGTTCCTACTACTACCCAATGAGTTGTATTATAAGTTCTCGTACTACAAATATTCAAATCCTTTTGTTCTTGCTCTTGCTCACCTGTAAATTTACCATTAGTGTCAGTTTTACATCGAACTGCCGTTGTCGTATTTTGCCAGTTTGCTGTTGTGTCTGTACAAGGTGGGCTAATAGTACAATCCTCTACTTGACCTGCGTAATTGTAGCACAAACGCTTTAAAATATTATTATCCTGATCCCTTATAAATGCAAGTCTATTTAAATTATCATATTCATAATATTTAGTGTGATTGTTTGGATCGGTCTCAGATGTTATACCAACTAATGGTTTATAGGTGTAAGTAGTAACCAAAGCATTGGGAATATTGCGTAGATTATTTACATGGTTTCTTAATGTTAAATCATTAGTAGGAGCATCTAAAACACTTTGTGATATATAAGTTTTAGCTATTTCGTACGTAGTATTTATTATTCGAGCTAAAGGATATTGTTTATTATAACCCCATAAATAAGATGTTATTATCCCACTTTTAGAAGTGGTTTGTGTAACGTTACCTGTAACGTCATAACTATTTATTGTTTCCTCAGTTTCTAAAGCATTTTGATAGACTGATTTTTGAAAGTTGATTGGTAATATGAAAGCTCCATTTTGCCACAATGAATAATTAGTAGTCGTTTTTTGGAGTTGTTTATTTAAGGTGTTATTAAAACTTTTTTGCTCTATTATTGGGTTAATAATATTCCGATTAATCATTTCATCGTAAGGGGTTATTGTTGAAAAGTCAGAAGGATATTTGTAGCTATTTGTTGTTATCTCCCCTTTACTATTCTTTAAAACTTCATCTGAAAGCAGAAACTTACTATTGTATAAATTGTTTTTAGAAGAACTTAATGAGATAGGGATAGTTCCAACATAATTAGTAGAAGTAATTATGGAAGAAGTGAGAGGAAACCACTCTGTTACAAAAGAATAAGGAGTAACGCCAAAAGTATTATTTCCTGAAGGATATGCGGCTAATCTAATACTGTAATTAAGTTTATATAAGGTTTGAAACGGCGTATAATTATTTTCTTCTTTTTGTAAAATTCTATATGTTCCATCAACCAATTTTTCCCAAGTACTTTTTTCCAATAATAAACCACTTCGCCACTCTCTCTGCAAATTTGGAGGGAAAGGATAATTTTGTCCGTTGGGCTCAATATAATTATAACGGTCGGAGGAATATGTATACAAGGTTTTGAATGAATTAAAGGTTTGATTATAATACTCAGTAACGTTGGTATATCGTACTAATTTACCATCGGAAGAAGTTAATGGTAATGGGCTATTGGATACACGTCGTAAAATATTATTACCCCCACTACTTCCTGACCCACATAATATCAAAAATGCATGAATAGGCATATCTATGAGTTCGCCACTACTTGTTGCAGGCGCTGTAAACAAATTATAAGAAAAACTTTTTGAAAGTTTATTACCATTACCATCATCACTGATGATTTTTGAAATGCGCAAACCGCCAATTAATAGATTATTAGGCTCAGGATTTTCATTCCAAGATATTGATAGATTAAAATCGGGATTGGGGAATTGTTCAGTAGGATTTATTATTGCATCCAATTGATAAATACCAGAAGGCAATATACCGTATGATACCGGGTCACTAATTACGCCAGTAAAATTAGGATCTGTAATTCCAGTTATACTAATCGATGTCGGACATCCAACGGTTTGATTAGAGTTTTGACAGCCTTCTATTGCTGCTGTAAACTTCGTCTGACCATTTCCATTTGTGATGGTGAATGTTTTTCTATAATGATTGTTTGTTCCATTTAATAAATACAAATCACTTCTGAAAAAATTAGTTTGGACTGGATTTAATCCGGAAACTTCATACCCATATAAGATTGAAGGGTTAAAATTTGATGAGATCTTGTTAGGTTCAAAAACAAAATCTGTAATACCTCCTGTTGGGTATTTAATTTCTTTGATAATCCCTGCTTTTGTTGCATTAAAGTTTACTGTTCGGTTTGCACCGGGCAAATATTCTCCCACCGGTGAACCTCCTGACAGTATGGAATGCAATACCCTTGATATAAGTGTACTATTTGATTGACCGTTGTAATAGCCCCAAAAATCTTGGGAAGCAGAAAACCTGCTCGGTAAGGAAGACGCTGTTTCATATGTAAAAAGGTATGGTGGAATTTCTCTTAAAACTGTACCTGCACCAATTTGTTTTATTGATTTTAAGTAAAGTCTTCTACGAGCTATCTCGGTAAAGTCAGATAATCCGGTTAATCCTTCATACCCATCGCTAACAAAGTAATCATATCCAAAATTGAATATCTTATTCTGCTGACCGAGATTATCTTGAATCAATATTTTACTTAAATACTTAGAACCCATCGAAGCATCTAGTCGATCCTCAGTAGAGGGAATAAAATTTACACTTTCTAAGTTTGTTGAAATTTTATTAAGTAAGGATTTTGAAGAATGTTGCTTGTAGTAAGCAGCGTTTATCTCTCCACTAACGGTGCAACTAGTTGCTCCAGCAATGTCTTGAGTCTCACCTGCTCTTCCACAATCTGTAGAGTTATAACTAGTGTAAGAAAAATTAATTTCATGAGCTGTAACATCCACAATATCTAGAATTTGCCAAGAATTTATGTGGCTTGGAGTTGGATTAGATGAAGCGGGAGGAACTGATTGAACTCCACCTGTATTTAAATAAGTTTCTTCGCCTAAAAAATTGTCGTAACCTGTCCTTAACCCATCTTTTGACTTCCCAAAATAGTATTGAACTCCATCAGGTGTTGTTAACTTAAAAGAAATTAGTGTTTTATTTTGATCAATGGATGTCTCAATTTTAATATTTTGGTAAGGAGTGGTGATAAATTGATGAGCCTCTTGATCAAAATAAAATTTGCCTGAATACTCACCTACTGAAAACAAATACATGTCCGCTTCTACATCTAAGACTCCATTAAATGCTTTAATATATAATAAATCATATCTCTCTGAACTATTATTTGGGAGGCTTGTTATATAGGAGGCTGTTTTCGTTGTATACATAAATCCTATATCTGATAAATCATCCGGTAAACCGTGAACAACTCTTGATAGGGAAGCTCCTGTATTTAGTGACCACCCTAATCCTACCCAAGTTGAGGCTTCTTCAACTTTTATTCCCGAAGCATTATAACTTAAACTTATTGGCAGATTTACACTTCCGCTTTTAATAGTATGAATCGGAATGTTTATAACTGGCACTCCGGTCGCTAATCCAACAGGCATATCAATGTTTTTACCTAATGCGGCCACTTCTGGCGTTGGCGGTACAATATTATCTATGTTACTACCACGAGGAGCTTGCGCTAGAGAATAGTTTATTGTCCCGAAAGAAAATAAGATAAGTATAAGCTGTTTCATTTGAGATTTTTAAAAATTATATCCAACTCTAAAGACGATTGGCTGTGTTGGTACTACATGGTTGTTATGTAAAACATCATACAACAGTTGCAGGTTTGTACCCTTCACATATTTTGTCTTTATTTTTATTTTTTTGGTAATTCCTATAAGTCCACTTCTCTGCCACTCATTGCTGCTCTGTAGGCTTCTTAAATTTGTAAATACAGTGTTGTAATTCATCTCGTATCCGCCACTTACAAAAAACTGTTTCTTTAGTTTCCAGTCTATAAAACTTCTTAGTCCTATTCCTTCATGTGAAATTTTGAAATTCTGAATACTGCCGTAGCCCATCTTGTAAGCAACGCCTATTCCTGTTGTACTTTTATCATTTAGTTTATAGCCAACACTTAATC
>JACMQU010000133.1 GCA_014376805.1 Bacteroidia bacterium
AGATAAATGCAGTAAGCTTTAATGACAAGAAATACACTTATAGTGGTTCCATTACCTTAATAAGGTAGAAGAACTCAGGTAAACTGAAAATAAAAAAAGCCTGCATGAATTTATTTATGCAGGCTTTTTAGTTTTAGAGGTTAGTATTTATTACTTTTATAAGTGTTCAATACAAAAGATAAGTCAGTTCAGGATTGCGATCAAAAAGAAACTTTGCGTATATAAAAAACAGCTAAATTAATTGCATAGATATGAAAGTAAACAATTCAATAAAGAAAATCTAAAGATACATTGCCCTCACCTTATTTTTAGTTCAAAGCGGACGAATTTTATTAAGTTAAGTTTGAGCGTTTACCAAGATAAGAATGGAAAATAAATTTTAAAATATTTTATTTCAGCGTTCTTTTTACTTCCACTTCATCGTAGGCTTCCACATAATCACCTTCTTTAATGTCGTTATAATTATGAATGGTAAGACCGCAATCGAAACCGCTTGCTACTTCTTTTACATCGTCTTTAAAACGCTTTAATGAAGATAGCTGACCTGAGAATACAACCACACCATCTCTGATAAGACGCATTTTTGAGTTACGTATAATTTTTCCATCTGTTACCATACATCCGGCAACAGTGCCCACCTTTGTAACTTTAAATACTTCACGAATTTGTGCATTTCCGAGAATTTTTTCTTCTATTTTAGGAGATAACATACCTTCAATAGCAGACTTAATTTCTTCAATAGCATTATAAATTACCGAGTATAAACGGATGTCAATAGATTCACCTTCGGCAAGTTTACGTGCTTGCGGACTCGGACGTACCTGAAATCCTACGATTACAGCATCTGATGCGGAGGCAAGCATAACATCACTTTCTGAGATTTGTCCTACAGCTTTGTAGATAACGGTTACCTGTACTTCGTCTGATGACAGTTTAATCAGGGAGTCTGAAAGAGCTTCAACAGACCCATCCACATCACCTTTTACAATTACTTTTAATTCTTTGAAACTACCAATTGCTAAGCGTCGGCCAATCTCATCAAGGGTAATGTGCTTATGAGTTCTAATTCCTTGTTCACGCTGTAATTGCTGGCGTTTATTAGCAATTTCTTTAGCTTCTTGTTCATTTTTTGTAACAATAAAACGATCACCTGCCTGCGGGGCTCCGTCAAATCCCAAAACCACCACAGGGGTACTTGGCCCGGCCAGTAGCATTTTTTTACCACGTTCATCAAACATGGCACGCACCCGGCCGTTGTGGGTACCGGCCAATAAAGGATCACCCACCTTCATGGTACCCGATTGAACCATTACCGTAGTAACAATACCGCGCCCTTTATCTAAAGTGGCTTCAATAATATTACCAACAGCCCGTTTATTCGGATTGGCTTTCAGGTCAAGTAATTCGGCTTCAAGCAATACTTTTTCAAGTAAAACGTCTATTCCGGTTCCTTTTTTAGCAGATATTTCCTGGCATTGGTATTTACCGCCCCAGTCTTCAACCAAAATATTCATGGCAGCTAATTGCTCTTTAATTCTTTCCGGGTTAGCGGCATCTCTGTCTATTTTATTTAATGCAAAAACAATAGGAACACCGGCTGCCTGAGCATGGCTGGTGGCCTCTTTGGTTTGCGGCATAACACTGTCATCTGCAGCAATTACAATAATTACTATATCTGTTAATTTGGCTCCTCTGGCACGCATTGCAGTAAACGCTTCGTGGCCGGGTGTATCAAGAAAGGTTATTTTTTTTCCATTCTCTAATTTAACTTCATAAGCACCAATATGCTGAGTAATTCCTCCTGCTTCACCTTTTACCACATTTGCACTTCGCACATAATCCAGCAAAGATGTTTTACCATGATCTACGTGACCCATAACAGTAACAATTGGTGCACGGGGCAATAAACTATCGGGTTCATCCACTTCTTCTTCAACTGCTTCAACCATTTCGGCAGAAACAAACTCCACTTCAAATCCAAACTCTTCGGCTACAATTGCAATTGTTTCAGCATCTAAGCGCTGGTTAATGGAAACCATCATACCCAAACTCATACACGCACTAATGATTTGAGTTACGCTGAGATTCATCATTTGCGATAATTCATTGGCAGTTACAAATTCAGTTACCTGTAATTTATTCTTATCCAATTCTTCCTGAACCGCAGCTTCTTCGCGCTCGTTAGCCCTGAAATCACGTTTTTGTTTACGCAATTTAGATCTTACTGAACCAATATTTGGATTTTTACTGCCGGGGTTCAGTCGCGCTAATGTTGCTTTTAATTTATCCTGAATTTCTTTATCACTGATCTCTGTTTTAACTTCAGGCTTTGCATTGCGGTTATTATAGTTACCCTGCCCACCCTGCGCGGGGCCACGGGTATTATTGTTGAATCTGTTACCACCTGTTGCAGGATTTGTTCCCTGCCCGGGACCACGATTGGCGTTATTGTTATTATTACTATTATTATAAGGTGGGCGAGGTCTGTTAGGATCAACCGGTCTGTTTGGATCTGGTCTGTGCCCCTGATTTGGATTGTTATTTCCTTGCGGATTGTTACCTTGTCCTGGACCGTTTACCTGTTTGCGTTTCCGCTTACGTTTGCCATGAGGATCATCACTGCTTGCTACAGGATGAGGTTTTTTGGCTGGTGGATCCTGTTTCAGCTCAATCTTGCCCATTACTTTTAAACCTTGTAATGTTTCATATTTAGGCTCAGTAACTTTTGTCTCTTCTATTTCTGCAATTGGTTCAGGTATATTAATTTTTATTTCAGGTATAGCGGGTTGAACCAACTTTACTTGTTCAGGCTTAATATCTTCAGGTTGTATTTTATCTTTAGGTTTATCCTTTTGTTTTGCTTCCTGCTTAGGTTCTGTCTTAAATTCTTTTTTAGGCTCAGGGTTTTTTAATGTTTTATTTTCTGTTTTCTTAGGTTTTGATTTAGGGCGGTTTAAAGAATTAAGGTCAAAAGTACCAACAACTGTAAGGCCTATATTATCTTCTTTTTCTTCTTTAACTGGTTTTTCTTCTTCTTTTTTAACCGGTTGAGGCATTACCACCGGTATTTCTTCTGCCACCGGTGTTTGCACAATTTCTGCAGCAGGCACTGGAATTATGGGAGTTAATGGGAGTGAAGCAGAGATAATTTCATTTGCAATTTCTTTAGCAATTTCTTTAGGTGCTTCTTTGGCAATAACCGGAGGCAGAGTTGATTCTGGTTTTTTACTGTGAGTATTTACCAGCCCCGATTTAACCAGAATGCCTTCTTCTTCTTCCTCTTCTTCAATTACCTGTGGTTTTGGCCTGGCAATTTCATGAACGGTATCTTTTGGTTTTACCCGGTCTCTACCTAATTTATTAGCTTCTTCTTTAATCTTCATTTCTGAAGAATATTCCGACATTAATATCCCGAACTGATCATCCGAAATTTTCGTGTTTGGGTTCATTTCCACGGTGTGGCCCTTTTTCTTCAAGTGGTCAACAAGTGTACTGATCCCTACACCAAGATCTTTGGCAACCTTTGATAATCTTTTTGTCCCTGTGTTTTCGCTCATTCTGCGCTTTTACTCCTAAAATTACTGCGAATATCGGTTAATAAAACAATATTCAATTACAAAGGCCTGAAAACACTTGATAAAATAAGCAAAAGCAGGCTTAAATACCAGTATTGACAGGCCTCTGATCAATATGTAATATAGCTTTCGCTTATATCACCTGCTTACACTTAAAAATTTCAATCTTATTATTTTACCACAAATTAACTTATAGTAAAATAAAAACACACAATTTCTGGCTTGTGCAACAGCCTACTCAAATTCTGCTTCTAAAATTCTACGCACTTCTTGCACCGTTTCTTCTTCCAGTTCAGTTCTACGTACCAACTCTTCATTAGTAATAGCCAATACACTTTTGGCGGTATCTAACCCAAGTCCTTTCAACTCATCAATTATCCAGCCATCTATTTCATCGCTAAATTCATCAAGGTCTATATCTTCTTCTTCGGTTTCATTTTCACGATATACGTCAATTTCAAAACCCGCAAGTTTACCGGCAAGTTTAATATTATGCCCACCTTTACCGATAGCAAGACTTACCTGATCTGGTTTTAAGTACACAGCAGCACGTTTACGAACCTCATCAATTTTAATACTGGTAACTTTAGCAGGGCTTAAAGAGCGCTGAACAAGCAAAGAAGGATTACCGGTATAGTTGATCACATCTATATTTTCATTACGCAATTCTCTAACAATGCCGTGAATTCTTGAACCTTTCATACCAACGCATGCTCCCACAGGATCAATTCTGTCATCATAGCTTTCTACCGCAACCTTGGCACGTTCGCCAGGCTCGCGCACAATTTTCTTAATGCTAATCAGTCCGTCGATAATTTCAGGAACCTCCTGCTCAAATAATCTCTCCAGGAAAACAGAGGATGTACGCGATAAAATAATACGAGGAGTTCCATTGTGCATTTCTACTTTTAATACCACCGCACGTATAGAATCGCCTTTTTTATAAAAATCTGCAGGTATCATTTCCGTTTTAGGCAATAACAATTCATTGCCTTCATCGTCAAGAATCATTATTTCTTTCTTCCAAATCTGGTAAACTTCACCCGAAACAACTTCACCAACGCGGTCTTTGTATTTCTTATAAAACTCATCTTTTTCGAGTTCAAGCACTTTTGATAAGAGCGTTTGACGAGCTGAAAGTACGGCCCTACGGCCAAATATTTGCAAACCTACTTCCTGCGAAACATCTTCGCCAATTTCAAAATCGGGTTCTATTTTTACAGCATCTACATGGGCAATCTGGGTGTTTTCATCCTCTACCTCTCCATCGTGCACAATGGTGCGGTTATGCCAGATTTCAAGGTCTCCGCTTTTGTCGTTTATAATCACGTCAAAGTTGTCGTCGTTGTTGTACCTTTTGCGCAACATACCCCTAAACACATCTTCCAGCACCCGTTGCATTGTTACACGGTCTATGTTTTTAAACTCTTTAAACTCACTAAACGAGTCAATTAATCCTGCACTGTGCATATTCTTTAATTTAAACTTCCTTTCTTTAATTAAATGAAACCATTACTAAAGTTTCTTCAATATCTTTAAATGCAATGGTCTTTTCAACGGGCACTTTGGCCAAATAACCTTTCTTCACATCCTTTAACAACAATACAATTTCATCCTCATTCAAACTTACTAATTTTCCTGTTAATTCTGTTTCACCGGTAAGTTTTACTTTTAGTTCTCTACCAATGTGTTTGGCATATTGCTTTATTTGTTTGAGAGGCCTGTCAACTCCCGGCGATGAAACCTCGAGTATGTATGGGGTATCGCCGTAATCGCTTTCGTCGAGCTTATTGGAAAGATGACGATTAAGACTGCGGCATTGCTCAATTGTTAGTGGACCTTCACTATCAATTAGCACCAAAAGTTTACCTCCGCCTGGTTTAAATTCAACATCTACCACAAAAACCGCTGGATCTAAAACTTCGGCACTCCACTCATTTATCTGTTCAACAATATTCATCAACAATATTTATCAACAATGGTATAGGTAACAAAAGAGGGGACTTGCGGTCCCCTCTTTCAAATAATTCGATGCAAAAATAGACGAATTTTTTAATAAAGCAAGTAAAAGTATCGGAGTTTATTCAAATTTAATCAGGTTATATATTAATTTCCATAGAAAGAAAATGCTTTTTTAATTCATGTAACAAGAGGGTTTTGTCTTCTTATCATTGCTAAAAAGGAGATTGTTCCAATAGCCTCTTTAAATGAATAACCACTATTGCACCTTCTCTAAATATTCTTTTGCCTTTTGTTTATAATATGGTTGCATTTCAACGGGTACTGTTCTTAAAAATTCTGTTTCCTTTTGTTTCTTTTTGTTAATCTCTTCTAAATATTGTGGCGAGGGTCTGGGAATTTCTCTTGCTTGTCCGGCTTCACGTTTATTATCCTGTTCTTGTTTTTTTTCTGCTTTTTCGTGTTCAAGCAAACGTGTTAAAATTTCTTGCTGACGCATTAAAGTTTCCTGAGTTAGTCTTTTATTTACAAGTTCTTTTTCAGTTTGTTCCATCATTTTTTGCAAATCACCTAATTGCTGTCCTCCGCCTAATTTTTGTTTTTCCAGGCCATCCATTTGCGAAATCATGCGTTGCATTTGCTGGCGTATAGCCATTTGTTGAGCAGCCATACGAGCAAATTCTTCGCTGCCCATGCCACCTTTACCACCTTTGCCTTTTTCGGTGCCATTCTTATTCATTCCTTCACGCATTTGTTTATTCATTTCTTCCTGCATTTTTTTTAACTGCCCCATACTTGGCTTTCCACCCTTTCCTTTTCCTTTTCCTTTAGAGGGCTTCCCTTTTCCTTTACTGGCTCCATCTTTTTTTTCCTGAGCTTGTTGTTGCATTTGCTTTAATGCATCGCTTAACATTACTGCAAGGTTATTCATGCGGGTCATGCCATATTGTTGCTGGGTGCGGGTTTCACCAATATTGCGTTGTGAGAACCCCTGGTTACTTTTATCAAGGTGACTATTCATTTTAGTTACCTCACGGTTAATAAAAGATTTAATTGCAGGAACACGTTTACTTAAAGAAAACAAACTGTCTTCCACCATTTTAGCATTGTCACTAACTGTTTTTTGTTCTTGTGCTAATTTAACAAACTGAGGGTTATAACCATTAATTGCTTTTAAACGCTCCATTAAATCTTCCTGATCTTTGCTTAACTGTACCAGATTTTCCAAAATTTCGCGTAAGGCATTTATATCAATCTCCTCCTCTTCCTGATCAGTTGATGCCTGCTTATCCCGCATTTTGTCTTCCATTTCTTTCATCTCTTTGGCAGCATCCTTTTGGCTTTCGCTGGCATCTTTATTGTTATCTTTATCTAATTCTTCTTTACTTTTTTGCATTTTTTTATCTATGCTTTCCTGCTGCTTTTCGGTGTTTTCCAATTCTTTTGGATTCTCTAATTCCGAATTTTTTTTCTCCACCTCTTTCAGGTCTGTCTTCAAGTCTTTAAATTCTTTATTAAGTTCCTCCTGTCGCTTTGTAAGTTCCTCTTTGTTTTGCTTTTTGTCTTTTGTATCCTTTGATAGTTCTTCCTGTTTTTTAGATAATTCCCCCAATTGTTTCATCGCATCTTCCATCTTTTTCTCCACTTCAAACTGTTTATACATTTCCAGCATCCTGTCAAGTTCTTTCTCAACATCTTTATTGTTTAACTGCAATTTATCAAGCTCATTTTTCAGGAGGTCCTTATTCTGCAATTTCATCATGTCCTCCATTTCCTTCATCAATTTTTTCATTTCATCCGTCATCAGTTCTTCATACATTTTTTGCAACTGATCCTGCTTTTCCACAATTTTTTGTTCTTCTTCTTTAAATTCTTTTTCGCGTAGATTTTTTTGTTTATAATCTTTCTGTAACTCGTCTATTTTTTTTGTAAGTTCTTTCTGGCGTTGCAATAATTTTTCTATCTTTTTCTTTTCTTCCCACGTAAGCTGATCAGAGTTTTTCATCTTACGTTGCATTTCATTCAAATCTTTTTGCAGGTCTTTAGCTTCTTTCAAAGTCTGCTCCATTTTTTCCTGCATTGCCTGGCTATTTGCCGAAGCTTGTTCTTTCAGTTCCTGTTTACCCGGTGCTTTAATTGTAAAGGTTTTACTTCGGGTAGATTTATGTCCGTGAACTCCATCATTATCCCACACTTCAAAATAATATTCAATTTCATCTTCACTCTCAAAGTTAATCTCATATAAATTAAATACATGGTTTAGGGTTTGCGTTCTTTCTGAACCAATAGGTAATATAGTAGTCTGAATTCCCTTATCTGTTTTATTTGGCAGAGCAGATTTTAAGTAACGGTAATTAAATGCAAGTTTTGATAAGCCATAATCGTCGTTTATTTCTCCTCCAAAGTATATAATTTTATCGGAGAAGGAATCTTTGCGTTCATCAATTATTATCTGTGGAAAAGCATCTGGTATTACCGCTATTTCAAAGTGCAGTGAATCGCCCTTTTTAACATAACTATTACTCATCTTTATAGAATAAGCATCAGATAAAAAAAACTTACGGCTATAACTATAATTAATATTATTTTTTGTGTCTGCTTTTACTTTTACTTTATTAAATTCAAGCCAAACTTCATCTGTTTGTTTACTGGTAAATTGCCATTTTACTACTGTACCGGCGGGTATATTTAAGTCGCCGGGGTTATTTACCGCTGCATCTTTTTGGTTTATATAAGAAGGGTAATCCAGGTAAACAGCGTATCCAATCATAATGGGTTTTGCCAATACTTCAAGTGTATATGCATCACTGTAAAATTCATTTGCCTGCAATTGAAAAGGCGTATTCTTTTGCAAATTTTTAAAGATAAAAGTAAAGTGCGTCGGATCTGTTTTTTGTAGCTTATAACTCTGGTTCTGATAATTAATTACAACTTCATTTGGCAATTCTTTACCTGATACTTTTACCCTTAGTTCATAGTCATTATACTGCTCTGCTTTTAGTTCTGTATTTTCTAACATAAAAGTAAATGGTGCAGGTACTTTAAAAGTTTTATTGTATTGCATTACACGTTTTGCCCCATCACTAATCATACCAGGAGCAATTAATAAAATTACCAGTAAACTAAGTACAGGAAATAAGGCATAGCGAGCATACTTAAGGTTCTTTTTAAAATCAATGGCAGAGCCAAAAGCTACTGGTTTAAGTTCTGTTGTTTTTTGTTCAATAGCTGCAACAAGTAATGCCTCATCTCCGCTGTTATTCATTAACTGTAAAGTGTTTAACAGCTTATCAGAAACACCCTTAAAATGTTTTCCTATAATATGCGCTGCCTGGATATGGTTTATTTGTTTTCCAAGTTTAAACAAGCGAGCTAATGGGATTAGAATATATTTTGCCAGACAGAATAAGGCAAGTGTGCAAACAGAATAAAATAATATTGCTCTTATTTGTGTGGTGTACCTGCCAAAATATTCAAGCATCGATACCATTAAAAAGGCGAGTACAAAAATTCCGGTAAAAAAAATACTGCCTTTTATTAATTGATTCTGGTAATACTTTCTTATAAATGCATCCAGTTTTTGCACTAAAATATTTGAAGCCGTGTTACTCACTTTTTATTTAAACAATTTATCTTTTATCCTAAAATAATAGTCATCTAACGGACCATTAACGCTTTGAAATATATTTATCTTATAGTAATGTTTGATCTCTACAATTAAAACTAAAAATACAATAAAAATAATACTTATAAAAAATGTTGTACTTAATCGCCTTCGCCAAGTGTACCAGTTAATTTTATTGGTCATGTTACAATAATACACACGATTAAGGGATTTACCTGTTTAAGCATGTAAATTTACCCGTTAATGTAAAACCTTTACTCATAAATGGCACTAAAATCGCGCCAGGTTAATTAGTCATGGATTTTAAACGTATTTTATATATGTTAAGGAGTAAAAAACCATTCATCATTTAATGCCTACTAATGTACATGCACATAGTTACACTAACCCAAACTTATCACCATCAAACAATCCTTTATCACTAAGTTTTAAGTGGGGAATAACCAATAAAGCCATAAACGATAAACTCATAAAAGGTGCAAGTAAAGTTGAACCTAAAACATTAACACTAAAGTTGTGCAACCGGGTATAATCTGCAGCTACCTGCCATGCATCCTTATCGCTCATTAAACCTGCTACCGGCAAAGGCAACACGTTTTTAACCGAGCCATCAACGGCACTTAAACCCCCTTTATGTTCTATTACCAGGTTCACGGCATTGCTGATCTCTTTATCATTTATACCCACCGCAATTATATTATGACTATCATGCGCTACAGAGCTTGCCATAGCACCTCGTTTCAAACCAAAATTCTTTATAAATGAAACAGCTATGGGCACCTCATTATAACGGTTAACCACCACAATTTTTAAGATGTCATTTTCTAGAGTTAATTCCGCACGGGCTCTTATTAATTTATTTGTAATTAATTGCCCATCCAGGCACTCAATTACCTGTTCAAATTCTTTGGGTTCAAAATTAAAATCGGCAACATTTTTTTTAGTAATATTAAATTTATTAATGATAGGTATTTTAACACTTTCAATTAAACTTCTGCCCTTCTCCAACACTTGTTTACCTTTAATATAAGTTTCGTCTATAACAAAATTTTTTAAATCACGGGTAATAATAAAATCAGCCGCATCTCCAACATTTAGTGTACCAACGGGTAATTTGTAATGTATTACAGGATTAAGACAAGCAACTTTAAGAATATTAAATAGATCATAACCCAAGGCAACCGCTCGTGCTACTAATTGATTGATATGCCCTACAAACAAACTATCAGCATGCTTATCGTCGCTGCAAAACATTAACCTATCTGAATGTTCTGTCATCAAAGGAATCAAAGCATCAAAATTCCTGGCTGCACTGCCTTCACGGATCAACACTTTCATGCCGCAATTAATTTTATCAACTGCCTCCTCAAGGGTAAAACATTCATGATCGGTGCTAATGCCGGCATCTATATATTGTTTGGCCTGTGCACCCCTTAAACCGGGCGAATGGCCATCAATGGGCTTGTTATGTTTTTTGCCGGAAGCTATTTTAGCCATCACTTCCTCCTCGTTAAACAATACCCCCGGAAAGTTCATCATTTCTGCCAAATAAAGTATGTCGGGCTCTGCAAGTAACTTATCAATATCGCTGGCGTTTAGGGTAGCGCCTGCTGTTTCAAAAACAGTAGCAGGTACACAGGCCGGAGCCCCAAAAAAGAAATGAAAAGGTACCTGATTACCGTTTTCAATCATAAACCTTATTCCTTGCATGCCACACACATTGGCTATTTCATGAGGGTCGCTTACGGTGGCCACGGTACCATGTATCACAGCCATCCGCGCAAATTCTGATGGCACCAGTAAGGAGCTTTCAATGTGCACATGGGCATCTATAAAACCCGGAAGTATATAATCATTAAAAACACCGTCAACTTTTGAAATGGATTTGATAATTCCATTTTCTACTTCCATGCATGCAGGAAATACTTCTCTGTTGGGGATGTCGATTAAATTTGAATAAAAATACATTGATTTATGGTACTGGATTATGATTAATAGATGCTCATTTTTATTGTTTTCTTATTTTATAAACGTT
Source organism: Bacteroidia bacterium (assembly GCA_014376805.1). GTDB lineage: Bacteria > Bacteroidota > Bacteroidia > UKL13-3 > UKL13-3 > B1. The sequence goes on from JACMQU010000133.1 coordinate 11,195, forward strand.
AGGCTATAGTAAGTCATTTTATTTTCTTTTTTAACGCTTCAGGTATACAATTTTAAAACGCCAAAGAGGTTACAAGCAATAAATGGGTATTGGTTATCTAGGAACGTTTTAATTCTTCTATGAAAAACTGAAAGGGTAAAAATGCGGCTGTTCCTTTTTCGGAAACATAAATTTCGCCGGTTTCGCCCTGCAGGATAGTTCTGATAGGTTGTTTAAATTTAACCTCATATTCACTAATGCTTTGCAGGCATGCACCACAACTCATAACAGGACTTTTTACTTCATATAAATTTGCTTTTGCAGTTATAGCCATAGCAATAACAGCCACATCGGGGTAAGTGGAGCCGGCATAAAAAATGGCCACGCGCTCTGCGCATAAACCGCTGGGATAAGCAATATTTTCCTGATTACTGCCTTTTATTACAACTCCATTTGCAAGTAACAATGCGCACCCTACATAAAATTTTGAATAAGGTGCATAGGAACTATCAACAGCTTCACGAGCCAGCAGTAATAGTTTGCGGTCGCTTTGGGTTAATTCTTCTATGTTTGAGAACCTCAGTAAAACCGATTCTTTTTTAATTTGATCCATTTTCAAGATTAAGAAATTTTGTTTACAAATGCGAGGTGCTTAATTTCGCCATTGTATTTATAATGCAAAATTAATTATGCAAAAGATTCTGATATTGGGTGCGGGCCTTTCTTCAGCTTATTTAATCAAATATTTTTTGGATCATGCTGCCAAAGAAAATTGGTTTATTACCGTTGCAGATGCTAACCTGCAATTGGCGCAAAGTAAAGTTTTACAACATAAAAGTGCCAAAGCAGTTGCCTTAGATGTAACCCGCAAAACGGAACTTGCAAATTATATAAAAGATGCCGATATAGTAGTTTCCTTATTGCCCCCGGCTTTACACATTGAAGCAGCCCGGGAATGCCTGCATTTGCGTAAAAACCTGGTAACTGCTTCTTATATTACCGATGAAATGAAAGCCTTGCATAAACAGGCTTTAAAAGCAGATGTATTGTTTCTCAATGAGATTGGCCTCGACCCCGGAATTGATCATTTATCTGCCATGGAAATGATTCACGATATACAAAATAAAGGAGGTGTAGTTACTACTTTTAAATCATACTGCGGTGGGTTAGTAGCTCCCGAATTTGATAACAATCCCTGGAATTATAAGTTTACCTGGAATCCACGAAATGTTGTACTTGCCGGACAAGCTACTGCAAAATATCTGGAAGATGGCCTTTTAAAATTCATTCCTCCCAATCGCATCTTTACCCAAACCGAACAGGTAATTGTAAGTGGTTATGGTAAATTTGAAACTTACGCAAACCGCGATTCATTAAGTTATATTGAACCCTATGGAATTGGTTCAGCCAAAACGGTATTGCGTGGTACTTTGCGTAAAATGGGATATTGCCATGCCTGGAACGACCTTGTAAGACTTGGCTTAACAGACGACTCTTACCATGTACCCAATTCTGCCGGTTTAACCTACAGGGAGTTGTTATGTTCGTTTTTAAGTGGTGCAAACAATAAAAATTTAGAAGTTCAACTGGCCCGTTTTTTAGATATTTCTGTATCCGGTAAAACTTTTAAAAAAATAAAATGGCTGGGGTTGTTTGAACCTAATCTTATAGGGTTAACTGAGGTAAGTCCTGCACAAATTTTACAGCACCTGTTACAGCAAAAGTGGATGTTACAGAAGGAAGAACTGGATATGATTGTTATGAAACATGAGATTGGTTACCAATGGAACGCTAAAAATTTTAAATCACACAGTTCGCTGGTAGTAATGGGAGAATCTCAGAAATTTACGGCTATGGCAAAAACCGTAGGATTACCCATGGCTATTGCTACAAAACTTATTCTAAAAGGTAAAATAAAATCGCGTGGTGTACAAATGCCTTTGGCAAAAGAATTTTATGTACCTATACTTAAAGAACTGAGTCGTTTCGGTATTAAGTTTGAATACAGGGTTTAACTTAAATTAACAGTGCTTATTTATATTAATGAGCTCCTTTAGGTTCAACCAGATTAACTTCTTCTTCTTTAATTTTGGCATACCCTCCCCACACATTTTTTATATTGTAGTAACCATTTCTCTTCATCAAACTTGCAGCCATCATACTGCGGTAACCCCCGGCACAATGTATAAGTAATTCAGATGATTTTTCCAGTTCCTCTATACGTTCAATAAGTTCGGAAAGTGGCACAGAAGTTGCGTTTAGCACATGTCCGGCGTTAAACTCTCCTGGTTTTCTCACATCTACCACTACCGCTTTTTCATTGTGTTTAATATCAAGTGCAAACTCTTCTGCAGAAATGGAAATTACCATATCAACTTTTCTTCTAGCACTTATCCATGTCTCAAAACCCCCTTTTAAATATCCTTTTACATTATCAAAACCAACACGGGCTAATCTTTGAACCGATTCTTCTTCACTTCCAATTTCACAAATCAATATTACTGGCTGATGAAGATGGAACAGTGTAGCAGCCCAAATAGCATATTGTCCGCTCAAACCCAAAGAAACAGATCCAGGAATAAATCCGTTTTCAAAAAGATCGGGCAAGCGTGTATCCAATACAACTGTATTTTCAATTTTAATTAAAGTATCATAATCTATCAGGTTAAGTTCTTTCAATCCCGTGCTTAAAACTTCATCATAGTTTTTATATCCTTGCTGGTTTAATTTTGCATCTTTAAAAAAGTAGGCAGGGGCGGGTGTAATTCCTTCGGTTACAGCTTTTATAAACTGTTCTTCCATCATAGGTTGCAGGGCATAGTTTGATTTCTTTTGCTCCCCAATTGTACTATAAGTTTCTTTGCCAATATTTTTGCCACATGCCGAACCCGGACCGTGAGCCGGATAAACAATTATATTATCATTTAAAGCCGTTAATTTTTTCAAAGAGTGATACAGCATACCCGCTAATTGTTCCTTGGTAATTACGCCATCTAGTAAATCAGGGCGGCCAACATCTCCTACAAATAAAGTATCACCTGTAAATACGCAGTAGGGTTGTTGGTTTTCATCTGATAATAAAAAGCTGCTGCTTTCTGGCGTGTGGCCCGGAGTATGCAAAACCTGAATAGTTAATTTTCCAATTTTAAACTTTTCATTATCAGTTGCCACATGCACCGGGTAATTTGTTTGTGTAGTTGGGCCATAAACAATAGTTGCACCTGTTTTGGCTGCCAAATCAATATGTCCGCTTACAAAATCAGCGTGAAAGTGAGTTTCAAAAATATATTTGATCCTGGCACCATTGCCTGCAGCCTTATCAAGATATGATTGATAATCGCGCAACGGATCAATTATAGCAACCTCGCCATCACTTTCAATATAATAAGCAGCCTGTGCAAGGCAATTGGTGTAAAGTTGTTCAATAATCATATAACGAAAATAAACGCAAAGGTAGTGAAAATGTTTACTTACTTAATAGTTTATAACAAGAGTCATTTATTCTGAAATTTTATTCTCTTTTTTCATTCTACACATGTTGATTTTTTCCACAAAAAACAGCAATTTGATAACTTAATTCCCCACACATATTTATTTTTCAATTTTGTATTATCCTATAAGTTGGTGATTTTAAAAAAATTTATGACGGCACCTCTATTTATTAAATTTTGGCAATACAAGGAAATTATGATCTACCAATAGAAAAAATTTAACATTTAAAAACGCAACAAAGCACTCTTATAAAAAAACCTAAAATACCTACCGCCACATCTTATTTAACTATTTGGCCTGTTGCATTTTATAATCATAATGCATTTCAGAATTCTACAACTAAACGTAAATTCCAACATGCTGTTTTTATAACAGACAATACGGGTAATTATGCCGGCTTAAAAGCAGAAATAAAAGGAGTTGAAGCCTGTGTAAACGAAATAGGATGGGTAACGTTGCTTGATACTACGCAAATGGTACAGGTTTTGCAACTTGTTAGCGGAAAAGAAATGCTTTTGGGAATTCGTGCAGATTCTACTTCCTATAAATATTCGAAACTTAAAATAACTTTTGGTGAAAAAAACCTGTTAGCAGTTAAAAGGAAAATTGGAATGCACGTGGAAGAAAAAATATATACTTTAAAATATGATGGTACCCCCGAAGTTGTAATGGATTTTGAAAATCTTTCATCACCTAACATCCTGCTTGATTTTAATATTGCTCAGTCTATTTTCCGTTTAGGTGATGAATATGCTTTAAAGCCGGTTATTAACCTTATTAATGATGTTAAAACAGGTGTGCGTGGCAAATTTGCCGGCTCCGTAAATGTGGCAGTGTGCGTTTATGATGATAAAAAGGCTTATAGTACTTATGCAAATGCCAAAGGGGAGTTTTTAATTCATGGATTAGATGAAAACGATTATAACCTTACCATTATTTCACAAAATGAATTTGGCAAATTGCCAGAGAAAATGGAACCACAAATTAAAGAAGTAACGGTTATACAAGGGCAGATTATACAACTTGGAAAGGTAGAAGTTTAAACCTGGGGAAGATTTCGCCGACAGAACTGTTGATAGGAAAAATAAATGCTAATATGAAAAATAACAATCAAATTAAAATAGCCGTGCTGGAAGATAATGAGTATTTTAACTTGCTTATGCAAAAACGGATTTTGAGTTATTCACAAATGCTGACTTATGATTTTCATAAGGAGTATGACATAAAGCTGAGTTCGTTTTTATCGGCTCAGGAATGCATGCACAATATAGAAGGTGATACGGACATTGTATTTGCGGATTTTTTTCTGGAGGACAAAATTACTGCCTGGGATCTGGTAAATGTAATTCGCCAGAAATGCAAAAAATGTAAAGTAGTAATTATGTCTCAAAGCGAAAATATAGGACGATTACTTAACCTGGTTGATGATGATAAAATAACATTTATATACAAAGATGAAGACGCTTTTGTTAAAGGTTATAAGGCTGTTTTTGAAGTTGCCCGCGAGAGTTAATTAATAAAATTAAAATTGTAATTCAGCCTTGCATGTTCACTTTGATTATTGTAAATATGATTTTGTAAATGAATTCAAAACTTTCTTTCGATACGAAAATTCTGATTGCTATTATTATGATTATTGTTGCGGTTGGTTCTATTGGATTCTACGCATACCGGTCTATGAATAATGTGATAGCTGCTATAATAAAACAGGCATCACCTAATGAAAAGCTACTCTTATTAAAAGGAGTAACCATAAATCTTAACGAAGCTGAAAATTATGTAAAAACGTATTCGTTTTCCGCTAATAGTAGCTATATCGATTCGTTTAAAATTGCTAAGGCCAATACTTACATAAAAATTAAACAATTAAATAAGCTCACCCTTCCAAATGCACATCAAAAAATGGTGGTAGATTCCTTAGATAAAATGATAGGAAAAAGATTTTTGCTATTAGAGCAAATACAACGATCAGGGAAAAATTATACGTATAGGCAAACGCTTGATAAAGTTTATGAAAAAATAGTAACTGAAAAAACTACCTCAAAACAAGAAATTAAAAGCCCGTTAAAAAAGAGAAAAACATTTTTAAAAAAAATATTTGGTACACAGCAAATGCAGAAAAATAGTGCTGTTGAGGCAACCCCGGCCATTTCCAGAAATCAATTGCAAAAAGAACTGGCAGAGGTAAAAAAAGAAGAATCCACTTATGAGCAACGTAAGTTAAATAAACAGCTTAATCTTAATCAAAAAGATGAGTTAATTATGGATCAGATAAACGTGCTTATTAAGGAGCTGGAAAGTGCGGAGGCTATTGTAATGATTGGCAAAACAGGCGAAGTTCAGAGCATTACCGGAAGAGCTAATAATTATATTTTGCTCATAATTTCGGTTATCTGTATTTTACTTATTATACTGGCCATTACCATTTTGCGATACCTTCAAAAAGGGCGCATTTATAATTTTGCTCTTCAGGCAGCTAAAAGTGACACGGAAGAATTATTTAAAGTGAAGCAGAATTTTTTTACACGTATGAGTCATGAAATACGTACACCTATAACAGCAATTATAGGTTTTACTGATCAGGTTTTAAATACACCACTTACCAAAGAACAGAATTTTCAACTAGCCATTGTAAAAAAATCAGGAGAGCATTTACTCGTTATTGCCAATGAAATTTTAGATCTTTCAAAGCTGGAATCGGGCAAATTAAAAACCATACTTATTCCTTTTGATCCAAATGAAATACTAAATGAAATTTTTGTGATGATGCAAAATGAGGCCCGGCAAAAACAACTTATTTATACCCTTAGCAGTGATAAGGATACGCCTTCAAATCTAATAGGTGATCCTATGCGCTTAAAACAGGTCTTACTTAATGTGTTGGGAAATGCTATTAAATTTACAGATAAAGGGGAAGTAAGTATAACTTATTCTTCAACTAAAACAGGTGATAAGAATATTCTTCTTAATATTTTAGTGAAGGACAGCGGAATTGGAATTGCCAACAGCCGGATTGAAAAAGTTTTTAATGAATTTGAACAAGCTGATGAACATACCAGTCTGAAGTTTGGCGGCACCGGATTAGGCTTAAATATTAGTCAGAAACTTTTAAAACTTTTAAATGGTAATATTGAATTAAAGAGTGAAGAAAACCAAGGTACTTTGGTAATAATAAGTGTTCCTTTTGCAGTAGGAGAAAAACCTGTAGAACGGATTAAATTGCAAGTGCCGGAAGCATTCAACGAAGTTCAAATTTTAAAGGGGAAATCTATTTTAATTGTTGATGATAATGAATATAACCAATTACTATTTAGCACCATTCTAAAATCGACAGGGGTGTTGTGCGATCAGGCAATAAATGGGAAAATAGCTATTGATTTGCATGTTAAGAATAATTATGATGTTATTTTGATGGACCTTATTATGCCTGAAATGAATGGGATAGAAGCCACAACTTATATCCGCACACAATTAAAAGGGCAGAAAGCCAATGTTCCTATAATTGCTTTAACTGCGCTAGGTTCAGATAATATTGTTACCCGAGCCAGGGAGGCAGGAATAAATGACATGCTAAATAAGCCTTTTAAAAAACAGGATTTATATAAAAAAATTCTTACAGTATTAAAAATATTCCCACCTCACTCCAACGAAAACATAGCTAAGACACAAGTCCCCTCCATCAATACGATAGAAGCCCCCCCATTTAATTTGCAGGATTTATACCGTGTTGCCGGCAACGATAAAAGTTTTATAAAAGATATGATTGATGTCTTTATAAGAACCACCCGGGAAGGAATGGTTAAAGTAAAATATTTTACTGAACAAAAAGAATGGGAAAACCTGGCCAATGCAGCACATAAAATTTCTGCTCCTTGCAAACATATAGAAGCTAAATTAATATTGGGTTTAATTAAACAAATAGAGGATAATGCCAGAAGCCTGAATAATATTGATAAGATTGAGGCATTGGTTATTCAACTGGAAATGGAAGCCGAAAGTTTGATTATTTTGCTGGAAAAGGAAATTACTAAGTAACTATTTCTTCTCTATTTATGAATTAATTTAATATGTATAAAAATGTATTTTACTTTGCTTTGATGCCTGTAAAATTTTTAAGGTAAAACGGTTCAAAATAAGCTAAGTTTTCAAAGTGGCTATTTAAATATGCTTGATGAGCCGGCATACTTAAACCAGCAGCGCTACAGGTAATATTTTCAATAAATACTGCATTTGAATGTGTTAAAATAGGTTTGCATTTTAAAGCACCATTACCAAAGAAAAAAAGTTTATGGTCATTTAACAATATCCCGAAAGATCCGGCCTCAATAATATTAGCGGTAATTGGTTCAAGCATATTTAATTGCTTATCAAATATGGCTGTATACACCTCCATTCTTCGTGCATCAATCATCGGAACTACTAAAAAATCCTGTAATTGAGATTTATTCTGCAAATAATGATTTGCCAGAGACGATAAGCTATCAATGGCAATAAGTGGCAGATTCAGTGCATAGCAATACCCCTTAGCTGCAGACACCCCAACCCTGAGTCCGGTATAACTTCCGGGCCCTTTACAAATGCAAACCGCAGTTAAATTTTTAAAAGCATAACCACTCTTATTTAAAACTTGCTGAACCAACAGGTGCAGTTGTGAGGCATGAGCGTTTGCTGTCTCTATTTGTACCAGACTGATAGTTTTTCCGTTATAAGCCAAAGCAACTGAACAAATTTCAGTGGAAGTTTCGATACATAAAATTAAACTCATTTTTCAAAAGTAAATTTTGAATCCGGGATATTTTTATACAAAACCTAAAGAGGCTGAAATAAAGGTTCATTCATGTTTCCTTTAATTTTATCTCGGGAGGGCCACTAAAAATTTTGTACATTGCCCCTCCGAACAAAAATGACAAAACGCTGGAGCCAGAAAATAGAACCCGATAAACAGGTTGTTGAAGATTTATCTAAATCAATTAATCTTAATAAAGTACTCACCGGCATACTGGTGCAGCGTGGGGTTAAGACTTTTGATGAAGCCAAAAAGTTTTTCAGACCACAATTAACAGATTTGCATGATCCGTTTTTAATGAAGGGTATGGATCTGGCCATTTCCCGCATTGATGAGGCGATGGATAAAAATCAGAAAATTTTGGTGTATGGCGATTATGATGTAGATGGTACAACCTCTGTGGCTATTGTTTATATGTTTTTTCACCAGCGTTACCCACATATTGATTTTTATATTCCAGACAGGTACACAGAAGGTTATGGCATTAGTTTTATGAGTATTGACTGGGCTAATAACAATAACTTTTCGCTTATTGTGGCATTAGACTGTGGCATTAAATCTGTTGACAAAGTTGCATACGCCAAACAACGCGGTATCGATTTTATAATTTGCGATCACCATTTACCCGGTGAAGAAATACCGGCAGCTATAGCTGTTTTGAACCCAAAGCAAAAAGACTGCACTTATCCATTTAAGGAACTTTCGGGTTGCGGTATAGGTTATAAATTACTAGAGGCTTATGTTAAAAGGCATATGCTTAACACCAAGGAAGTTGAACTGCATTTAGACCTCTCTGCCGTTAGTGTGGCAAGTGATCTGGTGCCTATTCTGGATGAGAATAGGGTTATGGCATACTACGGGCTTAAAAAATTAAAATCTAATCCCAATAATGGCTTAAAAGCATTGCTGGAGGCATACCCTGAAAAACCCGAATTTGGGGTAAATGATATTGTGTTTTTTATTGGCCCCCGTATTAATGCTGCCGGCCGTATTGCAGATGCTAAAGATTCTGTAAGGTTAATGATTGCTGAAACAGCAGAAGAAGCTAAAGAAATTGCATCGCAGGTAAATCAGCATAACAATGAACGCCGCCTTTTTGATCAGAATATTACTGAACAGGCATTTGGTTTAATAGAAAAAGACACAGATTTTATTAACCGTAAAAGTACCATCCTTTTTCATAGTGAATGGCATAAGGGGGTAATTGGTATTGTTGCTTCGCGCCTCATAGAAAAGTATTACCGGCCAACAATTATTTTAACAGAGTCTAACGGTATGGCTACAGGCAGTGCCCGATCGGTTGATGGCTTTGATCTTTATGGCGCTATAGAAGAGTGTAGCGAACTATTAGATCAATATGGAGGCCATACACACGCGGCAGGACTTACATTAAAACTGGAAAACCTGCCTAAGTTTATGGAGAAGTTTGAAATAGTTGTATCACGCAATATTATTGAACGTAGCCTTACGCCCGAAATTGAATACGATATGGAAATTCCATTACGTACTATAACGCCAAAGTTCTATAGTGTATTGAAACAGTTTGCGCCTTTTGGTCCGGGAAATTTAAACCCGGTATTTATGAGTAAAAATGTATGGGATGTTGGCGACGCAACAATTGTTGGCAATAACCATTTAAAACTTAGCATTACCCAGGAAGAAGGTGGTCGCATTTTTAAAGCCATCGGTTTTGGTTTGGGTGAACACTACGATAAAGTATCTGAAGGCAGAAGCTTTGATATATGTTTTACCATTGAAGAAAATCATTTTAATGGCCATGTGAATCTGCAATTGAATATTAAAGATATTTTGTTCAGATAACAAGTTAAACGGTATAACCCTCTTCTTTCATCCGGTTAAATATAACTTCCAATCAGCATTTACTATCATCTCATAAATTTGTTATAATCCAGTAATAATACAGTCGTGTCCTGATTTACAATTTTAAATGTTTTGTAATCTATAAAAATTCTGCGCAAACTCGAAAAATTCTGCCCATCATTAAGGCCTATAATATTTATTCTGTAAACAGAAAAGTTTAACAAAGAGTCAACTATACACCTTATAATTTTATGATCCGCTTGCATAGCAATAATAAATTTTTCATTTTTAATTTTGCTAACAATAAGCGTATCGCGTTTATAAATTGAGGTAATATCCCACTCAAAATTCTTTTGCCAGTTCTCTCCATTTCTGATTAATAGTTTTTGATAGGAAATAGTATTGTGTTTAGTAGCACTATCTACGAGTAATTGCGAAGTAAGGCATCCAGAAATTGAGATAAGTCTGAACCCATATTTTTTTGCAATTTGCCATCGCTGATATAAATCATCAGGTGGATAGCCATATCTTAATATGGTTATGATTTCATTGCCCGAATAAGTGGTATCAATACTTTGAGCCCTGCTGTAAAATGCAGTAAAAAAAAGTGAAACCAATAAAAATATCTTCATAAATTTACAGATGATCCTACCATATAAAGTATTTACAAGGTCAAAAAAAAAAAACACTTTAAGTTTATAAAAAACGATGCACAAATATGTTCTTAATGTATTCATAAATACCCATGTCTACTGTAAAATTAATAAGGACTTTTTGCCGTTTTAATACCTACAGGAAGTTCAAACATTTTACTATCTAACTTCATAGGTTCTACTTTGGTTGCAGTGCTTAACATGGTAAACTGCGGCGTTTCTATTATTATTTTTAAGGGCAACGCTTTTGCTATTAATACATAATTATACAAGTTACCATATTTATGTTTGACAAATAATGCCGGATCAACACCAATTTTAGTGTTGAAATAATATTTCTGCATTCCACTTTTACAGGTAAGCGTAATCTCATCGCTGTTATAACCTAAAATAGCTAGCGCATTTTTTTTTATTTCTGTTTTCAATATTTCATCACCCTGATTAGCTCCATCAGTCCAATAAACTAACGCTGTATTTGACAGTTTGCTATATAATTTATTTTCCTTATTATTCTACACTAACCATTGAACCATGGTACCATTTGCTACGGTTTTATAATTACCGTTTTTATATAAATATTCCTGTTTCAATCCCATCATAGTGCCTAATTGTTGATCTGTAATTTGAGGTGTTTTACTTTTGTAAGAATTGGAATAAAATATTTTCCCTTCAAAGGTTTGTGCAGTAACAGTAATGGAAATTATTACGGCAAATAAAATTGCAATTGTTTTTTTCATATAAATTAAAATTCTACTACTATTGCTCCAACAATTTTTTCCAACTTATTTCTTCTGCCAGTATTTCTCTAATCTTACTTATAGGAATTCTTTCCTGTTTCATAGAGTCTCTGTAACGAATGGTAACACTTTTATCAAGCAGTGAGTCGTGATCAACCGTTATACAAAACGGTGTTCCTAAAGCATCTTGTCTGCGATAACGTTTGCCTATCGCATCTTTCTCTTCGTAAAAACAATTATAATCTGTCTTCAGATCATTCATAATTTCGCGGGCAACTTCGGGCAGGCCATCTTTCTTAAGTAATGGAAGGATTGCAACTTTGTAAGGAGCCAGCATTGGCGGTAGGGTTAAAACCACGCGGGTATCCTTGCGTTCCTCCTTACCTTCTTCAGCTTGTGTTATAACCTCATCTTCCTTATAACAGGCGCAAAGTGTGGCCAGGAACAAGCGGTCTAAGCCTATAGAAGTTTCAATAACATAAGGGATATAATTGCCATAGGCCTTACCGTTTTCATCAAGATCAGAATCAAAATATTGCATCTTTTTACCGGAGAAATCCTGATGATTTTTCAGATCAAAATCGCCTCTTGAATGAATACCTTCCATTTCTTTAAATCCAAAAGGATAGTTAAATTCAATATCAACAGCGGCCTTTGCATAATGTGCAAGTTTTACATGATCATGAAAGCGATAATTGGCTGAACCAAAACCAAGTTTTTCATGCCATTGCATCCGTTTGTTTTTCCAGTATTCATACCACTGGTCTTCTGTACCCGGGCGAATAAAAAACTGCATTTCCATTTGTTCAAACTCACGCATGCGCATAATAAACTGGCGTGCAATAATTTCATTACGAAATGCTTTTCCTGTTTGTGCAATACCGAATGGAATTTTCATCCGGCCTGTTTTTTGCACATTTAAAAAATTCACAAAAATACCCTGAGCGGTCTCCGGGCGTAAATATATTTTATCGGCATCTTCGGCCATGGCACCCATCTCGGTGCTAAACATTAAATTAAACTGTCTAACATCTGTCCAGTTGCGGGTACCACTTATAGCACAGGCTATTTCATGTATAATAATTAAGTCTTTAAGTTTGCCTAAATCATTTGCTAATAAAGCCTCATCCAAATCTAATTGTAATTGAGTTGCCTTAATGGATTTGCCATCCTTCTCATAACGGCTAATTTTATCTTCTAATAATTGATCTGCGCGGTATCTTTTTTTTGAGTCTTTGTTATCAATCATGGGGTCACTAAATCCATCTATATGCCCGCTGGCTTTCCATGTTTTAGGGTGCATAAAAATGGAAGCATCAAGGCCTACAATATTTTCATGCATTTGTACCATTGCTTTCCACCAATATTGCCGCAGGTTATTCTTTAACTCCACCCCATTCTGACCATAATCATAAACAGCACCTAACCCTTCATAAATTTCGCTGCTCGGGAAAACAAAACCATACTCTTTACAATGTGAAACAACTTTTTTAAATACTTCATCGCTCATGGCGTCGAAATTAGGTTAGAATAAAATCTTAAGCAAATCTGATCAGTTAAAAACAACAGAAATAACGAATAGATTACCTCTGCATACTGTGTGGATACAAGAACAAAGACTATCAATTAATGCACATACGTGCCGGTGTAACGTAAACCAATAACCTGGGCAACTTGCCTTATATTTAGCTTGTACAAGAAGCAAGCAGCTCAGCAAACCGTAATGTATGCTCACCCTTAAACTTTAGTAAACCGGGTTACGCTAAAACATTATATAAGTTGATTGGCATTAACCTTAATTTTCTGCTCTCAATAAACAGCAGTTTAAAAGGAAGAATGGGTGATTGCATACCCAAAAAATCATGCACACAAATCGTACTATCCAAGTGTTAAAAGAGGTTAAAAATCAGCTATGTTTTATACCATTTAGGTAAAATGGTATAATTAAAAGTTCGGCTTTATGCTCATATGTGCATAATAATCGAGGATATAATTTACAGCATCTTCAGCAGTATCTACCAGTTTAAATAAGAATAAATCATCCGGGTTAATGTTTCTCTCTTTTTCAAGCATCACTGTTTTAATCCAATCAATTAAACCTCCCCAAAATTCGGTACCAACCAGCACCACCGGAAATTGAGCTACCTTGTGCGTTTGTATCAACGTTAGAGATTCAAATAATTCATCTAAGGTACCAAAGCCGCCGGGCATGGCAATAAAGCCTTGAGCATATTTTACAAACATTACTTTACGCACAAAAAAGTAATCGAAATTAATATTCTTATCTCTGTCAATATACCGGTTAAAAAATTGCTCAAACGGCAACTCAATACCCAGTCCAACAGATTTGCCACCAGCTTCAAATGCGCCTTTATTGCCTGCCTCCATAATACCTGGTCCGCCGCCCGTTATAACACCAAAACCCGCATGTACCAACTTCTGTGCAATTTCTTCAGCCAACAGGTAATATTTGTTATCAGCTTTGGTTCGTGCCGACCCAAATATAGAAACACAGGGCCCTATTTTACTCATTTTTTCGAAGCCTTCAACAAACTCCGCCATTATCTTAAAAGTTGCCCAACTATCACTTACTTTAATATCAGGCCATTCCTTTTTCTGAAATGCTTTTTTTATTCTTTGTTCTTCTGTAGGATCAGTCATTCTTTCATTATTTTAATAAGACAAACAGCACTTAACAACTTTCATTTTTTTCGTGAATCAGGCAAGTAATTGTTTTAAAACAGCAGATATTATTTTGCCATCAGCTTGTCCGGCTAATGCTTTAATGGCTAAAGGCATAACTTTACCAAAGTCTGCTGCAGAAGTTGCTCCAGCATCACTTATTACTTTCTCAAGAATGGCTTTCACTTCTTGTTCACCCATTTGTTTTGGCAGGTATTTTTCAATTATATTTAATTCTTCCTGTTCCACCTTAGCCAGGTCTTCACGTTTATTCTGCATAAATATATCAAGAGATTCTTTGCGTTGCTTAGCCAGTTTCTGAAAAATTTTCAGTGCATTTTCATCACTAACTTTGCCATTAGCACCCGGCTCGCTTGCAGCTAATAACAAAGCTGATTTTAAGCCACGTAAAGCGCGCAGGGCAACTTCATCTTTGGCTTTCATTGCCGTTATAACAGCTGCATTTATTTGTTCCTGTAAACTCATTATTTATTGTTTTTTCTTGGTAAGGTATTTTGAGCTTTTGTTTAAAAAGAAAGTAAAAGTATCGCTGCGTAAGCCCAGTCGCAGCGTTTCCAAAGGTATAATTTCATTAGGTGCAATGTTACCCATGTTAACGTTGGCACCTACCAGTTTTATAAAATAAGTTTGTTGTGCTTTTAAGGGAGCCTCCCATATAATTTTTTCTTCAGGTATTTTTGTTAATATTTCCTGAACCAATCCTTCACGCACTTCCCCACTGCTGCGGTAAACACCCACATTGCCCGATTCGCGTGCTTCTGCTATCACTTTCCATGCACCTGCAGCAAGTTCGCTTTGCATCAATTCTATCCATTGGTAAGGAGGTAGAATTTTTTCTACATCTTTACTTCCCACTTCACTAAGTACCGTAACGTGCTTGCTTAATTTATCTATATAATCAAGTTTAAGGTCATGCGGCAGTTCTATAGAACCATCAGAAATTTCAGCGTGCTCCATCCCATAGCGTTCAAGCAAACGGATATACTCTTCAAACTGATTACGCACTATATATGCTTCAAACAAAGTTCCTCCAAAATAAACAATCAGATTATTTTGTTGGTAGAGTTTAATTTTCTCATCTAAACGGGGTGTTACATATGAAGTGCCAAATCCCAGTTTAATAATATCTGCATATTCTCCGGCTACAGAAACCATGTCTTCTGCTTCTCTTATACTAAGGCCTTTGTCCATTACCATGGTTATACCTCCATTACGCGGTTTTAATGGCCTGTCTGGAATCTGTTTTAATTTAAAGTTCTTCATCAAATTTTATATCCGTATATTCAGTTATTGATAGCAATCCCGAAAAGGTATGCAGTTTAAGTTATTATAATAAATGTACGAACAGTATTTGTAGCTTTTGCACAACCTGCACGTTCGCACAAATGTAATAGACTTAGCTAAAATGTAAAAATGAATTTTGTTAGTTTTTAATTTTATAGTTTTTTTACTTTCGGTATGCATCTATCAGGTCTGTTATTTCCTGAATATTATTAAGCCTGGGGGCAATTTCAAAGATCTGAATATGGTCGTCAAAATGGAGTGTAAGCGCGGTTTCTAAATACGTAAGTGCTTCCTGTGTTTTACCTGACTCATACAGATAAACAAACAGCCTGTAATGATATTGGTGGCATGATGCATCGTATTGTAATGCTTCCAGCATAAGTTTAACGGCTTCGTCAAACTGCCCTTCAGAGTATTTAATAAAACTCCAGTCGAGCCATGATTCCATTAAGCCGGGATCCATTTCACTAAGGCGGGCATAAATTTCTTCAGCTTCTTTTCTATATCCTAAACGGTATTCGCATTCTGCTAATACAAGTAAATATTCCGGGTTGTCGGGCTCCAGTAAAACGGCCCTTTTAAAGTGCTGTAACGCTTCCTTATGCAGGTTGTCTTTCTCATAGGTTAATCCTATTCCAAACCACGCTTCGGCCAGGTTAGGGTTCAATTGTGCTGCTTTTTTATACTGCTCCCGGGCAAGAATTATCTGGTTTAATCGCTCATAACAACCGCCTAAATTGCAGAAACTTATGCTATCTCCTCCTTCAATTTTAATAACAGCCAGGTATTCAACTATCGCTTTTTCAAACTCATCCAGTTCAACAAGTGCGTTGGCTTTGTTAAAACGGGCTACAGAGTATTCTTCATCTATAGCCAGGCAATAATCAAAAGCTTCAATGGCTTTCAGTTGTTCACCCATTTTGCCATAAGTTACACCAAGGTTATACCAGGCACCTGTATTATATGGATCCAGGTCAATAAGGGCATTTAAATACACAAGAGACTGGTCAAATCGTTCCAGCAAATCAAAACAGTGAGCAAGCTCATAATATGCCTGTTCCAGCTCGGGTTCTTCTTCAACAATAAGCTTAAAGTAGTCTGCTGCTTTTTCAAATTCTTCACAATCTTCAAAAACGTAGGCAATTTCAAAAAGCATATCTAAACGCTCATCTGTATAAAGCAAAGCTTTTTCAAAATATTCTGCGGCTTCTTCAGCATTCTTTTGGTTCAGGCATACTTCTCCTTTTAATAAATATAATTCAGGGTTAAATGGTTCGTATAATTCTGCTTTATCTAACTCCAGTAAAGCATCATTGTACTTTTCCATTTGTATAAGAATTTCTGCAAGTTTGATCCAAAAGGCCGGATTGAGGGGGTACATTTCCTGACCAAAAACAATAGCCTCCATGGCTTTTTTTGTTTTATCCGTCTGAATATAGTAATCAACAATCCCTTCTATAGCATCTGCATCAAAATAATCTTTTGACTTATTACGAAGCATTTTTTCATAGCGTTGTACATTACTGGTTACCTCTTCTCCTAAAAAATCGTTTCCATCCATACTGCTATTTTTTCTTGAACCAAAATTAATTAAAGCCTTTTACGTAAGAAATACGGAAAGGTCGATTTTTTTCTAAATCTTTGAACACACGTTAAAAAACAAAATTAGTAAAATGAGAAAAAATTTAGTACTCATTGTAATAAGTCTGGTTTCAGGCCACTTAGTATCACAAAACCTGCCAAAAAACCTTAATCAGGCAAAGTGGCAGCAAAGAGTTGCCTATCAGATTGCTGTTACTTTAAATGATAAAACACATCGTTTAAGTGGTTTTGAAACCATAAATTATACAAATAACTCGCCAAATAATTTGAGCGAGATATACATGCACCTGTGGCCCAACGGGTACCGCAACAGAAACACTGCCTTTGCAAAACAACACCTGGAGAATGGTAAATCTGATTTTTATTTCGCACCTGAACCAGAACGGGGATGGATTGATTCTCTTAATTTTATGATTAACGGTAAGCCGGTAAAATGGCAGCTAACCAGCGATGTGGATATAGCTAAATTAATGCCTGAACAACCCATTGTACCTGGTGAGACTGTTGAAATCTCTACACCTTTTGTGGTTAAAATTCCGGGCGTATTTAGTCGTATGGGGCATGATGATGGATTGTATTGTATAACGCAATGGTACCCTAAACCGGCTGTTTACGATGTAAATGGATGGAATCCTATGCCTTATCTGGATCAGGGCGAATTTTACAGTGAGTTTGGAAGTTTTGATGTGCGTATAACTTTACCAAAAAATTATGTACTGGCAGCAACCGGTTTGGTTCAGGATGAAAATGAAAAAAAATGGTGGCTTCAGAGAACCAGTGATGCCGGTATTGAACATCCGGCAATTGAACCAAACAAAACAGTGCGTTTTTTACAGGATTCGGCTCACGATTTTGCCTGGTTTTGCAGTAAAGAATTTAAAGTAGCCCACAGTGAAGTAATACTTAGTAATAACAAAAAAATAGATACCTGGCTTTTCGCAAAAAGCAAATTTAAAGATGCCAAGCTTACCGGAGTGGAATATATTAATGAGGCAGTAAAATTTTATTCAGAAAAAGTAGGAAACTATCCTTATGCATTGGCACAGGTAGTAATTACGCCTCTTAAGGCCGGTGGTGGCATGGAATACCCTACCATTACTAATTGCCAGAATATAGATGAAACAACGATAGTGCATGAAGTAGGGCATAACTGGTTCTATGGCATTTTAGGCTCCAATGAAAGAGATTACCCTTGGATGGATGAAAGCTTTAATACATACTATGAATCCAGAAATAAACTGGAAAAAAGCAAAAAAACGAAAGATTCTGCTACAACCAGTGCAACTGCTACTAAAAAAGGTTTTGTTATTAACTTTGGTGACTTTGATCAGGAGGCTTTATTATTTGGTTATGCCAGCCGCAAGAATTTGGATCAGCCCGGAAACCTGATATCTACTGAATATACGGATAATAACTACGGTGCTATTATATATGCTAAAAACCCCCTTGGCATAACTTACCTGCAAAATTATTTAGGAGATAAACTGTTTGATGAAATGATGCAGGATTATTACCAGAAGTGGCAGTTTAAACATCCATTACCCAACGATTTTGAGAAGCATGCAAGGCAGTTTACCGGCAAAGATCTTGATTGGTTTTTTGGCGGCGTTTTGGGTTCAACCAAAAAAGAAGATTATAAGTTTGTGAAGATGAAAGGTGAGGAGATGGAAGTTAAAAATTTAGCAACCTTAAATGGCCCGCTGGCGATAACGCGAACTGATGCTGATGGAAAAAATGAAACACGCTGGGTAGAGGGTTTTACCGGCACTAAAAAGTTTAATGTTAATACCCTTGGCTTTACGCCGGTTATAACTGGCAAACCCACTTATATGCTCGATGGAGAAGAAATTACGCTTGATCTGTATCCTCAGAATAATATTTACAGAAAAAAGGGATTATTTAAATCCTGCGCTCCAATTAAATTTCAACTGATAGGTAATGTGGAAAAGCCACATGTTAACCAGATTTTCTGGTCGCCCGTATATGCTTATAATTTATACAATGAGAGCATGGTTGGACTTGCATTTTACAATAGCCTGTTCCCTCAAAAAAAGAATGAATATTTGTTTGTGCCTATGCATAGTTTTAAAACAAAGGAAGCAAATGGTTATGCACAGTACTGGCATAATTTTTATACAACAGGTAAGATCAGAAATATTCAGGTGGGGATTAAAGGAACAAGGTTTGCAAGCAAAGGGTTGATTTATGAGAGCAAAAATGTAAGTGATCAGCAACTTATTGATAGTTCGGTTTCGGGCAATATTACATCAAATATTACATATGAAAAATTTGCTCCCTTTATATTAATTAACCTTAAACCGAAGGTTCTCAGATCGGGCATTGAACAAAGTATTCAGTTAAGATATGTAATGGTAAATGAGCAGGAATCGGCATCAGGATATTTTCACAATTTTTCTTCACAGCACATAGGAACTGCCGACATTAGCTACCTCCATAAAAACAGCGATGTTTTGTATCCGCGCAGTTTTGGAATAAATTATCAGTACGGAATTCAGAACAGCATTATTAACCGATTAACAGCAGAAATTAAACAATCTGTTTTGTATAAAGATGGCAAAAAAACTGCTGACATTCGTTTGTTTGCCGGTGCATTTTTAGGGTCAGCGCAAACAAATAATTTAAGAGCAAAAGATTATTTTGAAAGGAGTATGTTTACTACAGGTGGAACACTGGGAGTAAATGATTATTTTTATGATGCCGCTATGATAGGGAGGGCTGAGTCATTTTCCAACAATTCATTCTGGGCGCACCAGGTTTTACAACGCGATGCGGGCTTCCGTAATTTTGTTAATCTTGGCAATACAGATAAATGGATTACAGCTGCTAACTTAACAATACCTCTGCCTATTCCAGTTCCAATTGGTGTGTATGGCGATATTTCGTATGCAAATTTAGTAACAGTAAATGCAAAGTCGGGTAAGCAAACTTATGCAGCACAAACTTCTTATGTAGCGGGTGTATATCTTCAGATAATTAAAGATGTTGCTTATTGGTATATACCATTAGTATCGAGTAAAAATGTAGAAACAGCTTGGAATTATAATGGTTCGGATAATCCTTTTAAAAGAAGCAGTTTTGTATTAAACTTAAACAAATTAAATCCCGTAGCGTTTATAAGAAACCTGAAATTATAATTAATTAAAACATGTCCATCATAAAACTACCATTACATTTTGAAGGTTCTCAAGGAGAGAAAACACTTTATTGCCTGTTTGATTCAGGAGCAACGTTTTCCTGCATAAGTGCAGAAGCTGTTGCAGGATTAGAAATATTATTAAAACTAAGAAAGCCATTGGAAGTTGCCACCGCAGCAGAAGGACATTATTTGAGAATAAACCACAGTACACGTCTTGACTTTTACTATGATGATATACGCCTTTCTGATGAATTTATGGTTATACCTGGTTTATCTGAAGAGGTTATTCTCGGTGTGAATACATTTCAGAAATGGCGTATCAAACTGGATTTTGAACACGATAAAGTTATCATAGAACCAGAGGTTGCAAAGGCAATATTAAAAAAAGCAGCATAAAATTAATCAATTAAAATACAAAACAAGCATGAGCGCTTCACAAACATTTTCATTAGACTTTTTACATACGTTAGGCATTAGCGACACAAATGATGGCACCTCAACCGGACAACTTCATTTTTCAACTGCCG
The DNA here is from genome assembly GCA_014376805.1 of Bacteroidia bacterium. Taxonomy (GTDB): domain Bacteria; phylum Bacteroidota; class Bacteroidia; order UKL13-3; family UKL13-3; genus B1. Next base: position 31,936 of record JACMQU010000133.1, read on the forward strand.
GTAGTGATGTAAAAGAAATTTTTTCTCCGGTTGATGGTAAACTGATTGGTAAAATTAGCTATAC
>JACMQU010000134.1 GCA_014376805.1 Bacteroidia bacterium
GTATTTGCAGGTGGGTGCTTTGGTTTCTTTATCAACAAAGACGCATTGATATTCCCTTCGTAAATCATCAGCGATACGAGGTGGCAGGGCGTTGAAGAGTTGCTCTGATGGTTCATACCAGATGATGATGTCTGCATGGTAAAGATTCTTCAACTTATCATCGGGAAAATTTACATCTCCTGATTTTACTAAGATCGGGATGTAACCGCCAATTTTCGAAATCAGTTTGGCTTCTCCATCTTTTACTCTATTTATATAGGTGTCCCATGTTTTATAATCAATGTGATTTTTTCGCACGTATTTCCACTCTTCCTCTGTCCACTGATCATCTATATGATAGGTGCGCCATTCCTGCCCGTAATCGTCGGTTATTAAATCAAAAGCCGGATAATCAGTAACCGAATCGGGAGCGCTGTCAAATCCGCTATAATCCATTGTACTGAAAGAATCGGAAGCAAACTGCATTTTTATTTGATTTTTGGAAATAACATGAAGATCAGACGAATTGGAAGACTCCATTTTTTTTATATTGAAAGTTATAGATGATCCTGCCTTATTATATCCCAAATAAAATGGCTTTCCTTTTACTCCGGGTGTTGGCTTGCCTCCTCTATAAAGATAGATTGTTTTGTCCTGAATCGTAATGCCCAACTTCTTAACTTCATCCGTTGTGAGTTCAATCACTTTAATATTTTTTAAATCAATGTTTCGGTTGTTGCTTTCAGCAGGTTTTTTGTCCTTTGGCAATGCGTCCAAAAATTCAGTTGTTGGTTCAAACCAAAATATTTCGGTGATGGACTTTGGTTGCGCATTGGGTAAATAAACCTGCACAGGCACCAGTTCATTGCGCCTAAGGTGAAAATAGTGGCGGGGTATGTCATCCTTATTATATACTTTTAACTCTTCAGGAATGTCCTTATCTTCTGCAAACAATTGTATGTTTTTGAACTCAAGATCACTTGCAAATAATGGATAGAATTTAAGCTTTGCATATTTTCTTCCATTAAATAGTCCCGCTTTGTCGCTTCTTGATATATAAACATAATTTATGTTTGATAACTTAAAGTGTAAGTATTTTTTGAGTTGATAAGTATTAGAATAATTTGCTGTTTTGCCATCAACAATAAAACCCAGTCTTTTTAATTCGGGGTTTGTAAGAACTAAAATATTTTGAAGTAAATGATTCATTTCAATCGAATCAATTTTCACTAAATTATCAAGTCCGGTTCTTTCCTTTTCCAATTCATTTAATTTTTCATTTTGTTTCACTTCATCATACGGAAATTTTGTTCTTACCCATTGTTGTTTTACTATGGGCAATAATTTTATAAACGAATCCACAGGTTTATACCAAAATATCATATCATAAGATGTACCGCCATACACACTTTCCTTTGCAGTTAAGTGTATGATTATCGGAACGCAATTTGAACGTACCCAGGTATCATAGCTTTCTCGAATGCATTTCAATGCAAAGGGATCACAATAATCGGTTTTGGTTTCGCCTACTTTATGGTCGGTTGCGCGTTTGCCTGTTAAGCCATTTATTGTTTTATCTACCATCACCGGCCTTACATCAAACAACAAAGAATCCTGGCTTGTTTTTCTGTCAACAATAGAACTCGTAGTACGCGTGCTTCCTTCATTTCTTATTTTCACAAAATAATGGTTATAGGCAAAATCGTTTGATTTATTTTTTAAGTAAAGCGGGTCTTTTGCATTATCGAATTCAAGTACATTGCCATCTGTTTTGATGTAAAAGGCTAAGAGTTCTTCATAGCTTAGCATTAAGTATTCCAACTCACCTTTTTGAGGAGCCACGGATGCATCAAAACGAATATTGACAAGAGGGAAAGAAGTCCGCTGCTCACTCACTTCGGGTTGGTTTACAATTGATAAATCTTTTACTTTTATCGGTTTTGAAATGATGGCAATTTTAGCTTTCGGTATGTCAACTAAAGTAATTTCATCCTTATTCATTTCTTTTTTTGGTTGAGATGAAATTTTAGTTGGTTCAATTTTATCCGGCTCATTTGTTTTATCCGGCATCCAATAAAACAAGCCTGCTAATAGAATAATCAATGTACTCATAAGTAATAAAGTTTTAAGGTTAAAAAATTTAAATTTTTTGGGTGTGTAATTCCCTTTTACCTGCAACTGTAACGCAATATCATCTTCAGTTAACAATGGCTGAGCATTGCGTGCGGTATCAAACAAATTGTTGATGTATTGATCAGTGCTCATTGTAATCCTCCCGCTTTTAAACGACTCGCTTCTTCCATTTTTTCAACATGTTGAACCCGTCTTTCTTCTTTTTCCATAACTGCCTTCATTGTTTGGCGTGCCTTATAAATATGTGCCTTTACATTGCTTAATGCAGTTTGTTGTATGCCGGCGATCTCTTCATAACTAAAGCCTGCTACTTCAAATAAAGTGAGTGCTTCCTGTTGAGCAGGTTTTAACTGTGCCAATAAATTTGCAAGCTCTTTTTGCTGAACCAATGCTTCTGCATGTTCACTCCCTGCAAGTTGCTGCATGACTACATCATTCCAGGGCAATTGAAATTTTTGTCGCCTTAACTTTTTAAGGAACAAATTTCGAGCAATGCCAAACAAGTAATAGACAAACTGATCGGGTTGCTTTATTCGCTCAAAGTTTTCATAGGCTTGCAATGTTACTTCACTAATCAGATCTTTGGCGTCATCAGGTTGCCATATCAACGATTGTACATACCTGCATAACCTTGCATGCAAAGGCTTGTAAAGGTTCATGAATCGCTCATTCTTGCTTAAAGGCATCAAAACAGAGTTCAGGATAAAAGGGTCATACAACAGTAAGTTCCATGAAGAAGGTAAAAGTTATTTGTGTGAATATAAATATTTACAGCGCATTGATTCTCAACTGTCAAAAGTTATATTTAAATAAGGCGCATTCGTATAACTAATAAGAGGTATCTGATATAAAACATTTTCGAAAATTCAACTGCGTTCTTTATATTCTGCAAGTCAAATTTACGCAGCATCAAAAAAATTTTCTATACCAGTCTGATAAGTTATATAACTTTACTGTGTGTGGTCTGCTTCACTCCCGTAGCTTTCTCAGCAAGCTATGCAAACAGCTTATGGAGTGAAATAGCTTTTCGGATCACACAATCAGGCGGGCCATTAGGAACATTGATTATACTGCTCATAACGGGATATAGTTATACGCTGGCTCAGGTAACTTACCGGCAAAAAACTCTTGTGTTTATAAAATCTGTAACAGGGCTTGTATTGATATTTGGTTTATTCAATTATGTGAATGAAGGCTATACAAAACCAGTGTTAAAGCGGCACAGACCAAGTCATGAATTCATGTTAAAACAAACAGGGGAGTTAAATCAGATAGATTCTTTATACAGGTTAAGTAGAAAACAAAGACAAATTTTTTTTGATACGCTTACTAAAGAAAATGTAGTTAAATTTAAACAAATCGATCCTGAAATCCTCACACTTTGGGTACAGGAATCGGGGTTTGCTTTTCCCAGCGGACATGCCTTCAATGCATTTTTATTAGCCATGGTATTGGCCTATGCTATTTATTACAATTAACGTAAGCCTGCCAGGAGGAACCTGTATATATTGCCTTTAGCATGGGCTTTGGCGGTATCTCTTTCGCGCATTGCTATTGGTGTTCATACAGCAATTGATGTGAGTTCAGGTGCGGCAATGGGCATTGTTACAGCTTCTATATTGTTATACATTGATTTTAAACGGCATTGGCTCACCAACAATAAACGCTGATAGTGTAAAAATTAAATCTACTCACTTAACAACTATGTAAATCATTTTCTTAAAGGCCGCATGCCATGCACTAACATCTCAATTACCGAAAGCAAACCAAACAATTTTAAATATAATAAATCCAGCTGTTTCGTTTTTGCGTAAATCACCTTAACAAACAATTTAAACAAAACACAAAAATGAAAACAACAATCAGAACATTCGCACTTGCATTAGGGATTATTGCAATGAGCGCAGGCACCATGAAAGCACAAACAGTAATGGTAGGCGGAGAAGCTATGTATCCGAAAAAGAACATTATAGAAAATGCCGTTAACTCTAAAGACCATACTACTTTGGTTGCAGCAGTAAAAGCAGCAGGTCTTGTAGAAACATTGCAAAGTAAAGGACCATTCACTGTATTTGCACCAACTAATGCTGCCTTTGCTAAATTACCTGCAGGTACTGTTGAGTCGCTGATTAAACCTGAGAGTAAAGCAACCCTTACTAAAATATTAACTTACCATGTTGTTGCGGGAACCATTGATGCGAAAGAATTAATGAAAATAATTAAAGCAGGTAATGGAACAGCTATGTTGAAAACAGTAAGTGGCGGAACATTAATGGCTATGATGAACGGTGAGCATAATGTAATGCTAAAAGATGAAAATGGTAACTATGCAAACATATCTGTTTATGATGTGTTACAATCTAATGGAGTAATTCATGTGATAGATGCAGTGGTAACTCCTAAAATGTAATTCGGTTTTTTTTTAAATTTTCAGTTTATCTTAAAGCCCGGTAAGGTTCATTCCTTTCCGGGTTTTTTTAATTGATGAAAAGACGCAAACCCGGGCGATTAACAAATAGTGTAAAAATAAATTCTCGCAGAGGCGCAGAGCCGCAGAGAAATTTGTGGTAAGCGGTCAAAGATTATTTGCTATTCTTGTTATTCCATTTTTAATTAAGGGAACATTGAAATTGATCAGCAATTCAAGCTTAATGTTTGTTAATCTCAGGTATGTTAAAAGTTGTTTCGGATGAACCGGGGATAGGGTTTCAACAGACTTTATTTCAATGATCACTTTATTCTCAACAATTAAATCTGCTCTGAACCCGATATCCATTTTTAATTCATCCCAAAAACAGGAATTCTTTTTTGTCGATCTACCTTTATACCCTGCTTTATTAATTCATAATTCATTACCTCTTTATACACCGATTCAAACAAACCAGGACCAAGCCGGATGTGAATCAGATAAGCTATATTCACAATTACTCCTGAAATATTGTTTTCTTCCACAATTTTAGCATTTCTCTGCGTCTCCGCGTCTTTGCGAGACAATACTCAAAAAAACTATTCATTTATAACAACGCACGATAATGAATAACAAATCCAGGATATTTAAAAAAAATATCCAAAAATAATCAAATAAAACAGGAAGAAATTAAAGCCTGCGCAGGCGTAAAAACATTTTACCAATTATTGGATAAAACCATAACACTCCTTACACAATGCCCAACTCAATTTTTAAAAACCTTCCGGTATGGCTCCGTTCCACTTTACATATTTCTTCGGGGGTGCCTTCGCATAATATTTCACCTCCGTATTTACCTCCTTCCGGTCCAACATCAATTACATGATCAGCAACTTTTACCATATCGAGGTTGTGTTCAATAACCAAAACCGTATTGCCTTTATCAACTAATTTTTGCAAAACCTCCAGCAGCACTTTAACATCTTCAAAATGCAAGCCTGTTGTAGGTTCATCCAGTATATAAAATGTGTTCCCTGTATCTCGTTTGCTGAGTTCGGTAGCAAGTTTTACTCGCTGAGCTTCACCTCCGCTTAAGGTGGTGCTTTGCTGACCCAGTGTAATGTATCCTAAGCCAACATCGTTCATTGCTTCAATCTTACGTAAAATCTGTGGAGTATGTTCGAAGAATTTAACGGCTTCTTCAATCGACATATCTAAAACATCGTTGATAGATTTTCCTTTGAAACGAATCTCTAATGTTTCGCGGTTATATCGTTTTCCATTACAAGTTTCGCACTTAACATATACATCGGGTAAAAAATTCATTTCAATTGTACGCATGCCTGCACCCTGACAGGTTTCACACCGTCCACCTTTTACATTAAATGAAAATCTGCCCGGCTTATAACCGCGTATTTTTGATTCGGGCAAACCTACAAAAAGGTTTCTTATATCACTGAAGACTTCTACATAAGTAGCCGGATTACTTCGCGGGGTTCGTCCAATGGGGCTCTGATCTATTTCTATAACTTTATCAATATGCTCCAGGCCTTTAATTTCCTTAAAAGTTAATGGTTTTTGTATTGAGTTGTAAAAATACTGACGAAGAATAGGGTATAAGGTCTCATTAATGAGTGATGATTTACCACTACCGCTTACACCGGTTACACAAATAAATTTACCTAAAGGAAAAGATACAGAAACATTTTTTAAGTTGTTACCGGTTGCTCCTTTCAGGATAAGTTTTTTACCATTGCCTTTTCTACGGGTTTTGGGAACTTCAATTTCTTTGGTTCCATTAAGGTATTGTGCTGTAACAGAGTTTGACTTGAGAATATCTTCCAGAGTACCTTCTGCAGCTATATGTCCGCCATGCACTCCAGCACCATAACCTATATCAAGAATCCAGTCACTTTCAGCCATCATGTCTTTGTCGTGTTCAACCACAATAACACTATTGCCAACATCGCGTAATGTTTTTAAGGAGGAGATGAGCCGGTGGTTATCCCGTTGATGTAAACCTATGCTTGGTTCATCCAGAATATATAAAACGCCAACCAGTTGTGAGCCTATTTGCGTAGCCAGACGAATTCGTTGTGCTTCTCCTCCGCTTAATGTTTTTGCAGGAGAATTTAATGTTAAATAATCAATACCCACACCCTGTAAAAATTGTATGCGACTTCGGATTTCTTTTAAAATTTCTGTAGCAATAATATTTTGTTTTTCATCTAAATGCTTCTCTGCATCTTTGAACCAATTACCTAAAGCACTAATTTCCATTTGAGCCAGATCAGCAATGTTTTGACCACCTATTTTATAATTTAGTGATTCCTTTTTTAAACGGGCCCCATTACATTCCGGACATGGAAGTATTTGCATAAACTCCTCTGCCCAACGATAGATAGCATCATAACTTCGTTCATGAAAATGCCTGGAAATAATCGGGATTACACCTTCCCAGGTTGAGTTGTAATTCTGCGTGTAACCACTGCTGTATTGAAAGGGTATTACCAAAGCTTTATCATGTCCGTGTAGCACTGCCTGCAATGCTTCATCAGATAATTTTTCTATAGGATCAGCAAAACTGAATTTAAAGATTTTACCAATTTCCCGTAATTGTAAAAAGGTCCAGTTATCTCTTACTTCACCAAGTGGAACTATGGCACCTTTGTTTATACTTAATTTTTTATCGGGGATTACAGCATCCTCATCAATTATACTTTTAACACCAAGTCCATCGCAGACCGGACAAGCACCATAAGGAGAGTTAAAGGAAAAGCTATTAGGTTGTGGTTCATCATAACTAATTCCGCTTTTAGGATCCATCAGAAATTTACTGAAGTGATAAACTTTATTTATTTCGTTTTCAAGTAATACAAGTGAGCCTTTACCCATTTTCAATGCATTTTTAACACTTTCTGCAATGCGGAATCGGGCATCTTTTTTAGGTTCGATCCTATCAATCAAAACTTCTATGTCATGAATTTTATACCGATCAGCCTGCATTTTAGCTGTGATCTCAATTACTTCACCATCCAAACGAATTTTTGTATAACCTTGTTTCCGTACCTGCTCAAATAATTCCCGGTAATGACCTTTGCGTCCTTTAATTAAAGGAGCAAGTATGGAAATCTTTTTATTTTCGAACTGAGTTATTATGGTTGAAATTATCTGTTCTTCAGAAAATTTCACCATTTTATCGCCGTTTATATAGCTGTATGCATCGGCAGCCCGAGCAAAAAGCAAACGCATAAAGTCATAGATTTCTGTAATCGTACCCACTGTTGAACGAGGGTTTTTGTTCACCGTTTTTTGTTCGATTGCTATAACAGGAGACAACCCATTTATTTTATCCACATCAGGCCGCTCCATATTTCCGATAAACTGCCGGGCATAGGCAGAGAAACTTTCCATATACCTGCGCTGTCCTTCTGCAAATATGGTATCAAAGGCAAGAGATGATTTGCCACTACCACTTAAACCGGTAATAGTTACTAATTTATTACGGGGAATCTTAACATCAATATTTTTGAGGTTGTGCTCCCGTGCACCTAATACTTCAATATATTCATCTTCTGCCGAAGTTTGTATTTTATCTTTTTTGCCTGCTTCACTATTAAACATATACTCCATTAAACTAAATTTTTTAAACTAAACTAATAACACTTTTGTAATTACAAAATAATAAGTGAGTCTGTTCAGCATTATTAATTATACCGCAAAAATACGTCCTTTGAAACTTAAAATCCGTTAAAATTAATTCCTGTTTTCTGACCTTGAAATTTAAACAGATTTATTTTTTTGCATTTCAATCGACTGTTTAATTAACAACGCTCAGATCATAAGCTTTCACACTTTTGTCTATTAAGAATTGGCCTTTATATTCTATTTTTATATGAATTCAGAAAATCCTGAATCAAGGTGCTTTTATATGCAAGCTAACAAGCACTTAATTCTTAATAATTTCTTTTTTTTGTAAAAATCTTGTAATTTTAATTCATTAACTTATATATTTGATTAACAACTTATATCAATATTCAATTTAATAACAAATGATATGAAAATACTAGTTCTTTTTAAATCACATGGCGGCAATTCAAAAAAATTAATTTCTTCAAAAAAATACTGCTCAGCATTTGTATTCTTTTTAATTTCGTTTGTAACTTTTTCACAAACGCCAATGTTTATGAATAGTTCTACTGCAGGAGGAGGTAATTCAATACCGTTTAATCCCAATATCTCTACCATATTTCAAAGGGCTCAATTTGCCTGGGCACCTGCAAGTTTTTCAGGTAGTTTTTCCGGATTGATTACTAAAGTTTATTTTAATTCAACATCTGCAACAAGTACTACTTTTTCTAACTTCATATTGCTTTTAGGAACTTCAACCACTAATCCTATTAACTCCACCGCATGGTATTCAACTGGTATGCTTACTTGCCTTAACAGTTCAGCCTATTCCGTAACAACTTTAACAAACGGATGGTTTGAAATAACCCTGACAACGCCATTTTATTTTGATAATTCAAAATATCTCATTATTGATGTTTCTTCAAGTGGAACGTCCTCTGGAGGATTTGCTGTTAATCAACCTACCTCTTCATTAACCCCGCCGGGACGTGTATACGGTGCGCAAACAGGGACACCCTCAGGTGCTGATGCACTTTCGCCAAACTTTGGTTTTGATATGACAGTAGGCGGTCCGGGGGGCCCGGGCGCTATACTTCCCCCAATAGCTAATTTTTTCCCAAGCCAGTCAACCCGTAATACAATTCCAACTGATACCGTATGGATTAACAGCCCATATAACCTTGTTTCTACCAGTACTAATGCGTCGCGTACCTACTGGGATTTAGAC